>JAYPEX010000006.1:0-109576 GCA_038125995.1 Flavobacteriaceae bacterium
CCATTAGTAGTTATCGATGGAGTTATCGGTGCATCACTTGCAAACGTTGACCCTAACGATATCGAGAGTATCAATGTATTAAAAGATGCTTCTGCTGCTGCTATCTACGGTTCTCGTGGATCATCAGGGGTAATTCTTGTTACTACAAAAGGTGGTAAAGCTGGTGAGACTCAAGTATCTTACAACGGACAGTATTCAATTTCTCAAATTGCAAACCAAATCGACTTGATGACTCCAGATGAGTTTATCGCTCAAGGTGGTCGTGATTTAGGTCAAAAAACAGATTGGTTAGATGCGGTTACTAGAGATGCTGCTACTCAAATCCATAACGTATCGATTTCTGGTGGAGCTGGTTCTACTAGCTACCGTGCTTCTTTAAACTCAAGAGATGTTGAAGGGATTCTTTTAAACTCTGGATTCCAACAAATCAACGGAAGATTAAATCTTTCAACTAGAGTCTTAAACGATAAATTAAGAGTTGAAATCAACACTTCTTTTACTGACAGAAAACAACAAAACGGTTTCAACGAAGCACTTCGTTATGCTACCTTGTACAACCCAACTGCTCCAATCTACGGTGCTGATGCTCCTTATGCTTTTGACGGTTCTACTTTCGGTGGATACTTTGAAACTCTAGGTTTATTTGATTCTTACAACCCTGTATCAATCATCAACCAAAACATCAACTCTGGAAAGAAAGTTGAGTTAAACTACTCTGCTAATTTGACTTACGACTTATCTGATGCAATCAACGTATACTTCAGAGCTGGTCAGCAAACTTCTCGTTACGGAAACAAATTGTACTACGCTCCAACTTCACTTTGGAACGGAAACGCAACTTCTTTAACAAGAAAAGGTTCTGCAACATTCTATGATGATGAGTATTCATTTAAATTGATGGAAACTTACGCAACTTACACTAAAAACTCTGATAAAATGAATTTAGTGTTAACTGGAGGTTACTCATTCCAACAACAAAACTTCGAGTCACACACATTTACTGCTGGTGACTTCCCTGGAACTCAAATCGAGTACGTAGATGCTATTGAATATGCGCAAGATTTATTAAACGCTGGATTAATTGGAGCTAACTCTAATAAATCTCCAGATCAATTAATCGCTGCATACTTTGGACGTGTGAACTTAACATTGAACAACAACTTCTTCTTGAATGCTTCAATTCGTAGAGAAGGTTCTAACAAATTTGCTGGTGACAACAAATGGGGAACATTCCCAGCTGTTGGTATTGGTACTGACTTAAATGAGTATTTGAACTTAGATGGTGTTAACCAATTAAAAGCTCGTTTATCTTACGGGGTTACTGGTAACTTACCTTCTCAGTACGGTCTTACTCAAAACATCTACCCATTCGGATGGGCTGGTGGTGGAACTACAGGAGGTAACACCTTCCGTTCTTCACTTGCAAATCCAGATCTTAAATGGGAAGAGAAGTCAGAAACTAACTTTGGTCTTGACTTAAACACAGATCGTTTAACTGCTAGTGTTGATATTTATTCTCAAACTTCAAAAGACTTCATCATCTTAAGAGCTTTAGATGCAACTGAAAATGATGGATACTCTTCTCAGTGGGACAACGCTGGTACAATGACTTCTAAAGGTTTTGAATTAGCATTAAACTACGATGTTACTGACAACTACAACACTGGAATCGTATTATCTAAAAATAAAACTGTTTTAGATGAGTATGTATCTGATGCTGCTGTATTTGGTAACATGGGAGCTCCTGGACAAAACTCAACTTTTGCGATCCGCGTAAAACAAGGAGAAGAAATTGGACAAATCTGGGGACCTGTTTATAATGGAACTACTACTGATGGATCTCAAAACTTCGTAGACGTTAACGGTGATGGTGTATTAAACATCGATCAAGGAAATGCGTTAAATGAGGATGTGGATTTCGCAATCTTAGGAAAAGGTACTCCTGATTTCGAATTAGGATGGACCAACCAATTAACTTTAGGTGATTATACCATCAACGCTTTCTTCAGAGGAGCATTCGGACACAGTTTAGTAAACTCATTCCGTGTATTCTATGAACCAAGAGTTGGATCACAAAAATCGTACAACTATGTAAATACTGAGTATGCTACAGATGATATCACTAACGCTCAGTTCAGTTCTTACTATGTTGAGAAAGCTGATTTCTTCAGATTAGACAACTTGACAATTTCAAGACCTTTGAACTTGAACAGTGATGCGTTCAAATCTGTTACAGTATCATTAAACGCTCAGAACTTGTTTACATTAACTAACTATTCAGGAACTGATCCTGAGCCATCGTTAGTAGATATTGAAGATAATGGTAACCCATTGGCACCTGGTATGGACAGAAGAAATAATTACTATTCTGCACGTTCATTTACTTTAGGAGTTAATATCAACTTATAAAAAACAATAATGACAATGAAAAATATATATAGATTAATGTTAGGTATGGGACTTGTAGGGTTGACTTACTCTTGTACCGACTTAGAAGAAAATTTAGTAGGAGAGCTAACACAGGAAGTTGTTGTTGATGGTGTTGTGAATCAGTCTTACTGTGCTGAGCCTGGTGCATCTGACGCACTTTCTGGAGCCTATGCTGCAATTAGAAATGCAGGAACTGCAAACCACGGAGGATACTTCTCATTACAATCAGTATCTACTGATGAAATGGCAGTTACTCAAAAAGGTGGTGACTGGTATGATGGTGGAATCTGGTTAGATGTTCACAGACACACACAAACATCATCTAACGGTCCTGTTACTGGAACTTGGGATCAACAGTACAACTCAATTGCTGAGGTGAATGCTGCCCTTACTTCAGTAAGTGGAAATGCTGGATTAGTAGCTCAAGCAAAAGTCTTAAGAGCATACTTACACTGGAGATTAATGGATATGTATGGACGTATCAAATACGTAACTGAGAGTGGAGCTTCAGCTCAACTTTCAAGAAGCGATGCTTTCTACAGAATTCACGATGATTTATTAGCTGGTTTAGGGATTACTCTAGACGACGTAACAGGTGATTTAGCTGGAGCTTTGGCTTCTTCTCCACTTGGGACTGCTGATACTAAATACCGTGTAAATCAATATTCAGCACTTGCTATATTAGCGAAATTATACTTAAATGCTGAAGTATATGCAGGTGTAGCTATGTATGCTCAGGCGGAAGCTGCTGCATCATACATCATCGATAACAGTTCATACAAATTAGCTGACAACACTGTTTCTAGACCGAATCCATCGAAGCGTCCTGCTGTAGATTCTGATCCAGCTAACTTAACTGGATATGCTACGGTATTTGCTGCGAACAACTGTGACAACCCAGAAATCATCTGGTCAGTAGAGTACAATGAAATTTCTGCTGGAGGTATGAACTTCCACCAAATGTCATTGCACTACGCTTCACAGGAAACTTACAAGTTTGAAGCTCAGCCTTGGAATGGATATTCTGCTTTAGCTGACTTCTACAACTCATACGAAGATGGTGATGCTCGTAAAAAAGCAAACTTCTTAGTAGGTGCTCAGTTAGACTACAATGGAAACGCAATCGTGGATTTAGCGTCTGATTCTGAAGATCCAGCGATTAGCTACTCAGTAGAAATTAACGAATTAGAGCCAAATGCTTCTAGAACTGGTGGAGTACGTTTAGGTAAATTCGGTTTCAAATTATTTGCTAGACCTGACCTTGATAACGATTACCCAATTGTTCGTTACGCAGACGTTCTTTTAACAAGAGCAGAAGCGAAAGCAAGAGCTGCTGGAGACTGGTCATTAGCTGCTGCTGACGTAAATGCTTTAAGAGCTAGAGCTGGATTAGGGAACTTAACCGTTACTGCTGATTCTTTCTTAGCTGAAAGAGGACGTGAAATGTTTATGGAATCATCTCGTAGAACTGACTTGATCCGTTTCGGAAAATGGGGTGCTTCTTGGTGGCAAAAAACAAACAGTGATGCTTACAGAACTGTTATGCCAATCCCTGCACAAGCAATTCAAAACTCAAATGGAACTTTATCTCAAAACCCTGGATACTAAAATCTAGTACTTGAATTAAATTTCTTGAAATAATTAAAGGCCGCCGTTTTGGTGGCCTTTTTTTATTGTATATATTTTAACAATCACTACCTATTTTTAACAATCCTATAAGGACAATTTTTAGAAAACAATAAGATAAATTAGTACCTTAGAGGCCTCTGCCAAACTAAACTAAAACAACCTATTTTGAATAAAATATATCTATATTTTATTGCATTATTTTCATTGGGATGTGCCGATCAACCTCTTTTTGAATTAAAAGAGAATGCCTCGTTGTTTTTTGAAAATAATCTGAGTTATTCTGAAGAATTTAATCCCTATACATACAGAAATTTCTTTAATGGCGCTGGAGTTGCAATGGGTGACATCAATAACGATGGATTAGTAGATGTATATTTCACTGGCAACATTGTTGATAACAAATTGTTTTTGAACAAAGGAAACTGGGAATTTGAAGATATTACAAATCAGGCGGGTGTAGCTTGTCCTGATGTTTGGTCCACAGGAGCCACCTTTGTCGATATCAATCAGGATGGACTTTTAGATCTATACGTATGTAAATCTGGCTTGCCAGAAGGAGAAAATAGACATAACGAATTGTTCATCAATCAAGGAAATAACACCTTCAAAGAAGAATCAAAAAAATATGGATTGGATGTTGTTGGATTATCAGTTCAAGCAGCATTTTTTGACTACGACAAAGACGGTGACTTAGATTGTTATGTTTTAAATAATTCGATACGCTCAGTAGGCGCCTATGATCTCATTGAAGATCAAAGAACGATCCCTTCAAAAGATGGTAACCGACTTTTAGAAAACAAGGAGGGTGTTTTTGTCAATGTTTCCCAAGAGGCTGGAATTTACTCTTCTGCTATTGGCTTTGGTTTAGGAATCACGCTTTCTGACTTTAATAATGACGGATGGACAGATTTGTTTATTTCCAATGATTTTTTCGAAAAGGACTACCTCTACCTCAACAATCAAGACAAAACGTTTACGGAAGTGAGTGATCACTACTTTACAGCTTTGTCTATGGGCTCCATGGGTGCTGATGCAGCAGACTTGGACAATGATTTAAAAACAGACCTCATTGTTACTGAAATGCTTCCAGAGTCCCTGAATCGTAAAAAATCCAAACAAATGTACGAGTCTTGGGACAAACATCAATTAGCCTTTAGTAAGGGATACCACAAGCAATTTCCAAGAAATGTCCTGCAACGAAATATAGCAAATCAAGGTTTTGCTGAAATCTCAAGACAATCAGGAGTTGATGCTACGGAATGGAGTTGGGCTGCATTGTTATTCGATATGGATAATGATGGAATGCGCGATATTTATGTCTCTAATGGAATCTACAAAGACCTTTTAGATCGCGATTACTTGGCCTATATGGCAAACGAAGAAAAAGTACGTCAAATGATCCAGAATGATGAAGATGTACTCTCAAAACTCATCGATATTATGCCCTCAAAAGCGATTGAAAATGCAGTTTATAAAAACAAAGGGGAATTTGAATTTGAGGATGTGCGAGAGGCGTGGGGAATGAATCATCCCAGTTTTTCAAATGGATCCGCTTATGCAGATCTCGACAACGATGGCGATCTAGATTTAGTAGTCAATAATGTGAATATGCCTTCTTTTGTCTATGAAAACAATAGTGAATCACTTGGGAACAACTACCTAAAACTGTCGTTGAATGCCGGTAAAGAAAATGCCTTTGGAGTCGGATCTAAAGTCTTCATCCATTACAATCAAAACAGCCAAATCGCTGAACTTTATCCCTCTAAAGGATTTGAAAGTTCAGCTCCAAACTACCTCCATTTTGGATTGGGAACAACGACTCAAATCGATAGCCTTGAAATCATTTGGCCAAACCTCAAAAAAAGCGTGCACTACGAAGTTTCTGTAAATCAACATCTAAAAATCGTTGAAGATACTTCAGAATTAGAAGAATACGACGCAATAACTGCTAAAAGTAATACCAAAGAGGTAGCTCTCTTTGAATACCAACACCGAGAAAACAACTTTGTCGATTTTGACCAAGAACGACTCCTTCCTCAAATGTTCTCTAAAGAAGGTCCATGTATTTCAAAGGCAGATCTCAACAGCGACGGCATCGATGATTATTTTATTGGAGGAGCAAAAGGACACTTAGGCAGTCTCTATATTTCAAACGTCCAGGACTTTGATTTAATTCAAAAGCCATTTTCAAAATCTAGAGATAGCGAAGACACCAGTAGTGTGTTTTTTGATGCAGATCAAGATGGTGATTTGGACTTATATGTTGGAAGTGGTGGAAAAGATTATCCCCCCTATTCTATTAATTTAGAAGATCGAATTTACATCAACACCAAAGGAGTTTTTGAACTATCTTCTAACTTAAAATCACGAAAACGATTTAGTACCTCAGTGGTAAAATCCTTGGATTTTGATCGCGATGGAGACTTGGATCTTATCATAGGAGAGCGCTATAAGACAGCTACTTACGGAATCGATGCTGATCTTCACTTATTGGAAAACGATGGCACTGGTCACTTTTACGATGTAGAAGTGACTTCATTTGAATCTATAGGCATGATTACAGATTTAGTAGTTTGGGACCTCAATCAAGATGGATGGGACGATGTAGTGGTCGTAGGAGAATGGATGCCCGTTAGTGTTTTTGAAAACAATCAAGGCACCTTTACGAACCAAACTAGCGCGTATGGACTCGAGGACTCCTCAGGTGGATGGGAATCGATCGCACGCGTCGATTACGACTTGGACGGTGTCATGGACCTTATCGTAGGAAATAAAGGATTGAATTCCTTTTACAAAGACTCCATGCGTTTGTATATCAGTGATTTTGATCAAAACGGAACACAGGAACAGCTTTTCTGTTACCGAATCGATGGAAAGGATTATCCCATACACGATAAAGACGAACTGATCATGCAACTGCCTTTTCTTAAAAAAGAATACAAATACTATCGAGATTACGCTCAAGCCTCGATGCAAGAATTATTTTCAGAGAAACAACTTTCAAACGCCACTCAAAAGTCAATGAATACAGTGGAATCAACTGTATTTCTTCGAAAAAACAAAGGTTTTGAATCCATTGCACTACCTTCTGAACTACAGTATTCCAATCTGAAAGCGATTCAACCGCTCAAAGCTTCATCTGCTATCGTGTTGGGAGGAAACAATTACAGTGTAAAACCTCAATTTGGAGCACAAGATGCCTCCAAAGGTTGGTATCTGAATTTAAAAAACAAGACCGTCTCAAGTTTAAATATTCCTGGTGAAATCAGAAAATTTGAAACGACAAATTATTATAACAACACCTATTTAATAACGATTATCAACAATGATTCGATTCACTTTAAAAAACTGGACTAACCTCCTTTACATCATTGGAATTGCTGTCGCATTTTCATCCTGTCAACGCAGTGAATACGACCGTACTGTCAAGTCAGAAATGGCAAAAAATTTAGAGCTCAATCAACTAAAATTTGGCTTAGAATTTAAAGACACCAAAGATGAATTTTTTGCAAAATGTAAAGCGTTAAATCAACAAAAGCTTGTGACACACGGAGGCAATAATCAAAATGTACAGCACATCCTCAATGACACGGCCAAGGCTCCTATTCGCTATTTGTTTTATGGAGCTTTTGATGACAAGCGTGTTATGAACGGCTTAAAAATGACTTTTTCTTATTTGGGTTGGGCGCCATGGAATGAACATTTATACAACAAAGAATTAATACAGGTAGTCATGGACACGCTACAGATTTGGTATCCAGGTAACGAATTTAAGGTTCTTGAAAATGAAAAACTAGAATATCCAATCTACTACAAAGTCGATGGGAACCGTCAGATATTATTACATCTTGAAGGGACTCGTGATGTCATCGGTTTAATTCAGGACCTCAATCAAAAACAATTCTAATGATGAACTTATTTAAATCGATCCCCTTATTTGTAGTTTCATTGACACTTCTTAGTGCCTGTGAATCTTCAAACGACACCTTGTTTAGTTTGAAAAACAACGACTTTATTGGAGTCGATTTTTCAAATGATTTAGGTTTTTCCAATGAATTTAATGTGTATACCTACCGCAACTTTTACAATGGTGGTGGAGTTGCAATTGGTGATATTAACAACGATGGATTATCCGACATCTATATGACTGCCAATCAGAAAAAAAATGAGCTCTATCTCAATAAGGGCGATTGGAAATTTGAAAAAATTACTGCGACTGCAGGAGTTGGTGGAACTAAAGCTTGGTCAACTGGAGTCACAATGGTCGATATCAATGCTGATGGTCTTTTAGACATCTATGTGTGTAATTCAGGAGATGTTCAAGGAGACAATAAGCAAAATGAATTATTCATTAACAATGGCGATTTAACGTTTAGCGAACAAGCAGAGGCATACGGATTAGCGGATAAGGGCTATTCTACACACGCCTCATTCTTTGACTATGACAAAGATGGAGATTTGGACGTGTACTTACTCAACAATTCTTATCAATCCATTGGTAGTTTTGATCTTAGAAGAAATGAACGACCAATTCGAGATGAACTCGGCGGGGATAAACTCCTCAGAAATGATGGAGGAACTTTTACAGACGTCAGTGAAGCGGCTGGAATTTATGGATCTGTAATCGGATTTGGATTAGGGGTTACTGTTGGAGACATTAACAATGACGGCTGGGAAGACCTGTATATTTCAAATGACTTTTTTGAGCGTGATTACCTTTATATCAATAATCAAGATGGTACCTTTAAAGAAACGCTGACACAATCCATCAATTCGATTAGTGGTGCATCTATGGGAGCAGATATGGCTGACATTAACAATGATCAACAACCCGATATTTTTATCACTGAAATGCTTCCTTCAGAATACGAACGACTCAAATCGGTAACCACTTTTGAAGATTGGGACAAATACTCCTATAACGTCAACAATGGCTATTACCACCAATTTACTAGAAATATGCTCCAACTGAACAACGGAGATGAAACCTTTAGTGAAGTTGGAAGGTTGGCTGGTGTTGAAGCCTCTGATTGGTCTTGGGGAGCTTTATTTTTTGACATGGACAACGACGGTCTTAAAGACCTTTATATTGCCAATGGTATTTATCGAGATTTGACCGATCAAGATTACTTACAATATGTTTCCAGTGAAGAAGTCATCACTTCAATAGTCAGTGACCAAGAAGTCGATTATAAAAAATTAGTAGAAATCATCCCTTCGAATCCAGTTAAAAATCACGCCTATCTCAACAAAGGTGATTTGAAATTTGAATACTCCGAAAAAACCGGTTTAACAACTCCTAGTTTCTCTAATGGATCTGCCTATGGGGATTTAGATAATGATGGCGATTTGGATTTGGTAGTCAACAATGTCAACATGCCTGCCTTTATCTATGAAAACCACGCCGATTCGAAAACACAAAACAATTTCATCAATTTCAAATTAAAAGGCACTGAACTAAACCGCTTTGGAATTGGAGCACGCATCATCGTAAACGACGGAACAACAAATTATACCATTGATCAACAACCGATTAGAGGATTTCAGTCGAGTATGGATTTAAGACCACATATTGGTTTAGCATCCACAGGACCTGTAAGTGTCAAAGTTTTATGGCCTAATGGTCGTGTCAGTCTTTTGGAAAATATTCCTGTGAATCAAACCTTAGAAGTGGATATTACTACTGCTCAAAAGAAAGCAACCAATAACGATTATTTAAGCACTAACCTCTTTCAGAAAGAAGTGTCCACCATCGATTATCTTCACAAGGAAAATCGCTACATCGATTTTAATAAAAACCGTTTACTACACCATATGATGAGTACTCCTGGTCCAATTTTAGCCAATGGAGACTTTAATGGAGATGGTTATGAAGACATCTATATTCCTGGTGTTAAAGACCGTAAAAGCGAATTGGTATTCGGTACAAAGGATGGTTTTGAGACCCAAACAAACTTCACTTTAGAGAACGATATTGAAAAAGAAACAATTAAAGCCCTTGCTTTAGATGTTGACAACGATGGAGACCTCGATCTTTATCAAGGAAATGGGGGTGTTGAATTTTCAAGATTCTCTCAAACCCTGGCTGATCAATTGTTTATCAACGATGGAACTGGGAACTTTGACTTAAGCGCATACGAATTACCTACAGCGACTAAGTTTTTCAATACAGGAGCAGTTGTGTCAGCCGATATTGACAATGATGGAGATCTCGACTTATTTGTAGGAGAACGCACCGTTAACGATGCCTATGGGACTCCGGGTTCAGGACATCTTTTAGTCAATAATGGTCAAGGAGAATTTAGTGACAAAACCGAACAAATTGGAGCTGACTTAATTGATCTAGGAATGATCACTGATGCCCTTTTTGGCGACGTTGACAACGATGGTGACCCCGATTTAATCATCACAGGAGAATTTATGGGGATCGAGTTGTTTATCAATAACAATGGAATCTATCAACGTGAAAAGTCCAATCTGCTATCAGATTTAAAAGGATGGTGGTACACCCTCGAGGCCACAGACATCAATGGGGATGGACTAATAGATTTTGTTGCGGGTAATCACGGGCTGAATTCTAGATTTAAAGCCTCTAAGTCCAATCCGATTCGACTTTATGTAAAGGATTTTGACAATAATGGTGCTTTAGATCCGATCATGAGTTTCAAAGCTGAAGATGGGAAATTTTACCCCTACAATCTTCGTCATAACTTAATCGATCAAATTAAAGGACTCAAAAAGAAGTTTCCGAATTACGAAACCTTTAAAAATGCCAGTATGAGGACCATGTTTGATAAAGTGACTCTAGAAGAAAGTTTACAACTAGATGCCACCTACTTTGAATCAGCGCTTTTTATCAATCAAGGCAACTTGAGTTTTTCAGTAACCCCTCTACCAAAAGAGGTTCAATTTGCTCCAATTTTTGCAATTGAATCAGGAGATTTTGACCAGGATGGAGATCAAGATTTACTCCTTGGAGGAAACTTGTACAAGGTAAAACCTGAGGTGGGGCGTTACGATGCAACATATGGCGTTTATTTAGAAAATGATGGTAAGGGAACCGTTCGAAATCGAACAAAAGAAAGTGGCTTTCATCAAAATGGTGAGATTCGCTCTATCAAATCAGTCAATAACAAAATTATAGTGAGTCGTAATTCAGACTCGCTAGTCATCTACCAATACTAATATGAAACACTATAGCCTTCTTAGTTTAGTTGCTTTACTGATATTAAGCTGTGAAACCAAAACCATAGAACAAGCCCCTATTCATTTTAATTCTTTAGATCCAAAAGTAACCGGTGTTGACTTTGCAAATAAATTGACGCCTACAGGTGATATGAACATCATTGAATACCTCTATTACTACAATGGAGGTGGAGTTGGAATTATCGACATCGACAACGATGGATTCGAAGATCTATTCTTTACAGGAAATCAAACTCCCGACAAGCTGTATCGCAACTTAGGAAATATGAAATTTGAGGACATCAGTACCGCTGCAGGAATTGGAACTGAAGACAGCTGGTCTACTGGTGTGACCGTTGCTGATGTCAATAATGATGGATATCAAGATCTCTATGTTTCAAAAGTAAGTAATTACAAATCCCTTGAAGAGGCACATCATATGCTTTATATCAACAATGGAGATCGCACCTTTAGTGAGCGCTCTTCCGAAGTTGGTTTAGACATTTCTCGTTTTGGAACACAAGCGAGTTTTTTTGATTACGACAATGATGGCGATTTAGATGTTTACCTTCTCAATCACTCGATACACACCCCTCGAAACTACGGCAGATCCGATCAGCGATCACAGATAGATGAACTAGCAGGGGATTTATTATTAGAAAATAAATTAAATGAAGGAACCCTCCTTTTTGTTGATGTAACTCAAGCAGCTGGTATTTATTCAAGTTCACTTGGATATGGTTTGGGTCTCAGCACTACCGATCTCAATATGGATGGCTATATTGATATCTACGTAGGAAATGACTTCCATGAAAATGATTACATCTACCTCAATCAAGGAGATAAAACTTTTAAAGAAGTTAGTAATTCTGCACTCAGTCACAGCTCTAGATTTACAATGGGATTGGATGCTGCCGACATTAATAACGATGGACTAACGGATGTGTTTAGTTTGGATATGATGCCAAACGATCCCGATATCTTTTTAAAATCAGGAGGAGAAGACTCAGATAAAGTTTCTCAAATCAAAGAATCCTTTGGGTACCACCCACAATTCGCTCGCAATCACGTTCAACTCAATAATGGGAATGAAACCTTTAAAGAGGTGGCAATGGTGTCCAATCTTCACGCTACAGATTGGAGCTGGTCGGTATTAATTCAAGATTACGACAATGATGGAATGTCTGATGTTTTTATTTCAAATGGAATCTACAAACGTCCCAACGATCTTGATTTTATCAATTATGAATCTGATGTAGATCTATCGAAATTCAACGAAGAGGACCAGGATGAATTAGAACTAGAATTTATCAAAGTAATGCCTAGTATCAAAATTCCAAATGTCGTATTTAAAAATAAAGGGAACTATCAATTCGATCGTTTTACGACAGAAGCTGGACTTAGTGACTCCTATTCAAACGGCGCTGCCTATAGTGACTTAGATAACGATGGAGATATCGATATCGTGGTCAATAACATCAATGAACCCGCAACGATTCTGGAGAACAACAGTGTAAAAAACAATTTCTTAAGCCTGAAATTTGATTCAAAATTAAATCCTTTCGGAGCTAAGGTTTACGCCTATAAAAACGATTCGCAATGGTACCGAGAATTAACAACAACAAGAGGTTTTGAATCAGCTTCCACACAAAAAATTCACTTTGGATTAGGTTCCATTCAAGAGTTGGATTCCTTGAAGGTGATCTGGCTCGATCAAAAAACCACAGTGCTTACCAATGTTAAAGCAAATCAACAATTATTCATCGATCGCAAATCAAGCTCAAACACAAATTTGACTCAGGGTTCCAATGAATCGTTTGTAGTTGCTCCATTTGATTTTGTGCACAGAGAAAACAACTTCAATGACTACGATAAAGAACCCTTAATGCCAGAGCGCTTATCTATTGAAGGTCCTGCCTTAGAACGTGCTGACTTTAATGGAGATGGATTGGACGATTTATTCATAGGAGGGGGTAAATACCAAGCTTCAGAACTTTTTCTTCAGCAAAAAGACGGAAGCTACCTACCTAAAAAATTAAAAGTATTTGAACTCGATGCCATTCACGAAGATGAGGATGCTGAGGCTTTTGATTTTGATAAAGACGGGGATTTAGATCTCTATGTAGTTTCTGGAGGAAATGAATATGTTGAAGGGGTACTCCACACTACGGATCGAATGTACATCAACAATGGCAATGCGGAATTCATCAAATATCCAGCTGCACTCCCCTCCTACAACGGAGGATCCATCGCTGCTGGAGACTACGATGGAGATGGTTATGAAGATCTCTTTTTAGGGACTCGTTCAATGCCTGGTGGATATGGTCTTTCCCCGAATAGCTACATTCTTAAAAACACCCAGAAGGCCAATTTTGAAATGGCAGCTCACGCTAGACTTGGAATGATTACCGATAGCGAGTGGGCTGACCTTAACAATGATGGCTTACTTGATTTGGTTTTTGTTGGTGATTGGATGCCTGTAACGATACTCATCAATATTGGAGATGGAAAATTCGACAATCAAACAGAAGAATTTGGATTAGCTGACACACAGGGTATGTGGAACTGTGTAAAGGTTGCGGATGTTGATCAAAATGGAACCATGGATATCATTGCTGGAAATGCTGGTCTGAATTTAAAATGGAAGGCCTCGAAAGAACATCCGATTCAACTCTACTTGGATGATTACGATGAAAACACCTTCTTAGACCCGATCATTTTTTACAATTTCTTTGGTGAAAATGTCCCTTTTGCTTCAAAAGACAAACTTATTTCTCAGATTCCTGCGCTCAAAAAATACTTTGTTAGATACAGTGATTTTGTAAAGGCCAAGGATATTCACACCCTTACTGGCAAAGACAGCATCATGCAAACAAAAAGCATTAAAGAATTGCGTTCCATGGTCTTTTTAAATGAAAATAACACTAAATACAATGGAGTTCCTTTACCAGTAGAAGCACAGCTTTCAACTATTGAAGATGTTTATTTTGACAATGGAGATCTCTACTATGTGGGTAACTACAGTGGATATGTAACTGAATTAGGACCTTCAAAATCTAATGCAGGAGGAGTCCTTAGCAATTTTAAAAATGGTAACTTTACCCAGTCCAGATCACTTGGACTACCTGCTCATTTAGAAAGTAGAAAGATTGATAAAATTTCAGATAAAACTTTTATAATTTTGACCAATAACGATAGTGCCTATACTATCACCAAAAAGAATTAAGATGAAGATCAAAGCATTTTTCACCATCCTTTCTTTAGCATCCCTAATTCTATTTAGTAGCTGTGAAGAAAAAACTGAATATAAAGATCACTTAAGTGATGCTGCACTTTTTAGAGAAGTCGAGCAAAAACTCTCTGACGTCATTGTTTACGATATCTTTTCACCTCCGATTGCTTCAAGGGTTCACGTTTACCCCTCAATTGCTGCTTATTCCATCATGCAACAAGCGCATCCAGATAAATATGAATCCCTTCAAGGACAATTGACCGATTATACGGATGTCCCTGCCTTAGAGGATCGCAAAGTCATTCCTAACCTAGCTGCTGTTCACGCCTTTTTAACAGTGGGTAAGGCGCTTATTTTCTCAGAAGAAAAGATAGAAGATTATCAACAACAACTATATGACCAACTTCAGGATGAAGGGTTGTCAAGTTTGGAATTTAAAGCCTCAATCAAATACGGTGAAGCAGTGGCTGAGCACATCTTGAATTGGGCTGATAGTGATTTTTACAAACAGACCAGAACCTTTCCAAAATATACAATTCAAGAAGAGGACCGCTTTTGGAAGCCTACTCCTCCAGACTATATGGAGGGGATTGAACCTCATTGGAACAAGATTCGTCCTATGGTGTTGAAATCAGCAGATCAGTTTCCTCCAGTAGATCCTTATCCTGTAACTATGGATAAAGACTCCCCATTCTACAAAGAATTGATCGAGGTTTATGAAACTGGAAATATAATCGCTGAAAATAAAGACAGTGAGGAAGCAAAAATTGCTAGCTTTTGGGATTGCAATCCCTACGTTTCACATCACAAAGGTCATGCGATGTTTGCGACCAAGAAAATCACCCCTGGAGGGCACTGGATTGGAATTGTGAAAATTGCTTCTGAATTAAAAAACGATTCATTTGATCATACAGTTAATGCCTATATGATGACATCGATAGCATTATTCGACGGATTTATTTCTTGTTGGGATACCAAGTGGAACACCTTAGTCGTTCGACCTGAAACGTTGATTAACCAGTACATTGATGAAGAATGGCTACCGCATTTACAAACACCACCCTTCCCAGAATATACCTCAGGTCACTCGGTAATCTCCAGAGCTGCAGCCATGGCGCTAACAGCTGTTTATGGTGAAAACTTTGAATTCGTGGATACTACTGAACGGGTCTATGGATTAGGGGATCGTTCATTTAAATCCTTCATTGATGCCTCAAACGAAGCTGCTATGTCCAGACTTTACGGCGGCATTCACTACCGTAGAGCTTGTGAAGAGGGAGTCAAACAGGGTGAAGCCGTAGGTAACTATATTGTTGCGAACCTAAATACCTTAAAATAGAATTAATTCACTATTTTAGGGATCAACAACCAAATTACTTTAACATGATTGGAATCTTATCATTTATTGGATTTACCCTCTTAGTAGCGGTGATTTCCTATTTAGCAACCAGAAACACCAATGAACAATCCTCTGATGGCTATTTTCTGGGAGGGCGTTCCCTTACAGCAGGTGTCATAGCTGGTTCACTTTTACTAACCAACCTCTCCACCGAACAAATCGTGGGACTCAACGGATCTGCTTATGATAGTGGTTTGTCCGTTATGGCATGGGAAACCTTAGCAGCTATTACAATGGTTGTCACGGCAATTTTCCTCTTACCACGCTACCTAAAAGGAGGGCTAACAACCGTTCCGCAGTTTCTTTCAAGTCGATTTGATATTCAAACAAAATCAATTACCTCTGCCCTATTTTTAACGGGTTATGTCGTTGTATTACTTCCTGTTATCTTATACTCTGGTTCCGTAGCGATCAGCGGAATGTTTAACATCCCAGAACTCTTAGGGGTTTCTCACACGACTTCCATTTGGATCTGTGTTTGGGGAATTGGTATCATTGGATCGATTTATGCTGTTTTTGGAGGATTAAAAGCAGTAGCTGTATCGGATTCGATCAATGCGATTGGATTACTCATAGGAGGATTATTAATTCCTGTATTTGGATTACTTCTCATTGGAGATGGTAGTATCACACAAGGATTGAACGAACTTATCTCATCCAATCCTGATAAGTTTAAATCGATGGGTAGTGAATCGGATCCCGTTCCGTTTCATACGCTTTTTACAGGAATGATGCTCATTCAATTGTTCTATTGGGGAACCAATCAACAAATCATTCAAAGAGCTTTAGCGGCTAAAAACTTAGTGGAAGGCCAAAAGGGATTACTTCTTGCAGCATTTATTAAAATCTTAGGTCCTATTATCGTTGTACTACCTGGTTTGATCGCCTACCATGTATTTAATGGAGGATTGGAAGTTGCTGATCAAGCGTATCCAAAATTAGTAGCTGAAGTACTTCCTACAGGACTGATTGGTTTTTTTGCCGCAGTACTATTTGGAGCTATTTTAAGTTCCTTTAATTCCGTTTTAAATTCATCTGTAACACTTTTTGGAATTGACATCTACAAACAGCACATCAATAAAGAAGCGGATGAAAAAACCATTGTAAAAAACGGAAAGACCTTTGGAGTGATTCTAGCAATTGCTTCGATGTTCATCGCTCCACTGATTGCCAATGCTGGAAATTTATTTGATTATTTACAAGAAGTCAACGGTATTTATTCCATTCCAATTCTAACGATCATTTTAGTTGGATACACCACAAAACGCGTTCCTGCTCTTGCAGCTAAAGTCGGTTTAATTTCTGGTTCCGTGTTATACATTATCAGTCAATTTATTCTTCAACCGAGATTTGAGAACTACCCACACTACATTGATGTGATGGCCATCTTATTTGTTCTCAATGTCATCATCATGCTCGTCATTGGGAAAATTTGGCCACGAGATACCGATTATGTTCAGGAATACACCAAACAAGTCGACATCACTCCTTATTCAAAGGTAAAACAAGTAGGTTTGGCGATTTGCATCATTGTGATTCTAATCTACTGGTATTTTGCTTAAAATACTTTAACAAGACCTTAAAACAATTGGGCTGTAAGATTTTATATCTTTACAGCCCTTTTTAGTTGAAATGAGACGACTTATTTACATACTAATAGCTCTATTAAGCTGTAGCGTATACGCCCAAGAAGACTCTGGAAAACCCATCCCTATCGAAAGTGGGAAAGGGAACAGCAGTGGAATGCCAAAGATTAGTCCTCTCAAACAAAACAAAAAAAATCCCTTAGAATACAACAAAGAGTTTAAGATTGAATTAGAGCCCCAAAAGCGTAAAATCAATATGCTTCCCAATAATAATTTAGTTCAAGCAGGAGCTTACTTTGACTTCGATCCAAAGGTTGGTCCTCGTGAAAATGAAGTAGAAAAAGAAATCTTTGGAGATATGTTTTTAGGCAATGTCAAAGTCTATGACAAATTTGTAGGGGTGGTTTGCAGAGATCACCAAATTGTCGATGGAGATCGCGTTAAAATACTTCACAATGGAGAAGTCGTTCACGAAAATTTCTATCTGTCTGGTGCCTATAAAGGAGTGAATATCGATTTAGTCAAAGGTTATAACACCATTGAATTCGTGGCTCTTAACCAAGGAAGTTCTGGCCCCAATACAGCAGAGCTCGGAATTTACGATTCAAAGGGGAACCTTCTTAAAGAAGGGGTTTGGAATCTCTCCACTGGATCCAAAGGAACTTTAGTTGTCATTAGAGAATAGTCAAGCTATTCTCCTGGATGATACTTCTGTTGCTGATCCTTTAAAACATCTTCTCTATAAAAGAGGACCTCTTTAAAAGTTCCTGTTCTATACAACTGTTCTTGATCTGAAAAGTGCTTGGAACTTGGATCTCCACTTTGACCTCCTGCGAGTAAGCTCTTTGCTTTTAGTCGATCCCCAAACTCAACCACGGCAACAAAAGAGTTTCCTCTAGTACCATAGATTTTTTTAGTATTGTTTGTATAACGAGCTCCGTAGGCAGCAAGAGCCCCCCATCTTCCAGAGGCCCATCCAATTGGAATACTCGGCAATGAATCATTAAAGGCTTGACGAGTCGCTCCATCGATACGCTGATAGCGATTTATGGCTCCCCAAGGAGTTTTCCAAGTTCCAAAATCAGACTCTAGAACTCCAATAGCTTTTGTAAAGAGTATTACTTTCAAATTGTCATCAGCATCTGTTCCCATATACTGTATAAATTCCATAAAACTCATTCCTGAGGGACGCTGAACCTCTTCTATAATCTGAATAGCGTAATAGCGAGCGAGACTCATTGCAATGCTTTCTTCTGAGGTTCTAAAATCCCATTGTTTCAATACTCGAGCAGCCTCGAGAGTATTTTGGTCCTTGCTTTTAGTTTCAACAGCAGTAACCAAACCAGGTATTAAATCAGCAAAAGCAGGAAGGTAGGTATCGTATGCTAAATCGATCAATCCATCTATATCAATTTTATCCATTTTTGACAACAATTCTATGGCGTGAACTCCCCTGTGGTTTTCAGGGGCAGTCGCCATATAGTAAGGATACTCTTCTTTCTTTGGACTGTACTCCTGAGCCGCTGTAAAAGGAGTTGAGTTACAGTTTTGCAACCATCCATTTGAAGGGTTGAGCAGCATAATGGTTTCATCTACCTGATGGGCTCCTTGCCAATCTGTCGCTGAAGTAGCACCATCTACTGGCAAAGAATAATCATATGTAGTAGCTCTTTTGGGAACAAAATTTCCGTGAAAATAGGCGATGTTTCCATCACTGTCAGCGTAGACGGTGTTATTAGATGAGTTCGTTCGCAGCTCCATCATTTCTCTAAAACCTTGATAGCTCTCTTGTTTGGTTCGAATAAACGACTGTTGGAGCGCATTTACAGGATCCCATAGCATGGCTGTTGCCGTCCATTTTCCATCTTCTATTCCTGTAATCGGACCGTGATGAGTTCTGTAAATGAGATAGGTTTTTGATTTTTGAGCGCCCTCAGTGTCTTTATAAGCCAAGGAGATTTCATCCATTTGAACTGCTCTTAATGTGTCGTCGTATTGATAGAACAAAGAATCTGCTTTTTGAACAATGGTTTCTTTGTAAAGATCCATCACATCGGTATAGGTGGAGGTATGCATCCATCCCGTATGCTCATTAAAGCCTTGATAAACAAAAAACTGCCCCCAAGTTACTGCTCCATAGGCATTGAGTCCCTGTTTACTAACTACATGAACTTCTGGTCTAAAAAAGAAAGAGGTATGAGGATTGATCAGTAGCATTGCATTTCCAGATTTAGTGTGTGATCCAGCAATTGCGATACCATTAGAACCGGCTGGTTCTTCGAATTCCTTTTCCTTTTGAATTAATGCAACCTCCTCTATTGACAAAGGCATTCCCTTTTCGTAAAACGATTTAATTTTTTGAATCGATACACGTTCGATATCCCCTCCAATGGATCCCTCTGAGAAATACATAGGCATCCATGGCTCAAAACGAGTCAATAGTTTAGGAGTGACTTCAGGATGCGTATAGAGGTAGTAATTGATTCCATCAGCAAAGGCATCACAGAGCTCTTGAAGCCATTTTGGAGCCGATTGATAAGCTTCTTTGGCTTCTTCTTCGGTCATAAAGAGTTTTGCTCTGAGATCCGAATAAATGGCTTCTTCTCCCTCAACCTCTGCCAATCGACCAGTAGCCCAGATATAATTCTCTTCTACTCTATTAAAGTCGTCCTCGCATTGTGCGTATAGAAGACCGAAGACTGCATCGGCATCTGTTACCCCATAAATATGTGGAACTCCATAAGAATCGCGAATAATTTCAATGTTTTTGGATTGTGCTTCCCACTGCTGAACTTCAGTCAACTTGGAGGTTTGACAGGAAATGAAAACAACTGAGAATACTACAGCAAATAAATACTTCATGAGGGTTAAATTTTCTCTAAGATAAGAAATTCAACCAAAGAATTTGAAATTATACTGCAGTCACACTTTCGATCTGAGGAACGTACTTTTTAATCGTCATTTCAACCCCGGATTTCAAAGTCATTTGATTGATGGAGCAACTATCACAGGCTCCTTTAAAAGAAATCGTTACGTGAACATCGTCGATAATATCAACTAAGTCGATATCTCCACCATCGGATTGCAAGAAAGGTCTAATTTCTTCTAGTGCCTTTTCAACATTTATTTTTACTTCTTCTGGACTCATCCTTTATTTAGTTGAACAACCAGCCATGGTTGTAATCTTGATTGCCTCTGTTGCAGGCAATTCTTCATTTCTCTTCACTAACTCAGATACCATATTTATGGTCAATTGATCAAATGCCTTATTCAATACTTCATTTTCTTGAAGCGCCGCAGGTCTTCCAACATCTCCGGCTTCTCGAATTGATTGAAAAAGCGGTAACTCACCTAAGAAAGGCACCTCTAAATTCTCACTTAAATTCTTAGCTCCCTCTTTACCAAATATATAATATTTATTATTGGGAAGTTCTTCAGGTGTAAAATAAGCCATATTCTCGATGATTCCAAGTACTGGAACTTGAATCGATTCTTGTCTAAACATCGCAATCCCTTTACGAGCATCCGCAAGAGCTACCTCTTGTGGGGTGCTCACGACAACCGCTCCTGTGATCGGAAGTGCCTGCATGATACTCAAATGAATATCGCCTGTTCCTGGAGGTAAATCGATTAATAAAAAGTCTAATTCTCCCCAATGAGCGTCAAATATCAATTGATTGAGTGCCTTGGATGCCATGGCGCCTCTCCAGATCACTGCTTGATTGGGTTCGGTAAAGAATCCAAGTGATAACATCTTAACACCATAGGCCTCTACGGGAACCATTTTAGACTTTCCTTTCACTGTTACTGCTAATGGCTTATGTCCAACCACATCAAACATCGTAGGCATGGATGGCCCGTATAAATCCGCATCTAAAACCCCTACTTTAAATCCTTTTTGTTGAAGGCTTACTGCAAGATTTGCTGTAACAGTAGACTTACCTACTCCACCCTTACCAGAAGCTACAGCGATGATGTTTTGAATCCCTTCAATAGGTTGACCCTTAATAAGATTTGGTTTAGGCACTGAAGCTTTTGCACTCACCTTTACATTTACTTGCACCTTTGCTTTTTGATATACCTCGTCATGAATAATCTTCATGATTTCAACTTCGGTCTTTTTCTTAGCCTGTAGACTAGGGTTGTCAATTTCAACATCGACAACAACCTCGTCTCCAAAAATCACTACATTTTTTACCGATCCACTTTCGATCAAATTGGTACCTGCACCAGGAGCTGTAATAAGTTCAAGAGCCTTGAGTATATCTTTTTTATGAAGCGTCATTTTAATGCGATTAAATTTGAATAAATC
Source organism: Flavobacteriaceae bacterium (assembly GCA_038125995.1). Taxonomy (GTDB): domain Bacteria; phylum Bacteroidota; class Bacteroidia; order Flavobacteriales; family Flavobacteriaceae; genus MAG-120531. The sequence continues at coordinate 21,774 of JAYPEX010000006.1, forward strand.
AGAGTGTAAAGATACTGCAATGAGTTGAATTTAGGAAGCTATAACTCCAAATTTGGATCCCAAAAAACGACTTTAAAATCCTGTACCTGAGAATCGATAACTTCGACTCCCTCACTCTCCAAGAGTTGTTGCATCAGATTCGTTCCTTCAAAGTGATGTTTCCCACTTAGGAGTCCATTTCTGTTGACGACTCGATGTGCTGGAACATCCTCAAGTCCATGAGAAGCATTCATCGCCCAACCCACCATTCGAGCTGAAGATTTAGATCCCAAATACTGTGCAATCGCTCCATAAGAAGTCACCCTTCCATAGGGTATTTTTCTACAGATCTCATATACTCTTTGAAAAAAACCAGTCGTGTCTTGTTTCATCTATCGATAGTATAATCGAATCACTGTGATCATTACCAAAAAGACCATTAAGGCAGAAAGCATATAATTGAGACGCTTGCTAAACCGATGCTTTTCAATCTTAACATTCTTAAAATAAAGAATATAAAAGAGTAAAACAGCAGCAGTGCCAAGGGAAGCTCCTAAAATAAAAACAATAGTATCAATGGGATTAAACTCGATCCAACCTGAAGAGCGCCACATGGCATTGATCCCTGAATAATATGGAATCGCTAACATATTCAAACTCGCCAGAATCAATCCCTTTAAAAAATCATTTCGTTTTTTATCAGAGGCTATTTTGGCGCGTTCATCCGTTACTTTTTTTGCACTAGCGTAAAAATAGATACTCAGAATGGCAAACACTCCGATTGCAATTTTCATCAATAAATCTATCACCTTAGGATGATTGTATAGGTATTTGGAAACCTGAACTCCTATGAGTGCCTGGATAAGAATGATGATACAAACACCTAGGGTAAACAAATACGCGTTCTTCTTTCCCTTATTCACTCTAATTTTTAAAGCCGTTAAATTAAGCATACCAGGAGGCATGGTTCCTAAAAAGGCTGCTGAAAAAGTGATAAAAAATAAGGTGCTGTAATACTCCATCCTAGGGTTTAAATCGCATATAGGTAATTGGTTTTCCTTGTTCAAGATACTGCTTTTCGTAGAAAGTTTGGATATCTAATACTTCAGAAGGTGCTCCTTCGTTTTTATAGACATTGTGATTGGCGTACTGCACCTCTAGTCCAAGGCCGTGACAGAGTCCTAAGGTATAACCGTGCATGAATTCGGAATCGGTCTTTAAATGCACGACTCCAGAGTCATTTAGAATCGTTCGATAACGCTCCAAAAACACCTGGTTGGTCATACGGTGTTTGGTTCGCTTGTATTTGATTTGAGGATCTGGAAAGGTGATCCATAGTTCAGACACTTCTTTTGCCTCAAAGAGATGATCGACGAGTTCAATTTGAGTACGAACAAAAAACACATTGCTGAGCCCTTCATCAATAGCCGTTTTGGCTCCTCTCCAAAAGCGTGCCCCTTTGATGTCAATTCCAATATAATTGACATTGGGATTTAAACGAGCGAGTCCTATAGTGTACTCTCCTTTTCCACATCCTAATTCTAGAACGATGGGGTTGTCGTTACCAAATTTAGCGTTCCAATTTCCTTTGAGATCAAGACCATTGGTCACTACTTCTTCCCTAGTAGGTTGAATGACATTTGAAAAAGTTTCGTTTTCTTTAAATCGCTTTAGCTTATTCTTGCTCCCCATTTGGATGTAGATCTTTAGATTTTTGCAAAGTAAAGGAAAATTCAGAACCTATGTCCTTTGTACTCTCAACAAATATCTTCTGATCGTGAGCTTCGATGATGTGCTTTACAATAGACAATCCCAATCCAGAACCACCTTGCTTGCGATTTCCACTCTTATCGACTCTGTAAAATCGTTCAAAAAGTCTCGGCAAATCTTCTTTTGGAATTCCCTCTCCATTATCGGTAACTCTCAATAAGATTTTTTTCTTACTAATCCTTTCAATACTGATCTCTACAGTTCCATCTTGCTTGCCGTATTTAATGGCATTGTCCACTAAATTAGTAACGACTTGTCTAATTTTTTCTTGATCTCCAAATACATTAACACCAGCAGAATAGCTTGTATCAAAAGTCAAGGTTATTTTCTTTTTGGCAGCTCTTATTTCCATCATTTCAAAGACAGCTTCGACCACCTGAACGATATCAAAATTGATAGGCTCCAATTGCAATTCACCCATTTCAAGTTTGGTAATCAAATCGAGATCTTTGATGATATAGGTAAGACGATCAGCTGCTTTTGAAGCTCTTTCAAGATACTTTACACGAAGTTTTTCATTGTCAGCTGCACCATCAAGTAAGGTGTCGATATACCCCTGAATGGTAAAAAGTGGTGTTTTTAATTCATGGGAAACATTTCCAATAAACTCCCTTCTAAAATCATCTCTTCCCTTGAGACTTTCCAGTTCAATCTTCTTGTTGATGGCGTAGGTTTCAATTTCTTCTGTTAAAGATTTGACATTTGTGGTGATGATATCTTTTTTTACAGGACTCGATTCTAGGAGTTTAAGCGTATCTCTTAAGTGCTTTATACTTCTGTAAATCACTCGTTCAATTCTAAATTGAATGACTCCAAAAGAGACTACAAAACAAATCAAAAAATAAAGCAGTGAAAATCCAATAACAAAACTACCCTGATCAATTAAAAAGAGGCTTGTGAACATACTCAAAAGAACTGATATTGCCAATGAGGTTAGCAGAGCAAACTTGTAGGATTTTTTCTCTTTGGGCTCCATTATTTTTCAACAAACTTATATCCCACTCCTTTGACCGTTTTAAAACGCTTATCTCCTATTTTTTCACGAAGTTTTCGAATGTGCACATCAATGGTTCTTCCACCAACAACTACGTCATTTCCCCATACGTGATTGAGAATGGCTTCTCTAGTAAATACTTTATTGGGTTTTGAGGCTAATAAAGCTAATAATTCAAATTCTTTTCGAGGAAGATTAATCACCTTGCCTTTTAATTTGATTTCGTATTGCTCTCTATCGATTTCTAAATTGGATAATTGTATGCTTTCGACGGATGATTCTTCCTTTTGTTCCGAAGTATTAAATCTTCGTAAAAGTGATTTCACCTTACTGACAAGAATCTTTGGTTTGATGGGCTTAGTTATGTAATCATCAGCCCCTGCTTCAAATCCTGCCATTTGTGAATAATCTTCTCCTCTTGCTGTAAAAAAAGCAATTATAGTTTGATCTAGTTGAGGAAGTGCTCTTAATTTTTCACATGTTTCTATACCATCCATACCTGGCATCATTACATCCAAAATGATTAATTGAGGTTGATGTTCTTTCGCCAATGATATTCCTTCAATTCCATTACTGGCTGTATAGACATCATATCCAGCAGATTCTAAATTGTAGGATACAATTTCAAGAATATCAGATTCGTCATCTACGATTAATACCTTCATGAATTTAAAATTATTGTTAAAATAATACTTCAAATTTAGTGATTAATAAGTATATAAGGGTTTTAATATAAAATCATAAACTTAAATTAACTTAAAGGTAACATCAAAAAAAAGCTCCTTCAGACTTGAGGAGCTTTGCAATACTTAGTTCATTCTAATTTCATCTATTGACGATCGCTTCTTTTTGATCCCAAAGAATATGATTTACAATTTTATTGTCAATATAATCTACTTCATTGAGTTTTCCATTTTCCCAAATAAACCATTTTCCCGTTTTCTTCCCTTTAGCGTAATAACCCTGAGCAATTTTTTCTCCTTCTTCATTATACATCATCCACAACCCACTTAATTTTCCTTCCTTGAAAAATCCCTGTTGAGAAACTTGACCATTTGAATGGTAATAAACTGCTTCAATTCGATCACCATCCTTAGTGTATTTGGGGATCGTTTCTTGCGCAAACACTCCAGTGCTTAATATACAAATCATTAGACTTAATACTGTTCTCATCTTATTTCCTTTTTTTATATAGTATAAAATTACGAATTAATCATTTGGAAACATTGGCTTAACAATTTGGTAACTTTAATTTAACATTAGTTTTTAATAAACTGTTTATCAAGCATATATGAGGATGTATTTTTATGTGAAATAATTATAATTCACATTTTTTACGAGCTTAACACAATCATAACATCAAATAGAGAATTGATAATACTTACTTAACAGAACTTTAGTAATTGAAGGATATTTTTGACGTAAAAATAAAATCGATGAAAAATATTAGTTTACTAATCGCCTTGTGTGTTTCTGCTATCAGCTTTGCTCAAATGGTAAATGATAAAGGATCCATCACTGGAAAAATATTAGATCTTGAAGCTGACAACAGTCCGCTTGCATTTGCAACAGTAGAGGTAGTAGATACCAATAAAACAGCGACTACTGATTTTGATGGTAATTTTACGGTCATTGGTTTAGAACCTGGAACTTACAAATTAAAAGTTCGCTTTTTAGGTTACCAAGAGTTGTACACCAAAGACCTCATTGTGGAAGCTGATCATACTAACAATATTAGCTATTCATTGAAAGCAATTCACATAGAAGAATAAGGCTTCTCAAGACGCTATACAACCTCCTTTTTAAGGGGGTTTTTTTGTGTCTTAATTTAAGATTCTCTTAACCTAAGCATAACTTTAATATAGAAGTTTAGTAAAGTTTTGCTAACCTTTTTCTAAGGCTTGCTCACGTTATTTGCACAATATTTAACGATTCGAAATGAAAAAAATTTACCTAGCATTATTTGTACTTACAACTGCGGTTTCATTCGCTCAAGAAACAGGAACCATTCAGGGGAAACTTACCGATAAAGAGCTTAACGATGAACCCTTAGTGTTTGGAAATATCCTCATCAAAGGAACCTCGCTGGGAACCACATCTGATTTTGATGGACTTTATGAATTCAACAATTTAGAACCTGGAACTTATACCTTAGAGATCAGCTTTTTAGGATATGAAACCATCACAGTAGAAAACATAGTAGTAAAGGCCGGAGAGATTACTAAAGCAGACTTTTCATTAGGAGCCTCTCAAGGCATGGCTCTAGAAGAAGTAGTTGTCGTAACAACGACCTCAAAAGAATCAGAAGCGGCACTATTAGTAGAACAAAAAAATGCAGTTGCGATGTCTACTGCAATTGGATCGCAAGAACTTGCAAAAAAAGGAGTTGGTGATGCAGCTACAGCGTTAACAAAAACTACTGGGGTATCAAAACAAGAAGGGAGCGGCACCATCTTTGTTAGAGGATTGGGTGATCGCTACAATATGACCACACTAAATAAACTTCCTTTACCTTCAAACAATCCTTCAAGAAAGAATATCGAACTGGGAATGTTTACTACCGATATTGTAGAGTACATAGGAATCGACAAAACATTTATCGCTTCCAATTACGGAGATTTTTCTGGTGCGAATATCAATATTAAAACTAAAGACTTTAAAGGAACATCATTTATTAATATTTCTTTAGGATCAGGAGTAAACACAGAAGTTTCAAAGGCAGACACCTTTTACCTAAACGATGGACCTAATAAATCTGGTTTTTATTATCAATCCTATCCTTTATTTCCGTTGAATAATTACAACTTTACAACGAGCTGGGACCGAACAATTGAGAATAACCCTATCAATAGAAATGCTTCTTTAAAAGGTGGTATCTCATTTTATTTGGGAGAAAACACCAAGGTAAATTTCTTTGGAATGGCTTCTCATGAGAATAATTTCAGTTATCAAAACGGAATCGTTAGAGGAGGTATTACAGTCTCTGGGTTAGCCAGAAGAGATTTCACCTATGACTCCTTCAAGTACAACACCAACTCTACAGCAATGGGAACAATCGGTGTTCGTCACTTAAATCACTTCTTACAGTTCAACAGCTTGTATACCAACACTTCTTCTCAATCTCAAAATGAGTACTACGGTGTTGTAGATGCATTTGACTACGCACCTGAAGGAGGGGCTGTTGTTCAGCGTTCTGTATTTGATCGCACGGTACTATTAGTAAATCAATTATTAGGGGAGCATCAACTGAGCGACACCTTCGCTGTAAATTGGGGGACTTCGTTTAACATCACTCAAAATGTGATTCCAGACAGAAGACAAACAATGATTTCTCCTGATAACTGGGATAATCCTAAAGGTCCAAAGTCATTTCAACAAACATTAAATAGCTCAGACAACCATCGATTTTTTCAAAATTTGAGTGAAGAAGAATTTGCTGCAAACTTTGAAGCAACATACAAATTCAAGAAAAATGAAGATGACCTATACGATGGGACTCTTACTTTTGGGTACAACGGTCGTATGAAATCAGTAGACTTTAAAGCGACTCAATTCAACTTTAGAATTACAAGACGTCTTTACGGTGCGGTTGTTGATCAGCCCATTGTTGAAAATGTTCACAATCTCGACAGCTATTTCAACCTAGAAAACAGAAACGCTGGATTGTTCTCTATCGAAACCTTTAGAGGAAATTTAAACACTCCTTTTGCTCTTGTTCCACAAACGTATGACGGAACTCAAAATATCCATGCTGCTTACACCAATTTGACCTACAAATTATCAGATAAAACAACTGCAGTAGTTGGATTAAGAGCTGAAATAATAGATCAGACGATTAATTGGAGTACTTCTTTAGATCCAACCGGGGGTACTGCTTCTTTTAATACTACTGAATTCTTACCAACAGCAAGCATCAAAGTTGCCTTGAAAGAAGATCAAAACTTAAAATTAGCAGCGAGTAAGACTTATACGCTTCCTCAATTTAAAGAACGCGCCTTGTTCCAATACGAGGATGTGACTCAGGTATCATTTGGAAATCCATCCCTTTACGCCTCGACGGATTACAACTTTGATGCAAAGTTGGAACTCTTTCCAAAGCGTTCAGAGCTTATTTCTGTAGGAGGTTTTGCAAAATACATTCAAAACCCCATCAACGACGTTACGGTTAACTCTGCTACTAATGATTTGAGTTATGTCAACACAGGAGATAGTGCTACGGTATTTGGAGTTGAAATTGAAACGCGAAAAGATCTGATCAATCACGAAACTGAAACAGAATCTGGATTCTTAAAAACTTTATTGACATTTGGATTAAATGCTTCGTATTTAATATCCAATCAAGAACTCGATGCTCAAAAAGTAATCGATGAAACCACTACTGCTGGAATCTTACCACTTAGTGTGGATTTCACCAATAGTTCTGATAAACTCACTGGAGCATCCGATTTATTACTCAACGCAGATATCAGTTTTTCTAAAGAATTTGAAAAGGATCGAAATTTAAGTGCTACTGCTGCTTATAACTATTACTCAGATCGAATCTATGCCTTAGGAACAGAAGGAAAAGGAAATTTAGTAGACAAGGGATTGGGAAGCTTAGATCTCATTGTTAAATCGGATCTCACAAAAAATCTAAGTCTTGGTCTTAGTGCTAAAAACATCTTGAATCCGGAAGTCTTAAGAATTCAAGACATTCAAAATATTGAAGTGCTTTCGTATAAGCGAGGAGCTACTGTTAAGCTTTCTTTATCCTATAACTTTTAGTTAATACAAGCATTACATAAAGGTAAATTATTACTAACGCTTAGTTTAAATACTAAGCGTTTTTTTGTGTCAGAATTTAAAACAAAAATCAATTAAAATTATACAATGAAAAAATCAGTTTTAAAATTTGCTTTACTATCATTAGTACTGACAGCGAGTTCTTGTATTAAAGATGAAACTCCTGCAGTTGATATTCATTCCAATGGAATTCAAGATGGAGATGAGACTGGAATCGATTGTGGAGGTTCTTCTGGAAATGAATGTCCTGTTAACAATGAATTATCAGGTGAGATTTCAGATGCACAAGTATTAGACGCCTCTATTGAATATGATTTAACTGGTGCCTTAATCGTTCGCGAAGGAGGATCTTTAACCATTCCTGCTGGGACTGTGATCAAAGCTTCAGGTGGAACTTCTTCTTATATTGCTGTTGCTCAAGGAGGACTCATTTATGTGAACGGCACCTCTTCAAATCCAGTAGTAATGACTTCAGCTGCTGAATCACCTGCTGCAGGTGATTGGGGAGGATTAGTGCTTTGCGGAAAAGCTCCAACAAACGTAGGTGCTACAGCTACTTCTGAAGTTGCTGATTTAACTTATGGAGGTACTGATGCAAACGATTCTTCTGGAGTCTTAAAGTATTTAAGAGTAGAGTACACAGGTGCCACTTTTAACTCTTCAAAAGAATTCAACGGTGTATCATTCTTTGGAGTTGGTGCTGGAACAACAGTTGATTATATTCAATCCTATGAAGGTGGAGATGATGGTTTAGAGTTCTTCGGTGGAACAGTAAATCCAACTCATTTGGTTTCTGTGAACTCAGGAGATGATTCCATTGACTTTGCAGATGGATGGTCTGGAAATGGATCCTACTGGTACATCTTGGGAGGTGCCAAGGCTGGAATTGAAGGATCAAACAATGGTGATAACGGAGCTGCGACTCCAATGACAACTGCTACCTTATCCAACATCTCAATTGTAGGACCTGTAACTGAAGGAGCATTATACTTTAAAGAAGGTGGAGGGAAATTCACCATTGACAACTTCTACGCTAAAGGTGTTAACTTAGGTGTTAAAGTAAAAAGCACAGATACCAATGCTTCTGATCGTATTGAAGCTGGTGAACTTATAATGACGAACGTACAATTTGCAGATTCAGCTGAAGGATTTGTAGCTCATGACTACACTGGCACTACTCAATCGTTTATTTCTGAGGGAATTACTACAGGAGCCGGATCTGGTGCTGCTGCTCCAAGTTGGACTCAAGGTTGGACCGTTGGACTGGATAACACTACCGCAGCTACAACTGAAAATATTCAAGGAGAAATCGCAACTGATATCAGTTTAGATGCTTCAATCGAGTACTATTTATCAGGATCTCTTGTAATTAAAGACGGTGGTTCATTAACTATTCCTGCAGGGACCATCATCAAAGCTACTGGAGGAACCTCTTCTTATATCGCAGTGGCTCAAGGTGGACAAATTTTCGTCAATGGAACAGCTGATGCTCCAGTGATTATGACGTCAAACGCAAGTACTCCTGCTGCAGGTGATTGGGGAGGATTAGTGCTTTGCGGAAAAGCTCCAACAAACGTAGGTGCTACAGCTACCTCTGAAGTTGCTGATTTGACTTACGGTGGAACGGTTACTGATGACAACTCTGGTGTTTTAAAATACCTCAGAGTCGAATACACAGGGGCTACTTTTAACTCTTCAAAAGAATTCAACGGAGTGTCTTTTTTCGGAGTTGGATCTGGAACTACAGTTGATTATGTTCAATCCTATGAAGGTGGGGATGATGGAATAGAATTCTTCGGAGGTACCGTGAATGCAACTCATTTAGTATCAATTAACTCTGGCGATGATTCAATCGATTTTGCTGACGGATGGAACGGCACTGGATCTCATTGGTATATCAAAGGAGGTGCTAAAGCAGGTATTGAAGGATCTAATAACGGTGACAACGGTGCTGCAACACCTATGACTACAACAACACTTTCAAACATTACGGTAGTAGGTCCTGTCACCGAAGGAGCGCTTTATTTCAAAGAAGGTGGAGGAAAATTCACTATCGATAATTTTTATACTACTGGAATTGACAAAGCTGTTAAAGTTAAAACTACAGACACCAATTCCATTGCAAGAATCGATGGAGGTGATTTAACAATTACCAATATGCAATTTGACAATAAAGCTGAGGGATTTGTAATATCAGATTACGCTGCTGTCGCTGATCATATTACTGAAGGTACCGCTACAGGTGCTGGAAATGGAGCCGCTATTCCTGATTGGGCAGCGTCTTGGATAAAGCAATAAGCTACTTTTAGTGATTTTCAATAAATAGAGCCCCTTTATGGGGCTTTTTTTATGTTTTATTTAAAGTTTTATTGGCTTTTATTTTTTACCTTTAGCTAACTAAACTTGTTTAACAACAACTCACTCACTCGTCTCACGATGAAAAAATGGTATTTCATATTGTTTTTCATTGCAGCTATAGGTATCTCTGTAGCTCAAGAGACTAATGAAGTACCAGGACTCAACATCTACCCAAACCCAGTTACTCAAGGAGTTGTTTATATAGCCACCGACAGCAATCAAACTAAAGAAATTGTCATCTATGATGTGTTTGGAGCTATGAAGCTTAGAACCTCTCTCGATCAAGAAGGACTTTATCTACAAAATTTAGAAGCTGGAATCTACGTGATTCGAGTAACTGAAAACAATCGTACTTCTACCAGAAAATTGATTGTGAAGTAGCAGTTCTAATGATGTATCTTTGTATTAAAGATGCGCGATCCCTTTAACATAGAAACCGAAAAAGAATTTAAGGCTTATGCCTTAGAGTTATTTGCGTATCAACATCAAAACAACAAGGTCTATCGTCAGTTTTGTGATTTATTAAAAGTGGATCCCTCAAAAGTTCAACGTCTTGAGCATATCCCCTATTTACCCATAGAGTTCTTTAAACTTAAAGAAGTGTATTGTGGTACTCCTGGAGATTTTTACTTTAGTTCGAGTGGAACCACCTCTAGTGTCAACTCCAAACACTATATCGAAGACTTAAATCACTACACCAAGAGTTTTAGAACAGCTTTTAATCACTTTTATGGACCTATTAATGATTATTGCGTCCTGGCACTGCTTCCTTCTTATTTAGAGCGTAAAGGCTCCTCATTGATCTTTATGGCAGAAGATCTCATTAAAGAGAGCAAGCATCCTCAATCAGGTTTCTATCTCAATGAATTAGATTCCTTAGCTAAAACTTTAAAAGAATTAGAATCCAAAAACACCAAAATCTTACTTATTGGAGTATCCTTTGCACTTTTGGATTTTGTTGAAGAATGTCAAATAGAGCTACATAACACCATCGTTATGGAAACTGGAGGTATGAAAGGAAGGCGTAAAGAACTCATTAGAGCAGAGCTTCACGAATTACTACAAAAGGGATTTGGAGTCAACGCCATTCACTCTGAATACGGAATGACCGAACTCCTTTCTCAGGGGTATTCCAAAGGAAATGGACTGTTTAAAACACCTCCCTGGATGAAGATTTCCATTCGTGATCCCAGAGACCCCTTATCGCTCATTGGAACGCATAAAACTGGAGGAATTAACATCATTGACTTAGCCAATAAAGAGAGTTGTGCCTTTATCGCAACCGAAGATTTAGGAAAAGTATATCCCGATGGCACTTTTGAAGTTTTAGGCCGATTTGATAAGTCTGCCATCAGAGGGTGTAACTTGATGGTAATGGATCCCGCATAAGTTATGAACTTCTTAGAAGTGAGCTGCAATTCTTATAAAATCATCCTTATATTTGCCACAAATAAGATATCTAGTGAAAAACTTTGTAGAAGAACTCAAATGGAGAGGCATGATACACGATGTGATGCCTGAAACAGAAGAACACTTACTGAGCGGAATGCAATCAGCTTATGTTGGAATTGATCCTACGGCTGACTCCTTACATATTGGACACCTTGTAGGAGTGATGATGCTCAAGCATTTTCAGTTATCAGGACACAAGCCATTTGCACTTATTGGTGGAGCGACTGGAATGATTGGAGATCCTTCTGGAAAATCACAAGAGCGCAACCTTCTCGATGAAGCTACCCTAAGGCACAACGAAAATGCACTAAAAGAACAACTATCGCGTTTCTTGGATTTTGATGCGAATCAAGATAATGCTGCGGTGCTGGTCAACAATTACGACTGGATGAAGGATTTTAGTTTCCTAGCATTTATACGCGATGTTGGAAAACACATCACGGTTAATTATATGATGGCTAAGGATTCCGTAAAGAAAAGACTCTCTTCTGAGGCAAAAGAAGGAATGTCCTTTACAGAATTTACCTATCAACTCGTCCAAGGATATGATTTCTTACACCTTTTTAAAGAGCACAATTGCACCCTTCAAATGGGAGGTTCAGACCAGTGGGGAAACATCACCACCGGAACGGAACTCATCAGAAGAATTGGCGGTGGTAAAGGCTACGCCTTAACATGTCCGCTAATCACTAAAGCTGATGGAACGAAGTTTGGAAAAACTGAAGGAGGCAATATCTGGCTCGATGAAAACAGAACTTCACCCTATGCTTTTTATCAGTATTGGTTAAATACCTCTGATGAAGATGCTGAGAAATACATCAAAATCTTCACCCTTTTAGAAAAAGATGAAATTGAACGTTTGATCGAATCGCACCGAGAAGCACCTCATCAAAGAGCCCTTCAAAGAAGATTGGCTGAGGAAGTTACCGTGATGGTTCACTCACAGGAAGCCTTAGACAATGCCATAAAAGCAAGTGAGATTCTCTTTGGAAAATCGACTGCTGAAGATGTTAAAGGACTTAATTCGAGAACCTTTTTAGAGATTTTTGAAGGTGTGCCTCAAGCAGTTCTCTCAAAAGAGGAATTAGCAGAAGGTCTTGACATGATCGGAGCTCTTGCTGCCAAAACAAATTTCTTAAGTTCTAACGGAGAAGCTAGAAGAGAGCTCAAACAAAATTCCATAGCACTTAACAAAGAAAAAGTTGGAGAATCATACGTCATTAGCGAACAAGATCTTATTGACGGAAGCTATGTGCTTCTACAAAGAGGCAAGAAAAAGTATTTCATCATTCGATTTGATTAACAAAATCTTCTTTAAGTTTCAAGCATAAAAAAACCGAGTAAGTTATTGACTCGGTTTTTTTATTTGAGATGCTCTGCTAATTAATTCTTAGCAGAAGTGTGATATTCTTCACTTACATTCATTACAGATTTCACCAAATCTTTAGTCTCTAACAAGAGGTTAAAGTAAAGTGTTGTGTTCTTTGGAGAAGACTCCTCGGTTCTCGTTCTAGAGATTTGCTCATCAATTTTTGTTGAAATTAAATCAAGAGCTTCTTTTCTTGATTTAAGAATTAATTCTAATTGCTTAAAATCTTTATCACTAAAGATCTTTTCAATTTTAGTAAGCAACTCAGATATGAATACTTGAATTTCTTGAAGATCTTTAATTTGATTGTAACGAAGTGGTTTATGATTGTTGTCGACATGTTTAAAACTCTTCTTAGCGATGTATTCCAATGATTGAGCAACATCAGTTAAGTAAGCTAAAACAGTGATATAAAAATTACTTCCTCTCACACTAGTTTCATGAAGATTTTTAATAAAATAGAAGAGATGATTTCTGAGATCTTCAATTTCAGATTCCAACTTAGCAATTTGTTTTTTGCTCTTTTTAAGTTTCTTCGCATCTTGTTTTGCTAGCCCTACAATGACATTTTCGTAAATCTTAGAAGTTCTACCCATTACATCAGCTATATTATCAGATGATTCGCTTATGATTCCTTGAACTGTTTTACTTTTAGACTTCTTTAATCCTGCTGGCAATAACTTTTCAGCAGCTGCTTTTTTATAGAACAAGTAGTTTCTTACTAGAAGACCTGCTGCAACTAATAACAGAACCGCAACAGCAGCACCTTTTCCTAAGTAAATTAAGTAAGTAATGACACCAGCAAAGATAAAGGCGGAAATCGCCGTAAAGAACCATCCTCCAATGACGTTTACTACACCAGCTACACGGTATACTGCAGATTCTCTTCCCCAAGCTTTATCAGCAAGTGAGGTACCCATAGCGACCATGAAAGTCACATAAGTAGTAGAAAGCGGTAATTTCATAGAAGTTGCAATGGAAATTAATATACCAGCAACTGTTAAATTGATCGAAGCACGAATTAAGTCAAAGGCTGGTAAATCTTTTGCTTTATCTGCTGAAATATGATTGATAGGCTGTTCAAAGCTTCTTGTTATTTTATCTTGAACAGCAGTAGGTAAAGCTGCTCCAAGAAGATTCGCTAATTTTGAACTTCCCTTTACTAATGCTTTTGATAAGGCATTTGGTTCAAATTTTTCATTTCCCTCACCTTGTCTTGAAAGTCCAATTTCAGTTTCGGTCACATTTTTAGCCTTTTTAGACAACCAAAGTGTCGCTACCATAATACCTCCAGCAATAACGAGTAATAATGGCTCTGCAGGAACTTTCTCTGCTAAAACTTCCATTGAAAATTCAGTAGCAGAAACTCCAGATGCTGACCAAGCTTCAAATGAGTGATAAGCTGCCATCGGCACCCCAATAAAGTTTACTAAATCGTTTCCTGAGAAAGCTAATGCTAAACCAAAGGTTCCTATAGCGATTACAAGAGTAAGCACGTTTTTCTTTAAAACTTTGTCAATAAATAGTGAGATTAGTGACCAAAAAACAAACATCGCCCCAATCACAATCATCCCATTTTCAGCTAGAACTCCTTTGATGTCATTGTAATATGGGGTACCTTTTAAACCTTTGAAAAAGATGAAATATCCGATCCCTGTCAAACAGATTCCGGCAAATACAAAACCAAAATTTTTAATTTTTTTCTCGTATTGGAATGAGAATACCAAACGTGACACCCATTGAACCAGGGCTCCAATAGTGAATGATATAACTACTGATAAAAGAATACCCGTGATAATTTCAATGGCCTTTTGTGTATTGATATAAGTTGCTAAATCAGCAAGTGTTTGAGCTTCATCAGCACCAATTTTTATCAATGACATAGCAACAGCAGCTCCTAATAAGTTAAATACAATCGAAACTGTAGTTGATGTAGGCATTCCTAGAGTGTTGAAGAAGTCTAGTAAGAGAATGTCTCCAATCATGACCGCCATAAAGATGTACATGATTTCATCAAAGTAAAATTCGCCTGGCATAAAGATACCCTTACGAGCAACCTCCATCATACCACTCGAAAAAACAGCTCCAATAAAAATACCTAAACTGGCAATAATCAAGATCTTTTTAAAAGAAATAGCTTTAGAACCAATTGCAGAGTTCAAAAAATTCACTGCATCATTACTTACCCCTACAACTAGGTCGACAACGGCAAGCACTGCAAGTGCAAAAATCATTAAGAAATAAATATTATCCATACTTTAAAATTAATAGGTGCTAAAGTAATTAAATTGCACCATTGCTAGATTAACAAAATGTTATTTAAAAATGTAATTCAAATCCTGATCTAAATTGAATGTTATCGATTTCACCGCCAACAAATGTTTTAACTAGATCCGATTGAACTTTCAATTTATGCCCTACAATATACTTAGAAATTCCTATTGTATATTGTTTTTCGTTCGCTTTAGAAATCACAGCAGCGTAATCGACAAAAGTATAACGCCCTACAAGTTCAACATTGTTTTTAAACAAGTATCCTATTTGAGCATTTACTGCTGATCCATCCCATACGACAGCACCTGTTTCAGAACCATTCGGATTCACTGCTATAGGATCATCAGAAACGCGTTTTGCATACTCAGCCATCATTGAAATCCCATTGTATTTAAACATGGCATCCACAAAGGTTGTATTGATATCGGTTTGATAAAGTGAACCATCCGAAAGCTGCATATAAGAACCCATTCCTGAACGGGTTTTTACAGCATTATCATTGTGATTGTACGTATAGGTCAACATTAACTTTGGCGACTGTTCACGAGCTAAATCAGCATGAGTATAATCTCCTTTTTTGGCAAATTCTCCAAAGGGAAGTACCTCAAAACGAGCTGTATACTGAAGCCCACCTTGATTTCCACTTGTAACATTTCGACCTTCTCCTTGAGAAAGAGCAAATTTTTCACGAGTAACAAAGTTGTCAGACCACTTAGAGGTATGTCTCAATTGAATTCCTAAGTCTCGGTCAATGTTAAATCTGGAGTTCAATAAAGAGCGATCAATTAATTGTAAATTGGCAGATGACACCACACGCTCCACATTGCCAGGGAGTTTCGTTTGTCCTGCCCATAATTCCCAGTTATTAGCAAAAGTCCACATGATCACTGCATCGAGGATCTGATTGGGAGCGTTTTTTGTATAAGGATTAGAACCAGACAAGTCATTGTTTGATAAGCCTAATTCAATTTTGTATTTGAGGTTTTTAGAGTAAGCAAACCCCTCAAATTTCAAACGCGCTCTTCTCACTAAGAATCCGTGTTCTGCTTTGTCGTATCCAGATCCATTGGCATCCCAAGAGGAGTATTGTCTAACTTGAAAACGAGGAGCGAATTTAACGCTAAATGAATTGTCTTTTGCAGTGTAATTTAACAATCCTTTTCCAAAAGAAGTTTCATCAACTCCTTGTTGTGCATGTGCACTAAACACAAAAGTAACAGCTGCTAATGCAGCTAAAAAATAATTTTTCATAATTTTCGAATCTGTTTTTGTCGCTGCAAAAGTCTGATAGCAATGTTAACTTAATGTTAAGACTACGTTATTATCAGATGAAAAAAAAAGAGGAGCAATTAAGTTGCTCCTCTACACTAAAAAATGTTTGACAAAAACGATTCGAATTTTAGCGGTCTATAAAGACACTACAAATATGATAGCTACACGATATCAAAAAGTAAAGTCATTATTATCTAATTGTTAATTTTAGTCTTTACTATTTTAGAGCGTTCGTGTCTAATTCCAAAATCGTTTCAAGCAACAATTGCACCCCATTAGCCATATCTTCAATCGATGAATATTCATCTGGAGAATGAGATATCCCTCCTCTACTGGGAATAAAAATCATACCTGTTGGAGCTATATGGGACATCTCTTGAGCATCGTGACCTGCACCTGAAGGCATGCGTTGATTTGAAAAACCAAGTTCAGTGGCTTTAGCTTCTATCACGTCTTGAATTCTAGAATCAGTAAGTGCTGCCTTTCCTGTTGCACTGATGGATTTAAATTCAAAATGCACCCCAGAATCTTTTTCTATTAAATGTGCTTTGGATTCAATTTCAGCGAAGAGCTTATCAATTTTAGCTTCGTTTAAATCTCTGAGTTCCAAGGAAAGTTCCACTCGACCAGGTACCACATTTGGAGCTCCTGGAAACGCTTGAATTCGCCCAACGGTACCCACCTGTGTTCCTGGATGTGAAGTTACCACCTCATTGACCATCTGAGTAAACTTTGCAGCAGCTAATAGGGCATCATATCGTTTATTCATGGGGGTTGTTCCTCCATGATTCGATATTCCTTTAACAGTGACGTCCCACCAACGTAGCCCCACAATTCCTTGAACCACTCCAATATCTAATCCTTTTTCTTCAAGTATTCCGCCCTGTTCAATATGCAATTCTAAGAACGCGTGAAGACTTCCGTGTTCTCGTGCAATAGAAAGTACTTTTGAAGAATCCCCCCCTAATCGCTCAATACCCTCACCGTTAGAATAACCTGATTTGGTCATGACCTCTAAAGAGGCAGGAGTCAATGCACCTGCCAGTGCTCTAGAACCAAATACGCCACTCTCTTCATTTGAAAAGATGATGAGTTGTAAAGGGTGTTTTGTAGTATGATTTTTATCGACTAAGGTTTCGATTACCTCAATCGCACCGAGGGTTCCTACTTGTCCATCGTAATGTCCTCCGTTGGGAACACAGTCAATATGAGAACCAAAGGCAATGGGCTTGAGTTTGTTATTTTTTCCTTTGCGATGAGCGATTAAATTTCCGGCAGCATCTCGATGTACTTGCATTCCAAGTCCTTCCAATTTATCTTGTAGCATTTGAAGTGCCTCAACATTGTAATCGCTAAAGGCGATTCGATCATTTCCATTGGTTTCAGGATTATGTCCATAGGATTTAAGAGTCTTCCAACTCTCCTCTAGACGATCTTGATTGATTTGCAATGTTTGTGCAGCAGCTACATGTAATATGAAACTTATCAGAAAAAAGAAAAATGATCTCATCGTATCTAGTATTAGGTTCTCTAAAGATACTAATTACAAGAAACCATCAATGGTAGTAATCTAAAAATTAATTTCAGTAGACAGATGCTGTACGCTAAACCAATTTGGTAGAAATTATTTTAACAGGGCAGGCTTCTTGAGCTTTTACACAGTCTTCAAAGATGTGATTCTCTGCTGATTTAAGGGTATGAAAGCCTTTTTTGTCAGTGGAGTTCAAAAGGACGCTCTTACCGTCTTTTTTAGACATACGAAATTGTCCAGGAGCCATTTCAACACAGTAGTTGCACCCGATACATTTTTTTCGTTGTAGTGTGATAACGACCATTAAGCTGGTACGTATTTGTAAAGTTTGTCAGAAGCGCGAACTCTAAAGTCAAGTTTAATTGTTACCTCATCTCCTTTTTTAGCAGAGTCTGAAGGTTTGTCATTAACCATCATTTCAGTAAGGTCAAACTCTTTTACTCCTGTACTAGGTCCTGTGATGAGTAGTTGGTCTCCAATATTGATATCGAAGGCTTCCATTTTAAATTGAGCGACATTGGCTTTTGGAAAGTAGTGTACTCCTTTTCCAACGTAGAGTTTCTTTTGAGTTGCAGCAGATCCAGAAATATCACTCCATTCTCCGAGCTTTTGTCCTAAATAATATCCCGACCAGAAGCCTCTGTTGTAGACCTTTTTGAGTTCTTCCATCCATTCTGCTACCTTTTCTTGATTAAAAGTACCAGCATCAATTGCATCAATGGCTTCTCTATAAGAGCGAATTACTTTTGCTACATATTCTGGAGCTCTACCTCTACCTTCGATTTTAAGAACTTTGATTCCAGCATCGGCAACCTGATCTAAGAAATCCAGCGTACATAAATCCTTTGGAGACATCATATACTCATTGTCAAGTTCGATCTCAAAACCGGTTTCTTGCTCGATTACGGTGTATTTCTTTCTGCAGTTTTGCTTGCAAGCACCTCTGTTTGCAGAAGAGTTTTTGGAGTGTAATGACAAA
Organism: Flavobacteriaceae bacterium; assembly: GCA_038125995.1. Lineage (GTDB taxonomy): Bacteria > Bacteroidota > Bacteroidia > Flavobacteriales > Flavobacteriaceae > MAG-120531. The sequence continues at coordinate 40,534 of JAYPEX010000006.1, forward strand.
TAACACTTACCGGAAACTGCCATACAAAGCGCTCCGTGACCAAAAATTTCAATTTCAATGAGCCTTCCTGAAGGACCTTTGATTTTCTCTTTTTTAATCTGATCAACAATCTTCTTCACCTGATTTAATGAAAGTTCTCTTGAGAGCACCATCGTATCGGCAAACATCGCGTAGAATTTTACCGTTTCAATATTGGTGATATTGATCTGAGTTGAGATATGTACTTCCATATCTATTTGACGAGCGTACGCTATAACAGCCTGATCCATTGCGATTACTGCAGTAATCCCTGCTTTTTTAGCTGCGTCAAGAAGTGTTTTAATAATCGATAAATCGTGATCGTAAATAATGGTATTTAATGTCAAATAAGTTCTGACATTCTTTTCTTTACATCGTCTCGAAATTTCCTCTAAATCATCGAGCGTAAAATTAATACTTGCTCTAGCACGCATATTGAGTTGCTCTACTCCAAAGTACACAGAGTCAGCACCGTTATCTAAAGCAGCTTGCAGCGATTCGAAATTCCCCGCTGGAGCCATTAATTCTATTGAACCACTTGATGTCATCGATTAATTTTTTTTGCAAATATACCATTTTAAATGGGATAAATTAATGCTCAAATAAGCCTTAATAAAAAATATATATCGTAATATTGCGATTAATATGGGAACAACAAAAACAACAGATTATATTGAAGAGCATCTCCAATTAGCTGACTGGATGAAAGCCTTGGCTCATCCAGCTCGAATAACTATTGTGAGTTATTTATCAAATAGAAATAGCTGTGTTTGCGGAGAATTGGTTGACTTTTTACCACTCTCACAAGCAACTGTTTCACAACATCTCAAAGCCTTAAAAGAAGCTGGTATTATTCAAGGTGAAGTAGAAGGCACCAAGAGTTGTTATTGTTTGAACCCTGAAAAATTAAATCACATTCAAAAAGTTATGGGTGATTATTTACAGTCACTTCATACGGACCTAAACAATTGTTGCAGCAATGAATAAATCAGAATTAACTACAGAAGACATTGTGTGTAAATCGGCTAAAGAGCGAAAAAAATTAAGCTTTTTAGACCGCTATTTAACCCTGTGGATCTTTCTAGCGATGGGTGTTGGAGTAGGACTTGGATATTTCTTACCTGAGAGTTCAGGATTCATCAATTCACTTTCGAGTGGAACCACGAATATTCCTATAGCGATTGGGCTCATCCTTATGATGTATCCTCCCTTTGCAAAAGTAGAATACGAGAATATGAAAGAGATGTTTAAAAACACAAAGGTGTTATCGATATCTCTTCTTATCAATTGGATCATAGGTCCCATTTTGATGTTTGTGTTGGCGATTGTTTTTTTAAGAGACGCGCCTGAATATATGATGGGACTCATCTTGATTGGACTAGCTCGCTGTATTGCCATGGTCATTGTATGGAATGAACTCGCCGAAGGAAGCAGAGAATACGCTGCCGGTCTAGTGGCTTTAAACAGCATCTTTCAAGTTCTCCTCTATTCGGTTTACGCCTATGTTTTTATCACCGTACTTCCTCCTTATTTTGGACTAGAAGGAGTGACGGTGGATCTCTCCATGGGAGAAATCGCCAAAAGTGTGGGAATCTATCTGGGTATTCCTTTTGCTGCAGGATATGCTACAAGAAGAATACTTCTAAATGCAAAAGGAAAAGACTGGTATCAAGAACAGTTTGTTCCAAGAGTTTCAAAAATTACGTTAATCGCACTACTTGCGACCATTGTTTTAATGTTCAGTCTCAAAGGAGAAATCATCGTTGAACTTCCATTGGATGTTGTTCGAATTGCAATTCCACTACTGATCTATTTTGTACTCATGTTCTTTGTGAGTTTTCTGGTTGCCAAGAAATTAGGAGCCGATTACAGCACCAATGCAGCCATTTCATTTACAGCTGCAGGAAATAATTTTGAGCTCGCAATTGCAGTTGCCATCGGAGTATTTGGACTCAATTCTGGACAGGCTTTCACAGGAGTCATCGGTCCTTTAGTTGAAGTTCCTGCATTAATCTTATTAGTACAAGCAGCCTTTTGGTTAAAAAAGAAATTATACAACTAATGAACACTCAATTGCAAAACAACATTCAGTCATTAGACTTTGCTACAATTAGCAAGGAGCGAAAGGAAGTTTTGAATGATCTTATCGATTATATCAAAGAAAAGATTGAGCATCAAAAACCGATCAATTTTAACTTTATTTGTACCCATAATTCTAGAAGAAGTCAATTTTCTCAAGCCTGGGCATTTGTACTTGGACATCATTATAAACTCCCTATCAACTCCTATTCTGGTGGTGTGGAAATCACTGCTTGTAATGAGCGAACTATTGCTTCATTAAAGCGGATGGGATTTGAAATTACGGAGCAAGCTAATGGAACCAACCCCATCTATACACTACATTTAGAAAACGACTCCTTAGAGTTATATTCCAAACTCTATGACGACCCAAAAAATCCTCAGAGAGAATTTGCTGCAATTATGACCTGTTCTTCTGCAGATGAAGGTTGTCCATTTATTCCAGGAGCTGAAAAAAGGCTTCCTATTCGATACGAAGACCCCAAGGCTTTTGACGATACGGAATTAGAGTCTAATATGTATGACAAGCGTTCATTAACTATTGCCTCTGAACTCAATTATGTGTTTGTGAAGGCTTTAGAGTAAGCATGTTTTTCATTCTCAGTTTTTTGTATCTTGGATAGCAACAAAATGAGAACCCCTATGAAAAACCTCTTTTTAGGCTGTCTTTTGATTGGATTCATTGGCTGTCAATCGTCTTCAACTGAAACATTAAGCGTACAAGGACTACAAGATTCTGTAGAAATTTATAGAGATTCCTATGGAATGAATCACATCTATGCCAACAATCAACACGATTTGTTTTTTGCTCAAGGCTATGCTGCTGCAAAAGATCGACTCTTTCAATTTGAAATTTGGAGAAGACAGGCGACTGGAACTAATGCAGAACTTTTAGGAGAGCGACAGTTAAAAAGAGACATCGGGACTCGACTCTTTAAATACCGAGGCGATTTAGAGAAAGAGTTTAATTATTATCACGAGGATGGATCTCAAATTATCAACGCCTATACCGATGGTGTGAATGCCTATATTGAAGAAGCTTTAAAAGATCCTGAATCACTTCCTCTCGAATTTAAAGCCTTAGGAATGTTGCCTGAGAAATGGACTCCTGAGGTAGTGATTTCTAGACACCAAGGGTTATTGGGAAACATCAATGACGAATTAGCTGTTGGAAGAGCTGTTGCAACTATTGGAGAAGATAAGGTTAAGGAGTTGATGTGGTTTCATCCGAAAGAACCTATACTTCAGCTAGATAAAAGTATCACCAAAAAACTCTTAGACCAAAATATTTTAGAACTCTACAATGCCTATAGAAGACCTCTAGATTTTATGGCTGAGGACTTAGTTCCGAAGTATCGATCTAAAGAAAATTTAGCAATAATTCAACCACATCAGAGTGCCCATAATGACAGTTTATCAATTGGCTCTAATAACTGGGTGATACAAGGAAAAAAAACTGAGGGTGGACACCCTATTATGGCGAATGACCCACATCGCACTATTACTGTTCCATCACTGCGATACATGGTTCATTTAGTAGCTCCTGGCTGGGATGTTATAGGCGGTGGAGAACCTGAAATCCCAGGCATATCAATAGGACACAATAGGTACGGAGCCTGGGGACTCACTGTTTTCAGAACTGATGGAGAAGACCTAATGGTTTATGATATCAATCCAAAAAACTCAAATCAATATCACTATAAGGGAAAATGGATTGATATGAAAACCATTCAAGAAACCATTCCTATTAAAGGACAAGATGCTGTTGAGGTAGAATTACAATACACCCTTCACGGTCCAGTTGTTTTTAAAGATTCACTAAACAACAAGGCCTTTGCGGTAAGAACTGCATGGTCAAAGCCAGGAGGTGCTCCATATTTAGCTTCTCTTCGAATGAATCAATCAAAGGATTGGGAATCCTTTAGAAATGCATGTGAATACTCAAATATGCCTGGAGAAAATATGATTTGGGCGGGCACAGATGGAACCATAGGATGGCAAGCCGTAGGGATCGCTCCTATTCGAAAAAACTTTTCTGGAATGGTCCCAGTGTTAGGAGATGGTTCTTATGAATGGGATGGATATTTACCTATTAGAGAAAAACCTCATTTAGTGAATCCACCTATTGGATTTATAGCCACTGCCAATCAAAATGTCACCTCAGAAGCTTACACCCATTGGGATGCTATAGGTTTTTCTTGGGCTGATTCATTTAGAGGTGAACGCATCAAAGAAGTATTAACCTCAAAAGATTTATTCTCGATCGAAGAAATGAAATCCCTTCAAGTGGACGAACTATCTATTCCTGCTCGAAAACTAGTTCCTTTTTTAAAAGACATTTCGTTAGAGGACTACGAGGAGGACAAAAATCGATTGCTCAATTGGAACTACGTTCTCAATACTTCATCAATCGAAGCATCTATCTATGTTTTTTGGGAACGAGCCCTTTCAGAAAATGCGGTAGAACGTTTTGTTCCAACTGAAGTTCGATCCTTTATTAAAAGTATTCAATTGGAAAAACTCATTGGATGGATCGAACATATAGAACAATTTGAATCAGAGTTAGATCGCGATCAATTCTTAGCTGATGCTTTTATAACAGCAGTTAAAAAACTCGAAGAACAATTAGGTGCCGATCGATCAAATTGGGCTTATGGTCAAGCAGCATTAAAACACTCAAAAATGAAGCACCCATTAAGTGACGCGATTGATGCCTCCTATCGATCAACTTTAGATGTTGGCCCTCATAAAAGAGGAGGAAATGCATACACCGTTGGATCTACGGGAAATAATTTAAATCAAAGTAGTGGTGCTTCTTTCAAAGTTATCATCCCCGTAGGAGATTGGGAAAATGCTATTGGAATGAATGCTCCTGGACAGGCTGGTGATCCACAGAGTCCTTTTTATAACAATCTCTTTAATCAGTGGGCTGACAATCAATACTTCCCTTTGTTATACGACAAAACTAAAATTGTTGAATCAGCAGATTCAAAAAAAGTCTTAGTTCCTAAGAGCAGATAATTTAAAAAGACTCAAAACCTTATAGTGATAATAGTTCCTTCCAATGTGGCTCCAAATTGTTTAAGGTTGCCCATTCGGCTATTGGAATTGCAATTGGCGACTGAATCGGAACCAATCCCATAGGAGTTTCCGTGATTATTACATCGAAAGTTACTGCCGTTAAAGGTCCATCGATTCGTAGTTCCCTGATGAGGGCAACAGTTGTCAAAGGCCAAAACCGTAGTAGCATCTTTTCTTAAGATTAAAACTCCTTGAGGTAAATGATTGACAAAGGATCCAGAACTTTTTAATTCTGAAAAATTAGGATTTTCTATATGGACCATAAGCGTGTTATCCGAATAGTAAAAACCTGATTCGCCAATTAAATCCGAAGGATCATCTCCTTTGGGTTCTGGATCGGGCTCTTTTGTACACGAGACCAATAATGGCGAGTTCATCATTGCCAGTATTAAAACGGGGCATGCCTTCCCTAAAAATTCTTTGCGTTTCATAAAATCTAAATTTACTAATTAAATCATTCAAATATTCTTAAATTTAGACAGATTCAATATGATGCCACAAAAATCACCCTATAGAACCATCGATTTAGTCGATCTTTTCTACAAGGAAAATATCGATCTCAAATCCATCTTAAATTCCAGAAAAACCAAAATTGTGGTGAGTTCTGGAATTACTCCTTATAGTGGTGTTTGGGGAAAAGAACAAAAAAAGCATTTGTTGAATCGAACACTCATGGGTTATGCACATCGGCATCTCAAAGACCTTGAAAATTTAAGTATGGACCAGGCTATCGATTTAATCTTTACTCCAGATGCAAAACCTGATCCCCCCGTGAACGATTATTTTAATGAAATTACCAGAGAAGAGGTAGAGAATTCTGGTCATATTTATGTTCCTCCAGGTGAACCCTATGTGGAGGTAGGAGAACCAAGTGGATCACCCTGGCCCAGGCATCAATCCTTATACGCTTGGATCTTTAAACAAAATATTGAGCAAAAAACTTCCATTCACTGGAAAATGGTCTTCTTTTTACACAACTTACTCGCTACCGGTAGAGGAAGTGTAAAAATGCAATATCAACACATGGACATGCTCTTTGATTCTGTCTATAAAGGCTATAAAGAAACGATTAAAGCACTGACACTCGATCCGATGATGTTGGATTACTTAAACCTACAGGGGAGTCAAAAGGACAATCCCGACGAGAACTACGCCCGAGAACTTCAAGAATTATTCACTGTTGGAAAAGGTCCTAATTCCAAGTTTACAGAAGAGGATGTTGTTGCCGCTGCACGAGTTTTGGTAGGTTGGCGTTTTTCATGGGAAACTAAGAACAAGCAAGGAAAAATACAAACCTATTTCGAACCTTGGAATCACGACAAAGAAGACAAGCAATTTTCAGCATTTTACAACCATACCCTTATAAAAGGAAAAACTGGAAATGATGGTGCTACGGAACTCGACGAACTCTTAGATATGATTTTTAATACGGAAGAATGCGCCCTCTATCTCTGTAGAAGACTCTATCAGTTTTTTGTATATCCGGTTTTAAACGAAACGGTTGAAGCCAATGTGATCACCCCCTTAGCTGAAATACTAAGGGCAAACAATTACGATTTGATGGCTCCATTAAAAGTGCTTCTTAAAAGCGAACACTTTTATGACACCTCTTTTTACAATGCCATGATCAAAGCTCCTACTGAGTTTGTATTTGGATTGATGAAAGAATTTAGTTTTGATCTTAGAAATTATCAAAACGAAACCGATATTCCATCAAAAGTGACCGATGCTGCTTCAGCTGACTTTTACAAATACAGACCTATTGATTGGAACATCAACAACCAAGGATTGAATTATATGGAGCCCCCTTCTGTATCTGGATGGCCTGCCTATTATCAGGCTCCTGTTTACGACTTATTTTGGATTAACTCCTATACGATTTCACAGCGGACTCAGTTTGGAAATTCATTTGGACGCTGGGGTTATGGGTTAGTATCAGGAGATTATGAAGGCTGGGTTCAGCTGGTGATTAATCGAGCAGACTATCTTTTGACCTTTGAAGATCCTGAAAATTTAGACAGTGTGATCGATGAGATTTCGGATCGATTATTAGGAGCTCCAATACAGGATAGAGCTAGGGCTCGCATCAAAAATCAAGTACTTCAAGGAGCAAGTGAAAACTATTACGCTCAACTGGTAAGGACCTACATAAATACTCCTACCGAGGAGCATAAGAACACCTTGTCGAACCGAATTGAAAACCTCTTTGGAGCCTTATTTCAATTAGGTGAAATCCATTTATTCTAATGAAGAGAAGAACATTCATACATCAATTGACTCATGCTGCAGCAATGCCAGCACTCTTTTCTAGTTTTGGAATAAACCCTCTCAACCTTTCTTCTTATTCGCTGCTTTCAAATACCTTACAAGAGGGCAATATTTTAATCATCTTGTTGCTCAACGGAGGTAACGACGGACTCAATATGGTGATTCCTTTGAATATGAAATCTAATTTACACTCGGTACGTCCACAAGTAGTACTTCCGGATAACAAAATCCTGTCATTGGGAACAAATGATTTAGGGCTACACCCCTCTATGCCTTTTTTTAAATCCCTTCACGATGAAAAGAGGCTTAAAATTGTACAGTCCGTAGGTTATCAAAACCCGAGTTATTCTCACTTTCGATCGATGGATATTTGGCAAACAGGATCAGAATCCAATCAATATCTGACAAGTGGTTGGTTAGGTCGTTATTTAGAAAATAGACATCCTGAATTCCCAGAGGCTTATCCATCTGATAGCTATCCACACCCTCTTGCTCTAGAAATGGGTTGGAATTCCTCCCTGCAATTTACAGGGAATAAATCCTTTACCAGTATCGTTTCCTCCAATCCCGACAACTTTTATGAAATCATCAATGAGTTCAACAACGAGTACCCTTCTACCAATGTAGGAGAAAAATTAAAGTACTTACAGCTCATGGCAAAACAATCCAATTCTTATGGTGAAGTTTTAAAAGACGCCTACAATAAAGGAGCGCTCTCTGGAATTGATTTTCCCAGATCCAATTTAGCAGATCAATTTAAAATCATTGCCAAACTAATCTCAGGTGGATTAAACACGCGTATTTATAAAGTCGAAATAGGAGGTTTTGATACCCACGGAAATCAGGTGGACACCAATGATCACTCTAAAGGAGAACACGCAAATCTACTTGGCCAAATTAACGATGCTGTTCAAGCTTTTATGCAAGTGATGGACGCCCAAAAGAAAAGTGATCGAATTTTAGGAATGACCCTGACTGAATTTGGGAGAACGGTTCACTCTAATGGAACAAATGGAACCGATCACGGCACTGTTGCACCAATGTTATTTTTTGGAAACAAACTCGATACCAATGTACTTGGAACTAACCCAGTCATCCCAAGTAGTATTGAAGGTCAGTTCGACTTAGAACGTCAATTTGATTACAGACAAATGTATCAAGCAGTGATCAACCAATGGCTCGGAGGTAGTAGTACAACCAGTACTGATGTGCTATATAAAGACTTTGATAATGTTCAAATTATCGCAAAAGAATACGCTGACTTAGATGGAGATGGAGTCGGTGATATATATGATTTGTGTAGTGATACAGCAGCAGGAGCTATCGTCGATTTCAATGGATGTGAAATCTTTAACTTGCCTGCAAACAATTACGAGATTCACACCAAATCACTGAGCTGTATCGACTCCAACAACGGAGCGTTGACCATAAGAGCACTCGATACAACGTATGAGTATACTGTGGCCATCAGTGTGATCGATAAAATAGTCACCTTAAATCAAGAGAACGAGCACCAAATCACCTTTAGTGATTTAGAGGTGGGAACCTATCGCATCAGTATTACCATTGATGAAAAGCCAAATTACAATCAGGTATTTGATGTCAAAATAGTAGAGCCAGCTCCCCTAACCGCTGCTGCTTTAGTTGATCTTACCGCAAGAACTGCCACACTCCACTTATCGGGATCCGAACAGTATACAGTAACACTCAATGGTGTCAGTCAAGAAATCTACAGCCAAGAAATCAAACTTGAATTGAACAGTGGTGTGAATCGACTTCAAGTCCAAACTCCTCTTAGTTGCCAAGGCATGTTTGAAAAAGAAGTGTTTATTTCAGAGAAGGTGGTGTTCTATCCCAACCCTATAAAAGAGGAATTATACCTGTTGCTTCCAGGGAGTGATGCGACCACACAAATTAGCATCTACAACGAACAGGGAATTGAACTGTTTTATAAAGAACTAAGTATTCCGCTTTCCCGTACGGTAAAATTAAGTACGGAGGCATTTACGAAAGGCTTAATAATCATTCGCGCAAAAGGAACAACCATTGATAAAACCTTTAAGGTGATCAAGCAATAAAAAAAACCTCAACACATTTGTATTGAGGTTTCGTTTTTGTTTTTATACTCAAACCTAGTACCCAAGGATACCTCCTCTTAAGTCATATATTTCTTTAAAACCCATGCCTACAAGAATACTAGAAGCAGTTTTACTTCTGTTTCCTGATTGACAATATAAGTATACCGGTTTTTCTGTATCAAATTTTGAAACAACTTGCTTAAACTGAACCTGACTGAATAAATCAGCATTCTTAGCCCCTTTAATATGTCTCGCTTGATATTCTCCAGCAGTTCGTACATCTATTAATTGTACCTTACCTTTACTTACACGCTCTCTGTATTCTTCAGCATCTAATACGGTAACAAACTCAGAATTACCTCCTCCAAATAAACTTCCTAATCCAAACATTGATTATATTTTTAAAATTAACAGTAGCAAAAATAGAGTGATTCACAAAGACCCAATGTGATTTTAGTTACACAAGATTTTTAGAAGCCGTTACAAACAAATAAGGCTGTTCTCCTCCAGTCGGAGTGATGTGAACTGGTCGGTCGCTCTCAATAATTTTAAAATTAGCTTGATTTAATGCGCTACTCATCTTCTTTTCATCATATTGTGTAATCGGTAAACCGCTACACATTCTAGGCCCTATATCTGAAAATGTTCCGATGATAAGGTATGTAGAAGCGAACTGATTGAGTAATTTCAAATAACTGTTTATGTCATGCGCCTCTATTAAGAAGTGAAATGCAGCTCGATCGTGCCAAATTTCGTAGGAGCGTTCCGGTTTAAAATCAATGATATCAGATACAATCCAGTGTATTTCACTTGCTCGATCACCTATTTTTTTCTTAGCTCTTTCAATAGCAGCAAAAGAGATATCCAAAACAGTAATATCCGTGTAGCCTAGTTGCAAAAGAATTTTAGCTAGATCACTATCCCCACCACCTATATCGATAATCGAAGCTGATTTTGATAGTCCAGTTGCTTTAATTCGCTTCATTGAATCTTCTGGATAGGGCTGAGTCCACCCAACTTGCTGAGGTGTTTTAGTGGTATATACAGTATTCCAGTGTTCTTTTATTGACATAATTGTTATTGATCGAGATCCGATGTTAAATGATATCCGTAACGATAATGGTTTTGCTGTAGCCTAGTTCCTTTGGTTCTTCGAGCCTTAAAATATTTATGAGCATCATCTAAAGAAACCATTAATAGGGCTGCTACCTCGGGCTTGAGCTTATCATCCTTCAAGAGCTCCTGAAGTCTTAGCGTCCAATTAATTTGAAGATTACGCTCCAATAGATCAGGATTGTTTTTGGAGGTAAGCAGATCATTTTTTAGCTGCTTCAAAAGCTCCTGAACAGTTAATGGGGTACCAACTAAGGTTGATTGAGTTGAGAGCATTTCATTTAAATTTGCAGTAGAGAGGATTCTGTTTAACACAGCCCTTTGAATATTGGATACTCGATCCATTCCTCCCTTTGATGAGAATTTTGAAACAATGTTAGGATCCAAGATCCAAGTTGGACTGGTCCATAAATTAGCATTTAAAGAATTGAGAGCTTCGAGTTGTTTTTCTCTTGGAACCGTTTGATAAGGAACTGCTTCTTGACCTTTGTTGATTCGTGTCTCGTATACTCCACCAATGATGGTTCGTACGTGATTGATATAACGACTATAGACTGACAACAGCTCCGAATAGAGCTCTTCTAAATCATCATAGGTCGCTCCATCTTTAGTGGTCCACTCGTCTAAATGTTGAGCTACGATTTTTAAGTTTTTTAATCCATAAGCGGTCGCCTTTACAGGATCATCACCAATATTTTCAGTTTGAGAATTAGGATCAGTACCATAACCTCCAAACATATACACTGGATCTAAAGATTTCTGATCGACCATCTCTTTTAAAATCACTTGGATTTGCTCTGGTGATTGATCTTCAAAATAGCGATAACCCCATTCAATAGCATATGCATCATAGGGGCCTAACTGCCTTACAAATCGAATATTTTCATCTCCTGGTTGTGCTACATAATTGTACCTAGCATAATCCATGATTGTCGTGGCGATTCCCATTTTTTGTGTAAAAGTCCCAGATCGAAGTGAGTCTACAGGATAAGCCGAACTCGCTTTCATATTGTGTGGCAATCCAAGGGCATGGCCGATCTCATGAGAAATAACTCTTCTCATCATTTCACCGATTTCCTCTTCTGGTGTCTCAAGAGATCTCGCTTTAGGGTTGGCTGCCCCTGTTTCGAGTAAGTATCGATTTCGGTAGGATCTCAAATGGTTGTGATACCAAATAATATCACTTTCTAAAATCTCACCGGTTCTAGGGTCAGATACGGAAGGTCCAATAGCATTTCTAGTGGTAGAAGCTACGTATCGAACTGTTGAATAGCGCACGTCTTCAGGAGAGAAATCTGGATCTTCTTCTTTAGTTGGAGGGTCTTTTGCGAGGATCGCGTTTTTAAAACCAGCCTTCTCAAAAGCCGTATTCCAGTCTTCGATTCCCATTTTAAAATAAGGTCTCCACTTTAAAGGGGTTGCAGGATCTAAATAATAAACAATAGGCTTGATCGGCTCTACCAATTCTCCTCTTTTATAAGCCTCTAGATCCTTCGGCTCTAAACGCCACCTTCTGGCAATTTTATAATTGTCCGATTTAAGAGCCTGAGATGAATAATTGTATTTTTCTAGTGAAAACCACCCTACACGTTGGTCTTCGTATCGAATCTGCATAGGATTTTCTGGTAGCAAGACGATCGAATGATTGATCTGAAAACTCAAGGTCTTTGTCTGATTTGCTCTTGGCAATTTTGAAGCTGAAAAGGTCAACGTATGTGTAATCTCCATATTTTGATCAAAGCTCCTCACAGAATCGATCCAGCTGCGAGACTTGTCAACAGAGGTGATGCCGTAATTCTTTTTATCGGTACTGGAGATCGTATTAAATCCCGGAGAATCATCAGAAAAATAGTCCTTTGCGTCAAATAGAAAGCTGTCATTCTCCTCGTTTTTAATCTCAAAACTGGCCAAAATTGGCTCAAAATTATTCTCTACTACGGATTGGTATATGGGATCATTCTCTTGAGCAATAGACACATAAGAAATTTGTTTGAGAACAATTTTATTTGCTAGTTTTTCAAATCGAATCACCGATTCCGAAGTTTTAGAACCAGCGTTGATATAAGGATTGTAGTTCGAAGGTAATTTCACATAACGACTCACCATTAAGAAATCTTTTCCGAGTTGTTCTTTTGAAATTCTCAGCATCAACTTCTGATCATTGATATCAAAATAACTGTCGACAACTCCTTTGTATACTTGAAGGTTTTTAACAATAGAATCTAAGGGTTGTTGCACCTCCTTATTTTTATTCTGAGACCATCCTGTCAAAGACAGTGTTACTAAGACGAGAACTAGGGATAATTTACGTTTCATTTGAAAGGGATTTATACCCATTAAAGATAATAAAATATGAGGCTTATCCTAAAAAGGAACTATTGATAATGAAACTAAAAATGACCCTCTAATACAAGGATTCGAGATAATAGCGTTCAAAATCATTTAAAGAAGATGGATTTTTCATCGCATCGACTGTTGCTGCTTTGTTCTTTGCAACCCCCATTAAAATTTTCTTGACAGGGACTTCCATTTTTTTTCCACTAATTGTGTAAGGGATTTCTGAAACTTTCACAATCGTATCTGGAATATGTCGAGGAGAGCAATTCTCTCTGAGTGCTGTGTTGATTTTTTGAATGATTGCATCGTTTAAATCACCATCGAGAGCGACAAACAAAGGCATTACCGAGCTTCCATCTTCTCGTTCTATATTGACAATGAGTGCATCCTTAACTTCACTGAGATCATCTAAGGTATTATAGATTTCAGCAGTCCCGATTCGGACCCCATTTTTATTTAGTGTTGCATCTGATCTTCCGTAAATAATGATTCCATTTCTCTTGGTGATTCTGATATAATCTCCATGACACCATACCTCATCATATTTGTCAAAATAACTACTGTGATAACGTTTGTAATCTTTATCATTCCAAAAATATATTGGCATTGATGGCATTGGTTTTGCAACTACTAATTCTCCTAAAGCATCGTGCAGCTCATTCCCCGACTCATCATATGCTTTTAAATCAACTCCAAGGGTTGCACACTGAATTTCTCCTGTGTATACAGGCTTTGTAGGACATCCCCCAACAAAGGCCGTACAGACATCAGTCCCTCCACTGAGCGAAACCAGTTGCACCTTTGGCAATTGATCAAAATACCAATCAAAAGCTTGGGCAGAGAGTGGAGACCCTGTGGATCCAATCGTCTTCAATGAAGATAGATCGACCTCCTTGAGAGCATCTTTGAGCATACAGTGAATCAAATAAGCTGCTCCTCCTCCAAAGTGATTGATCTTTGCCTTGGAGGCAAACTCCCACAAACTAGTTGTTCTAGGATAGGTTGCTGAACCATTGTAAAGACAAAGCGTCGCCCCACAGGCCAATGATGATAAGGCGTAATTCCACATCATCCAACCCGTTGTCGAATACCAAAAATAGCGCTCTCCTTCTTTGAGGTTTTGATGAAGTGCGAGCCCTTTTAAATGTTCGAGTAGAATACCTCCACAACCATGAGTAATTGCTTTAGGAGTACCGGTTGTACCAGAAGAATACAAGACCCAAATAGGGTGATCAAAATCAAGCTGTTCAAAATAGAGTTCAGTAGCTGATGAAGAAGCATAACAAAGTTCTTCATTTAATTGAATTACAGATTCTAGAGTAGGCAGCTCCGTTTTAATTGCATTGACCTTATCGGTGAGATCAAATTCTTTACCGTGGTATTGATAGCTGTTATGAGCAAAAAGCACCTTGGGCTCAATTTGTTGAAAACGATCGACTACGGATTGCACTCCAAAATCAGGAGAACAAGAGGACCAAATGGCTCCGAGTGAATTGGCCGCTAAAAACGCAACTATGGTCTCTGGAGTATTGAGTGCATAGGCTACAACTCGATCTCCCTTTTGAACTCCAAGAGTTTTGAGTCGCTCTTGTAAAGACGCTACTGAATTCTTTAATTGAACCCAAGAAAGCTCTCTAAGATTCCCCGATTCAGATTGATAACATATAGCTGCTCTTTGATCAGTAGCTTTTTGAAAAACATACTGAGAATAATTCAACTGAGTACCCTCAAACCATTTGGTTTTGTAAAATGGAATTCCTGGTTGATAAGGCCAACTGTCAGCATCTAAATCGACATTAAAGTAAGCCGCAATGGAACTCCAAAAGCTGCCGATATGAGTAATAGACCAGTTGTATAACGTCTCGTAATTTTCAAATTCAAGTTGATAATTATGCTTCAAAAACAACTGATAATCCGTCATATTTGATTTAGAAATTTCATCTTTCGAAGGAGTCCAAAGCTTCATGGATTTTCTTTTAAAGTTACAAATCCAAGTAAATACAGCCTATAGATTCTCATTTTTTTAATAGAATTCAACCTGCTATCGCTTTATCGAACAGCAGTGTATTTAATTTATTTGTATCTTTTTTCCTCTTTTTAAAACACCTATGATGAAAAAGTACTTGTTTTCCAAAACCTTAGCATTTAGCATTTTACTAATTACTATCACTGTAAATGCCCAAGAAAAAGAATCAACCGCCACAGACACCATTAAAAAGGCAACTAAAGAACTGCCTTTAGAACCTGAGCGAATAATTTCTTTTACTACAAACGAAGGAACGTGGATCTCTTTAGATGTCAGTCCAGATGGTCAAAAGATCGCTTTCGATATGATGGGTGACATCTACGAAATGTCCATTAATGGTGGAACAGCAAAACGAATTACCAATGGAATGCCCTACGACGTTCATCCTCGATATAGTCCGGATGGAAAGTCGATTCTCTATATTTCTGACAAGAGTGGTTCCGATAATATCTGGATCAAAAAATTAGATTCTGAAGAGGATGACACTCAGCTGACTAAAAGCACTGATCAACACTATTTTTCAGCTGATTGGAGTCCAGATGGAAACTATATCGTAGGTACCCATGGAAGAAGAAATATCAAACCCTATATCTATCACAAAGATGGTGGTTCAGGTGCTCAACTCATAAAGGAACCTAAAAACATAAAGACCATTGATCCAGCATTTAGTGCCGATGGAACTACTATTTATTTCTCGAGAAGAACTTCGGCTTGGAACTACAATGCTCAATTGCCACAATATCGCATTATGAGCTTTGACAGAGAAGACGGCAGCACATTTACCGTTAGTAGTCGTTATGGATCTTCCTTTACACCTACACTTTCACAGGATGGAAAATGGATGGTTTACGGATCTCGTTTTGAAGAGAAAACAGGTTTGATTTTAAGAAATTTAAAGACAGGTAAGGAACGATGGTTAGCCTATCCTGTTCAGCGTGATGAACAAGAATCCATTGCCCCCTTAGGAGTTTTACCAGCAATGTCGTTTACTCCAGATAGCAAAAATCTCATTGCCTCTTATGGCGGAAAGATTTATTCCATCTCAATTGAAAACAATATTGCCACTGAAATCCCTTTTAAAGTCGAAATTGAATTAGATCTAGGCCCTCAACTAGATTTTAGTTATCCGATCGAAGATAGCGCAACGGCACAAGTGACTCAAATCAGAGATGCTGTTGCTTCACCAGATGGAAGTCAATTAGCATTTACCGCTTTGAACCGTCTTTATGTCATGAACTTTTCGGATCATATCCCAAAGCGTATTACTCAAAATAATTTTGTTGAGGCGATGCCTGATTGGTCTCCTGACGGGAAGTCACTCGTATTTACAAGCTGGAAACACGGAGGGGGACACCTATATCGAGTTGATTTCGGCAAAAAGAATTGGAAAATTAAACAACTAACCCAATCGCCAGGTTTTTATTTTGATCCTGCTTGGTCGTATCAATCAAGCCGTATTGCATTTATTAGAGGTTCTGCACAAGCTCAAGACGATGCTATCGATATGTTGTCTAGTAGGTCTTTCGAAGACTTAGCGTGGATCGATGCCAATGGTGGAGCGGTTCAAATCATCGACAAAACGAAGGGGAGAGAACATATTCATTTTACAAAAGTTGACAATCGTATCTATCTCAATCACGGTTCAAAAGGATTAATCTCAATTCGATGGGATGGAACGGATGAAAAAGCCTATCTAAAACTTACTGGGATTAAGACCTATGGCTCCTCGGATGTGTTTGGAAAAGATCATTCGGTGTCGCTCTTACCTTCTGCTGAGAATGAGCGAGAAAACAACACTGCTTCTCGCCCTTCTGAAATTAGAATTTCACCTAATGGGGAAAAGGCTTTGGCAAAAATTAACAATGATATTTATTCCGTACTCATTCCTAAAATTGGAACAACACCAAATATTTCATTAGCAAAGGCGAACAACGCTGCTTTCCCTGCAAACAAATTGACAGTGATGGGAGGTGAATTTCCACATTGGTCCTCCGACAGCAATCAAGTAAATTGGTCCTTGGGAGCTAGTTATTTTAGCTTTAATTTAGAAAGACACCAACAGTTTAAAGACTCTTTAGATTTAGCGAAAAAGAAGGAAAAGGATTTAGCTAAAAACGAAAAAAAGGAAACGGATCCAAAAGAGAAAAAAGAAGATCCTACATTTAAGGCCGATGAATACGTTGTAAAGGTGCTCTACAACAGAGCGATACCAAAAGGATACACCCTTTTAAAAGGCGGTCGTATTATCACGATGGAAAACGATCAGGTTATTGAAAATGGAGATATTCTGATCAAAGATAACCGCATTGAAGCCGTAGGAGTATCTGGTAGTTTAACACTTCCAAATGGAACCAAAACAATTGATGTCAGTGGTAAAACGATCACTCCTGGTTTTGTGGACACTCATGCTCATATGTGGCCTAACTGGAGTCTTCACAAAAACCAAGTTTGGATCTATTCCGCAAACTTAGCCTATGGGGTTACAACCACTAGAGACCCTCAAACGGCTACCACAGATGTATTGACGTATTCCGATATGGTTGAGGCGGGAATGATTCACGGTCCTCGAGTGTATTCTACTGGTCCAGGAGTTGGATATTGGCAGTACAAAATTGAGAGTCTTGACCATGCTAAGAATGTATTGAAACAATATTCAGATTACTATCATACCAAGTATATTAAAATGTACTTAGTTGGAAATAGACAACAGCGTCAGTGGGTCATTATGGCTGCCAAGGAGCTCGGATTACTTCCAACCACAGAAGGTGGCTTAGATTTTAAGAGCAATATGAAAAATATGATCGATGGTTATCCAGGTCATGAACACGCCCTGCCTATTTATCCAATTTACAAGGACGTCGTTCAAACAGCTGCTGAATCTCAAATGGCTGTAACCCCAACCCTTTTAGTTTCCTATGGAGGCCCTTGGGCAGAAAACTACTTTTATTCAAGAGAAAATCCATATCACGATCAAAAGATGCAATACTTTACTCCTTATGATGAGTTAGCGCCAAAATCAAGAAGAAGACCAGGCTGGTTTATGGATGAGGAACACGTATTTACCAAGCATGCTGAGTTTATGAATGATTTAGTCAATGCCGGAGGAATCGGAGGAGTAGGTTCTCATGGACAACTTCAAGGATTGGGATACCATTGGGAACTTTGGTCGATTGCAAGTGGTGGAATGAGTACGATGAATGCTCTTAAAACAGCTACGCTATTAGGGGCTAAAGCACTCGGTTTTGAAAACGATTTAGGATCGATTCAATCGGGTAAACTGGCTGATCTTGTTATTCTGCATCACAATCCATTAGAAAACATTAAAAATACGAACAGTATACAATACGTTGTCAAAAATGGAGTGATATACGATGCCGATACCTTAGATGAAATTGCCCCTATCGCTAAAAAAGCACCAGAATTTAATTGGCAGACTCAAAAACCTAAAGGAATCCCGGGGATAAAAAATTAAACTTTTTCATCAAAAAATACTACTTTGAATCGTATTGCATAACAAACTCATAAAACTCAGGAGTTACTGTAAACCAATAACCGTTTTCTTCGTGAAGGGAATTATTTCCTTTTCCATTAATAGAATGAAAATCAATCAAATGTTGTTGCAACCGATCAACATCGATGACTTCATAAGGTTTTCCATAATCATCAATTAATTTTAATGGCATTCTAAACTACTAGTACTTTTGAATTTGACTTCCGTAAAAAATAGCATTTAAAAACAACTTATTGGATCCATAACTGGTTGCTCTAAAATTTGGGTTATATCCAAATAGAACCACTGTCCCTCTTCCAAGAGCACTCGTAATAATAGGAGCAGACTTATCAAAATAGTAGTCTAAATTTTCTTGACTCACGTAACCATCTATATGTGGATTTTCAAGATATTTTGAAACTGTCGCATAGGGATTTTTACTCGGTTGAATAAAAACGTTGTTGTTTTTATATACTGGTAGTTGCGATCGAGTATATCCAAAGGCTATCGGATGTGATAGGTCTAAATCTGCTTTAAAAAAGGCACCGCCAATTTCTTTTTTACCTTCGTGTTCTGAAGCATCCACATAGGCCAATCGTTTTACATTTTCGTCTTTTTTGGGATTTTCAACTAGAGACTCTTTGACTAATTTTTTATCAATCGCCCATTTAGAGGCTCCAGCTATAGTGATCAACGTATTGCCTTTTTTAACCCAATCTGCTATTTTTTGTTGCTGAATTGAATCGAGATTCGAATAGGAACCAGAGACCATAATCAGTGTGTTGTACGGGTCTAATGAATAGCGGCTGAAGCGTTCCAATCGAAGTTTTGATATCGGCATTCTTACGCGAGTATCCAACAAATGCCACACTTCACCTGCTTCATAGGATCGAACTCCCTCTCCAACAAGCAAGGCAACCTTAGGAGTTTTAGCAACTATAAAATTTCGAGATCCTAAATCAATTCCCTGAAGGCTAAATCCTGTAGAAGTTCCCCATACGGATACTTGATACTTTTGTTGTGCTTTTGATATTATTTCAAAAACTTCATCTGCTGTTTCATCCTGAACACTCACAGGAACAAGCAGTGTTCCATAACCAAAATTGACTGCCCCACTTGAGGTTTCTGCTTTAAAAGGTTTATGAGCAACTGATACTTTTAAACCATTGGATTGTAGGTCGTATAAAAAAGAAGTTGACCAATAATCCTCCCCCGAAATCAAATAGGCATAGGTTGACTTTTCTGCTTTACGAATATTGAATAGTTCACTTGATGAATTTACTTTATCACCTAATGAATATTTAGAAAGAGCTCTGTAATTCATATTGTAAAAATTAGCCGTACTCCAAGCTGAAGCATCGTAAAACACAGAGTCGCGATACTGAGAATAGGTCTCAAATATATTTTGAATCATTCTTCTTTGAGGCTGTTTCATAGGAACCACAAGCTGTTTGTTGTTCTTATAAACTTCAATTTTATGAGACAGTAAATGGTCGACAAAAGCTTTAGTTCTTGATTGATCTTCTTCAATATCAAAACTATAGGCTGCTACTCCAGTTATAGGCTTTTCACTAACAGCTGATTTGAAGAAATCTTGTTGATACGCTCTTAGGAGTTTTCTGTTTTCAACTGCAGCTCGAATGGTAGCCATACTGGAGGTAAATTGATTGCGTATGGTAAATGCAAAGGTGATATTACCGTAATCCGTCTTTTGTAGGTGACCTCTAGAACTCGCTTGCTCAAACAATAATGCTAAACCACCTTGTAGGTCAGGATAGGAAGATCCGTATCCTGGATAAGTTCCATCAAAGGCTTCTTTTGTAAAATACAAGGATCCGATGGAATCCAAATCCTTTCTAAAATAAGTCGCAAACAAATCGTTTAAATCCTCGTAATTCTCCTTTGGCATTATGGGATCTTTGGATCCAATAGGCTTCATAGGCTCGAAAAAGTGAGTCGAATTGGTCCCCATCTCGTGAAAATCAGTAACTACATTGGGATACCACTGATGATACCATTTTAATTTAGCAATACTTTCAGGCTGTGTTCCAAGAAACCAATCCCTGTTTAAATCAAACCAATAATGATTGGTTCTTCCTCCTGGCCAGGCTTCGTTGTGTTCAGCATCATTGGGATCATCACTGAGCATCTTTGCTCGCATCACATTAGCCCAATGCGTATGGCGATCTCTACCGTCTGGATTGATAGCGGGATCAATCATAAAGACAGCATTGTCGATATAATTTTCGATTTTCGAATTGGTTGAAGCCGTCAATACATAGGCTGTGAGCATGGCAGCCTCAGATGAAGATGGTTCATTACCATGAACGTTATAACCGAGTTGTACAAATATCGGTACGTCAGAATCTTTAGAAGTTTCTTTTAATTGAACCAGGTCTAAATGCTTCTTTTGAATGCTCTCTAAATTACGCTGATTCTCCCCAGAGGTTACCGTAAAAATTACTAGTTTTCTTCCTTCGTGAGTTTTTCCATAGGTTTCAATAGAAGCTCTATCGGATACTTCTGCAAGCTTTGTCAAATAAGCTACTATGAGATCGTGTCTTGTGTGATAATTTCCAATACCGTATTCTAAAAAAGCTTCCGGAGTAGGAATTTTTTGATCGAAAGGCGTAAAATCTTTGTAATAGTAGTCCTGTGATAGCGACCATTGAAAAATACCTATAAAAACAATTAAGAGAATGGCTATTTTTTTCATGATTGAGAATTATTAAATCAGTGTTTTTAGTTTCCAAACACATCAAAGTTGTGAGTGTATTTTACGGTGAAAATTTGATTGTTCATCGGATTAAATAAATCCTGATCTCGGATGATATTAAAAACTACAAAGAGCCCAGTATTGGCATTTCTAAGCCATCCAAATCGCGAATTGACCGAAGTGATTTCAGTAACGTTATTGTATTGAATTAAACTTTGTAAAAACATCCTAGGAGTAAAAGAATAGGCCAGTTTAGCTCCAGTTACTACAATTGTAGCGTCTCCATTAGGAAGCTTTAAATCGTTATAGCTGATATTGAGTTCCGAGTTAAACTTGTCTCCCATACGCAGTTTAAAAGTATTTAAAGTGGTGAGTCTCGTTCCTCCAAAATAACCCCCAATTTTAGTATAGCTTGTGTAATAGAAGGGTTTGTTCGCATTCGTATTGTATACAATTTGAGCTTCTCCATGATTGTAAATTCCGGGGGCTACTTCTACATTTGAGATGTAAAATGGATCGTATACCCCTTCTCCAGTCGCATTGTACCCTGTATGTAATTCCGCGCCACTATTCCATACCCAGTGATTATCTATATGTAAAAAGCTACTCTGCATTCTGTTTTGAAAATCATTGTAAACCCTATAAGCAATATGGGGTCTGATCTCCATCATTGCTCCCATATTTTTCAAACGAATACTTTTAAACACTAAAATTTCAGGTTTTTTAAAAGAGGAGCGTTGTAAGAATCCAACCTCAGGATTAAAATCCTCTCCAACTTCCGTGTATGCAGCGTTTAATCGCCATCCATCCCATTCATAAGACCAAGATAATTTAAAGGCGTGATTGTTTTCGTTATTATCAGATCCAATAAAAGGAGTGGATTGACTTTTAGCAAAAAACCCCGTCAATTGAGCTTTTTTCCCAAAACCTAATTTACCATCCATCGCAACCACTCTATTGTAATCAGATCCACCATCAGCAGAGCGCCCTACAAAAATTCCTCCGATGGACGATCTTTTTCCTAAAAATTCGTGATTGACTCGTGCGACACTATAGGTGTTTTTCTCAATATCCGATCCCACAGCATCAGTCATCATATTGAGTAATCCGACATTGGTATTACCAACTTTACCCGAAAGACGTGATCCCCCAATAATTGGGACCATTTCACCGGAGGTTCCAATTCCAATTCTTCTTGAAAAGAATAAGTCGACTTCACCTGGAGATCCTACTGAAAATTGTCCGGCATTTTCTAAAAAGAAGGCTCTCTTTTCAGGAAAAAAGAGATTAAATCGATCTAAATTTACCTGTTGTTCATCCACCTCTACTTGTGCAAAATCGGTATTATATGTCAAATCCAAAGTGAGTGCAGGAGTAAGTGAATACTTAACATCTACTCCTGTGTCTGCTCGAGACTCATTGATATGATCAATTTTATCACTCGTTGCTTGTACGAGTCCATAAGGCATGATTTTTAGATTTTTAGGATTCTTTAAATCAAAACCGGTTACAGTACCTGCAATTGAAAGTCTCTTGATATCAAAACCAAGTGGTAAGGAAGCCCAATAAGCTACCTCGGAAGTTTTAGCAATATTGCGTTGAAAGTTAACTCCCCAAATTTTATTCTTACCAGCGCTAAATCGAATGGATCGAAGTGGAATTCTAAATTCTGCGCTCCATCCAAAAGCTCCTTTGAGTGTTTGAACATCCCAAGCAGCGTCCCAATTGATATTGGTTCCGCCAATAACGCCTCCTTGTTGCCGGTTAGCGCTCATATTTCCCACACCTTCGTTGTTAATTTGAGCATCGAATTCCATCCCTTCAGCATTGGTTCCAAAAAGAAAACCATTTTGTCCATCGTGGTAGGTATCAATGATAAATTGAAAACTGTCGGAATCCCCCAAATCGGCATCTCTTCTAGAATCAGATACTACTATTTGACTTGGATCAGAGTCAAAACACACGACAGAAACATAAAGCGTCTTTTCGTCATAGGCCATTCGAATATGAGTATCCTCAGATACTGCTGCTCCAATTTTGGGTTTTAACTGAACCAAATCAGTGATCGGTTCCATTGTATTCCAAACAGCATCATTGAGAACATCTCCATCTACTGTAGGGGCTTGGTCTAAATAGGTGATTTTAAAATCAGGGCGTTCAAGTGTTTTGGTGGTTGTTTGAGCAATTGAAAGGATCGAAACAAATGAGAAGATCCCCAGTAAACAAATGTTTTTCATAATGAGCGTTTAACGTATTTTAAAAATAAGAAATTAATCAAGATTTTGTATCTTAATTGTCCACTAATCCACTCGGCATGAAAATTTTAGTCAACGTTTTAAGTTTTTTCCTGATATTCATAGGTGCAACATCCTGTCAAAAAAGGGAATCTGTTGATATTCTGATTGAAAATGGCATTATTTACGACGGAACTGGTTCCAAATCATTTAAAGGTGTCGTTGCAATTAATGCAGATACCATCTACTACGTAGGAACTCAAAAAAACTTTAGTGCAAAAACCATTATTGACGCCCAAGGCAAAGCTGTAAGTCCTGGATTTATCAATATGCTTAGTTGGGGATATAGCTCCCTCATGCAAGACGGAAGATCCCTCAGCGATTTAAAACAAGGAGTTACTCTCGAAGTCTTTGGAGAAGGCACTTCTCCAGGGCCTAGTGGAAGTAATCAAAATGGAGATTACCAATCCTTTGGAGAAGCCATGACTACATTAGAAACCAAAGGAATAGCAACAAATATCGCCTCCTATTTAGGAGCAGCCTCAGTTCGAATCCAAATTATTGGCTATGACAATAGAAAAGCTACTGAAGAAGAATTAGATCAGATGCGAAACATAGTTGCGACCTCCATGGAAGAAGGAGCAATCGGTATTGGATCTTCTTTAATTTATGCGCCAGGAGACTATGCAGACACGGAAGAATTAATTGAATTATGTAAAGTTGCATCAAAATATAACGGTCGGTATATATCTCATATGAGAAATGAAGACAATCGCGTAATGGAGGCATTAGATGAGCTAATCACAATCGCTAGAGAAGCAGCAGTTCCAGCTGAAATTTACCACCTTAAAACTTCTAGAAAACCCAATTGGCATATGCTCGATTCGGTCATTAAAGTAGTGAATGATGCTCGTGAAAGCGGTCTTCAAATCACAGCAGATATGTACACCTATAATGCGAGTTCTACAGGGCTTACTGGAGTGATGCCTACTTGGGTGCAAGCAGGTGGCCACAAGGCATGGATTGAACGCATGAAAAAACCTGAAATTCGAAAAAGACTTTTTGCTGATATCAGAAAAGAACTTTCAGAACAAGAACCTGAAGGAATATTGATGGTCGGTTTCAAAAAGGATTCTATGGCTCAACTATACAGAGGTAAAACTATTGCTCAGGCTGCCCAAATGAGAGGACAATCTCCAGAGGAAACTATTGTTGATTTAATTATAGAAGACGACAATCGCATCCAATGCATCTACTTTAGCATGAGTGAAGAAAACATTCAAAAGAAAATTCAAATTCCTTGGGTATCCTTCTGTTCTGATGCGGGAACCTATTCCGATAGTTCCAAAAACTTTAGGACACACCCTAGAGCCTTTGGAAGCTTTGTCCGTGTCTTAGGAAAATTCACTAGAGATGAAGGACTTTTGAGCTTGGAAGAAGCTGTTCGAAAACTAAGTGGGTTGCCAGCTACAAATTTAGGTTTGACCAACAGAGGGCTCTTAAAAGCTAGTTATGTTGCAGATATTGTCATATTTGATCCTAATACCGTAGCAGATCACGCCACTTTTGAGGATCCTCTTCAATTTGCAACAGGGGTTGACAAAGTGCTTGTTAATGGAGTTCTCGTCCTAGATCAGGGAGAACATACCGGTAATTTCCCTGGAGTATTTGTCAAGGGATCAGGAGCCTTATAGGAACAAATCTGAAGGTCAAAAATTATTTAAGTTCAAAAATCCCATGAATCAAGAATTAATAAAAAAGAAAGAGGAACGTTGTTTAAATTGTGGGGTAACACTACAGGGTGAATACTGTCACCATTGCGGACAGAAAAACAAGGACATTCAACTCAGTTTTTTTAAACTTCTTAAAAACTTTTTTGACGAACTAACTTTTTTTGACAATAAAATCTTCAACACCCTTCAACTGCTTTGTTATCATCCTTCCAAACTCACCCAACTATACATTGAAGGTAAAAGAGCGCGTTTTGTCCCGCCCTTTAGGTTGTATCTATTTCTTTCGTCGATCTATTTTATTTTTGCCATTAGCCATTTAAAAGAGGGGATGACTCAAATGTCAGTCAATCAAAATCCTGAGCTGATCGAAGTCGTTCAAGATTCCATACTTCAAAAGAATTTAACGATTCAATTGAAAAAAAAAGAAGCTATTGAGGAAGCCAAAGAAGATTGGATCAATCAAAAATTAAAAGGATTAACCGCTCAATACAATGAAAACCCTAAACAACTTACCAATGAATTTATAACTACTTTTTCTGAAAAACTCCCCTATCTTTTATATTTATCCCTACCCGCTTTAGCTTTTTTTCTTTGGCTGTTTTATTGGAGAAATACCAAAAACTATTACGTTCATCACTTCATATTTTCGCTCTATTTATTCTCCACTGTTTTCTTCTATTTGATTTTGGAAAATCTCATGGAACTCCTAATTAATCAATTCGCGAATACCCCTTTTAGTTTTGATAGCATAAACTTTATGCTCTTTGGAATATTTCCCTTTTTAGCTCTTTATAGTTTCTACAAACAAAGGCTTTTAAAAACATTTTTTAAGTTTATCATACTATCCCTTCTTTTAAGTACTTATATGTTTGTGTTACTGCTCATCATGTTTATAGCGTCGATCATTTCTCTTTAGAAAGTTTGCAATCCAATCAAGAGGTCGAATTGATATAAATTACGAAACCTGAAATCAAAAAATGCTAGGGAAGTAATTCAAAATCAATTATAGGAGCTTCACCCTGGTCTTGCCCAATGGATGAATCTACGATACTGTAATCACTAAAAAATCCACAGTGTTGTAGGTAATAACGGCTTGATTCAACTCCTCCTTTATAATCCAAGCGATAGGCTCTTCTTCCGATATCATCAGTAGTAAAAATAGCCTTGTTTAGATCGTGCCAATTTCCTTGAGTATCTCTTGCCCAAAGTTGATGGAAATATGCCTTTCTCATTTTATACCCCTTTTCAGGATTGAAGTTTTCCAAGAACGAATAGGGGTGTGTATACCAGGTATTGGTTTGAGGTCTTAAGAAGCTTGCAATCAGTTGCCACTGGTCCACCTCTGGGTCTTTAAAATAGGCCGTATATAGTGTATTTCCATTTCCATCGGGTTCCACTGAATTTAAGAACTGATAGCTCACTCCTGCCTTCCATGGATAAACTAAATAACTCTGTCCTCCAGAACCCTCATTTCCAAATTCACCAACGTAGACCCCTTCCCCTGCTTTCAGGAGTTTAATTCGTTGATCCTCGGGTATGTCATTTGGATTTTGAGTATTGTAGGGACTCCAAACTGAAAATAGAATCCTGCGTTCTGTATCTGAATTTACTTGCATTCCAAAATAACCTTCACCAAATCCATTGGCCATGGCATAGGTTCCTAACTGATCAAAATCTTCTGGAACCTCGACCTGAGAATACATCCATTTGATATCGGTATTTTCTGGGAATTGATAGGATAAATGAACCGAAGGGCCTCTTCTACCCCAATAAAATCGATTTTGAATATTATCTCTTACAAAATTTAAATCCAATGGTTCATTGGAGTAGATTTTGAGATTGAGCAATTCAGAAAATACTGCTGCCGTTTCCAATCCTTGAAGCGAAATTGAATTGTAGCCTTTTTTTAGAGTGTGTACTCCGATGTTTATTTCTCGCTCACTTGGAGCCACTTCGACATCAAAAAATTGACGATTAAAAGAAACCCTGTATTTTATTGGATCTAAGTGTGCTAAAATTGGAAAAGTGAATTTGCATTCGACTTCTTTTTTAGCATAAAAATAGACAGTCAATTCTTTATCCGTCCCCGTCCAAGAAATAACCCCTTCTGGAATAATCGATAAATTTCCCAAACCAGAGGTCGTATACGAATTTCCTCCCAGAGGAATTAAATCACTATAAGTGTATTCTCTTATTTGATCTTCTTGAGGGTCTAGTGTATTTGAATTACAAGAGAAACACAAAAATGCAATCACAAGTAATAGAGTTCTCATTCGTATCTTTTTTGGATTGATCATTATAAAACTACAAAACATTCAATGAATGAATTCTTAAGGACTTATTAAAATTTAGAATTCCTACATTTGAAAAAAATTCAAAAATGAGTTTGTTAAAAGAACTAGAATCCAGAGCGAATAACTGTTGTGAATTATGTGGTACAACTGAACGTCTGGAAGCGTATCAAGTACCTACCTCTCCTAGTGAAGGAGTTGCAACATCCATCTTAGCTTGTAAGACTTGTATTTCAGATTTTGATGCTGAAACTAAGGATGTCAACCACTGGAGATGTTTAAATGATTCCATGTGGAGCACTGTTCCTGCTGTTCAAGTAATGGCCTGGAGAATGCTCAACAGAGTTCAAGAAGATTGGACAAGAGATTTACTCGATATGATGTATATGGAAGACGACACTAGAGCCTGGGCAGAGGCTGCAGGTGACGGGGAACAAAAAGAAGATGCTGTGATTCACAGAGATGTCAATGGAGTGCAACTTCAAGCTGGAGATTCTGTGGTACTCATCAAAGACTTAAAAGTTAAGGGATCTAGTATGGTGGCCAAACAGGGAACTGCTGTGAGAAGAATTTCACTAGATCGAGAAAACGAAAACTACATTGAAGGAAAAGTCGATGGACAACATATTGTCATCATCACTCAATACGTCAAAAAGATATAACGCAGAATGCAATCAATAAAAAAGGGCCCATAGTGTCCCTTTAGTATTATTTAAGTATAGGAGTCATTTATTCTCCGTGTAACCAAGCTTTCTTAGCGAGTAATTCATCTTCTGATTCCACGTGATGATCATCTGGCACACAGCAGTCAACTGGACATACGGAAGCACATTGAGGTTCATCGTGGAATCCTTTACACTCGGTACATTTATCCGTTACAATGAAATAAAATTCGTCAGATAGAGGATCATTTGACTCGTTTGCATCTACTTCTTTTCCAGAACCTGGAACAGTCACCATACCATTAAGAGCAGTTTCATCTGAATAAGACCACTCGCTATCGGGTTCGTATATTGCATTATTTGGACACTCTGAAATACAAGCATCACAGTTAATACATTCGTCTGTAATAATAATCGCCATAGATTTAGATTTTGTGTCAAAAATAAAAGATTAAATCGATAAAATGTCAGTTTTGATTTTTATTATTTTATATTTCCTATATATTCTATAGGTTTTGTATATTTGCATTTGATTCTTAAATTAATGTATTTAAGAAAACTATATGTAATTTTGAATATCATTTTTAACTCTCAATCAAAATGAACACGAATAAGACCAATGAAGTAGAATCTGTTGTAATCCGATTTGTTGGAGATTCTGGTGATGGCATGCAGCTTACCGGATCACAGTTTACGGACACTGCTGCAATGCTTGGAAATGATATTGCAACATTTCCAAACTATCCAGCAGAAATTAGAGCTCCTCAAGGAAGTCTTTATGGTGTATCAGGTTTTCAAGTACAGATCGGGAGCGTTGAAATTAATACCCCTGGTGATGAGCTTGATCTTTTAGTAGCGATGAATCCTGCTGGGCTCAAAACGAACTTAGCCTCCTTAAAACCAGGCCACACCCTTATTGTTGACAGTGATTCGTTTAACTCTAAAAATCTTCAAAAAGCTGGATATACCTCCAATCCATTAGAGGATGGGAGCCTGAATAACTACCGACTCATCGAGGTTAAAATGACCACCCTCACCAAAGGGGCCCTAAAAGATATCGAAGGATTGGATAATAAAACCATCGTTCGATCTAAAAATATGTTTGCTCTTGGGATGGTCTATTGGATGTATCATCGATCAATAGCCTATACTATTAACTTTTTTAATAAAAAATTTAAAAATTATCCTCATTTAATTGAAGCCAATACAAAAGTCTTAAAAGCCGGCTATAATTATGCTGACACCCTTCAATTAATTTCAAACACCTACAAAGTTGCGCCCGCTAAAATGGAGAAAGGAACTTATAGGATCATCATGGGAAATACCGCATTGGCATGGGGGTTTTTGGCAGCAGCTGAACGATCTAAATTAAATTTATTTTTAGGATCCTATCCCATAACCCCCGCTTCAGATATCTTACATGAGCTCTCCAAGCACAGACATTTTGGAGTTACAACCTTTCAAGCAGAGGATGAAATAGCAGGAATCACATCTGCCCTCGGTGCCTCATTCGCTGGTAAACTTGCGATTACCACAACTTCAGGTCCTGGTTTAGCGCTAAAAGGAGAAGCGTTAGGATTGGCTGTGATGACAGAGCTGCCTTTGGTAGTTGTCAATGTCCAAAGAGGAGGACCTTCAACAGGTTTACCTACGAAGACAGAACAGTCTGACTTACTTCAAGCTATGTATGGTCGAAATGGAGAAAGCCCCGTTATTGTAATTGCAGCGAGTACTCCCTCTAATTGCTTTGATTATGCTTATGAAGCATCAAGAATCGCCATTGAACACATGACACCTGTTATTTTGTTAAGTGATGGTTACATTGCAAATGGTACAGGTCCCTGGAAAATTAAAAAATCTAATGAATTAGATGAAATTAAACCTAGATTCCCTCAAGCAGACCAAAACCCTGAAGAGTGGCATCCCTATCAAAGAGATGAAAGCTCCCTTGCGAGAGATTGGGCTTTACCAGGACTCAAAGGGTTTGAACATCGTATTGGAGGTCTTGAAAAAGACTTAAACTCAGGAAATGTTTCGTATGACCCGATGAATCACGAAAAAATTACCAAAATTAGGGCCGCAAAAATTGAATTAATTAAAAATAAAATTCCACTCTTAGATTTAAAATTCAAATCCTCTGGAAAGCTACTTGTAGTGGGATGGGGAGGTACTTATGGAGCGTTGTATTCAGCTGTAAAAGACCTTGTAAATGAAGGAGACTCCATTGGATTCGTGCACTTTAATTACATCAATCCGATGCCCTCTAACACAGCGGATGTTTTAAAACAATTTGAAACTATTTTGGTTTGTGAACTGAACAATGGTCAACTTTCGTACCTACTCCAATCAAGATTTGAAGGTTTCAATTTTAAACAATACAATAAAATTCAAGGCCTGCCATTTAGCAAATCAGAACTGAAACAAGAATTTAAAAAATACCTCAATTAATTATGGAAGCGCTTAAAGAAAAATACAGCTACAAAGATTTTGCAAGTGATCAAGAGGTCCGATGGTGTCCAGGTTGTGATGATTACGTCATCTTAAGAGCCCTTCAAAAAGCACTTCCTGAGATTGGTGTATCCAGAGAAAATATCGTATTTGTATCAGGAATAGGATGCTCCTCCAGATTTCCATACTATATGAATACGTACGGAATTCATTCCATTCACGGAAGAGCACCAGCTGTAGCCACTGGAGTCAAACTCGCAAATGAAAATTTAAGTGTTTGGGTCATTACAGGAGATGGTGATTCAATGGCCATTGGAGGAAATCATTTTATACACTTGTTGAGAAGAAACATCAACCTCAACATCGTGTTGTTTAACAATGAAATTTACGGTCTTACTAAAGGTCAATTTTCTCCAACTTCGAGTGTTGGATTAAAAACCAAATCTTCCCCCTATGGTAATGAACAACCTCCTTTCTCAGCCGGAGAATTGGCACTTGGAGCAAAAGGAAAATTTTATGCACGTGTTGCCGGAAATAATCCAAAAGAAATGGAAGATATCTTCATTCAATCAGAACAATTTAAAGGGACTGCTTTAGTTGAAGTCCTTCAAAATTGCGTGATTTTCAACGATGGATGTTTCTCAAAATATACCGACAAAAACACTAAGGAGGACCAGCAATTGTATGTTGAACATGGAAAACCAATGATTTTTGGGAAAGAAAAAAACAAAGGGATTCAACTAAAAGGACTTCACTTAGAGGTCGTTACCATTGGTAAGAATGGGATTACAGAAGACGATCTATTAGTACACGATGCGAAAACAGAGGATCCGACCTTACATTTGATGTTAATTCGTCTCAATACTCCAATTGTAACTGGAGTCATTCGAGCTGTCACTAGCTCAACCTTGGAAGATCGCATCAATGAAGTGACTGAAAACGTAAAAAGGTCATCCCATTTGAATCATGTAGATGACCTGTTTTTTTCAGGTGAAACTTATGAAGTTCACTAAAATAGCTTGTGAAAAAATCCGAACTGCGGTTAAATCGTACAACTCATATCTTGTCCACAACACATAGGAGATTTTATTTTTCCTTCACATGTAGGACATTTTGATACCTGTACTTGTCGACCATCTGCAGTGGTAATCATATCATTTACAAGTGGTTCATTACATTTTGCACAGGTGGCGTTTACCGACATCCCACACACTTTACATTCATACGTTGCCATATATAACTGATTTATTTTTATAAAGGTATTAAAATTCTAAGAAGTCTTTGTTCAAGATTATACCAGAATCATAATGACCGATAAAACCATTCCGGCAATCGTGAAATAAATGGCTTTTTTAAATACTGAGGTTTGAGGTAAAAACATCCAATAAGCTGAAAAAACAAAAAACAGTAAAGCAACCCCAAAAAATACATTTAAGTAATACAATGGAGAGTTGTTGGTCGCCTTGTGCATTTTTTCCATCAATCCCAAAATCATCGGAGGCTCCGATTGAATGTAAGTGAGTTCTCCTGTTTCTTTGTTGTAATTTATGTCTTTTGCGCCACGTAATTGAGGAGGATTCTCTAAACCTTTTTCAACGATGCGCTCCACCTTCTTCTCTACTTTAAACGTATCTGTTGTTCGATAGGTTAGTGTAATTCCTGTAAGGGCATACATAAACATAATTCCTGCTAAAAAGAACCCCAAATAACGATGGTAGATTCTCAAGTTATTGCTAATTGTTCGGTTGTTTAATTTCATTATTTATTTTGTTTTGGTTTACTATAAGATGGTATGGATCACAAAAGGTTTAATGCGTTTTATTTTAATTTGACTATGAAGGCTTGATACGGTTTTAAAATAGCTTTTCCATCAGTAGTTTCAAGATCCTCATAATTATTAATTAAAGTATCAGACCATATGTAGTTACTCAAATCAAGAATTGAATTCTCTTTGC
The DNA here is from genome assembly GCA_038125995.1 of Flavobacteriaceae bacterium. Classification (GTDB taxonomy): domain Bacteria; phylum Bacteroidota; class Bacteroidia; order Flavobacteriales; family Flavobacteriaceae; genus MAG-120531. The sequence continues at coordinate 73,063 of JAYPEX010000006.1, forward strand.
TGTAATTTAAAACCACTAACACTTTTTGATCTTTATAGGTTCTAATAAAAGCATAGATTTGATCTTCTGTATCTAAAAGCTCATAATCACCGTAAATCAAAATAGGATTTGAAGTTCTCAAAGCTGTCATTGCTCTGAAGTGGTTTAAGATAGAATTTGAATCTTCATTTTGGGCTACAACATTGATGGTTTTGGTGTTTTCATTTACTGGCAACCAGGGTGTTCCTGTTGTAAATCCAGCTTTATCAGAAGAATCCCACTGCATAGGAGTCCGCCCATTATCACGAGAAAACTTACTTGCGCGTTTTAAGAAGGCTTCCCCATCTCCACCTTCGCTCAGTATTTTCTGATAACCGTTGATGGTACTAATATCATCGTATTGTTCAATAGAGTCAAAATAAATATTGGTCATCCCTAATTCATCTCCATAATACACATACGGAGTTCCTCGCATGGACAATAAAAAAGTGTGCAACATTTTTGCAGATACTGCTCTAAATTCATCGGAGTCATCAGTAAATCGCGAAACTAAACGCGCTTGATCGTGATTGGACAAAAAGATAGAAATCCAACCTTTTTCAGAAAACTCACGATCCCATTTGGTAAACGTCTCTTTAAATACTCTCGGGCTATAATCTTCCTTAATTGGTAGATCAACTGCATCAAAAGCATAAGCCATCGATAGTTCATTTCGATTAGCGTCTACTAACTCATGAGCTTCTTTAAAATTTCTACCAGCCCCCTCGGCTACACTCATTACATTGTACTTTGAAAAGACTTCGTCGTACATGAATTTTAAATAATCGTGCAATCCCTCTTGCATCGCATAATATTGGATGAAATCCTTTTCATAACCCTCTGGAAATTTTGGAAATGTGGTATCCTTAGCTGCAAATTGAAAGGCATCCAATCGAAATCCGTCAACTCCTTTTTCTGACCAGAATTTGAGAATATCTACAACCTCTTCTTCAACTTTTGGATTCGACCAATTCAAATCAGGTTGTTGTTTTGCAAAGTAATGCAAGTAATATGCATTGGTAATGGAGTCATAAGCCCAGGCATCACCTTTAGCATCAAAGAGGCTGTATCGATAGTTGGGTTTCCCTTTCTCAGCAGGCCACCAATGGTAATAATCTCTATAAGGATTATCTCTTGAAGAGCGCGATTCTTTAAACCAGTGATGTTCCCAAGAAGAGTGGTTCACTACGATATCCATAATGATTTTTAAATCTCTTTTATGCATCTCTTCTAGAAGCGTGTCAAATGCTCCCATCCCACCATAGAGTTCATCAATCGCTCTGTAATCACTAACGTCATATCCGTTGTCAAAATTGGGGGACTTGTAAATTGGATTCAACCAAATCGCGGTAACACCAAGTGATTTGATATAATCCAACTCTTCAATAATTCCTTTGATATCACCGATACCATCACCGTCGGTATCTTTAAATGATCTGGGATAAATTTGATAAACGATGGCTTCTTTCCACCATTTTTTTTCTTGTGTTTCTTTTAGCTCCACTGATGGTCCACAAGAAAAGAAACTCAGAACTAATAAGACGATTAAAGTTTTGGAATTCATATATAAAGTTTGGTTTTGTGTTATTAACAGAGACCATTAGACCCCTGAAAATGAGGTTCTAATGTGCTGTTCTTTAATTCAATTAATCTGTTTAAAAATGGTTGATTTCTTTCAAAATTTTTCTCCTTTTCAATTAAAATAGCTTTGCCTTGTGCATGAATACTAAAACAATCGGTATTGTAAAGATGTAATTGATAGTAGGGAACAGCCCAAATAAAAGTCTCCGTTTGAATTTTAAAGTGAATTACAATTCCTTTTGGACGCAGTTCGATGACAATCTTTTTAAAATAGTCGTCGGTGATAGGTTTCGCAAAATCAAAATTTCTAAACTCAGCTACTTTTAAATAGTTGGATCCTACACGTTTTTTGAATCGCTTCCATATCGAAAAAGGGGAACCTACCAAATCTTTTAATGCTACATCGAGCTGCTTTTCTCTATAGGAATTATTGTAAAACATTGTTTGCTTTTAACGCTTTTACAATATTAAGGTTTTAAAAAAGAAAGGAAACAATTCAATGGTTGTTTTTTAATTTAAAACCAGATTGAGGAGTAGATAACCTTTCCAGAAAATAGCAAATTTCCAATTTAGAGCGTTGATATTTACAATTTATCAAAAAAAGCGAATTTAATTTAAATAATATAAAAGTTTTGGATGACTCCTGGTTTTTTTAGGGGGTGTTTAAAATAATGTTATATTTTTGCATTATTACCTATAAAATTTTTAGGGTATAATTAAAAATATTACGACTATGGAAACTATTAACTCATTGACAGCTGAGGATCCTCAGCAATTAGTCAATGCTATTGATTCAGTATGGGTAGCCATTTGTGCTGCCATTATCTTTTTAATGGAAGGTGGATTCGCCATCTTGGAAGCAGGGTTTGTTCGCTCCAAAAACGCCATGAGTATTATCGCAAAAGTGATGATCGATGTGGTTTTTGGTGGGATTGCCTTTTACGCAATTGGTTTTGGAATTGCCTATGGAAATTCAAACGGATGGTTCGCTTTTGATACCGGTATTACTGCCGAAGATTTAGGTCTTGGACTAACTGTGTCTAACAAACTCTTTTGGTTTATTCAAATGGGATTTGCAGTTGCAGCGATATCAATCGTATCTGGTGCAGTTGCTGAGCGAATGAAATTATGGTCGTATGCCTTGTTTGTACTCATTTTTACAGCATTAATGTACCCTTTAGCTGCCAACTGGGTATGGAACCCTAATGGATGGTTAGCCCTAAGAGGATTTAACGACTTTGCAGGATCCGCAGCAGTTCACGCTATGGGAGGTTTCGCAGCATTAGCAGGAGCTATTGTATTAGGACCACGTCTGGGAAAATACGATGAAAATGGAGAATCTCAAGCGATTCCTGGACACAACCTACCACTTGCAGCAGTAGGTGGATTTATACTTTGGTTTGGATGGTTTGCCTTTAACCCTGGATCGACTCTGGGTGCTGTTGGAAACTGGGAACTCATCGGAACTGTAGCGACCAACACCTTTTTAGCTTCTGCAGCAGGAGGTATTTCAACCATGGCCTATACTTATTTTAGATACGGTCAAATTGACATCACGATGATGATTAACGGGGTTCTTGCGGGATTAGTAGCGATTACTGCAGGATGTAATGTCGTTGAAGCTGACGCTGCCATCTTAATTGGTTTCATCGCAGGGATTTTAGTTGATGTAGCCGTCTTATACGTTGATAAAATTAAAATCGATGATCCTGTTGGAGCGATTGCCGTTCACGGTGTCAATGGTTTATTTGGGGCTTTAGCCGTTGGATTATTTGCTACGGAGGGTGGTTTATTTTACGGAGGAGGAAGTGACTTATTCACTACACAACTCATTGGTGTTTCAGTGATTGGAGCTTTTTCATTTGTTGGAACTTACCTAATAATGACTATCTTGAAGAAAACAATTGGAATTCGTATTCCTGAGCACGAAGAAGTCGTAGGTATTGATGCTGTGGCATTTGGAGTAGAATCTTATACCACATTTGAATAATAACGTATAAAAAGCATTACAATGAAAAAAGTAGAAGCAATCATAAGACCCTCAAAATTAAAAGCTGTTCAAAGAGGATTGAAAAACGCCAATATTCCCTGTATTACAGCAGTGCCTGTGAAGGGAACTGGTTTACAAAAAACCTATTCAGAACGCTATAGAGGAACAGAACAATCACTAATCATGTCCAACAGAACTCTGATTATTTGCGTGGTAAGTGATGATAATTTAGATCTGTGTATCAATGTCATTTTAGACAACGCCTCAGAAGGGAATGTTGGTGACGGTAAAATCTTTGTGTATCACGTAGAAGACGCCGTTCGTATTCGATCTAAAGAACGTGGGGTTTCAGCTATTGTTTAATAGCCCCATCATACAAAACTAAAAAAAGGGTCAGTAATTCAATTACTGACCTTTTTTTATAACCACTTTAGAGTTAGTTCCACAAGCTTCTTCTTAAACTTATTATAAGGAGGCATTATAAAATCCAAAGGACCCCATCCGTATTGTCTCATCACAGATCGTTCATTCGAAAAACTCTTGAATCCATAAAAGCCATGAGAACTTCCCATACCAGAATTATTGACTCCGCCAAAAGGCAGGTGATGATTGGAATACTGGATAATTGAGTTGTTGATACAACTACTTCCCGCTCGAGTTTGAGCGATCATTTGTTTGATACTTTTATTGTTTTTAGAATAGAAGTAAAGCGCTAATGGACGCTCACCTTTGTTGACATACTGCAGGACCTCTTCGATTTTATGAAAGGTTTTAACCGGTAAAATAGGTCCAAAAATTTCTTCTTGCATCAACTTAGATTCTTCACTTAAAGAATATATTACAGTAGGTGAAATATAATTGTCATTTGTAGATTCTCCTCCAATAACCAATTGATCTCCTAGAGACAAAGCGTGCTCAATCGCTCCTTTTAAACGTTGATGATGCACTTCATTTACGATTCGACAATAGGAAGATGATTCACTGGAATTGGAATCGTAAAAGCGATCAATTTGTTCCTTTAAAAGTTTTAAAAAGGGTTCCTTTACCCTTTCCTCTATAAATAAATAATCTGGAGCAATACAAATTTGTCCAGCATTTAGAAACTTTGCCCAGGCAATGCGTTTTGCAGCTTTTTTTAAATTAGCAGATGCATCGACAATTGTTGGTGATTTTCCTCCGAGTTCCAAAGTAACTGAACTTAGATTTTCTGAAGCAGCCTTCATTACGATTTTTCCAACCTTGGGAGAACCTGTAAAGAAAATATGATGAAAAGGAAGCTCCAGCAGGGCTGTGGAAACTTCAATACCTCCCAAAACTACAGCTACTTCCTCCTCTTTAAAAATAGACTTTACAATTTGCTCCATCAATTTAGAGGTGTTTTGAGTGTGTTCTGATGGCTTTAAAACAACGGTATTTCCGGCAGCTATCGCTGAAACCAAAGGACCAAAAGTTAAATTAACTGGAAAATTCCAAGGGGAGATAATCAAACAAACTCCTTTGGATTGGTAGTGAATCCATGAACTAGCTCCAAAAAGAGAAAGTGGAGTTTTAACCGGTTGTAGCTCCATCCAGGAATGCAGCTTTTGGATTGCTAATTTTATTTCACTGATCACAGGGTAGATTTCTGTCAGATCGGTATCCAAATGAGGTTTTTTAAAATCATTGTGTAAGGCTTCTTTAATGGAGTCTCGATAATCGACTTCCAAGGCCTTTTTCAATGTTTTTAATTTAGTGATTCGCTCTTTAGCTGTTGTTGCACAAATTACTGAATAATGATTCAACTGTTTGTTGAATAGCTCCTGATATGGGTTCATTTTGATAATTTAGTATCTTTAAATGTACGAATTATTTAAAATGCAAATCCGTTTAACTCAAAGCACCGAAGACCTCATAGGTATCAAATCACTTCAAAGCCAAAACTTAAAAGCAAATTTAAGTGAAGCTGAAAAAAATAAAGAAGGATTTGTTACTGCTTCATACACTATGGAAGCTCTAGTGCTAATGCATCAACTGCTCCCATCTATTGTAGCAATCGATAAATATAAAGTAGTCGGTTATGCTCTTGTTATAGACAAACGCTTTAAGGGAACTCATCATTTAATCGATGACTTAATTAAGAATATCGATCATCTTTCTTATCGCGATGAACAATTAGCAGTTGTGAATTACGCTGTTGTCGGTCAGTTATGTGTTGACAAACAATACCGGGGACAAGGGTTAGCTTCGAAACTCTATCAAAGTTTCAAAGACCACTATTCAATACGCTACCCTTATTGTATTACAGATGTCGACCGATGCAATAAACGCTCATTACAAGCCCATTACAAAACAGGATTTCAGCCTATTGGACAACTTCAATTTGAAAATGCGGATTTTGAAATCGTATTGTGGAATTGGAATCTGTAATTATTTTTGAGCCATTTCCTCTGCTCTAAATTGAATCATTTTTTTTAAGAGCTCTATTGGCAATTCTTCCTGTAAGGGAAATTGCACTGAACCCTTTCCGGTCTTATAATTCTTTAAGTCTTCTTTAAATTCAATATATACATTTGGATATGCATAAAACCCAATATGCTTACTAAATGCTGAGAAGTACAAGAATTGTTTCCCATTCAATTTATAAGAAGGCATTCCATATCCAATTTTTTCAGTTGCTTGTGGATATAGTTCAAAAATAAGACTGCGAATAGCATCTAATTTTCGACTAACTTGTACAGGAAATTGTGATACGTATTCATCTACTGTTTGAGGTTTTTTTGCGATCATCCTTCTAGTTCTTTTCATTCAAAATTAACAAAAAAATAAATTTGTTAAATTAATGTGTTTTTTTTACACAAACTATGTCTTAAACCATTGATTTTTACTTACTTTAGTCCCCACAAACTTAACTAATATGAAAAACATCTATCTTCTGGCAGCAGCTTCAATTTTAGTTGCAAGCTCCTGTAAAAAACAACCTCAGTGGTCAGAGGCTGACCTCAACGAAAACATCAAATTAGTCACTGTTGAAAATGGACCTGTATTGGGTTATTCTAACAATTCAGGGGTTCAGATTTTGGTAGTAGACCAATTACCATTTAAAGATTTAAACAAAAATGGAAGCTTAGACCCTTATGAAGATTGGAGAGTAGCTGTTGAAGAAAGAGCACAAGATTTGGCTTCAAAAATGAGTCCTGAACAGATTGCTGGACTCATGCTTTATTCAGGGCACCAAAATGTTCCTGCTGGATCAGCTGGATATTTTAGAGGAACCTACAACGGAAAAAGCTTTGAAGAATCAGGAGCAAAAGCTTCTGATTTAACAGATCAACAAAAGAAATTTTTAACGGAAGACAATTTGCGACATGTTCTTGTTGTTGGTGTTAAATCACCAGCTGTTGCAGCAGATTGGAACAACAACGTACAAAGTCACGTTGAAGGTTTAGGCCTGGGAATTCCAGCCAACAATTCGTCAGACCCCAGAAATGGTGCTCGTTCCGACGCAGAATACAATGCCGGATCGGGTGGAACCATTTCACAATGGCCAGAAGAAATTGGTTTATCAGCAACCTTTGACCCTGCGATTACTGAGCAATTTGGAAGCATTGCTTCACAAGAGTATCGCGCATTAGGAATCGCTACAGCATTATCGCCACAAATCGATTTAGCGACAGAACCTCGTTGGAATCGTTTTTACGGAACATTTGGAGGAGATCCTGCTCTTGCAACTGATATGGCTAGAGCGTACATTGATGGATTTCAAAGTAGCGCTGCTGGAAATGAAAATAGTGACGGATGGGGAGCTCACTCTGTGAATGCCATGGTGAAACACTGGCCAAGTGGTGGTCCAGAAGAAGGAGGTAGAGATGGTCACTTCGCTTATGGAAAATTTGCGGTATATCCGGGTAATAATTTTGATACGCATGCCCGCGTTTTTACTCAAGGAGCCTTTAATTTAAGTGGGAAAACAAAGAAAGCTGCTGCAGTGATGCCTTATTACACCATCTCCTATGATCAAGACACTACATACGGAGAAAACGTAGGAAATGGTTTCAGTAAATACATCGTTACAGACTTACTCAGAAACACATACGGTTATGATGGAGTTGTGTGTACGGATTGGCTCATCACTGGTGATGAAGGAGCCACACCAGACGTCTTTTCTGGGAAATCTTGGGGAGTTGAAACTCTCAGTATTGCAGAACGTCACTATAAAGTCATCGAAGCTGGTTTGGATCAGTTTGGTGGAAATAACGATGCAGGACCTGTACTCGAAGCATTCCAAATGTACGAAGAAAAACACGGCAAAGAAGCTGCTAGAAGTCGTATTGAGAAATCAGCGGTCCGATTGCTGAGAAACATCTTTAATACTGGTTTGTTTGAAAATCCTTATTTAGACCAAGCAACCTCTGTAGCTACAGTTGGAAAACCTGAATTTATGAAAGCTGGTTATGAGGCGCAGCTCAAATCTGTGGTGATGCTTAAAAACAAAAACCAAGTTCTCCCAATCAAAGAACGTAAAAAAGTATACATTCCACTCAGACAAATACCCGCTACCGTTAACTTTTTTGGACAACCAGTTCCACCGCAAGAAGTGGATCCTGTCAACAGAGCAATTATTTCAAAAAAATACGATATCGTCAACACCCCTGAGGAAGCTGACTTTGCTATGATCTTTATCAAAAGTCCTTACAGTAATGGATATTCAAGAGCTGATAGAGAAGCAGGTGGCAATGGTTATGTTCCTATTAGTTTACAGCTAGAAGACTACACTGCAACTGAGGCGAGAGCTGAATCAATTGCTGCAGGTGATCCTGTTGTTGACCCAACAATTACCAACCGCTCATACAAAGGAAAAACTTCAAGATCCAACTCGTATCCTGATCTAAAAACCATCGAGGATACTCGTATAGCACTTGGAGACAAACCAATTATCTTAGTGGTTTCTGCATCCAATCCAATGGTATTTACCGCTATAGAAGAAAAGGTTGACGGGATCTTAGTAGAATTTGGAGTTTCCAATTCAGCGATTGCTGATATTGTAAACGGAGCTTATGAACCCTCTGGATTACTACCACTTCAAATGCCAAAAGACATGACAACTGTTGAAACCCAATTGGAGGATGTACCAAACGATATGGACCCTTATGTGGACTCCATAGGCAATACCTATGACTTTGCATTTGGATTGAATTGGTCAGGAGTGATCAAAGATGATCGAACTCAAAAGTACGGACATTAAAATTTAATTATTTACTAGAAAAAGGCCAGGTTTTACTTGGCCTTTTTTATAGATGTTATAATAAAACGAATCATCATCCAAAGCTCGTTACGATTCCAATTCTCAAACTATTGTCTCGTATTTCATTCCCATTGTATTAGGTTGATTTAATTAACAGGTAAAAAATCTTATATTTAACAGTGTAAGTATCATAAAACTAAATCCAATGAAAACTAAAATTGTTCTGATAAGCCTTATCTTGTGGAGTATCACCGTTCAATCCCAAGAGCAATACATTCCCTCAAAAGCAATTCTCGAATCTAGAGAACAATTTCAAAATGATAAATTTGGAATGTTTATTCACTGGGGGCTATCCTCCATGTTCGGAGATGGCGAATGGGTAATGCAAGTACAAGGAATTTCAAAAAAAGATTATCAGGCCTATTTACCTGCATTTCATCCGAGTCAATTCAATGCGGAAGAATGGGTTCTAGCAGCTAAAGGAGCAGGAATGAATTACATTGTTTTCATCACTCGTCATCACGATGGATTCTCCAATTGGGATACTGCTTATTCCGAGTGGAAAATCACCAATACTCCTTACAAAAAAGATGTACTAAAACAATTAGCAGAAGCTTGTCAAAAGCACCATATGAAGTTGGGGCTGTATTACTCAACACTCGATTGGGTTCGTGAAGACTATCCCTGGAGAAGTGGTAGAACGGGTCAGAAAACAGGCAGAACGGGTCAAGGAGACTATGCTTCCTATCTTCAGTTTATGAAAAATCAACTCACTGAATTGCTTACAAACTACGGAGCCATTTACGCTATTTGGTTTGATGGACATTGGGATCAGACGAATCCGGAAGGACATGAGGATCGTTCATCAAGAATTGACTGGAAATACGACGAACTCTATGGCCTTATCCACGAACTTCAGCCTTCAACTCTTGTGGGCAACAACCATCATTTAGATCCTATTCCTGGTGAAGATTTTCAGATGTTTGAACGCGATTTACCAGGAGAAAACCACTCTGGATATAACTTTCAAAAGGTGACTGACAACTTGCCTTTGGAATCCTGTGAAACCATGAATGGTTCATGGGGATACAACATCAGTGATCACCAATTTAAGAGTAAAAGAGAACTCCTACACCTACTGATTGGTGCAGCAGGTAGAAATTCAAACCTGCTCCTCAATGTGGGTCCAAAGCCCTCTGGGGTCATCCCACAGCAAAGTCTCGATGGATTAAAACAGATGGGAGAATGGACCTCTATCTATGGAACATCTATTTACGGAACCAGAGGAGGACCATTAAGTCCTCAGGTTTGGGGAGTCAGTACACAAAACGACACTCATGTTTTTGTACATATCTTAAATCATCCAAAAGACCCATCCATATTTATACCAGGATCCTATACTAAAAAAGCAGTGTTATTCGACTCTGGAAAAAAACTTAAAATACGATGGGAATCAAAGGGTATTCACATTATGAGTGAATCTATTCCTTTAAATGAGGATCCTCAAGTACTCGTTCTCGATAAAAATTAATTGACATCAGCGTCATCGTACAAGCCGATTTCTGAAATAAATGCCTTATCGTTAAAATCCGTCAGTTTTAAAGCAAAAGCTTTCATATCGGATGTTGGGAAGCGAACGATACGCTTATTCCCTATCGTAGTCCCTTGGTAGATCACTTGCCAATCGGAATCAATTAGCACCTCTATTTCAAAAGATCGAACACGCTGGCCTTTTTGAATCGCTTCTCGTATGACCAATAGATTTGATCTTTTAGCAGCATCAAATTCAAGGATTATTTTTGAATCCTTATCTGTAATTTCGACAAAGCTTTCTCTTTGACCGTCTGTTAGAATGGATGAATCCATCAAATGGGGTGATGATTCCATTTTGAATTGTCCCAAAGAAGCGAGATTGGTTTCAAACACGCTTTCGATTTTCGACTTCAGACCTTGTAGGGATGCGATGTCATTTTCGTGAACTAAACCTCTGCGATCAACTGGGAGATTGAGTAGCAAATTACTGTTGAGGCCCACTGAATTACAATAGATATCCCATAGCTGTTCAACGCTTTTTACCTCATCGTCTTCACTTGGATGATAAAACCATCCCGGACGAATTGAAACATCCGTCTCAGTTGGAATAAAATGGGTGCCTTGTTCTTGACCAGGTGCAAATCGATCAAACCCGGGCATTCCAGCATAGATGCTATCTTTGTATATGGTTGACCAGGTCGTTTGATTGGCATAACCTTTTTCGTTTCCAACCCATCTGATATCTGGACCTGCATCAGAAAACATAACTGCATTAGGTTGTAATTCTCTTACGATTTGATGAGTTAAAGGCCAATCGTAATAGGTTTTATTGTCAATCTTTCTAGTTTCATTGGCTCCTCCATAGTAGCCATCACCTCCATTCGCTCCATCAAACCAAACTTCAAATATGGGTCCATACTGAGTTAATAACTCTCTGAGTTGATTTCTGTAGTAATGGAGATATGCTTCCGTTCCGTAATCTTGGTGATTTCGATCCCAAGGTGAGAGGTATACCCCCATCTTTAAACCGTATTTCTTACAAGATTCTGAAAGCTCTTTTAACAGATCTCCTTCTCCATTTTTCCAAGGACTATTCTTTACGGAATGCTCTGTGTATTTACTGGGCCACAAACAAAAACCATCGTGATGTTTAGCCGTAATCACCACTCCTTTCATTCCAGCTTCACTGATGGTTCTTGCCCATTGATCCGTGTCTAATTCAGAAGGATTAAACAATTTTGGAGATTCATCTCCATATCCCCATTCTTTATCGGTAAAACTATTGATACTAAAGTGAATAAAAGCGTAGTATTCTAAATCTTGCCAATTTAATTGACGTGGACTTGGAACAGGAAGTGAGTTCTTAAATTCTCTTGACTGACAACCCAATAGCAGTACTTGCAATAAAACACCAACTACTATTTTAATAGGACTCATCATTTGGAATTAATTTAGGGTTCTCTTGGTTAATTAATTCCTAAAGATAATTATTTACTAGAAATCTAGAGGGTGATAAGACATCTCAAAAGTGTCTGCGATTTCTTTGTATACAATCTTACCTTGAATAATATTTAGTCCTTTCTTCAATGAAGTGTCCTGCTGACAAGCTTTTTTCCAACCCATCTCTGCCAGTTTAATGGCATAAGGAAGTGTTGCATTGGTCAGTGCAGTCGTAGATGTAAAAGGTACAGCTCCAGGCATATTTGCTACACAATAATGAACCACATCGTCTATTACAAAAGTTGGATTCTCATGGGTAGTAGGCGTACAGGTTTCTATACAACCCCCTTGATCTACTGCAACATCGACAAGTACCGTTCCTTTTTCAAGATCTTTGAGCATATCTCTGGTAATCAAGTTTGGAGCTTTAGCCCCTGGAATCAAAACAGCACCAACTATTAAATCAGCCGTAGGTAATAATTTTCTAATATTGTACTCATTCGAGTAAAGAGTAGTGACATTCTTAGGCATAATGTCTGAAAGATGTCTTAATCGATCGAGATTGATATCCATGATGGTGACATGAGCACCTAATCCTGCAGCCATTTTAGCGGCCTGGGTTCCAACAACACCTCCACCCAATACGATCACATTAGCTGGAGCAACTCCAGGGACTCCTCCCAACAGAATTCCCTTTCCTTGCATCGGACGCTCTAAAAATTTAGCGCCTTCTTGAATTGCCATTCTTCCTGCTACTTCAGACATCGGTGTCAATAGTGGAAGTGTTCGATCCTTTTCTACAGTTTCATATGAAATACAAATTGCTCCAGATGCTATCATGGCTTCTGTTAATACTTGTGAAGATGCAAAGTGAAAATAAGTAAACAACAATTGGTCTTTTTTAACCAGTCCGTATTCTTCTGCGATAGGTTCCTTAACTTTTACGATCATTTCTGCTTTTGCGTATACTTCCTTAATACCAGGAAGGATTTGTGCTCCAGCATCTAAATACTGATCATCTGAAAAACCAGAACCAACACCAGCTCCAGTTTGAATAAAGACCTCATGTCCTCTCTTTGCAAATTCTAAGACTCCTGCAGGAGTCAATCCAACTCTATATTCGTTGTTTTTAATTTCTTTTGGAACCCCAATAATCATAATTGACTTAATTAAATTGAACCTCTCGATTGTACAATCGCCTGTTTGTTTTATAAAATAACAGTGTAAAAATAATTAATTTATAACTAGCAATAGGCATAATGTTTTACATCTAACAACGAATTATGAATAAAACAAAACGATTCAATTTTTAGGAATTATTTAAAAATGAAGTTTTAATCCAAAAAGGGTTATTTTTTGATGTTTTTTACTTGTTTTTGAATAAAAAATCTGTTTTTATTCGAAAACACTAAAATGATATATTAATCCGTTGGCTGGTTTTTTGATATCAAATGCTACTTTTTTGTGATAAGAATTAAAACTTTAGACCGTTTCAATTGCTGATTATGCATTGGATAAAAAGTAATAGATGAGTAAGGCTGTTAATAGAACAGTCCCTGAAAACAACAAATAAAGCAATTGCTTATTTCTTTTTTGAATTGGCTTTCCTGATTTTTTTATGAGTCCTTTATCTTGACAGGAAGATTCCAAAGAAATTCCAATTGAAGTGCCAAGTGCAACTCCTATTCCAATGAACGCAAAATTATCGAGAGCGATACTTATAGCTAATCCAATAGGAATTCCGACTGCAATTCCTGTAGACATAAAAAACCCCTTGGGATATTTCTTTTTTTGTTTCATTTAGTTCCCCTTTAACCAATAAAAGATTAGGGACAATAAAATACTCAAAATAAGTGAACTGCCCAAAGGAAAATAGATTTGAGTATTCCCTTTTTTAAAACTAAAATCAAGTGGATTGTTATAAGACAGAGAACTATTTTCAAACAACCATAAAAGCGCCCCAACTAACACGAGAATTAAACCGACAATTATCAGTGATTTAGCCATTGTACAAATTATTTTTAGACTGATATAGATTCACTAAATTTAATGAAAATTATCACCTTATGGAAATTACCTTCTTAGGACATGCCTGTCTATTGATTCAAATTAAAGAGTATAGCTTGATTGTTGATCCCTTTATCAGTGGCAACCCGCTTGCTAAGGAAGTGTCTGTAAATTCGATCAAGGCTGATTACATGCTTTTGACTCATGCGCATCAAGATCATATTTTAGATGCTGAAGCGATCGCTAGAAACAACAATAGTACGATTGTAAGCAATTTTGAAATTGTCAATTACTTTCAAAACAAGGGAATCAATGGCCATCCTATGAATCACGGAGGAAGTTGGAAATTTCCTTTTGGGACGATCACTTACACCTCAGCAATTCACACCTCTTCTTTTCCAGATGGCAGCTACGGTGGACAACCAGGTGGATTTATCATCAAAACAGACCATAAATCAATTTATATAGCAGGCGATACAGCATTGACCTATGACATGAAACTCCTACCACTGAGAAATCAGTTAGATCTTGTGGTGTTGCCCATTGGAGATAATTTCACCATGGGAATTGAAGATGCCATCATCGCTAGTGATTTTTTAAATTGCTCCAAAGTATTAGGTTACCATTACGACACTTTTGGTTCTATCGAAATCGATCATTCAAAAGCGATCAGTCAATTTAAAAAACATCAAAAAGAACTGATCTTACTGGAAATTTCCAATTCATTAACTATTTAGAGTAATTTCGTATTCTCAATCCTCTATTATGAATGCAATGTCCAATTTAGAAGTCTATTTTAAGCCTTTCAGAGATCAGATTATAGGCATAGATCAAACTTTCGAATCACCCTATGGAACAAAGAAAATTACCTATGCTGATTGGACTGCTAGCGGAAGACTCTACGGCCCAATTGAAGATAAATTAATTAAAGAATTTGGCCCATTTGTAGCAAATACACATACCGAAACTTCCATCACAGGTTCAGCCATGACCTTGGCTTATAAAAAGGCCAGAAAAATAATTAAAGATCACGTAGGAGCCGGTGCTGAAGATGTACTGATCAGTTCAGGAACAGGGATGACTGGAGTTGTCAATAAATTTCAGAGAATTCTAGGATTAAAAATAGCAGAGCAATTAAAAGAACACACGCATATTCCTCAAGAATTGAGACCGGTAGTCTTCATCTCTCATATGGAACATCATTCAAATCAAACCTCTTGGATTGAAACCATTGCTGAAGTAGTAGTGGTCGATTGCAATACAAATGGTTTGTTTTGTTTTAAAAATTTTGAAAAATTACTCAAGAAATACGAAGATAGGCCTCTTAAAATCGCTTCGGTAACTGCCTGTTCTAATGTAACTGGAATTCAAACCGATTATCATCGAATTGCAAAGATGATCCACAAAAAGGGGGGGCTCTGTTTTGTAGATTTTGCATGTTCAGCACCCTATGTGTCGATCGACATGCACCCAAAAGACAAATGGTCCTATTTAGACGCTATTTTCTTTTCACCACATAAATTTTTAGGAGGACCAGGTTCTGCTGGAGTCTTGATCTTTAACAAAAAACTCTATAAAAATATCGTACCAGATAATCCTGGTGGTGGAACGGTTAACTACACCAATCCTTGGGGGGATCACGACTATGTTGACGATATTGAATCGAGAGAAGACGGTGGAACTCCTGGATTTTTACAAGCGATTCGCATTGCGCTATCCATTCAACTCAAAGAATCAATGGGTGTTGAAAATATCATCGAAAGAGAACATCAGATCAACTCTAAAATATTTAATGCCTTAGAGCCCATTGAAAATTTGACCATATTAGCTGGTGATCACAAAGATCGATTAGGAGTATTTTCGTTCTTTATAGATGATTTACATTTCAATCTCGCTGTAAAATTACTAAACGATCGATTTGGAATACAGACAAGAGGAGGTTGTTCTTGCGCAGGAACCTATGGACATTACCTATTGCATGTCGATCAGGCTACTTCCAAAGACATCGAGAAACAAATCCTTGAAGGCTGCTTAATGGAGCGTCCCGGATGGGTCAGAATGTCCATTCATCCAACAATGACAAATGCTGAAATTGAAATGATTTGTGATGCAATCAAAGAGTTGTGCAAGTATCACAAAGAGTGGTCAAAGCATTACAACTACGATCCAAATAAAAATGAATTCATTCACAAGCTGGAACTCAATCTCGAGGAAGAACTTATTGAAAAATGGTTCAACTAAATTGAACTAATTTGTACCTTTACTAGCCTAACACCAATTATCATGAAATCAATTTACACACTAACACTTTCTTTGATTATGGCCTTTTCTCTTTTTTCAAAAGCTCAAGACTCTCAAGCTACTAGCTCGATTTACGATATCCAAATCGAAGATATCAATGGCAATCCTATCAACTTATCGGAATTTAAAGGAAAGAAAATGCTATTTGTCAATGTAGCATCTAAATGTGGTTTTACACCTCAATACAAAGACTTAGAAATGCTACACGATCTCTATAAAGACCAATTGGTAGTTATTGGCTTACCTTGCAATCAGTTTGGAAGTCAAGAACCAGGATCCAACGAAGAAATTGTTGAGTTTTGCTCAGCGACTTATGGTGTGAGTTTTTTAATGACTGACAAAATTGAAGTTAAAGGTGAAAATCAACACCCCATTTACACTTGGCTTACCTCAAAAGAACTCAACGGAAAAAAGAGTTCTAGTGTCAAGTGGAATTTTCAAAAATACCTCGTGGATGAAGAAGGAGAATTTATCGATTTCTACTATTCAGTAACGACTCCTATGAGCTCTAAAATTTTACAGCACTTATCAGAACAGTAATATGAGAATGGCGATAGCGCAATACCCTTTGTAGCTGGAGCAATCGAAGTTACTATAAAAACAGTTCAAGTCCATTCAATCGACTATTTACAAGGATGTCATGCTAGCTTCTTTATTGAATTAGCGCTGAACTCCTTTGAACCAAATCGTGCTGATGCATGCCTATGAGATGGGGAAGACCTCATGCTGAACGCATCAATCAAATTTTAAAAGGAGTTCCATTCGTCATTCTGATAAAATTTTACTCCATAGATACTATTTTTCAAAAAATTGAGTTATTGTAAAAACACGAATCAAATCATTATGAAAGAAAAAATTTTAAACATCCTTTTTATCGTATTTGGACTTTTCATGGCCAATTCAGGAATCAACAAATTCACCAATCATATGTCAATGGGGGAACCCTCAGCGGCGATGCAAGAGCTCTTTGGTCATTTGATGGCCTTCGGATGGTTAATGCCCTTAGTTGGAATTGTTGAACTCATTGGAGGGGTTCTTATCGTAATTCCAAAAACTAGACTCATCGGAGCCATCACATTACTTCCGATTATGACAGGAATCTTATTAACACACATTGTAAATGATCCGTCAGCTATGCCAATGGCAATCGTATTTTTTGTATTAAATGCAGCTATATTAGTGATGGGAAGAAACAAACTCTGTGAATTAAAATCCTAATCAAAAATTGACAATTAAAATCTAAAGCTAGCTGTTGCTAGTTTTTTTTATTTTAATTTTATACTCCTTAAACCTTTATAAACTTTTATCGTCTAAATTATTTAGACGATGACGCTTATGAAAAAATACACCCTCTTTCTCTTTTTACTCACGAGTATCAGCTCCTTTGCCCAAGAAGGTAGAAGATCAATTTTTGTCAAAAAAATAGATCAATCCATCGCAATTGATGGTATACTGAATGAATCAATTTGGGAAACAGCTTCTGTTGGAGATGACTTTTGGGAATTTTTTCCAACTGACTCAATTAAATCTGAAGATAAAACAGAAGTTAGAGTCCTCTATGATGATCAAAATTTATATCTAGGCATTAAATCCTATACGAAAGGAGATGACTTTCAGGTAGGTACTCTAAAACGAGATTTTGCGGGGCGATCCAATGACAATACTTCCATCTTATTAGATACCTATATGGATGCCACCACGGCATATATGTTTGGAATTAATACAGCGGGAGCCATGAGAGAGGGATTGATCTCCAATGGAGGTGCCGATCGTGGATCCTATAATTTATCCTGGGATACCAGATGGTACGCTGAAGCAAAAACACACGACAACTACTATATTGTTGAAATGGCGATCCCTCTCAAATCGATCAAATACCAAGAAGGCGCCAAAAAATGGAGGTTTCAATGCTATCGCTTTGACAACCAGAGTAAAACTCAGAGCATCTGGTCTCGTGTTCCTCAAAATCAAATGCTGATCAATTTAGCCTTTACCGGGGAATTAGAATTTGAAGAACCTCTAAAAAAATCGAAGACCCCGATCGAATTGATTCCTTATGTAAACACGATTTCCTCTCGAAATTTTAGTGATGCAAAAGGCGTTAATAGTATCGCAGCTGGAGCAGATGCCAAAATCGCTATTGGAAATAACTTGAATCTCGATGTAACCTTCAATCCGGATTTCTCAAATGTGGAGGTTGATAATGTCGTTACCAACATTACAAGATTTGAAGTGTCACTCCCTGAAAAACGTCAGTTTTTTATCGACAACAGCGATTTATTTGGATCCTTTGGATCTATTAGAGATGCTAACCCTTTCTTTTCTCGAAGAATAGGAATAGCAAAAGACAAAGATGGCAACAATATTGAAAATAAAATTATTGGAGGGGTTCGACTTAGTGGAAAGCTAAATGAAGATTGGAGATTGGGAGTTTTGAGTATTCAAACAGCTGCTGATCAGTTCAATGAAATTGCCGCGAACAACAACAGTATGCTTGTGCTTCAAAAAAAGATGTTTGCCAGATCTAATATAGGAGTGTTTTATCTCGATCGTTCCAATGTTGGAAACTTTGATTATGTTGATCCTGACGATCGCTACAACAAAGTTGTTGGAATCGATTATAATCTCGCTTCTTCAGATAATGTTTGGAGTGGTAACTTTTACGTTCATAAATCGTATCAACCTAATTCTGGAAAGGACAATTCAAGTATGAGAACCTTTCTCAATTACAACACCAGAAAGTGGAATATTTTCTCAGATCTCGTTTATTTGGGAAAAGATTTTAAATCAGATTTAGGGTTTATTCAAAGAACTGATCTATTAAAATCAGGTCGTGTTATTGAATACAGTAGCTATCCTAAAGCAGGTAACATCAATCGACTGCAATACCGCTTGATGTGGTTTGACTTTTGGCAACCCTCCGATGCGATGCGATTAACGGATCGACGCTTGTTTTTTAATTTTGATGCAACTTCTAAAAGACAGTTCAATGTACAAATGAGGTATTCCAACACCTACACCTACTTAACAGACCCATTTGATCCGACAAGAAGTGGTGAAGGTCAACCTTTAGAGGGTAATCAAGGGTATCGTTATTCCAATTTAGAACTACAGTTAAGAACGAATCAAGCCTATCAGTTTTCACTGGATTCTCAAGTGTCCTTTGGAGAATTTTACAACGGAACTAGAACTTCTTTAAACCTACAACTCAACTACCGATTCCCCCCCAAAGTTAACCTCAGCATGCTTGTTGATTTTAACCGTATTCAATTGCCCAAACCGTATTCAAGTGCCGATCTATGGCTGATCAGTCCTAAAATAGATGTCTCCTTTACCAAGAATTTATTCTGGTCCACTTTGGTGCAATATGCAAATCAATCGAACAATTTGGGAATCAACTCGCGATTGCAATGGAGGTATGCTCCTTTATCGGACCTTTATTTAGTGTATAACGACAATTATTTTGTCAATGATTTTGAACCTAAATACCGTTCGATTAACCTTAAATTGAGTTATCGTTTCCCCATCTAAAAATGAAACACTACTTGAGTTGAAGCCCTAGTACCGCGATCGATATAATGGAATCTTATTCAAGATGACTTCTAAATTAATCACATACTTTTATTGCTATTTTTTTATCTGGAGTAGGACTGTAAGCCAGACATACAGCACAATTTTCAGTTTCATTTTTAAGGGTAAAGAAAAAAGCATCTCCTTCTTCTATGGTATTGGGAAAGGTGCATACCGATTCTAATGCAAACACATTAGTGTAGGTTTGTCGGTCTGTAGGATGGATCCACTCTGCCTCATATAATGATGGATCAAGCGCACCATCGACGATTTGAATGACATAGTTCATGCAAATCCCTTTACGAACTAATTTCCCTTTAAAAACCTCAGCTTCACATGCGCGTAATTCTTTTTTAGAGCAGCTCCAAAGTGTTAAAAAAACGATTAGAACCAACAAAGCTTGTTTCATACGATATCTTGCTACATTTTGGGACAAAAATAAGCCAATATTAGTGATTTTCAAGGCTATTTCAATCCTTCTTATTAACTTTGTTCATTGACATAAATCATTATAATAAATCTTTGTAAAATAATAATACTAAAATTTCAAACGAACTGCAGCTTTAATTTGTAAATTGTAGTTCGATTAAAAAGACAATCTTTTAAATTCAAATCTATGAAAAAGCATATCTTATTCTATGCAAGCTTATTTTTAGTGTTGGGTGCTTCTGAAGCTTTTGCTCAAGAGGAAAACGTTCCTCTGGAAAAACACAACAACCACTACCACTATTCTAGACAGCTTTTGCCTTATAACCAACATCAAGAAGCCGTTAAGGTTTTCAATTCTTCAGTTGACGACACGGTTGATCATATGAATATTGATGTTAGAATCAAACTTTCAGCAGGTATCAACGCTATTAACTTTTTAGAGGATGCCGCTTTTTGGCTTCAAGGTCAAGAATTGAGCCGTCAACATCTTTCAATTGGTCACTTAATCTTTGGTGATGATCAAAAACATCAAGGTTTTCCAAGTTTTGGAATTTCTGCCTTATTTACAGATGGTGCAGAGGTAGGATTAGGAATCACCAAAAATCAATTTGCAGGACAAGATCTAAACCTGACTTATTTTGCTTTAGATCTTTTTGGAAAATACACCTTCTTACAGGAAAATTTGGTAAGCCCATATTTAAAAGCTTCTTATGGTCGATCTTCTGTATATGAAAGCTCCTCTGTTAACGGATTTGCTTTTGGATCAGATCTTTCAAGAGAAGTTTCTCCTACTGTTGCTTTTGGAGTAGGTGCTGAAATCAACCTCACCTATGATTTAGGTCTTTTTGTTGATCTTTCCTACAGAAATGCGTGGGAACAATACGCTCAAAACCATTATGTACAATCATTTGGGGTTTTCTATAAGTTCTAATTGATCTGACGATTAAAAATATAAAAGGCTCCCTTATGGAGCCTTTTTTTTTGATTTTGTTTTCCTATTCAATTTTAAACTCACCTTCAGCTGAAGTTACACCATCGCTTATACTTACCTTAAAAGTTCCCTTTGGCAAGTAGTGGACGCCATTCTCAGCTTCTTTAAGCTCTTCTTTAAAGTCTGATCTATAATTGCTAAGCCCCTTATCTGAAAAACTCAAATCATAGCTGTAGTAGTTTAAGCCAGCATCTGAATTAATACTAGTTGAATAGACTATGAGTCCAGAGATGTGTTGAATTTCAAAAGACAACTCACCTTTCTTCTTGAGATAGTATGGAATTTGGATCGATGGGGTTCTAGCTTCAGACCAGGAAGATCTTTTGTTACCCCAGTTGGAACTGTGTCGAATTCCGTTCACTTCAAAAAGGTGTAGGTCTTTTGCTCTAGTCTCAGCATTCAATTCTTGTACATGAGCAATATCCGCTTTGTACACACTTCTTCCATGTGTTCCTAGCAATAAGTGTTTTGCTTCCGCTTGAATCACCACATCGTGTACTGCAACTGCAGGGAGTCCCTTTGAAAAGGGTTCCCAACTACCTCCTTTATCAAAACTAACATAAACTCCATTATCAGTTCCAGCGTATAGTAAATTTTCATCTGATGGGTCTTCAATCACTGAGTTAACCGCTCCTAAAGGAAGAGCTGCACTGATAAGATTCCAATCTTCGCCATTGTTATTTGAAGCATATATATATGGAGTAAAATTATCTGATCTGTAAGCGTTTAAACTCATATAGACTCTGTTTTTGTGATGAGTAGAAGGATAAATACTGCTCACCCACTGCTCAGCTGGAAGTCCTTTCGTAATGAGCTTCCAACTTCCACCGCCGTCATCAGTTCTATAAATCATCCCATCGTCAGAACCTACGTAGATTTTTCCGAATTGAAAAGGAGATTCCTCAACAACTGAAAGCGTCCCAAAAGGAACATTTCCTTTCTTACCTCCACTGGTCAAATCACCTGAAATAGTCTCCCAATGATCTCCTCTATCTAGAGACCTGTGTAACTTATTCGATCCAAGATACAAGATGTCCTGATGGTGTTTTGATAGAAAAATTGGAGTTTGCCAATTAAATCGAAGTGGCGCTTCTCCCAATTCGTGTTTGGGCTGTATGGGTTTGTAATCATTTGTTTTCAGATTGACTCTAAAGTAGTTTCCAAACTGATACCCCGTATACACTATATTGTGATCTCTTGAATCAACTTGAACTTGCATTCCATCTCCTCCAATGATATTTTTCCAAGGATACTCCCCACTGCTGTGCCATGAGGTATTTAAACGAGCATTATGTGCTCCTTTCCATACACCATTGTCTTGTAATCCTCCATACACATTGTACGGTTTTTGATTGTCGGTTGTAATATAGTAAAACTGTCCGACAGAAGGGGTGTTGCTTTTAAGCCAATTGGATCCTCCATCATAAGTGATATTAATTCCACCGTCGTTTCCGTTGATGATATGAAGGTCGTTTTGTGGATTGATCCACATCACGTGATGATCTGAATGCATATTATCTCCATTAATAGCGTAAAAATTTTTACCTCCATCTTTGGAAGCCAATAGAGGAACTCCTCCAATGACAATAAAATCCTTATTTTTTTGAGAAACACCTATTCTAGCAAAGTAATAGCCGTAGGTATAAAATAAGCCTTCGATAGGTTCCTCATTTTGTTTGGTCCAACTAGCGCCACCATCTGTAGATAAAAAGATCTCTGCTCCTATAATTGGGGTCTCAAATAGATTGGAGTTCGCATCTTCCAAATAAAGAGCCAAATCAGAGGGTTTTGCTTTTTGGTTTTTAACGAGCTCTTTAACCAATGGAGCATCGTACTTTTTTGGAAAACCATTGGATCTCAAGTACTTGTTTAGCTGTCCATCAGCTAAGCTTAAAAATGTGGAGGATTTCATGGTTTTAAAGTCTTCTTTTTCAAGTGCTCCCTCCTCCTTCCTTTCATCTTCAAAAGTTGTTTGATGAAATTGACTGTCGTGAACCGCGTATACAGTTTGAGCATCATAAACTGCTAAACCAATTCTTCCTGCTCCATCTCCTGTTGGAAATCCACTAGTTGAAGTTGAAACTAAATTCCAAGTAGTTCCTGCATCGGTACTCTTGTAAATACCACTATGGCTTCCACTCCCTATAAAATCCCATGCCTTGCGATCTTTTTCCCATGCGGCAGCATACATAATTTCAAAGTTTTCTGGAGCTGCAGCAAGATCTACTATACCAGTATTATTAGCGATGTTCAATGTCATTTCCCAGCTTTGACCTCCATCTTTAGTCTTGTAAATTCCCCTTTGTTCGTTTGTCGAATACAGATGACCTAAAACTCCTACTACTACCTCATTAGGATTGTGAGGATTGATGAGTATTCTACCGATATGATGTGAATCTTCCAATCCCATATGCTCCCAAGTTCTTCCCTTGTCAGTTGATTTAAGGACCCCAACTCCTGCATAAGAAGAACGTGAAGAATTGTTTTCTCCAGTCCCTACCCAAATAGTCCCTGTAGGCCAATCCACAGCAATGTCTCCTATATTTTGAGTTGAAGCACTTTCCATAACTGATTCAAACGAAGTTCCATTGTTGTTGGTGTACCAAACCCCACCGGAAGCATAGGCTACATAAAATTCAGTTGAATTTGAGGGGTTGACATCGACGTCGACTACCCTACCACTCATCACAGCTGGTCCAATATTGGTGAATTCCACATTTTTAACAATCGAATTGTCTTTGAGAGACTCTTGATAGGTTAAGGATTTTTTTACTGCAGATGCAGGTGATGCAAGTTGTGCGTTCATTACAGAGGTCACTGCAATAAACACAAATAAAAGGGTTCTTTTCATGGTTTAAATTTTAAGCAAGTTGAAGATACAAAAATTGTCTGAAAGGATGATTTCAAACTTTCTTCTACGCATTAATTTAGTACTTTAGCGAAGATGAATTCAGATTTCAAAAACAAAAAAATAACGATTGTAGGATTGGGGTATGTAGGACTTCCACTCGCTATAGCTTTCTCAAAAAAATATGCAGTTGTCGGTTATGACATCAACCCTTTTAGAATAAAAGATTTAAAAAAGGGAATCGATCAAACAGATGAAACAGACCCAATAGAACTCCATGCTGCTTTAGAAAATGGTTTGCAATTGACCAATGAGATTGAAGCTATTGCTGATGCAACCATCTACATCGTAACCGTTCCAACTCCTGTAAATGAGAGCAAAGAGCCTGATCTGAGTTTTTTACTCGAAGCTTCTAAAACAATTGGTTCGATATTAAAATCCGGAGATTTGGTCATTTATGAGAGTACCACCTATCCTGGTTGTACTGAAGATGATTGCGTTCCCGTTTTAGAAACGTACAGCAAATTAAAATTTAATCACGATTTTTTCTGTGGCTATTCACCAGAGCGTATCAATCCTGGTGATAAAATCAATACCCTTACAAAAATTAAAAAAGTAACTTCCGGTTCGACCCCCTTGATCGCCGAATATGTTGACCAATTATACAAGAGCATCATTGAGGCTGGAACCTTTAAAGCGTCTAGTATTAAAGTCGCTGAAGCTTCCAAAGCGATCGAAAATGCTCAGCGTGATCTCAACATTTCTTTTGTGAATGAACTCGCCCTCATTTTTGATCGAATTGGTATCGATACAAGAGAAGTCTTGGAGGCTGCTGGAACCAAGTGGAACTTTTTAAAATTTACACCAGGATTGGTCGGTGGACATTGCATCAGCGTGGACCCCTACTATTTAACCCACAAGGCAAAAGAACTTGGTTATGACCCTCAAGTCATTCTTTCTGGAAGAAAAATCAACGATTATATGCCGAGTTTTGTCGCTCAAAAAATGGTTAAACTCATGGGACAAAAAGGAATTCCTTTAAATCAAAGTCGTTGTTTGATTTTGGGAATTACCTTTAAAGAAAACTGTCCAGACATCAGAAACTCAAAGATTCCACAAGTAGTTCGCGAATTAGAAGAATACGGTATCACGGTACACACCCATGATTCTCTTGCAGATTCTAAGGAAGTCAAAAAGCACTTTAATATCGATTTGATTGAATCCTTTCAAACCTACGACAGTATTCTTGTAGCAGTCAACCACCTTGAATACAAAAGTATAAAAATCAGTGACTTAAAACGATTTTCAACTTCAGTCGTATTTGACCTCAAGGGTATCGTTCCAAAGGATCAAGTGGATGCGAGACTTTAACCCTAAAGTCACACTGAATAAAACATCCAATACTAATATGAAACTATCCTTTGTGATGGTTTTTTTTATTCCCTATTCTATAATTTCTTAACTTATGCTTTTTATAAGATACTCGACTATGAAAAATCTACTTTCCATCTTTTTATTCTTAAGTCTTCTAGTTGTCAATGCTCAAACTTTAGAATTCGCAACCCCTGAATCTGTAGGAATGTCATCAAAGCGTTTAGAGCGTTTGACAGATCGATTTAAAAAATACATCGATGAAGGAGCTCTTCCCGGTACAGTAACACTCATTGCTCGTAAAGGGAAGATTGTTTACTTGGAAGCACTGGGAGCATCTGATATGGAGTCTGATATGAAAATGAAAGAAGATGCTATTTTTAGAATCGCCTCTCAAACCAAAGCCCTCATCAGTGTTGGAATTATGATGCTTCAAGAAGAGGGTAAATTACTGATTCACGATCCCCTAAGCAACTATATACCAGAGTTTAAAAATTCAACTGTTGCAGTTCCTAATGACTCCAAAGAAGGATATGAAATTGTTGCTGCGAATCGCGAGATCACTTTAAGAGACCTCCTGACGCATACTGCTGGAATAAGCTATGGAGGTGGAGCAGCATCAAAGCTTTGGAAGGAAGCGAAAATCCAAGGTTGGTATTTTGCTCATCGGGATGAACCCATTGTTGAAACGATCAAACGATTGGCGTTATTACCTCAAGAAGAACAGCCTGGTAAGCGATTTGTCTACGGATACAATACTGATATTTTAGGAGCGGTCATTGAAATCGCTTCTGGAATGCCTTTAGATCAATTTGTTCAAGAAAAAATCTTGAATCCGCTTGAAATGAATGATACACATTTCTACCTTCCTAAATCAAAGCAAAAAAGATTAGCGACCGTATACAATCAACGAAATGGTCTCCTGGTCAGAGCTCCAAAATCTGGAGGAATGGAAGGTCAGGGCCTCTATGTTGAGGGTCCTAGAAAGAGCTTTTCAGGAGGTGCTGGATTGTTGAGTACTGCACATGATTACGCAAAATTCCTTCAGATGATGCTCAATAATGGCGTATACAACAATCACCGTTTTCTATCTAGAAAATCTATTGAACTCATGACCACCAATCACTTAGATACTGTAGAATTTCCATGGATAGGTGGCACAGGCTTTGGATTGGGCTTTTCCATAGTGACTGATCTTGGTAAATTTGCAAAACCTTCTTCCGAAGGAGAATACGGCTGGGGGGGTGCCTATCATTCCTCCTATTGGGTAAATCCTGAAGAAGAACTTGTTGTGGTCTACTTTACTCAAGTGATTCCAATAGCAAATGTCCAAGATCACGACACCCTAAGAGCCCTTGTTTATCAATCCATCATCGATTAAAAGGGGATGACAACCTCCCCTTTTATGATTGGTGCGTTTTCAAAACTAGAGATGAAAAGAAAGCCCAGCGTAGATTCCAAAGGGATGTCCAGCTCTAAAACCTGCAGGAACTCTAGATACTGCGTAGACATCATCAAAGAGGTTTACGACATTCATTTTAAGATTAACTTGATCACTTAAAGCATATTGAGCTGCTGCATTGACGATAAAATAAGCCTCTAATGGTTGTGCCTCAGTTCCAGTACCCGCTAAAGTCCCAAAGGAACCCTGATAACGAGCGTTAAAATTCAACTCAAATCTAGGTAAGACCATTCCCGTGTTTACATTCCACTGATGTTGTGGTATGTAAGGTACACGATCTCCTATTTCTACAGAACCCCATAGGTCTTGACTACTATTAAAATTGGATTCA
Source organism: Flavobacteriaceae bacterium (assembly GCA_038125995.1). Taxonomy (GTDB): domain Bacteria; phylum Bacteroidota; class Bacteroidia; order Flavobacteriales; family Flavobacteriaceae; genus MAG-120531. The sequence continues at coordinate 100,156 of JAYPEX010000006.1, forward strand.
AATTTGGCATTAGTAAGTGTATAGGTAAAATTAATGGGCCATTGTAATTTTGAAGTATTGATCACTTGATAGGTCAAAAGAAGTTCCATTCCATGAACAAATACTTCCCCTGCATTGAACTGATCGAGTGAACCAGTACCTCCACTTGCAGCGCTATCCGATCCTAATAAATTTTCATAGTCATTTATAAAACCAACCAACTCTCCACTTAGGGTACCATAATTAAATCGAGAACCTAACTCATAGTTTACACTTGATTCTGCCTTTTCACCTGTTTTACTTCCTGGAGGTGAAAATCCTTTGTGAATTCCACCAAAAACTGAGAACTGATTCGATTTGGTAGAGTTAAATCCTACACCTGGGATCCATACGCGAACTGTATTGGAGCGCTCACTTAGGTCCGAACCTGAGCGAGTTGCATCTGAGGATCCATAATCCAAACGATCTAAGGTAATATCTTCGTAGCGTAATCCAGGAGTCAGGGTTAATCCGTTGTGTTTCCATTTGTAAAGGGCATAAGATGAAAAAGCAGTTGCTGATGAAATTCTATTTCCTTGTACACCGCGTATTCCATCTGAATTCTTAACTAAATCTAGATTGATGAGCTGGTAACCATCCTCCCACTGAAATCGGTCTTCTTCATCGTAATGGTAGCGTATTCCCACTTCAATATCATTAAATGCTCCATTCGAACTATACCAGTGACGATCTAATTTGGTTTGAATTCCCTTTGAGGTATAGACCCTGTTATTAGCTTTTAACAATAAGGAGTTCGGATCACTGTCTATTGCTCCAGTTAATATTGCCAAGTGATTCGAGAATTGCTCAGGATTTGAAATCACTTTTGATAAGGAATGTTTTACACCTTGATAGATCACATCATCCAGTTTATACCAATTGCGTGTAAATTCATTGTGATAGGCATTAGTAGTCATTTTAAATAATTGATTGAACGCAACAGAGTGGGTCCACATGAACTGTTTTTGTAGTGCATCCATAAGATCCCCCTGAGAAGAAGCATACCTTCTGTATGGATTTTCATTAAAATCTTCAGCTGTTAAACCTAAATAAGTTTCATTTGAGAGTTCATCATAAAAGTGATATTTCAACTCCAAGTATTGAGGATTCTTAGCCGCTTTTTTCGAACTCCAACGAACTTTGGCCATGACATCAGTGATATCAAATCCAGTATGATCATTAGAATCTAAATTTTTAATGCCATCCGAATTATAGTTCGCATATTCTAACAAATAACCCAATTGTCCTTTTTGATCTCCGACTGAAGTTACTAGTTGAGAACTTTTAAAGCTTCCAAAATTTGTTTTGAATCGAGCTTCAAAGGATTCTGGAATTGAAGTGGATACCATATTCAGGGCCCCTCCTGTTGTATGAGGACCATATTGAACCTGACTACTTCCCTTAAGTAACTCAACAGCTTCCATTCTGAGAATTGAAGGGAAGTAATAAGCTGCAGGAGCTGCATAAGGTGCTGGAGCGATTAAAACCCCATCTTCCATAAGGGTAATTTTTGAGCTTCGTTGGGGAGAAGTACCTCGAATTGATAGATTTGGGCGTAATCCAAACCCATCTTCTTCATAAAAATTAATACCAGGTACACGACTTAATACTTGGCTGATATCTGTTGCAGAAAAACTAGCCAATTCCTTACTCGAAATATAGTAAGCTGAACCGGTTCGATTCTTTGCAACAAATTGATTTCCTAAGATCGTATTGGCGCGAATAATAACCTCATCGAGCTGTTGTATGCTATCCAACTCTTGGATCTTATCCTGTGAATAGCCGATCTCAAATGCGACGATCAACATAATAACTAAAAGGAATGAATTTTTCATTATACTTATTTAGATTAATTATAAATAATGAAGCAAATATACCGCTCAATTAATGATCTAGCAATCTTATTTAGAATTATTTTAAATAATTTTTTGAACTATTTGATTTTCAAAAAATTAATATGAAAAATTAATTTACTACAAGGTTATAGTATTAATTATCAGTGTTTTACAGTTGTATCGAACACTTAATTTCATATATTGCTAAACCAATCAAACAAACTATGCTTCATAAAATCACCAAAATTAAACTCAGCTTCTGGCAGATCTTAAACATGAACGTTGGATTTTTTGGAATCCAGTACAGTTTTGGATTACAACAATCAGCAGTCAACCCTATTTACGATTTCCTAGGGGCTGCTCCTGATGAAATCCCACTCTTAAATTTAGCTGGACCTGTGACCGGTTTAGTAGTACAACCAATTATTGGCGTATTAAGCGATAAAACATGGCACCCCCGTTTTGGAAGAAGAACTCCCTATTTCTTTATTGGAGCACTACTCTGTAGTATTGCCTTATTTGCATATCCATTTAGTAGTTCACTGTGGATGGCAGCTGGACTCTTGTGGATCTTAGATGCTGGTAACAATACGGCTATGGAACCTTATAGAGCTTTTATTGCTGATACTTTAGACGATGATCAACGCCCTCTAGGGTTTCAGATGCAAAGTTTCTTTACAGGTTTTGGTCAAACTCTAGCAAACTTATCACTATTCATTTTCCCAATGATTTTCATTGGGAAAACAGGGTCTTTACCTACTTGGGTATACGCCTCCTTCTTTTTAGGAGCTGTTTGTTCCATTGGCTCTATCCTTTGGAGTATCAAATCCACAAAGGAAATTCCACCAACTGATGAAGAATTAGCAAAAATGAGAGCTGAAAAGAAATCGGTGATTACCCCATTTGTTGAAATCGCTTCTGCGATAAAAGATATGCCTAAGGTGATGTGGAAACTGGCTCTTGTCTATCTATTTCAGTGGTATGCTTTGTTTTGTTATTGGCAAAATTCCTCCAAGAGTATTGCCCTGTCGGTTTGGAATGCAACTCCGATGGGAGATCCAGAGAACTATGAAAAAGCGGTGAGTTGGACAGGACTTGTGAACGGGTGGTACAATATCGTCACTTTTTTAACAGCCTTTTTACTGGTAGGTTTTGCTAAGAAATATTCTGCTAGAAATGTCCACTCGCTCTGTTTGCTTTTAGCTGCAGTTGGATTTTTAGTCTTCCCACATATTGAAAATAAAAATCTTCTCTTCTTTGCAATTACTGGATTTGGTGTAGGTTGGGCTTCAATGATGGGAATACCATATCTAATGGTTGTATCAGAAATCCCAAAAGAACGCTATGGTGTTTATATGGGAATTATCAATATGATGATTGTGCTTCCGATGATTTTCCAGAACCTTTCTTTTGGTTACGTAATTAAAAACTTTCTGGACAATGATCCTCGACAAGCGATCACATTTGCAGGTGTAGCCCTACTCATTGCTGCTGGAATTACCATGACTATAAAAAATAAAAAAGTAGACCCTGATGTCCAAATTGCAAGTACTGGACATTAATGATAAAATTAAATGAATAGATCGATTGATATCATATGTATCGGTGAAGTATTGATAGACTTTATCGGTCAACAATCCGGAGTACAAATAAATGAAACTAAAGATTACCACCGCTACTTAGGAGGGTCTCCTACCAATGTAGCTATGAATTGTTCTCGATTAGATCTCAAATCAAAGCTTATCGCCTGTGTTGGCAATGATGGCTTTGGTGATTATATCCATATGCGTTTTGATGAAGTGGGAATTGATTACAGTCAAATCAAACGGTTAGACGACTACGCTACATCTGTCATTTTTGTATCTAGAACTGATGGAACTCCGGATTTTATCCCCTATAGAGAGGCCGATTGTCAAATCAGTGAAGATCAAATATCAAAAGAAGATTTACAAAACGCTAAGATTTACCATACCACCTGTTTTGCGTTGAGTAAAGAACCTGCTAGAACCACCATTTTAAAGAAGGCTAAAGAAGCTTTCGAGTTAGGTTGTAAGCTCAGTATCGACCTCAACTATGCCGATAAGATTTGGAATCATCAAAAAGAGGAAGCCTTTGAAGTCATCAAAACCTACTGCTCTTATAATCCGCTTATAAAAGTTAGTGAAGACGATGTTCTTAGACTCTTTGGAAAACAGTTAACTCCAACAGAGGTTTTTGAGTTTTTTCACAATGCAGGTGCAGACATCGTTTGTTTAACACTCGGTTCTAAAGGAGTTCAACTCTCTCAGAAGGGGAAGGAGCTCATAGAGCTACCGGCGATAAAACTCGAAAAAGTAGTGGACGCTACAGGAGCAGGTGATGCTTTTTGGTCGGGGTTCTTATATGCCTATATCAAGGAAAAGCCGATTGATGAATCCCTTACAATTGCCTTAAAATTAGCTGCTCTAAAGCTTCAAAACATCGGTAGATTGCCCAACAATATCAATGTTATAACCCAATTATTCTAGGATGAATAAAAGAAATGGACCAAAGATGAGCGGGGTCATGTTAAATGCCTACCCCGATAGTATGGGTGGGAATTTATCTGAGCTCATAAAAGTTTTAAAACAATCGGAGTTTGAGGATTGTTTTTCATTCTTTTACGTGTTACCGACATTCTTTAATTCGGACCTAGACAGAGGATTTTCAATCATTGACTACGACTTGAACAGTTCATTGGTAAGTGAGCAAGATCTCAAGGATCTCAAAGACTTACACATTGAATTAAAATTTGATATTGTACTCAACCACCTTTCAGTGGCCTCACCGCAGTTTAAAGATTTACTTGAAAATGGAACGGACTCCAAATACAAAGATTTCTTTATCAATTGGAATGAATTCTGGGAAGGTCATGGTGAATTGAATAAGGATGGAATCCTAATCCCTGAAGAACAGTATTTGTCCAAACTCTTTATGAGAAAATCAGGGCTTCCAATTCTTGAAGTAGAATTTCCAGATGGCAGTAAACAACCCTATTGGAACACCTTTTATCAAAAAATAAGTGTTGATGAGAATGGCAATAAGCGCTATTTGGGTCAAATGGATGTCAACGCTCAATCGGAGTTCGTGTGGGATTTTTACGATCAAACGCTAAAAAAACTCAGTGAATACGGATGTAAAATTCTGCGGCTCGACGCTTTTGCTTATTTGAACAAAGAAGTTGGACGCTCCAACTTTTTTAACGAACCAGGAACTTGGGATCACCTTGAGAGAATCAGATCTTTAGCAGATCAATACCACCTGAGTTTACTCCCGGAAATTCACGCAGAGTACGGACAGGGTTTACACAAACAAGTTGCTGAAAAGGATTATACCATATATGATTTCTTTTTACCTGGTCTTTGTATTCACACCCTAGAAACAGCATCGTCTTCTGCTCTAAAAAAATGGATTTTAGAAATTCAAGAAGAAGGATATCAAACCGTAAATATGCTAGGTTGTCACGATGGAATTCCTGTTTTAGATTTAAAAGGCTTACTCAGTGATGAGCAGATTCAAAATATCATGGACACCATCCTAGATCGAGGAGGTATGGTTAAAAACCTCTACGATGCCGATGGAAATAAAATCTCCTACTATCAGATTAATGCCACTTATTATTCAGCATTAGGAGAGAATGACCAAAAGATGTTACTCGCGAGAGCCATTCAACTCTTCACTCCGGGGATTCCTCAAATATGGTATCTAGATCTCTTTGGTGGCACCAATGATTACAGAGCTGTTGAAGAAGGTGGAAGTGGAGCTCATAAAGAGATCAATAGAACGAATCTCACCGCAGAAGAGATGAACGATCGTTTAAAAAACGAACTGATTTTAAAACAACTTGAACTGATTCAACTTCGCAATACTTCAAAAGCGTTTTTAGGAGCGATGATTCTTGAGAATACTGCAGATCATTTAATCCATATCAAGTGGAAACACGACAAGGAGGAGGTGGAACTCATCGCTGATTTAAACACTTACAATTTTGAAATTAGAGCCTTTCAGAATGGCGATCTAAAATCGTATCATTACTAAGGTTTATTTTGTAACTTTTATTGAAGTTTAACAACAAGGTTATGTTAAGACATCACTTATTATCAGAACTAGATCTTCGTTTAAAAAACCTCAAGGTTTCAGAAGAATTTAAAAATGGGATTAAAGAACGCTTTATTGCAAATAGTTCTGATATTGAAGATCTCTACAATGATCTTTACGGTCATCTTCCCAAAAGCAACAAGCTCTTCTTTCAACTTTTAGATCAACTTTTTAATGCTTATTCTGAGCGTCCAGTTGAGTTAAAAACAAGGGATAAAGATAAATTAAAAGAAAATTATTGGTTTTGTTCACAGCAGCTCACTGGAATGAGTCTTTATGTCGACCGTTTTGCCGGTAAACTTCCCGATGTTGAACATAAATTATCGTATCTAGAAGAACTAGGGGTTAATTTTTTACATCTAATGCCTCTTTTTGAAAGTCCAAAAGATGCTAGTGATGGTGGTTACGCAGTATCTGACTTTAAAAAAGTAGATGAGCGATTTGGGAATTTGGAAGAGTTGCAACAGTTAGGAGCCACAATGAGATCAAAGGGAATGTATTTAATGCTTGATATTATTCTCAACCACACCTCTGATCGACATGAGTGGGCTCAAAAAGCCAAAGCGGGGGAAAAAAAATATCAAGACTTCTACTATTGTTATTCCGATCGATCTATCCCTGATTTAATGGAGTACCATATGCCGGAGGTATTTCCAGAGAGTGCTCCTGGCAACTTCACCTTTATTCATGAAATGAACCAATGGGTAATGAGTGTATTTCACTCGTATCAGTGGGATTTAAACTTTAAGAATCCAGAAGTTCTAGTGGCGATGATGGATAACATCTATTTCTACGCCAATCTGGGAGTCGATATTCTCCGCATTGATGCCCCTGCCTTTATTTGGAAAGAACAAGGAACTTCTTGTCAAGGACTCCCAAATGCTCATAAGTTACTGCAACTCATCAAACTTCTAGTCGAAGTGCCTGCTCCAGGAATGGCTATTCTAGGGGAGGCTATTGTAGGTCCTCACCAGATTTTAGAATACTTTGGAAAGGGTAGATTTACAGCACACCAATGTGACTTTGCCTACAATGCCACTCAAATGGCGACTCAATGGGATGCCCTAGCTACTGGAGACACTAGAGTGATGCGTGAAGCTATGAAAGTAGTCGATTTAAAGCCTTTAGGGACTAGTTGGATTAATTACAGCAGATGTCACGATGATATCGGATTGGGATACGATGATTATATGATCGCTAATGCTGGGAAAGATCCCAACTTACATCGCAAGTATTTAAAAGATTACTATTCTGGAACCTTTAGTGGTTCTCCCTCAAAAGGAGCTCTTTTTGGAACCAACCCTAAAAATAACGATGCTCGAATTTCTGGAAGCTTGGCCTCTTTATGTGGCGTTGAATCTGCACTAGAATCCAATGATGAAAAGGGGATTCACACCGCAATTGACAAGCTGACTTTAATGCAGGCTCAGAGCTTCTTTTCAGGTGGAATTCCTCTGATATTCTACGGAGATGAATTGGGATGTATTAATGATTATTCCTATTTAGAAGATCCTTCAAAATCCTATGACAATCGATGGATGCATCGTCCCATCATCAATTGGGATCTAGCATCCAAAAGATCCGACATCAATACGATTCAAGGTATGGTTTTTGAAAGACATCAACGACTCATTCGTATTCGAAAAGCACACAAGGCTTTTGCAGATCACAAAAACACCCAATGGCTAACTCTTAATTCTCCAACGATCTGCTCTTTTGTCAGAACATCAGAGGATCAAAGTGTTTTTTGCTTCTTAAATTACAGTAATGAAACCCAACAACTACCGGAGTCGGTGTTTAATTGCTTAGGAAAAGGACCTCATCAATTAAAAGAATTGTGGTCGAATCAACTGATGGAATTCAATTCACCATTGAACTATTTTGATATCAAGCCTTATCAATTTTATATTCTGAGTAACAACATCTAATCTGGATGTGTTCCTGGACTGTAATCCTGTGGAGCGATGAGTGACTGTAAAATGGTTCCTGCCCCACCCCTTTTGTTGTAGATCAACCATTGATCGGAATTAAAAATGAACAAGAATTATTAATTATTGTTAAACAAATTGCGAAACAAATCCCCTAAACTAGGATCTTGTGGAGTAAAATATTCTTCTAACCCATATTGCAATGTCGATGGATAATATTCAGATAAATCTGATAATATCTTTTCGCCAAAATCGTAATTAAGAGCAGCCGGGGTAGTTGTATTATAATTATATCGAAGCTTAAAATACTCTCTGGTTCTAATTCTAAATCGATCGGGCTTTAAATGCTTCTTAAATCCAAGAGGGGTTCTAAATCGAAATCCTACAAGATTTCCTAAATCAGATTTTCTGAGAAATAAACTGATATACACCTCATCGATCTGCCTTGTGAAATCAAAGTTATATCCAAAATCTCCTCGGTAAAACGTTCCAACTTTTAAGGTTAAATCCGTTTCATATTTAACGTTTCGATAATTGAAGGTCCCCAATACAATCGATCTAAAATCACCACTATTATAGGTCGTGAAATTAGGCTCAATAAGACCATTTTGGGTATAGCGGTATTCAACACCTACCCTAAAACGTTCCTCCGAAAAGAATTTGGCCGCTTGAGCCCAAATTCCATAACGATTGTAGAAAAAATATCCTGCATTAAAATTTAAAAAGGTTTCGAAGGGTAATCGGATATCCTTAGTAAAATGCATACTGTACAAACGAGACTGATTGTAATTATCAAAATCGTTATGTAGAAAAGGAATATTATATAGCGCTGTGAAATAAGCTCCATTTGCAAAGGTCGTATAGAGCTCAGGTTGTAGTTGATATTTAAGTCGAATCGGATTGTCAAAATTTCCCAACTGATAACGCAGTGAAAGTCCTACAGGGATATCGAGCTTATAAAAACTACTATTGATCACCTCTACTCCACTAAACTCCTTTCTAAGGGCATCTACAGACAATGTAAAAGTAGATGCAGACTTCCACTCTTGATAACTCAACTCTCCCTTAAATAGCTTTTCTAAAGAAGATTTAGAAGTATGAACAGCACTGTAAGGGATATTTCTGTTTTTTATTAGAATATGAACTTCCTCTTCCTCCATCGAACTTGAGACAATTGCATTTAAAACTTTATACAAGGCATCTGCTTCAAATCGATACCTATTGTTCTCATAAGACAAATAATAATTACTTCCAGTAGTCTTAACTTGGATGTTTTCAAAACCTTCATTCAATAAAGCTTCTGACATAGAATCTTGTGCTTTCAATGTTAAAAGGTTAAATAAAATAAAGCTGATTCCAATAAAAATCTTTTTCATAGCAAATGAATTGGTTGTATGAAGTTAAAAAAAAAGCTAGCACGAAGCTAGCTCTTTTTATTATATAAATAAATTATGATTAGTTTCCTCCTGAGTCATGAGATCCTCCTGAGTCATGAGATCCTCCTGAGTCATGAGATCCTCCTGA
>JAYPEX010000006.1:109676-139876 GCA_038125995.1 Flavobacteriaceae bacterium
AGTCATGAGATCCTCCTGAGTCATGAGATCCTCCTGAGTCATGAGATCCTCCTGAGTCATGAGATCCTCCTGAATCATGGTCTCCTCCTGAATCATGGTCACCACCTGAATCGTGTGAACTAGCTCCTCCAGTATGTGTTCCGCTAGTTAATTGATCTGCTAAATTTATATCTTCGTCTCCAATCGTTGATACTGTTCCTGAAACTACTGTAAGTGATGGCAAAGAAATATCTGCAGAAGTAAAACTCGCATTTCCAGTTATAGTAGTAAGGTTAGGAACACTTAAAATTGTTGAAGCAGATCCTAATATTGTTAAATTTCCATTAGATTGTGAAGATGCAAGACTTATCGAAGTTGCTGATGGGGAATTTAATACAAGACCTCCATTTAAAGTTCCTTCATATAACAAATTAACATTTGTAGCTAAAGGAAGTGTTATAGTCCTAGCACTAAGATTAACAGCTTTACCTAACGTACAAGAAATAGCTGATGATAATGTAAGGTTTCGAGTAGGATTAGTTTTTTGTATTGATCCATCCAAGTTTAGGATTATATCATCAACTTGTACAAAATCAGAGTTTGTGATTAATGAGCCAAAATTTATTGAACTAGTACCAATACTTCCAGATTTATTATTTAAGGATGGGCTTTTTGAAGTGGTTGATGAAGATGAATAATCTACAAGAGAAATAGTACCAGAATATTGCAAAGCACCGAAATCATAACCGCCATCATAATCTGCATTCAAATTTCCAACAGAAATCAAAGCCGAATCATCTACATCATGATTTTTAATTGAATATGTCCCTCCAACATGAGTTAAAGTGCTTAAATCAATGCTAGAATCAGTAACTATAGTTAAATTTCCAACAACTATTCTAATTTTTGAAGTAAAACTATTCACATCTTCAGGTGTTAATCCTGAACTTTCTGTGAGTAATATTGTTACATTAGCATTAACTACTGTTACCTTTTCACCTAACTGATTTGCAAATGCTGCAGATGCATCACTATTTACAAAAATATCTTGATCATAAATACTATCATTAGATAATATTGTATTTACTGTAGATTGTATTGTTAACAGATCAGCAGTAATGGAATCAATGTCAGATTGTAATGAATTAATATTAGGGTTAGTCGAGGTAGTGATTGTATTTTCTATATCGTTGACATTAGAGGTCAATGAAGATAAACTTGATATAACAGATAAAACTTGAGTATTAAGATCCAGAATATCAGAACTTAATTCAGTATTTACTGAGCTAACTAATGAAGATAAAGAATTTAATTGAGTTTGTAAAGTAGCAACTTCAGAATTAAGTTCAGATTCTAATGCTTCAATCTCAGATGTGAGGCCAGAATTAGTTGAATTAATCAATGCTACTAAGGCAGCTGATACAGCAGACACTTGTTCATTCAAATCTGCTTGGACTGCTGTTAAATCTGCGTCAATGTCATCAGTGGTAGAGTTAATCAATGCGGTTAAAGCTGCTGTTATTGATGTTATTTGAGCATTTAACTCGGTTTGAACAGAAATTAATTCAGCTTCTATATCAGCATTTGAAGAATTAACTAAACTTGTTAACGAATTTAACTGAGATTGTAGATTTGAAATTTCAGTATTAATCAGTTGATTTTGAGTGCTGTATGTATTTATTAATCCACTCAATGCAGCTGACAAAGATACAACTTGAGAGTTAAGACCTGATATTTGTCCACTCAAAGCCTCTACAGCTTCCATTCGTTTATTTAATTCAGTGAGTTGTTCATTTATGTCATTAAATTGATCATCGTAACTTTGACAACTTAATAAAAACACACTTGAAAATATGATTGATAATAGCTTTTTCATTTGAATAGTTTTTGTTTTATCGTATGATTTGTATAGAATTTTGTAAATGTGCAATTAAAATAAAAAATTATAGCAATATCAAATATAGTCATTTTTCGTAAACGCAAAATAAATTTTAGTGATAATATAATGATATGTTTTAAAATTCTCATTAATCCCAAATCTTAAAATTTAAAAATTCTTAACTTATGATTAGGTAGAAATTTCTTTATTTTGATCTTTTAGCATGAACAAAAATAAAAAAATAGTAATAGTTACAGGAGGGGCTGGTTTTGTAGGATCTCATTTGTGTGAACGACTGCAGCGTAGTGGAGACTATCAGGTATACAGTTTGGACAATTACTTTACCGGAAGTGAAGCAAATCATATGGATGGTGTGGAATACATCAAAGGAAGCACCTCTGAAATCGAACAATTAATCCCTTATACTCCTGATTATGTGTATCACCTAGGTGAATACTCTCGCGTGGAACAGAGTTTTGAAGATGTAGAAAAAGTTTGGAGTTTTAACAAAGAGGGTGTTTTTGCGGTGCTTCAATTCTGTAGAAAGACGGGTGCCAAGCTCATTTACGCCGGTTCTAGCACAAAATTTGGAGATGGAGGACTCGGAAGAAGTCAAAGTCCCTATGCCTGGACCAAGGCTTCCAATACCGAACTGGTTAAGAATTACGGAACGTGGTTTGGAGTTTCCTATGCGGTGGTATACTTCTATAACGTGTATGGTCCCAGAGAAATTTCTACTGGTAAATACGCAACCCTTATTGCACTATTTAAAGAAAAAATAAAAAATGGCGAAGCGCTTACGGTAGTGAAACCAGGTACTCAAAAGCGCAATTTTACGCATATCGACGATATTATCGATGGCTTAGTTCTTGTTGGGGAACAAGGAAGTGGAGATGATTTTGGAATTGGATCTCCAGAGGCCTATTCCATTCTTGAAATCGCCCAATTATTTGGAGGTCCTATTGAATTCTTACCCGAGCGACCTGGAAACAGAATGAATGCAGAGGTGATTACTACAAAAACAGAACGCTTAGGCTGGTCAGCCAAAAAAAGTTTAATCGATTATATTAAAAACTCATGAAGGGAATTGTCTTAGCAGGAGGAACGGGTTCGCGATTGTATCCAGCGACATGGTCGGTGAGTAAACAACTCATCCCTGTGTACGACAAACCCATGATCTACTACCCCATTGCTACCTTGATGGAGGCCGGTATTCGCGATCTACTGATCATCACTACTAAAAAAGATGCTGATGCGTTCAAAAATCTTTTGGGAGATGGCTCTCTTTTGGGTTGTCAATTTTCCTATGCCGTTCAAGATGAGCCAAAAGGTATTGCAGAAGCATTCACCATTGGAGCCTCTTTTATTGGTTCGGATCGCGTATGCTTGATCTTAGGAGATAATATCTTTTACGGAAAACAGTTCCAGGAATTGTTTAAAGCACAAATTGAATTGAAAAAGCCTTCTATATTTGCGCTAAAAGTTCAAAATCCCTCTCGATACGGTGTCGTAGAATTTGATTCTAATGGAAAGGTGGTTTCTGTAGAAGAAAAACCTATTCAACCCAAATCCAATTACGCCATTCCAGGGCTGTATATGTACGATTCCTCTGTAGTGGAAATTGCTGAGAACATCCAACCATCTGCAAGAGGTGAAAAAGAAATTACCTCTATACACCAAGCCTATCTAGACACCGGAAATCTATCAGTTGGTATCCTTTCTGATGAAGTAGTTTGGATGGATGCTGGAACACCTTCGAGTTTTACACTGGCACATGACTTTGTAAAAGAAGTGGAACAATCAAGTGGAACAAAAATAGCCTGCTTAGAAGAAATCGCATATACCAAAGGGTATATTTCTAAAGAGGTTCTTCAAAAAAGTATGGTTCGAATGGGAAGCAGTGATTATGGAAACTACTTAAAAAGCTTGATTTAATGGTCTTTAGAACAGGAATTTTAGCCTTATTAATGCTATTGGTTCAACGAATGAATGCTCAAGAAGTGAAGGGAATTGTTGTGGATCAAACGACTAAAAAATCCATTCCATTTGCTACCATCAGTAGTCCTAACAATTATGCGATCGCCAATGAACAAGGTCAGTTTCGATTAAGCCCTCAACCTTTTAACGCCAACGATAGTATTTTGATTCAGGTTATAGGGTACATAGATCTCAAACTACCGATTAAAATCTTAGGAGACAGTATTTTAATGACTCCCAATCCAATTGAATTAGAGGAAGTGATCCTTGTCAACGATCAGTATCGTCCTGAAGACTTAATCGAAAAAGTTAAGTCTTCATTTGAGAAGAATTACTCCTATAACCTTGAAAAAAAACGCATTTTTTTAAGAGAATCTACCTATGATTCCATAGAAGATTTTCAAATGGATCTTCTCAAATCAACCTATAGTGAAATTAACGAAGCGCTGATAGATGAACTCAAGGTGAGTATGCCGACCAAGTCCAACTTTTTTGTGGAAACCCTTTTTGATTTTTACGGCACACCAAAAGAGGGCAAAAACAAAGTAGAAGTGATCAAGGGGTCGGTACTCAGAGACGAAAACAATACGGTGGACTCTGATATCATTGAGCGTAAGATGGGTTTATTACTCCAAAAAAAGACCTCACTAGGTTCCTATTTTAAATTGAAATCGGGAATATTTAGTGCTAAATTAGAAACGGATGATTTTACTTTAGAAACGACTACTGATTCCGTAAAACCTTCTACAAAAACAGAGTCGCAACTTCAGAAAGAACGCAAGAGTTACGCTAGAAATAGAGCTCGAATTATCGAACGATTTTCGAATGAGCTCTTTTACAGTGAAGATTCCTTTATCGATGTTTTTGACAAATCACAGCGCTATGAATTTGAAATCATCGACTTAAAACTAAGAGGCAAAGAACTCATTTACACCCTTTCATTCACTCCTAAAAGAGGTTCTGGATTTAAGGGACAAATGATGATCAATGCGTCAGATGCTGCAGTTGAAATGATCAACTATGAAAATACCTCCAACTTAAAATCGTTCGCTCTTTTTGGCTTTAAGTTTAGGGACTATCTAGCTCTTGGAACTCAGGTTTATAGAAAAAATTCGTTTGGAACTTACGATTTGGTTTTCCTACAAGAAAGCAGGGGAAATTTAGCATCCATTGAGCGCCCCCTAAAACTGATTGAAAAACGCAAAACAGGTTCTTGGAAGCGCAAACAAAACGAATTGAGTTTTGAGTTCCGTATTCGACTTTCAAATATAGCAACTAAGGAATACATGCTCATCGATAAGAACCCGATCAGCAAATCAGAATACGAAAATTTCAAACCTCTTTACCAAGTAAATAAAATACGACTCGATGCTTTTGACCCTCATTTTTGGGATGGATATTCCATTTTAGAACCTAATGATGTACTTAGAGAATTTAAAATTCAATAAGTCTTAGTTGTCAAAAAACTTCTTGAGTTTTATTTCGATCGTCTGATTTGAATTCAAATAAAATTTACAGTTTTTAAATTTAGGGGGGCCAAATTTATTCTTTAAATTACCTGAAGTACCCAGGGCTTCTTTGGGTATCCCAAGGATGTTGGTGTCTAATTGGTCGTTAGAATTTGCATCGTAGAAAGCAGCAATGGCATAAGTACCTTCTTTGAGATCGCTAAACAGATGGGAGTGCTGCTCCTTTGCTGAGATCCTGTAATAGCGATAAGCATTTTCAAAATCTAAAAAATCTTTTTCATCTGTATAAATAGCTATGGCTATGGCCCCTTTATGAGAATGAACCCCTTTTATGTTAACATCCAGCTGGTGTTGTCCGAAGAGCAACTGAATTCCCGAAATGAAAAATAATACGTATAGAATCATTAATCTCATTACCCTAAAGCTACGTCTAAACTCATCATCACGATAAACCCAAAAATTAAACCAAGGGTTGCTATATCGGTATATTTGTCTTGCTGGGTTTCTGGAACCACCTCTTCAACCACAACAAAGATCATCGCTCCAGCTGCAAACGAAAGCGCATAAGGTAGAATGGGTTCAAAAGTCAGTACCAACCAGGCTCCTAAGACCGCTGCAATAGGTTCTACCAGTGCTGAAGCTTGACCGTATAGAAAACTCTTAGTGCGACTCAATCCCAATCTTCGCAGCGGCATCGCAACCGCAAACCCTTCTGGAAAATTTTGAAGTCCAATTCCCAAGGCTAAAGCCACTGCTCCTCCAATACTGGCGCCTTCAAAACCAGCTGCAACTCCTCCAAATAAAACCCCAACAGCCAATCCTTCAGGAATATTGTGAAGGGTAATTGCTAAGGTCAGTAAGGTGGTTCGATGCCAGGGTGTTTTAATCCCCTCTTTTTCAGATTCTTTAAAATTGAGGTGAATGTGAGGCAATACCTTGTCCAATCCAAACAAGAACAAAGCTCCAAATAAAAAACCGATAGCAGCAGGCATGACTTTGACAAATCCTTCTCCTTTACTCATCTCGATTCCTGGTGCTAAAAGAGACCAAAAACTGGCAGCAATCATGACCCCTCCAGTGAATCCTAGCATTCCATCTAATACTGCTCGATTCATAGTCTTAAAGAAAAAAACCAGTGCAGCTCCAAGTGCCGTAAGACCCCAAGTGAATAAGGTGGCGTAAAAAGCTGCTAAAATAGGATCAATAGATTCGAAATATGCAATTAGATCATTCATAATTATGGTGCGTTTTTTTTATCACAGGGCTTTAAAAATTTGAGTTGATTTAAATTCTATACTCAAGTTCCTTTCTATTTAATTTTTTCCAATTTTAATTGTTCAGCGATCTTTTCAGATACATGGTGTGTTTGATTGTTAATCTGCACTTCAATCGATCGATCGTAATCTTCGATAGAACAAACCTCCATGCGAACTCCCATTTGAATGCCGTATTTATCTAAGTATTTTAAAAAGGATTCGGAATCATCGGTAACCCGTCTTAGAATACCCCGTTCACCTACTTTTAATTCGGTCAATTTAATTTTAGAACTCTTACTTAATTTACCTGATTTAGAGGGAATAGGATCTCCGTGGGGATCTTCGGTTGGATTTCCGAGAAAATCATCCAAACGATCGATAAAATAATCGGAACGGATGTGCTCTAGTTCTTCCGCTAAATCGTGAACCTCATCCCAATTAAATCCCAGTTTATCTACTAAGAACACCTCCCAAAGCCGGTGAGATCGAATGATTTGTAAGGCCTTTTGTGTTCCCTTAGAAGTTAAACGCACCCCTTGATAGCGATGGTAATCGATAAATCCTGCTGATGCTAATTCCTGTACGAGTTCAGTTGATGAAGACTTGCTAATTCCAAGGTTTTCAGCGATGGCTGAGGTTGACACTAAATAGGTCTGGGATGGACTTAGGTGGTAAACCGTTTTAATATAATTTTCGTGGCTACTCTTCATCAGTTTAAATTGAGTAATACAAAGTTAATAAATACTAAAGTAATATTTTCGTATTTTCTAAATTTTATTTTCGGAATTACGAAAATAAACATCACAATTAATTTATATTCAATATTTTATACTAAATAATTCTATTCATTAAAAAAGATGCTAATGAGTTGAGTTCTTGTTTATTTTGAGAATCGACCGATAGTTGATCTAAAAAGTCAAAAGCGCTATTGGTATATTGCTCAATCAGTGATAACGTTTCTGTTTTAGCACCCGAATCATTAAAAATGGATTTAACATCCTCGATTTTTTGTTGAGAATCGTCTCTTAATTGATATAAATTCAATAATTGATCTCTTAGATTGGAATTGGAACGCTTGAGCGCTTCAATATAGAGGATGGTTTTTTTGTTATTGATAATATCACCTCCGATACGCTTTCCAAAGTGTTCTGCATTACCAAAACTGTCGAGATAGTCATCTTGTAACTGAAATGCGATTCCCAAATCAATTCCAAACTTATAAATCAACTCAGCATCTTTTTCACTTGCCTTAGCTATAAGGGCTCCCATTTTCAAAGAGGCTCCAAGCAGAACGGCAGTCTTTAAACGTATCATCTCTACATAGTCTTCTTTGCTAACTTCGTTTAGGGTTTCAAAATCCACATCGTATTGCTGTCCCTCACAAACTTCGATGGCAGTCTGACTAAGCAATTGCGTCAGGGGTTTAAAAAGTTCTGCTGGATAAACATCCAACTGTTGATATGCTTTAACCAAGAGGGCGTCTCCTGATAAAATTCCCACATTTTCATTCCATTTTTTGTGAACAGTTTCCTGGCCTCTTCTCACATCAGCTTGATCCATAATATCGTCGTGAATCAACGAAAAATTGTGAAAATACTCAACGGCCATCGCAGCTTGTAACGCCTTGTTAGGATCCACGTTAAAAAGATCGCAGCTCATCAGCGCCAATAGGGGCCTGATTCGCTTTCCACCTATTCCCAAAATGTAGCGAAGTGGATCGTATAACTGATTTGGATTGGCGGGAAACTCAGCCTGATTTAGACGAGCATCCAAGATCGCTTTTAGTTCATTAAAGGTATGCATCTTGTGAAGTGTTTAAACAAAAGTAAGCAAACTCCCTACAAACTACTAAGACAGAATTCATTTCTCAATGTTAAAATAATGTAAAAACTTTGGAAACTTTTACAGTTTTAAAAGTTTCCATTCGTATATTTGCAGCCTGAAATGAAGGACAAAATTATACATAAGGCCACAGAGATGTTTTTAAACTTCGGGTTTAAGAGCGTTACCATGGATGACATTGCCAGTGAACTTGGTATGTCCAAAAAAACTATTTATATCAATTTCTGCAATAAAACTAAATTGATAAAAGCGGTATCGGATCACTTGTACAACACCATTGGACATGGAATTTCTGAGATTAGGTCTCAAAATTTAGATCCTATTGAAGAACTCATTGTTGTCAAAGACTTTGTGAATCAAAACTTAAACGACGAAAAATCCTCTCCGATATTTCAGTTGCACAAATACTACCCTAAACTTTTTAAAGAGATGATGAAAAAACAACGTGAAATGGTTGAAGACATCATCGTATCAAATATTAAAAGTGGTATTCAAACAGGAGTATACCGAAAGGAAATCAACAAAGAATTTGTATGGAGAATCTATTTTGACGGTGTCAATATCATTAAAAATGATGACCTGTTTCCACCGAGTACGTTCTCCAAAAAAGACGTCAACACCATGTTCTTGGAGTATCATTTAAGGGCACTAGTTACAGATCAAGGATTGAAAAAATTAAATGAATTATTAAATAACAAATGAAAAACGTACTTACATTTTGCTTAAGTCTCTTAAGTATGAGTGTCATGGCTCAAGAAGCAAAAGAATTCAGTCTTACAGAAGCTTTAGATTTTGCTTTAGAACACAATGCTCAAATGATCAATGCTGATCGAGATGTGCAAGCAGCTTATGCTCAAAAATGGTCTACGATGGCTATTGGACTTCCTCAAATTAGCGCTTCAGGATCCTATCAAAACCAATTGAAAAGACCCGTCTCTCTTTTACCAGGAGAATTTTTTGGAGGAGAGCCAGGAACCTATGTTCCGATAACTTTTGGTCAAAAACAACAAATGAGCGCTTCTGCAACACTTAATCAAAAGCTTTTTGACGGTTCTTATATCGTAGGAGTGCAAGCGATCAAAACCTTTTTCGATATCAGTGCCAATGCGAAAGAAAAAACACAGAAAGAAATCAAAAAAGCAGTGGTTAATGCCTATGGTAGTGTGCTCTTAATCGACGAAAGTGTCTCCATCGTCAACGACAATTTAAAGGTGCTCAAAGAGAATATAAACGAAACTCAAGCGCTCTTAAATCAGGGTTTTGCTGAAGAAGAACAACTGGAACAATTGGAGATTACACTACTTCAATTAGAAAGTCAAAAACGCAATATTCTTCAACTACAATCCATAGCGAAACAGTCGTTTAACCTCCTTTTAGGAAGGTCCTTAACGGAACCATTTGTTCTTACAGACAATTTAGAAACCTTAGCAGCACAACATTTGCTCGAAGAGCCCCTAGAGGAGTTTCGTCTCGAAAACAGTATTGATTATCAAATTGCATGGAATCAAAAAGAACAAAAGCGTTTGGAGCTCAAATTAGAAAAATCAAAGTACTTACCTACCCTCAATGCCTTTGTAAATTATTCCACCAATGCATTTGGAAATGACTTTGAGTTCTTTTCAACTACTCAAGAATGGTTTGATGCCTCCATCTTGGGAGTGAACCTCAATGTCCCCATTTTTTCATCATTTATGAAAAGAGCCAATACCAAGATGAAAAAGATTCAATTCGAGCAGTCGAAAACACTCTTAAATCAAAAGGCAAAACAAGTGAGTCTTGAATATCAACAAGCCAAAAGTCAATTTGAGTTAGATGTTGCCAATTACGACTCCTCCAAGCTCAACTTGGACTTATCCGAACGTATAGCAACCAAAAATACCATTAAATACAAAGAAGGAGTTGCTTCTAGTTTTGAACTCAGACAAGCCCAATTACAACTCTATCAAGCCCAACGTGAATACTTAGAATCGATGTTGGCATTGATTAACAGCAAAACCTTATTAGAAACCTTAAATTAATCGCACTACCTATATTACATCACTATGAAAAAAATAATCGCCATCCTCGCTTTTGGAATGCTCGTAACCTCCTGTGGAGAGAACGCTGAGTCATCTAATGACCTCAATTCCTTGAAGGCTCTCAAGTCAGAAATTATGGAGCAGCAAAACACCCTTGCTCAACAACTTTCAGAAGTAGAAGCAGCCATCAAAGCTATTGAAGGATTTGACAATCTTCCTCTTGTTTCAACAAAGAAACTAGCTGTAGAATCTTTTGATCACTACGTCCAACTTCAAGGAAATATCACCACCAAAGAAAACGTTTTGATTTATCCTGAACTTTCAGGGACCCTCTTAAAGGTGTATGTCAAAAAGGGAGACCGTGTGCAAAAAGGAACGATTTTAGCTGAGATTGACAATGGAGGATTGAGTAATCAATTAGAACAATTGAGAGCCGCTGCGGCTTTAGCGAAAACAACTTTTGAGCGTCAAGCGAAGCTGTGGGAACAAAAAATTGGTTCTGAAATTCAGTACTTACAAACTAAAGCTCAGTATGAGTCTCAACAAAACGCTGTAGCGCAATTGGAAAAAACCCTTGCCAAGGCGATTGTCAAAGCTCCTTTTTCAGGTATTGTAGATCAACTGCTTCAAGACCCTGGAGTAGTTGTGGCTCCAGGACCGAATGCTGCCCTGTTTAGAATTATCAATTTGGAGCATATGTATGTTACGGTAGATGCCCCCGAACGTTATTTAGGATCTGTAAAAAAAGGAGGCAAAGCGATTGTTGAAATTCCTGTGTTGTCGAAACGCATCGAAACAAAGGTGCGTCAAACCGGAAATTATATTGCCGCTTCCAATCGCTCCTTTGAAGTAGAGATTGGTATTCCTAATGATGACCAAAGCATTAAACCCAACTTAAATGCTAAAGTGCTCATCAACGATTACAGCAATAACAATGCAATTTTAGTTCCGCTTTCCGTTATTTCTGAAAATGCAGAAGGGGAACAATACGTATACACCATCAGCACTACAGAGCACGAAGGAGTCGATATCGCTCACCGAAGAATTATCACCACAGGAGCGAGTGATGGAGAACGCATCGAAGTGCTATCAGGTTTAGAAGCTGGAGACCAAATAGTCATCGAAGGTGCTCGTAAGCTTAAAGATGGTCAACACATTAAAGTATTAAACTAAGATGAGTAAACAGAAAAAAAATGTTGAAAAAATCTTTCGACCATCCTCTTGGTCGATTGATAACAGTTCCATCATCTATGTGATGATTGCAATTTTTCTCTATCTAGGAGTCAAAGCCTATTTTGATTTGCCAAGAGAAGCCTTTCCTGAAATTAAACAGACCAATATCTATGTTTCGGTTCCTTATCCAGGGAACTCAGCTGAAGATATTGAACGACTCATCGTCGATCCTTTAGAAGAGGAATTAGAGGGGCTGAGTAATTTGTTGGATATTACTTCGACCTCTCAGCAAGATTACGGAATGATCTTGGTGGAGTTCGATGAAAATATTTCGATTGCCGAAGCCAAACAACGCGTCAAAGACAAGGTTGATTCTAAAAAAGCTTCTGAAGACTGGCCTACTTTTAACAACTCAAAGGTAGAGCCCAATGTCTTTGACCTCAACCTATCTGAGGAAATGCCGATTATGAATATCAACCTCACAGGAGATTATACGGTACAACAGCTCAACGATTACGCCGAACTTCTTCAAGAAAAAATTGAAGAGTTACCTGAAATTAAAGCAGCTGATATTAGAGGCGTTCAAAACAAAGAAGTTGAGGTGGCCGTTGACATTTACAAAATGATGGCCGCTAAAGTGAGCTTTAACGATATCGCTCAATCGATTGCCAACAACAATATGACCATTTCTGCAGGAAATCTGATTCAATCAGGACAGCGTCGTTCAGTTCGTGTCATCGGTGAAATCAACCACCCGTCCGAACTCGAAGATTTTGTTGTAAAATCAGAGCAAAAAACCATCTATCTCAAAGATATTGCAAGCGTTTCATTTAGAGACACAGATCGCACCACTTATGCGAGAATGTACGATCAAAACGTAGTGATGCTCGATGTCAAAAAAAGATCTGGAGAGAATACGATTCAGGCATCCGATGCGATTAATGAAATTATCAAACAGGCACAACAATCAGAATTTCCATCTGATTTGAAAATCATCATTGCCAACGACCTCTCTTCCCAAACCCTCAATCAAGTAGATGACCTTGTAAACAACATCATTTTTGGGATTATCCTCGTGGTGACCGTACTGATGTTTTTCCTAGGATTTAGAAACGCACTTTTTGTAGGATTTGCAATCCCAATGTCGATGTTCATGTCCTTTATGGTGATTTCACTTTTAGGATATACACTTAACACCATGATTCTCTTTGGTATGATTATGGGATTGGGGATGTTGGTTGACAACGGTATTGTTGTAGTAGAAAACGTCTATCGTTTGATGGACGAGGGAATGTCTCGAAAAGAAGCTGCAAAAAAGGGAATCTCTGAAATCGCTTATCCGATCATTGTATCGACAGCAACAACAGTAGCGGCCTTTGTTCCACTTGGATTATGGCCTGGTATCATGGGGAACTTCATGAAGTTCTTCCCAATTACCTTGTCCATTGTTCTAGGATCATCCCTCATCGTAGCGATTTTTATGAACTCGATGTTAGTATCCCAATTTATGGATACTTCGGATAAAAACTTATCTAAAAAACAACTCTATCGAATCTCAGCCATCCTCGGTGGTTTTGGACTGTTGATTTTTATTGTTGGAGGCCCCGTTAAAGGATTGGGTACCTTGATGATTGCTACAGCGGCCATGTTCTGGATCTATAAATACGTTCTCAAGAAAACCGCCTTGCGATTTCAAAAAAATACGTTGGTTAAAATTGAAAATTTCTACGAAACTTCACTTAAAAATGCTCTTAGGGGAGGTAGAATGTATTGGTATGCTGGAGTCACGTTCTTGATCCTACTCCTTTCATTTGTATTCTTTGGAGCTTCTGTTGGAAGTGGACGTACTAAGATTGAATTTTTTCCAGATAATATTCCGAACCAAATTGTTGTCTATATCGAATATCCTCAAGGAACAGACATCGAAAAGACCAACGATATGACCCAACAAATAGAAAAGGCTTTTTACGAGGTCATTTTGGATCCGATCTATTACGATGGAGATGACAACTTTATGGTACAGAGCTCCATTTCTCAAGTAGGAGAAGGTGCCGGCAACCCAATGACTGATGCAGGTTCTTCTGCTGAAATGCCTCATAGAGGTAAAATTACTGCTTCGATGCGCGAGTTTAAATACCGTCAAGGCATGGACTCTGAAGCCTTGAGAAAAAAGGTGCAAGAAGCTTTGAGTGGCAGATTTCCAGGAGTGGCCATCTCAGTCGAAAAAGACTCTAAAGGACCTCCAGTGGGGTATCCAATCAATATTGAACTCTCTGGAGATGATTACGACGCCTTAATCCTTGCAGCTGAGTCCATGCGCAACTATATCGAGGATAAAAATATCCCTGGTATTGAGGAATTAAAAGTGAATGTCAACAAGGGAAACCCCTCTATGCGCGTTGTCGTTGACAAAGAAAAAGCCGGGGCATTAGGGGTCAAACTCGGACAAGTAGGAATGCAGTTAAGACGTTCCCTCTTTGGAGAAAAAGCAGGTATCTACAAAGAAGATGGTGAAAACTACGATATCAATATTCGCTTTGATGAAAATTCTAGATATGATGCCTCTGCCCTCTTCAATCAAAATATCGTTTTTAGAGATCCAGCCGATGGGCAAATCAAAGAAATTCCTATTTCAGCAATTGCAACAAGAGAAAATACCTCGGGATACAGCTCGATTAAACACATCAGGGGGAAGCGTGTAGTCACCGTTTATTCAGGATTAGAGCCAGGTTATACTGATGCAGGTGCCATCGTTGATCAGATCCAACAATTAATGAAGAATTACAAGGGAATTCCCAGTGATATTCACATTGATTATACAGGTCAGTTAGAAGAACAAAACAAACAGATGCAGTTTTTAATGGGGGCCTTCTTTACTGGACTTGGACTCATCATGCTCCTATTGATTTTCCAATTTGGTGGTATTTCGAAGCCGATCATCATTATGATTGCTATTTTCTTGAGCTTTATCGGTGTCTTTGGAGGATTGATTATCACCGGGTGGAGTTTTGTCATCATGATGACCATGATGGGGATCATTTCACTAGCAGGTATTGTAGTTAATAACGGAGTGGTACTATTGGATTACGCTCAACTTCTCATTGATCGATTTAAAGTAGAGGCCTCTATTGATGAAGAAACCCTTCTGAATAAAGAGCAGTTAGTTCCACTGATTGTTCAAGCGGGGAAAGCTCGTTTAAGACCCGTATTGCTTACCGCGATAACTACAGTCTTAGGGTTAATTCCACTTGCGATTGGACTCAATATTGATTTCTTTTCACTATTTAGCCAATTCAATCCTCACATCTATATAGGAGGGGATAATGTCATCTTTTGGGGACCTCTTGCGTGGACCGTTATTTTTGGTCTGATTGTAGCGACCTTTTTGACCTTAATCATTGTCCCAGTACTTTTCTATATCAGTTACCGAATGAAATGGTGGATTTTTAAAAATAGACGATTTGAAAGCTAAGGACTAGGAATCACAAAAGCGTAGAAAAGAAGGCTCAACAGCCTTCTTTTTTTTTGTATTTTTGCCTCCATAATTTAATCATATGTACAGAGATCACACTTGCGGAGAATTAAATGCCGCTCATATTGGAAACGAAGTTAAATTATCGGGATGGGTTCAAAAGGTCAGAGACAAAGGATTTATTTGTTGGGTAGACCTCAGAGATCGCTATGGGATTACACAACTCATCTTTGATGCCGATCGTTCCGATGCTGCTATCGTTGAAACCGCAAAAAATCTCGGAAGAGAAAGTGTCATCGCTATTAGTGGAACGGTCTTAAAAAGAGATGCTGCCAATCCCAAAATGGCAACTGGAGCAATTGAAATTCTAGTGCGAGAATTAGAAGTGCTCAACCCTTCCAAGACTCCTCCTTTCACCATCGAAGATGAGTCCGATGGAGGTGATGATCTACGAGCAAAATACCGCTATTTAGACATTCGTAGAAGACCTGTCCGAAACAACCTCATCTTTAGACATCGTGTGAGTATGGAGGTGCGAAATTACCTTTCGAAGGCTGGATTTATAGATGTTGAAACCCCCTATTTGATCAAATCAACTCCTGAAGGAGCAAGGGATTTTGTGGTTCCTTCTCGTATGAATGAAGGACAATTTTACGCCCTTCCACAATCACCTCAAACCTTTAAACAACTCTTGATGGTTGGTGGAATGGATCGCTATTTCCAAATCGTTAAGTGCTTTAGAGACGAAGATCTCAGAGCGGATCGTCAGCCAGAATTCACTCAGATTGACTGTGAGATGGCCTTTGTAGAGCAAGAAGACATCTTAAATACCTTTGAGGGACTGACGCGCCACCTCTTAAAAGAAATTAAAGGGGTTGCTATCGAAAAATTCCCGAGAATGCCTTATGAAGAGGCAATGAAACGCTATGGAAATGACAAACCTGATATTCGTTTTGGGATGGAGTTTGGAGAACTCAATGAAGTAGCTCAACACAAAGACTTCAATGTGTTTAATACCGCTGAACTCGTTGTTGGAATCGCAGTTCCTGGTGGAAATGCATATACGAGAAAAGAAATCGACAAACTCATTGACTGGGTAAGACGTCCCCAAGTAGGAGCCAAGGGTATGGTTTACGTTCGCTGTAACGAAGACGGAAGCTTTAAGTCTTCTGTCGACAAGTTTTACAGCGAAGAAGATTTACAAAAATGGGCTGAAGCAACAGGAGCCAAAGCAGGAGATTTGATCTGTGTGCTCTCTGGGGATGCCCACAGTACCCGTGCTCAACTTTCTGCTCTTCGAATGGAGCTTGCCGAGCGATTAGGACTCAGAAATCCCGATGAGTTCGCCCCACTATGGGTGGTTGATTTTCCTCTCTTAGAACAGGATGAAGAAACAGGGCACTGGCATGCGATGCACCATCCGTTTACAGCTCCAAAACCAGAGGAAATGGATCTTTTAGAATCCAATCCTGGCGCAGTACACGCCAACGCATACGATTTGGTACTCAATGGAAACGAAATTGGTGGAGGATCCATTCGTATTCACGACAGAGGAGTTCAAGAGCGCATGTTTAAACTTTTAGGGTTTACAGAGGAGGAAGCAAAAGCACAGTTCGGATTTTTGATGGACGCCTTCCAATACGGAGCACCACCACACGGAGGAATCGCTTTTGGTTTGGACCGTTTAGTTGCGATCCTGGGCGGGCAAGAATCCATTCGAGATTTTATAGCCTTTCCAAAAAACAATGCAGGAAGAGATGTGATGATCGACGCACCAGCATCTTTAAGTGAGGATCAATTAGATGAATTAAATCTTCGTATTAACCTTTAGAACTAACTCCTCAATGGAGCAAAAGTTTACATATTACCTCAAGCGATTTCTGGTATGGAGAGCTAAACACATCTCTGAAAAGAGATTCATACTTATTCTCTCGGGGGTCATAGGGTTCACCTCTGGAATCGGTGCGGTACTATTAAAAAACCTCACGCATTTTATTCAGTGGTTACTCGAAGGTAAACTCGTTGAAGATGTCCATAATGCCTTCTACTTTGTTTTTCCCCTGATCGGTTTTGTCCTCGCTTTTGCAGTGATGAAATACGTGATTAAACACAAAATTTCTCATGGGATTCCAACAACCTTACACAGTATATCCAAGCAGAAAGGAAAGCTCAAACGCTATCAAATGTTCGGTTCAATTCTAACAGCTCCTCTTACCGTAGGGTTTGGTGGTTCCGTTGGACTTGAGGGACCTACCGTATCAACTGGAGCAGCGATAAGTTCGAACATCGCACAAATGTTGCACCTCAATCAAAAAAACAGAAATCTTCTCATCGGAGCTGCCGCTGCCGGAGCTTTGTCTTCCATTTTTAAAGCACCCATCGCTGCCATCATTTTTGCTGTTGAGGTCTTTAGTTTGGATTTAACCGTCGTTTCCATGCTACCGCTTTTAATTGCATCCGTTTCTGCTATTTTAACTTCTTATCTCTTCTTTGGATCTCAAACCATTTTACCGTTTGAAATCACTCAGGGATTTTCTGCAAAACACCTCCCCTTTTATTTATTATTAGGGGCTGCAACTGGACTCGTATCCATCTATTTTACGTTCATTTACGAGCGCATCCAAAATCTATTTGAAAAATTAAAATCCTCGAAGCTCCAATTAATCGTTGGAGGGGTTTCTTTAGGAGCGATACTTTTTCTATTTCCTTCCCTTTATGGAGAGGGCTTTGGAGTCATCAACCGATTACTCGAGGATGATTACAGTACGGATCTTTTTAGTACACTGGATTGGTTTTCAGAAAGTGCATACGGTTTGTTGCTACTCTTATTGATTGTAGGTCTTTTAAAAATTGTCGCTACTTCAATCAGTTTTGGAGCTGGGGGTGTTGGTGGAATTTTTGCTCCTACAATTTTTATGGGAGCAGTCTTTGGCCATCTCATGGCTAAAATGATACATTTGACCGGCTTGTCTACCTCTATTTCTACTTCTAATTTTACCTTACTTGGAATGAGCGGACTTATGGCTGGTGTCTTACACGCTCCTCTGACAGCTATCTTCTTAATTGCAGAAGTTACGGGTGGTTATGAATTATTTATTCCTTTAATGATCACCTCTGCAATGGGTTATGCCATTACCAAAATGGTCATGCCACACTCCGTATATACCATGGAACTCGGTCGAAAAGGCGATTTGATTACTCACGATAAGGATCATGCCGTTCTAACTCTAATGGATATTGATTCGGTTATTGAAACCAATTTTATCCCCGTTCACCCTACCATGAATCTCGGTGAAATAATCCAATCGGCGGTAGTCAAATCCAAACGAAATATTTTTCCAGTCATCGATCCCTATAACCAGAAATTTTTAGGGGTCATACTCTTAGATGACATTCGTTCAAAAATGTTCAAACCAGAACTCTACAACGAAATCTTTGTAGCAGAGATCATGCATTCAGCTCTAGATCTGATCGATCTTGACAAAGACAAAATGACCTACATTATGGATAAATTTGAACGTTCTGGCGCTTGGAATTTACCTGTTGTAAAAAATGGCGTGTATCAAGGCTTTATCTCAAAATCAAAGCTTCTTACCGCCTACAGAAGAAAATTGATACACTTTACTAGATAATGAAAAAAATACTACTTCTTGCATCGCTTCTATGCCTCTCAAGTATTTTATATGGTTTCTATATTAAAGACGGCCAAGAAACAACTGATGGTGATTTTTATATCGGTATAGGAACAGCACTGCTTTTCTTAGTGATCATGCCCGTTTTCGTATTTGTAGCCTCCAAGGGTAAAAAGATGAAAGATTATACCCTAAGCAAAGAAAACATTGAAAAAATGAGAGAAAATCAAGAAAATAGCTAATATTTTCGTATAATTTTTTTCATTTTTTTTAAAATAATCTTTAAGCTGTTATTAAAAGCCTACATTTGTATGATAATTTTTTAATACATATTAATGACTGGAACAGTAAAATTTTTTAATGAATCTAAAGGTTATGGATTCATTACTAACGACGAAAGCGGAAGCGATGTATTCGTTCACGTAACCGCTTTAAATGGCATCGAACTTAAAGAAGGAGACAAAGTCTCTTACGATGAAGAAGATGGTAAAAAAGGAACCGTTGCCGTAAATGTAGATCTTATTGATTAATTTCTTTTTGAATACATAGAACGCTAATCCTCGAATCTAATTCGGGGATTTTTTTTATCTTTAATTCTATGAAAGTTAAAGAGCTCTTATTAATTCTGTTACTACTAATTCCATTGCTCTACCTAGCGATGATCTGGGGAGACCTCCCAAGAGAAATACCACTTCATTGGAATGCCAAAGGAGAAATTGATCGCATCGGTGATAAAAACGAACTTTTGATGGTCCTCTCTTTAATCAACATCCCTCTTTACTTTATTCTGCTCTTGGTTCCTTTTATTGATCCCAAGAAAAAGGTAAAATTGCACTCAAAAGCTTATTTTCAGATTCGGTTGTTATTACAATTCTTTATGGCACTTTTATCTGTTTTTATTATTCACTCAACTCTTGTTCGATCCTTGGGGTCCCCCAATATAATGTTGACCTTAGTGGGAGCGTTGTTTTTTGGATTAGGATTTATTTTTAGTTCTATTAAATCCAACTATTTCATAGGAATTCGTACTCCTTGGACCTTAGAAGATCCAGAAAATTGGAATCGAACTCATTCTTTTGCTTCTGTCGTTTGGAAAATTGGTGGAGGAGTACTCATCTTAAGCAGTCTCCTGTGGAAATCCGAATCCTATATTCTGTTTTTTATTGGGATTTGCGTTCTACTCGCATTGATTCCAATCGCCTATTCTTTTTGGTATTTCAAAAAGAACTCCTAAAGACTATTCTATTGTGTTTATCGTTTTTGCTTAAAAAAAGATTGTAGCAATTCTGATGCTTCGTCTTTCATCACTCCTGAAACAATCGCTGTTTTTGGATGCAGTTGTACTCCTGATGCAAGCCCTCCTCTTTTGGGATCAGCAGCCCCGTAAACAATTTTTTTTAGTTGACTCCAGTAGAGCGCTCCACTACACATCACACAAGGTTCTAGTGTGACATATAGCGTGCATTGATGGAGGTATTTTCCTCCTAAAAAATTACTCGCTGCTGTGATCGCCTGCATCTCAGCATGCGCTGTAACATCGGTGAGTTGCTCAGTGAGGTTATGAGCTCTAGCGATGATGCGATCATCGACGACAATGACAGCACCAACTGGAACCTCACCCTTATCAAAGGCAATATGAGCTTCCTCTAAAGCTCGTTTCATAAAGTAGTTGTCGTCAAATGGATTCATCCGATAAAGATATGTTTTTATAGGATGGTACAAAAACATATCTTTGATACAAATTATTACTATGATTCGATGGTTAGCTGCCTTTATCGGCTATGCTTTACTCAGATTTCCAGGAGCCATTCTAGGGTTTTTAATCGGTAGTTTTATCGACCAATTCCAAAAGGGAGGTTCTGGAACTATTTATACAACTTCTCGAAGGGTTTCATCTCAAGATTTTGAGGTGCATCTCTTATCGCTTTGTGCCATTGTAATTAAAGCGGATGGAGAAGTCTCCGACGCTGAACGTCAATACGTTCAACAGTACTTTATACGAACCTATGGTCCAGCGAGAGCCAACCATATTTTCAAGACTTTTAACTCTGCTGTTGACAAAAAAGACATCAATGCTCAAAAGATTTGTTTGGAACTCAATGGGATGGTTTCTTACCCCATGAGGTTGCAACTCTTACACTTTTTATTTGCAATCGCTCACAGCGATGGAGCGGTTCATCCAAAAGAATTGGAACGCCTCACCGAAATTGCCTCCTACCTAAAAATCAAAACCCTTGATTTTAGATCGATCAAAGCGATGTTTGTGGTATCGACGACCTCTTCCTATGAAATCTTAGAGATTTCAAAATCTGCAACAGATGCGGAGGTCAAAAAAGCCTATAGAGATATGGCAAAAAAATACCATCCGGATCGCGTCAATACTGAGGATGAAGCCATTAAAAAAGGAGCTGAAGAAAAATTCAAACAGGTACAACAAGCCTATGAAACTATTTGTAAAGAACGAGGAATATGATAGAAACAATACTATTTTATATCAAATTAGGAGTCTTCCATGTTTTAGATTTAGGAGCATACGATCATTTGCTGTTTCTATCAGCCATGGCGCTGCCCTTTAGTTTTTCTAAAAACAAAACCCTTTTTTACTTGGTAAGTGTATTTACAATCACACACTGTACTTCTCTAGCCTTATCGACCTATGAAGTACTCGAAGTCAATACGGCTGTCATCGAATTTTTAATCCCCTTGAGCATTCTGTTAATGGTGGTATTTGATGTCCTATACACCCAAAAGTTAAACAGCAAAAGTCTGAGATTTCATTTGATTGCAACGGCCTTATTTGGATTCATTCACGGTTTTGGATTCTCTAATTATTTCAAGATGCTTATGGGTCAAACCCAAGACAAAATCACGGGGCTGATTTCATTTGCTATTGGTCTTGAAATCGCTCAACTCATCATCATTTTAATGGTTGTTGTAGCAGTAGTATTCCTAACTAAAACTTCGTTGCAAAAGCAGCAGATTATAAAATGGAGTGCACTCCTTATCGGGGTACTTACATTGCCGCTCTTATACAGTACCTCCACTTCTCTCTTCAACTAATTTGAAGCTTTGAACAATTAGTCTTAAATTGGCCCAATCAATATGATGAACAAGGATAAAAAACAACTAAAATACGACACTGCCTATTTGAAAATGGCAAGAGAATGGGGAGCCCTTTCTTACTGTAAGCGCAAACAAGTAGGTGCGATTATGGTCAAGGAGCGAATGATTATCTCTGATGGCTACAATGGAACCCCTTCTGGCTTTGAGAATTTTTGTGAGGACGAAGAAGGATATACCAAATGGTATGTTTTACATGCAGAGGCCAATGCCATCTCAAAGGTTGCCTCATCAACACATTCTTGTAAAGGTGCTACATTGTACATCACCCTATCACCCTGTAAGGAATGCAGTAAGCTCATTCATCAATCAGGAATTAAAAGAGTGGTTTACGCCAATGCCTATAAAGATCTTTCTGGAATTAAGTTTTTAGAAGCTGCAGGAGTAGAGACCCTGCACTTTCCCTTTGAAGACTAATCGAAGTTCGGTTTTCTTTTATTTAAAAAAGCATCGGTGCCTTCCTTAAAATCAACGGTGCCAAAACAGTGACCAAAATTTTCAATTTCACGTTGAAAACCTGCATCTTGATCGTATGCATTAATAGCATCAATTGCATTGCTAATTGCGGAAGCTGAATTTTTTGAAATCTTTGTCGCCAATTTGATTGCAGTATCCATTAGCTCATCTTGTGGAACCACTGAATTAACCAATCCCCAATCACATGCCTTCTTGGCATCAATCATCGTAGCGGCACTAATGAGTTCCATCGCTCTTCCTTTTCCGATGAGCTTGGGTAGTCGCTGTGTTCCTCCATAACCTGGAATGAGCCCTAAAGATACTTCTGGAAGTCCCATTAAGGCATTTTCACTTGCGATTCGAATATGAGATGCCATGGCGAGTTCGAGCCCTCCTCCAAGTGCATAACCATTGATCGCTGCAATCACAATCTTTGGACACATCTCAATCTTATCAAACAACTCCTCTTGTCCTCTCTGAGCTAATTCTTGTCCCTCTTTGTATGAAAAATGAGCGAACTCAGCAATATCAGCACCTGCCACAAATGCCTTGTCCCCTTCTCCAGTAATTACAATCACTCGTGTAGAAGAATTATGGCTCAATTCATCGATAGCAAAGCCCAGCTCTGCAATGGTTTCTCTGTTGAGGGCATTGAGTTTTTTGGGACGATTGATCACTACTACAGCAATCTTTTGGTCTACAGCTATTTTTATATTACGATAGGTCATCTTAAAAGGCTTTTAAAGGTATTTCAATGGTAAAAACAGTCCCCGTTCCAACTTGGCTTTCACAGGATATTGTTCCCATATAGTTTTCTACGATCGATTTGACCATTCCGAGCCCTAGTCCCATACCCGAACTCTTTGTAGTAAATTTAGGCTCAAAGATCTTTTCAATATACTCAGGAGCAATGCCCTTGCCGTTGTCTTTAATAACGATTTTGAAGTGGCTCTTTAAATTTAGAATCACGACCTCAATCAAAGGGTTTTGTTGTTCATCACAGGCCTGAATAGCATTCTTAACTAAATTATTAATGATACGAATGAGTTGCGTACGATCAAACTTTACCAATAAATCAGCATCACTTGATTTAAAGTGAATATAAGGCTTTGAAAATAATGAAAGTGCCAAACTCGTAATCTTATTGACGTCAATTTCTTCGTTTTGTTGGGCAGGCATCTGAGCAAAATCTGAAAAAGCTGAAGCGATATAACTAAGAGTATCTATTTGTTCTAATAGAATCTGTGTGTGTTCTCGAAGTTCCTCTTTAGCATTGGGGCGCTTTGGATCAAACTGTTGTTCGAATAATTGTAAGTTTAATCGCATTGGAGTCAATGGGTTTTTAATTTCATGAGCTACCTGTTTGGCCATTTCTCTCCATGCCTGTTCGCGTTCACTTTTAGCGAGCTTTTCAGCACTAGCTTTGAGCTGGTCAATCATCGAATTATAAGCATCTATAAACACCTTCATTTCAGGACTGACTTGTGTTGCCTCTATTTTTTTAAATCGCTTATCTAAATCGGTGTGCTCTAACGTTTCTGAAATCGTTTTAAATGATTTGGTTATATACGATGAAAACAAAAGTGATATCCCAATAGCAATCATCAAAAGAATTACATATCCAAGCGTCAATCGCATCAAAAACTCATTGAGCTCTTTATCGTTAAAACTATTGTCCTGATAATAGGGAAGGTGGAGAATACAGATGGGCACCCCCTTTTGATCCACGACAAATCGATACGATGAAAGATAATCGACACCTTTGATGTTGGTTTCGTTCACATGTCGATCTCTGTTGGTTTCTAAAACTTCTAAAATAGAAGCTGGAACACTCACTGGTGTTGGTATCAATTCTTGATCATACATCCCGGTAGCCAAAAGTTCCCCCTCTAAAGAATAGACGTTAAAATTGATGTTTTGAATATACGATATGGCTGTTACCTCATCTCTCAAATAATCTTTAAGCGATTTGGATTCATCCCAGTGATTGTGTTCTAGAATACTTAAAATACTTCGTTCTAATTGGGATTCCTTTCGCTCTAAACGATCTTGGTGATAGTCTTTAGCCTGTTCGGTATATTGATAAATAGTAATCCCTGCGATAAGAGCGGAAGCCACTAGCACCAAGGCGATCATGGTCATAAATATTCTAACTCGTAAGGAACTGTTCTTCATATCAGACGATTTTCAATGACTAAGGTAGTAAAAAGCAGGATTTAAACGAATGGAACAGGAAAGGCTTTAACCTTTATTTAAGGGAATGCTTGAAGTAGTTCTAAGCATTTTTAATTATTTTTGCAGTCTAAAAATTTGATTATGTATCCAGAAGAATTAATAGTACCGATGAGAGCAGAGCTCTCACAAAGAGGATTTCAAGATTTATATACTGCAGAGGAAGTTGTAGCAGCGCTTTCCAAAGAAGGAACAACCTTACTCGTGGTAAACTCAGTTTGTGGGTGTGCTGCTGGAGCAGCCAGACCAGCAGCTGTAATGAGCTTAGCCAACGATAAAACTCCTGATAACTGCTGTGCTGTTTTTGCTGGAGTTGATTTTCAGGCGGTAGAAAAAGCGAGAGAACTTATGTTGCCTTTTCCTCCTTCATCTCCTTCAATTGCCCTTTTTAAAGATGGGGAGTTAGTTCATATGATTGAAAGACATCATATCGAAGGAAGACCTGCAGACTTAATCGCTGAAAACTTAAAAGCAGCTTATAACGAATTCTGTTAAGCTTGAGTAAACTCTTAGCCTATCCACTGAGTATCGTGTACAATCTGTTTTTTGGATTGACACTCTTAGTGTTTCACCCTATTCAGTGGATATGCTTCACTATTTTTGGATACCAAGCGCATAAAGCTTCGGTGTCCATTATGAATTTTTTTCTGGTGCTCTGGACTAGAATCTTAGGGACCCGATACAGTTATTTTTCTGAGGAACAACTACCAAAGGGAAAAGCTGTCATCATCGTTGCCAATCATCAAAGTCTTTACGATATTCCCTATATCATATGGAAACTCAGAAGTCTCCATCCTAAGTTTGTGGCTAAAAAAGAACTGGGCAAAGGCATTCCATCGGTCTCCTACAACCTCAAATACGGTGGATCAGTCCTTATCGACCGAAAAAGCGCTGATCAATCACTCAAGGCAATAGCTTCGCTGGGGACATCTATTGAAAAACACAAAAGAGCCGCTGTTATTTTTCCAGAAGGGACACGTTCTAAGGACGGTCAACCGAGAAAATTCAAAAGAGGTGGTCTCAAAATTCTAATGGAAAGCAGCCCCAATGCTGTTATCCTACCCATCAGTATCAGTAATTCCTGGAAAATGCACCGCTTCGGTGCCTTCCCAAATGGAATTGGAGTACATTTAAAGTTTTATCTTCACGCTCCGATTGAGAACAGTGGAGACTCTGAATTAATCATCGACAAAGTAGAACAACTCATTAAATCAGGAATTCAGAACCATGACTAAACTCAACAAAAAGGGAGTGCTTATCATCAATTTAGGTTCCCCTAAAAGTCCAACTGCAAAGGATGTTAAACCTTATTTAGCAGAATTTTTAATGGATGAACGCGTCATCGATCTTCCAAAACTTTTGAGAACTTTTTTAGTGAAAGGAATCATTTTAAATGTTAGGCCTAAAAAATCTGCAAAGGCTTACAAAAAAATATGGTGGGAAGAAGGTTCTCCATTGGTTGTGATTTCAGAACGATTTACAGAAAAACTCAGAAATGCGATTGATATCCCTGTAGCACTAGGGATGCGCTATGGAGAGATGAGCATTCAGAAGGCGTTACAAGAACTCCAAGATCAGGGAGTTCAAGAGGTGTACGTTATTCCCATGTATCCTCAATACGCTATGAGTTCTTACGAAACAGTAGAAGTTAAAACAAGAGCGGTTCAACAGGAATTTTTTCCAAATATGAAACTCAGCTTTAAAAAAGCGTTTTATCAAGACGCTGATTATATCGAGGTCTTAGCCAAGGATGTACAACAAAAAATTCAAGGTAAAGACTACGACCATATTCTTGTTTCCTATCACGGAGTTCCCGAGCGACACATTCGAAAAGGTGATGTGACCAAATCCCATTGTAAAATGGATGGAACCTGTTGTGTCACGGACTCTAAAGCCCATGAATTTTGCTACAAACACCAATGCGTGACCACTACAATCAAACTTCGAGAAGCCCTTGGTGAATCAAAGGAAAACCTCACCCATTCGTTTCAATCACGCCTAGGTTCTGACGCCTGGATCAAACCGTATACTGATAAAGAATTTGAGCGATTAGCAAAAGAAGGAAAGAAAAAACTTTTAGTCATTACACCTGCTTTTGTAGCCGACTGTTTAGAAACTCTGGAAGAGATTGCTATGGAAGGAAAAGAGCAGTTTTTAGAAGCTGGAGGTGATACTTACGAGCACATTAGCTGTCTAAATGATGCGGATCCATGGGTTGCAACTGTCGCCAATTGGGTTCAGAATTGGAATGAACGTTCCTCCTCTATTGATTGATTTTTATTTCAATCATTGCTTTAGAGGTTTCTGAAATATTTCTACTGATTCAAGCCATTAGAAAACTTATTTTGAACATTGACTTATTCAAACGCATTTGAATTCAATCTCCGTATTTCATATTTTTTTAGTACTTTAGTTAGGTTCATCTTTTACTAACTAAACCCTTTATTCGATGAAAAAATTATCCCTCATCAGCGCCATAGCTCTTGTAGTTATGATGGTTTTTCCGACTCAAAACCTAGTCGCACAGAGAAAAAGAAAAGCTCCAACCACTAATTTTAACGAACAACTATACAGCAGTCTTGAATACCGATTGATAGGCCCCTTTAGAGGAGGTCGATCCGCTGCAGTCACTGGAGTCTCTGGACAAGATAATTTGTACTATATGGGAGCCACTGGAGGTGGTGTCTGGAAGACTACAGATGCAGGAACAACCTGGGAAAACATATCAGATGGATTCTTTGGGGGGTCCATAGGGTCTGTTGCTGTAGCTCCTTCGGATCACAATACAATTTACGTTGGAGGTGGTGAAGGTACCATTAGAGGGAATGTATCCTCGGGCTACGGTGTCTACAAAAGTATCGACGCAGGTAAAACTTGGAATCATATCGGCCTTCCGAACTCAAGACACATTCCAAGAATTAGAATCAATCCAACGAACCCGGACATCGTCTATGCTGCCGTTCTTGGAAATATCTACAAACCAAATGCTGACAGAGGAGTCTATAAAAGTACCGATGGAGGAACAACTTGGAGAAAGACTCTTTTTGCTAACGGACAAGCTGGTGCTGTTGATTTGATCATCGATCCAAATAATGCACGTGTTCTTTACGCTACTACTTGGAGAATCCAACGCACTCCTTACAGCATGGATTCAGGAGGAGAAGGTTCAGCTCTATGGAAGTCAACCGATGCGGGTGAAACTTGGACCGAGATTTCAAAAAACAAAGGATTTGCAAAGGGAACCTTAGGGATTATTGGAGTGACGGTATCACCTGTGAATTCAGATCGCGTTTGGGCCATTGCTGAAAACAAAGAGCAAGGAGGGCTTTACCGTTCGGAAGATGGCGGTGAAACTTGGACTCAAATTAACTCCGAGCGCAAACTCAGGCAACGAGCCTGGTATTATACCAAAGTCTACGCAGATACTCAAGACCTCAATACAGTTTATGTAATGAATGTACAGTATCACAAATCGACTGATGGAGGTAAGACTTTCAGTACGCACAACGCTCCTCATGGAGATCACCACGATTTGTGGATTGATCCTGAAAACAATCAACGCATGATTATCGCCGATGATGGAGGTGGTCAAGTATCTAATGATGGCGGCGGAACCTGGTCTACTTATGGGAATCAACCTACTGCTCAGTTCTACAGAGTCACTACCGACAATAGTTTCCCTTACAAGATTTTAGTAGCTCAACAAGACAATTCAACCGTGCGTATCAACCACCGATCTGATGGGCGTTCCATTTCTGAAGATGATTGGGAAGCTACCGCAGGAGGAGAATCGGCTCATATTGCAGTAGATCCGCTTAATAACGATATCGTTTACGGAGGTTCTTATGACGGTTTTTTAACCCGAGTTAATCACAAAAATGGAACGACAAGAGGAATCAATGTTTGGCCTGATAACCCGATGGGTGCTGGAGCTGAAGCGATGAAATACCGTTTCCAATGGAATTTCCCAATTCAGTTTTCAAGACACAATCCAAAGGCTTTATATACCCTTTCAAACCATGTACACCGTTCTACAAATGAAGGACAAAGCTGGGAGGTACTCTCTGGAGATCTCACCAGAAATGAACCTTCAAAGTTAAAATCAAGTGGAGGTCCCATCACTCAAGACAATACCTCAGTTGAATATTACGGAACCTTATTTGCCATGGATGAAAGTCCTCTTAAAGAAGGGGTTCTATGGGTAGGATCTGATGATGGATTAGTTCACGTTTCAAAAGACAATGGAGCGACGTGGACCAATGTGACTCCTCAACAAATGCCGACTTGGGCAATGGTCAACAGCATCGATGCTTCTCACTTTGATGAAGGTTCTGCCTATATCGCGGCCACGCTTTACAAAGAGGGAGATTTTAGACCCTACCTCTATAAAACATCCGATTACGGAGCTTCGTGGACTACGATCACCTCTGGAATTGATGCTGAGCATTTTACCAGAGTTGTACGCGCCGATCCAAAGCGCAAAGGTTTACTTTACGCGGGTACCGAAACAGGAATGTACATCTCTTTTGACGACGGTACAAGTTGGAAATCATTTCAACTCAATCTACCCATTGTTCCCATTACGGACCTTACGATCAAAGACAACAATCTTATCGTTGCAACTCAAGGAAGAGCCTTGTGGATCATTGACGATCTAACAGTCTTACACCAATTAAAATCCAATACAACCGATAAGGCTATTTTGTACGCACCTAAAGATTCTTACAGAACAAAAGGTGGGGGCGGAAGAACTTCTAAAACAGCAGGAACCAATCACCCTAACGGTGTCATTACGCATTTTTACCTTCCAAAAGAGGATTCAAAAGTATCCCTACGATTTACGAATGCTTCTGGAGATACTTTGGCTACCTACGGTACTGCAGAGAAGAAAAACAAACTCAAAATTGCAAAAGGAGGGAACACCTTTGTTTGGGATACAAGAGGTTTAGGAGCCAAAAGATTGGATGGCATGATTCTCTGGTGGGCCAATCTCAATGGACCCAAAGCAGTTCCAGGTACCTATGCTGTTCACTTAGAAGTAGATGGAGTGTCTCAAAAACAAGACTTTAAAATTGTTGCGGATCCAAGAACAGAATCAAGTGTTGAAGGCATGCAACAACAATACGATTTCATCACTAAGGTCAATACCACCATCAATAAGGCTCATGAAGCTATTGAGACTATTAGAGCGACCAACAAACAATTAGCTGCTTTCCAGAAGCAATACAAAAATGATGAGTCGGTGAGTGATTTAGTTGAAAAAGCGAAAGCCATGGCTGATTCACTTTCAGAAGTTGAGAAGACTTTGTATCAAACTCAAAACAGATCTGGTCAAGATCCACTCAATTTCCCAATCAAGCTCACCAACAAACTTGGACACTTAAATTCTATAGTTGGAATGGACGACTTCCCACCAACCGATCAAGATGAAGCTGTTCGAGTGGAACTTACTGAGAAAGTTGAAGCGGCTCTTGAAATCTTCAATAAAACACTTAAAGAAGACGTAGATACATTTAATGCAGAATTTAATTCAAGAGGCTTAAAATTCTTGTTTGTGGAAGAATAAAATAAGTTAGATTTGCATCGACTGGGGGATTAGCTCAGTTGGCTAGAGCGCTTGCCTGGCAGGCAAGAGGCCACCGGTTCGAATCCGGTATTCTCCACTTTGAATGCAATAAACAATTAAAGGCTTCCT
>JAYPEX010000007.1:0-132246 GCA_038125995.1 Flavobacteriaceae bacterium
TGAAATAAAAAAGCCCTTACATTGCTGTAAAGGCTTTCTGCTTTTTGCTCCCCCTATTGACAGAAGTTGCAGCACAACTAAATCTGATAATGAATTAAGTACCGGCAATCAGACTTCCAAAAACTCCTACTGCTAACTCAGCCCAAATCATCAGAAAAATTAAAAGCAATATCGACTGATGATTTAGGTACGATGGAAAAACAACATTTAACCAAAAGTATTGAGATGCTGGATGCCATTGCAAACAATGACATTCTGGAAAACCAGCGCGCTCACTTCGTCATTCTAAACGAGAATATCGTGCCTATTGCAATGAGCATAGAAAACTCGACAAATTATTACATTCAGAAATGCCCTATGGCAAATAACAATAAAGGTGCGGTATGGTTAAGTATGGAAGAAGAAATAAGAAATCCATACTATGGCGATGCAATGTTGACTTGCGGAAGTGTGATTGATTCGTTGTAAAAATCATTTGCAACACAGTTGCACCAAAATATTTTTATCTTTGCATTGTGAAAGTTGTAGCAATCATTTTATCGTTTTATTTCTTGGCACTCAATGTAGTGCCTTGTAGCGATGCGACAAATAGTGCCGATGACACCCAAGTTGTTACGGTAATAGATATTGATGGCGACCACGACCAAGACTGTGAGTTATGCTCGCCTTTTTGCCAATGTCATTGCTGCCACGTTCACACGATAAATTTTGGGCTTGTTGCATTTCAACCGCTACAGCCTGCTATTCCACACGAATTCTTTGTCCATTTTGATGACCTCGGCAAAGATATTCCCCATTCCCTTTTTCAGCCCCCTCAGGCATAATTCAGTTTTAATAGGATAACTATATCCTGTTTTGACGTGTCCATCTATTGGATTCGTCAACATTGTGCATTGCATTTAATTCAATGTATAGAACCAAAATTTCAACTGAATTAACACCCTTATCTATGATTAATAGAATCATTGATTTTTCAATCAATAACAAATTTATAATCGGTCTGCTCACGCTGGCATTGATTGGTGCTGGTATATATAGTATGACCCAAGTGCCCATTGATGCCGTGCCGGATATTACTAATAACCAAGTACAGGTCATCACACAATCCCCTAATCTGGGAACGGAAGATATTGAGCAATTCGTAACCTATCCCGTCGAAGTTGCAATGAGCAACTTGCCCAATGTAAAGGAAATTCGTTCGGTGTCCCGCTTTGGCCTTTCCGTAGTAACCGTCGTTTTTGACGATGATATGGGTACCTATTTACCGCGTCAACTTGTTTCTGAAAAACTGACCGAAGTACGTGAACAAATCCCAGAGGGTTTTGGACAGCCAAGTATGGGGCCAATTTCAACAGGTTTGGGGGAAGTGTACCAATATACCTTAAAGGTAGAACCTGAATTTGAAGATAAATATTCATTATCCGATTTACGTACAATGCAAGATTGGATTGTGCAACGGCAAATGGCAATGGTGCCTGGTGTTGTAGAAATTAATGCCATCGGCGGAAAAATAAAGCAATATGAGGTGGCCGTCGACCCTAATGAATTAAAGGCAATCGGCCTTACTATTACCGATGTGTTCGAAGCATTGGAAGCGAACAATAAAAATACAGGTGGTGCGTACATTGAGAAAAACCATCAGGCGAACTTCATTCGAGGTGAAGGTTTGGTGCGAAGCCTTGATGATATTAAAAAAATCGTCATCAAAAATGAAAATGGTGTGCCCATTACCATAAGTGATGTTGCAGATGTGCGCTTTGGTTCTGCCGTGCGCTATGGGGCTTTGACGCAGGACGGCGAAGGTGAGGTCGTTGGCGGTCTTGTTATGATGCTCAAAGGGGCAAACTCAAACGAGGTTATTGTACGTGTGAAAGACCGGATGG
Source organism: Flavobacteriaceae bacterium (assembly GCA_038125995.1). GTDB lineage: Bacteria > Bacteroidota > Bacteroidia > Flavobacteriales > Flavobacteriaceae > MAG-120531. Next base: position 1,884 of record JAYPEX010000007.1, read on the forward strand.
CCGAAATACAGAAATCCCTTCCTGAAGGGGTTGTCATTCAGCCCTTATTGGATAGAAGTAAGCTTATAAGTGAAACAACCGGCACGGTGCGTAACAATCTACTCGAAGGTGCGCTTATCGTGATTTTCGTACTTGTTTTCCTTTTAGGAAACTGGCGTGGTGGTCTTATTGTGGCTTCGACTATCCCTTTATCGCTATTGTTCGCTTTTATACTAATGAACGTTTTTGACGTATGGGCGAACTTGATGAGTTTAGGTGCTATCGATTTTGGTATCATCGTAGATGGGGCGGTCATCATCGTGGAAGCCAGCGTATTCTTAATGGGAAGCTACATCCTAAAAAAGAAGTCTTTAAACAAGGAAAAACGTGATGAGATAGCCGCAAATGCATCAAAGAAAATGATGAATGCCGCCTTCTTTGGGCAATTGATAATTCTAATTGTGTTCTTGCCCATACTGGCTTTGGAAGGCATCGAGGGCAAAATGTTTAAACCAATGGCGCTCACATTCATATTTGCAATGATTGGTGCTATGTTTCTTTGCCTGACATACGTTCCAATGATGTCCGCACTATTTTTAAAACCACCCAAGACGGAAAAAAAATCTTGGGGCGACCGTTTCGTGCATTGGGTACAGCGGAAGTATGAACCACTTTTGGTCAAGACTTTAAACAAGGGAAAATGGATTGTGGGTATTGCCGTCGCCATATTTGCCCTAACCGTTTTTATGTTTACAAGAATGGGTGGCGAATTCATTCCCCAACTGGATGAAGGCGATATTGCATTTCACACCATACTTAAACCCGGAAGCTCACTAAGCGAAACGATTGAGACCACTACTAAAGTTGAGCGTATCATAAAGGCCGAATTTCCGGAAGTTGAGAAAATTGTAAGCCGTATCGGTGTGGCCGAAGTGCCCACAGACCCGATGCCAATGGATTTCGCTGATGTATTTGTTATTCTAAAACCCCAAGATGAATGGGTGTCTGCCGATGATAAGGATGAACTTATTGATAAAATGAAGGAAGCGGTAAGCATTATCCCGGGCGTAAATTATGAGTTTACCCAACCAATCGAAATGCGCTTTAATGAACTGTTAGAGGGTATTCGAGAAGATGTTGCCATTAAAATTTATGGTGAGGATATAGACGTACTTGCTGCAAAGGCCGATGAGATTACAAAAATCATAGCGGGTACTGAAGGTATAGGCGATATGAGGGCAGAAGCAACTTCTGGATTGCCCCAAATGACCATTAAATACAATCGCAACAAACTGGCACAGTATGGTGTGAGTATCGACCAACTCAATACAATGGTACAGTCCGCTTTTGCGGGTGGATATGCAGGGGGCATTTTTGAAGGCGAAAAGCGTTTTGACTTAGTGGTTCGGCTCGACGAGCAGAACCGTACTGACATCAATGACATCAGAAATCTGTACATCAATTTGCCTAACGGCTCGCAGATTCCGCTTCAAGAACTGGCCACAATCGAATACGAACCAGGTCCGATGCAGATAAGCCGGGACAATACCAACCGAAGAACCTACGTGGGTGTAAATGTGCGCGGACGTGATGTGGAATCATTAGTTAACGAGATTAAGGATAAACTGGACGCAAATCTTGAATTACCACCAGGCTATTTTATTCGGTATGGTGGTGCATTTGAAAATCTTGAAAGAGCAAGCGAGCGATTACAGACTGTGGTCCCGATTGCTTTATTGTTGATTTTTATCTTGATTTATTTCGCATTAAAATCCTTTCCGCAGACCTTGATGATTTACTTGGCCATCCCGATGGCGACCATTGGCGGTGTATTCGCACTATGGCTTCGGGATATGCCTTTCAGTATTTCCGCAGGGGTCGGCTTTATCGTCCTCTTTGGTGTTGCCGTCCTGAACGGACTGGTAATGATTAGCGGTCTAAATGAATTGAAGGAAGAAGGCGTGACCAATTTAAAAGACCGAATAATTGAAGGTACAAAACGCAGAATACGTCCCATTATGCTGACGGCCTTTACCGATATTTTAGGATTTCTTCCGATGGCGATATCAGCTTCGGCAGGTGCTGAAGTGCAGCGACCCTTGGCGACCGTGGTAATCGGTGGATTGATAACATCAACGCTTCTGACGCTCTTTATCCTTCCCATCTTTTACCAATGGGTCGAAAAACGGTCGGAACGGAAGAAGAAATTCAATCCAAAATTTGTTACCGCAACAGCCGTGGTCTGCCTTTTATTCACTTCCGCTTTCGCGAAAGCACAACAAGTCCAACCTCAAGATTCTTTACCAATTGTTTCATTGGAAAGAGCAGTAGAAATTTCCAAGGAAAACTATCCGTTATTGAAAACGAAACAGTTGGAAATTCAACGACAGAACGCACTTAAAGGTATTGCTTATGATTTTGGGAACACCCAAGTTTTTACGGGTGGCGAAGAAATAACAGATGGTCAAGGTATATATACTTTAGTTGGTGTAGGGCAACAAAATTTAGACCTCTTGGGTATCGGTGCAAAAAAGCGACTTCAAAAACAACGAATAGCTTTGGCCGAAACCGCTCTCGACCTGTCTGAATTGCAAGTGGAACAGGAAGTGAAAAAGGCTTGGTCGCAGGCATACCAACAGCGACAGAAATTTGAACTGTACCGCGAGCTGGATTCCATTTATTCACAGTTTGAAACCGCAATCCAACTCAACTTTGAAGTAGAAGCCATTTCCAGATTGGAATATTCATCGGCTAAAAACCAAGCATTGCAAATAAGTAACAAACTGCAACAGGCCGAAAGCGATTATGCCATTGCCCTGCAAAAGCTAAATCTCTGGCTGGCAACTGACATTTTTTATTCTGTACCAGATTCGTTTGAAGAAAATGAGGTGGCAGTATTGGGATTGGGTGCGAATTTAGAAAGACATCCAGAGTTGGAACTTTCACAAAGGCGCATCGATGAAGCCGAAGCAAACTATAATGCCGCTCGTGCCGAGCTACTTCCTAAATTAAACCTTCAAGGTGGATTGCAACAGGTCAATGGCGATAACGGATTTTATACCTATCAGGCAGGGATTTCCGTCCCGTTGTTTTCGGGCACCCAGCGCAGTCAAGCCAAAGCCGCTAAAATCGATAGCGAAATCGCAAAGACAAATGCGGACTATACCCAACGCCAACTACAATCTGAATTTCAGCAGGCAGTACAAGCCTATCAAAAATGGAAAACATCTTGGCAGTTTTACAGGGATAAAGCTCTGCCACTTGCAGAAGAACAGCGTAAGGGTGCGTTACTTGCCTACAAGGAAGGTGCGGTGGATTATGCTGCATTCACGCAGATTATACGTGATGCCATAAACACCGAAATAGATGCGCTCGATGCGCTTGACAATTATTTAGATGCCTTGTTTGAACTACAATACTTTCAAAACTAAAAAGATGAAAAAATTAAAATATATACCGATTACCGCAATGCTTATGACATTGACAATAATTAGTTGTGGCGAGTCAAAAACCGAAAGCGACCACGATGATGCAACACATTCAGAAACAGAAGAAAATCACTCTAAAGAAGATGAAATAGTAACACTTACTGCTAAACAGTATGATGTCCTACAAATGGAAGTCGATACGCTTGCCCAGCGCAATATGAGCGGATACGTAGAAGCGAACGGTCAATTGGAAGTTCCGCCACAAAATGAAGCGACCATCACTACAGTAGTGGGTGCGAACGTGGTTTCTATAGAGGTCATCGAGGGCGATAAGGTCAACAAAGGTCAGACGGTGGCCTATCTGTCACATCCCAATATTATTCAGAAACAGACGGATTACCTCAATGCATATAGTAACAGTCAGTTTCTCAAAAAGGAATACGAACGCCAAAAAACTCTTTATGATGCAGGTGTGGGCAGCGGTGCCAATTTCCAAAAAGCAGAAGCGGAATATCAAGCTTCCCGAAGTATGGTGAACGGTTTGGAAGCACAATTACAACAATTAAATGTTAGTGCATCAGGTGTGAGAAATGGCACTATTTATCAAAGGGTTGCGCTACGAAGTCCTATTCAAGGCTCTGTGGAAAAAGTAGAGGTTAAAACAGGACAATATGTAGAACCTCAAACCGACCTAATGGAAATCGTGGACACCCATCACGTACACGCCGATTTGATGGTGTTTGAAAAGGATGTGTACAAAGTAAAGGAAGGACAAACCGTGCGGTTCAATGTCCAATCCATTCCGGGAAAGGAACTGACAGCGGAAATTTATTCCGTAGGAAAAACTTTTGAGCAGAACCCCAAAGCGATACACGTACACGCCGAAATCGAGAACAAGGAAGGCAACCTGATACCAGGAATGTATATTCAAGGGCGCATCCAAACCAACAATACAATGACCACGGCTATTCCTGAAAGTGCCATTGCAGCCGATGGCGAAAAGTCCTTTGTGTTTTCAGCAAAAAAGGAAGGCGAGGATTGGAAGTTTATGCCCGTGGAAATCATAAAAGGAACTCACGATGGCGATTGGATTGCCATTGATTTTCTAATGGAACAAGAACCAAATACTAAGTATGCCTTTAATAACGCCTACTACTTAATGGCAGAAATGAAAAAAGGGGAAAACGAGGAAGAAGGACATTAAAAAATGGACCAAAAAAGAAAGCAAATTTTAAAGGAAGCAAGAACGCTTCAGATATGGAATGTCAGATTCGCTCGATTTTTCTTTCGTGAAATTGATTCACAATCTCAAGGTGCTGGTATTAAGCAAAAAATAAAAAATAATGGTTTCAAGCACTTTTTAATACATTCATTTTCTCATCTAATGATGAGAGAATTAGAATTCTCATGTGGTTATCCAACTGCAAGTCTCAAAGAAAGACTATATATTTCTGAAAATACTGAAATGCCTATGTCTGGAACCCTTATCTATACAGCGGAGGGGTCAGAAGGAAGTATGGGTGGGTTGGTTTCTCAAGGAGAAACTGAAAAAATTATGGAAATAATACTTAAGGGATTAAATAGGTCATTAGATTGTTCTTCTGACCCTTTATGTTGGGAATCTGATGGTCAGGGAATTTTCGATTTAAATTTGTCCGCGTGTTTCTCATGTTCGCTTGTATCAGAAACTGCCTGTGAAGAATTAAATTTAGGTTTAGATCGGAGAGTACTTATAGATAAAGACTTTGGGTTTTTTAAAGATTTATTGACTTAATCAATTCATAACTATTATTACTGTCAATTTTAGAAAAAAATTGCCAAAATTTTTAAAACTGATTTTTCGGATTTTCGGATTTTCAGGTAAAAATTGGAAAATATTTCGCGCGGGGTATTGAAATAGGATAACATCCATATATATGTATATATAGAGGGGGGATTCCTGTCCTGCAGGGATCTCCTCCACGGGGGACCCACTGTCAATTCTATTCGGCAAATTGGAAAATTAATCTTCAATTAAAGTAAACAAACTCTCGCCAATTACATTTCACTTTTTCAAACAGTTGATCAACTTCAGGTTTCCATTTTTAATCTGTCATTTTTTGAATTACACCAAAAAGTGTCTCAAAAGAATAATCGTAGCAAAAATTTAGCATTTATAATTCCGGCACCCTGATTTTTCGCGGTAAAATAGCCTCACAGAAACTCAAAGGAAAGTATAATGACAATTTTATGATACATGCAGTAATATACTCACGTGTTAGTTCAGAGTCAGAGAGACAAGACACCGAAAGACAAACTAATGAGCTAATAGACTATGCCCATAGAATGGGTTATACGGTAGTTGACACATATGAGGAAAAAGTAAGTGGGTTTAAGAAGAACGAGCAGCGACCTGTCTTCTCTAAAATGTTAGAAGACATAAAGACTAAAAATATCGATAAAGTATTGGTTTGGGAGTTGAGTCGAATTGGAAGATCTGTTCTCCAATCACTTCAAAACATTCAAATACTCCATGACATGAAGGTTGGGATTTATATAAAAAACTTCAACCTTGAAACCTTAAATGAGGATAAGACCCCCAATAGTCTATCGATGTTTATGGTACAGATATTATTCGCAGTAGCGAGTATGGAGAGTAAGATGACTCTTGCGAGATTAAACTCGGGTTACCAAAACCACATCAAAAAGTATGGAACTCAAAGTGTGGGAAGGAAGAAGGGTAGTATAGACAGTGACGAAACAATTCTTGAAAGGCATTCAGATGTAGCAAAGTTGTTGAAAAGGGGACTTTCAATCCGAAATATCAGCGCCATAACTAAAAAGTCAACGAATACTGTATTGAAAGTAAAGAAGTTAATCTGATGGATACTTTTTTCAAATATTACTTCATTATAGTTGGGGGATTTTTTGTTCTATCTCTTATTCATGAGTGTATTAAATTTTTGGTCCAAGATCAGGATGACTGGCAATTTGAATTGGCGAACGACGTTCTGAATTGGTGTTTGGAATTGTATCCATTAAGGAAACAAAAGCCAAAATTGACCTTAGTTGACGGTGAATCTAAATTTGCGGGTGAATACAACTACTACTCTAATACTATAGTCATATATCGCATGAATAACGTATTACGTCACGATCTCGTGAGAACCTTATCTCATGAGTACTTTCACTATTATCTAATAAACTCTGAATCTAAAAACTCATTATACCACGATCAATTGGTACAATACGGATATGACAACCACCCTCAAGAGATTCTCTGTAACGCAATGGGTGAGACCCTCGCAAAACGGTACTTAAAGAAAAATTAAAAACGGGGTTATTTCACAATTGGTTCAATACCCCACAGAATTTTTGCCGATTAGAATTCTATTGGATTTGATTAAAAAAATCTAATTGGCATTATCTCAAACCACGAATTCATCACTTTGTCCCTAAAGTGAGTTAATCCACTCTTCAATTTCATTTTTACGACAGTTTTTTGGGTAACCATTCTCTATCGATTTCTGAATTGATTCTCGAATAAATGTTGACTTTGACTTTCTTTCTCTTACCAATGTTTCAAGTAGTTTGAGATATTGACTACTGTCTATTCTCAATGTGAGCATTACATCCTTTTTGTTTTTCATAGTCTCTTTATCTATAAATATGTAATACGTTGAAAAAGAATGGAATTGCATGAGATTTTTGAGTTTGCTAAATTTACCCTGAAGCAAAACCTATTATCTATTTGAAAGTTAATATTGTATATCTCAATCATCAGGGGCGTGAGAATATCAAAGAAGTCGTTGATATGTTCTCAATGGACAAAGGACCCATGAAATTTGAGTTACTTGAGTCAAAAAGTAATTTTCAATACTTTCAATTCCATAGACAGTTAGAAAAAATATCTATTAATGACTTAACTGAGCTGTCAAATCTCATTAGGTCAGAATATGGGTTGAATAGAGACGATTTTGTGGTTGTTGTGTCCTCCAAGTCATTGTCAACTCCCACTCAAAGTTTTGTTTCTCCGAAGGATTGGTATAGTTTCTATTACCATCAAAATATCATTGTTAAATCAGGTGGCTGGGACAAGATTACTGAAGGCAAGCCATACCTTGGTATTGCACATCAAATCATTGAGAACCTATTTCAAAATCTTGGAAACTTTGATTTGTATTCAATGCGTTTCGAAGAGTGGATTCATAAGGAACCCGAGGTCTGTATAAATGACTTCTGCGAAAAGCCAAACGAAACAAAGGGTAAGATAAGATCGGGTTACATATGTCAGCCTTGTACCCAATCGGCATTAAGTTTTACTTCTAATGAATATATAATTCAAATCAAGAATATTCTGACGAGGATAAGTAATCGACTAAGAGAAAACTATGTCTTTGACTTTACTCTTGAGCAACTAAGGGTCGAAGTTTCAGAAGACTACTCAATAAGTATTGGGGGGCAGTCTATTGATTTTGGGCATAAGGGTAAGAGGGCACATGTCATTTATCTGTTCTTTTTAATAAATAATCATTTGGGAATTGGTAGGAGGGATTTGATGGATAACGGTAGGGCAAGGTCCAAATTCATTGAGTTGTATAATCACATCTACAAGAAGATATATGATGACGAGGTAAATAGTTATGTCAAAAACATAACTTCCGTTCACTCGCGAATTTCCACTCTTCTTAAAAATACCCTTACTATTGAATCACTGGCACACAAATATGGTTTTAGTTCAAAGAAGATTGACCAAGATGTGTCTGTTTATTCTATCGACATTGATAATAATCATCTAATATTCCCCTCAGAATTAAAGGAGTTCACCGTTCAATAACTAACCCTTCTTCCCAATCGCAGCGCTGCGTTTGAGGTATACGTTTCAGCATCTCGATTATTTCGTGGTATAAATTTTAAATAATTCATATCATGAAAAACTCGATGCGACAAATCGAAGTCTATAAAATCGATCAGATTGTAGAAGTTGAATCCTTTAAAAACTTCTACCAAATTCAGCCAGAGGAATCTGAGCAACAACTCAAAAACTCACTCAAATATGAGGGTCAGTTAACTCCTATAGTAGTTACTTCAGATTACCATTTGATTGACGGTTACCGCAGACTTAATCTATTGCGTGAATTAGGTTGTGAGGAGTTAAAAGTTCAAGTCGTTGAACTTAACCCAACAATTGATATTAGGATATCATTGAATACCTACCGCATTAAAACTGAACTTGATCTAACCAATGAGGTATTTCAGATTCTTAATTCTGTCCCTAAACGTCAAGGTAAGAGACCTAACGGAGAATCGTATAATCGGTACGAGATTATTCAGGAGAAACTTGATTACAGATGGAAGTCTAACACCGCTATTCGTCAGCTTGATAAGATCGTGGAGAATGACTTCGAGGATAAACTGCTGTTGAACGGAGTGGTTACAAAGGGATGGTCTTTAAGGGACTGTGAGCGATACATCGATGAGTTAAAAGATATCGATTTGGAAAAGGGGTATGGTTTTACCAACCAACTCAAAAAGGGAGGATTGAACATTAGTCAGGTCAATAAATTCATTAACGATAGAGAATTCTTGGCTAATGAATATCAAGACACTTTTATAATCCCCGAAAGGAGCACCTCACTCAGAATGAATTGTAAAGACATTGGGAGTCAAGTAGAGTTTCATTCTCATATTGATACTATCATGACTTCAATCCCCTATTGGAAGCTTCGTTTCTACGAAAATGAAGAGGATTACAATCAATTAGGTCATGAGAAAACCCCACAGGAATTTGCATCTAAAATTGGTGATATATTCGCAGATCTTGAGGTATCACTCAAAAAGTCGTCAAACATATTTGTAAACATTGGTGAGACATATGTAGATGGTTGTGCTATGGACGTTCCCGATTTAGTTAAACGTGCCATTGTTGAAAAAACAAATCTTGTATACAAGGAGGTTCTGATTTGGTCTAAACGAAACCCGAAACCGATTAATGAGAATGTAAAACGCCCAGCGAATAAAGTTGAGTATATACTTTGGTTTGTTGTGGATCCTAAGGAGGCCAAATACAATATGATCACCTACACCGATCGACCCAAGAATATTAAAATTACAAATGGGGCAAAGGATGTAGATGAGAACGGAGTTGTATGGGATAAAGTGAAGTCATTATCGAAGCCATACAGAAAGATTTACAATCACATCTCACAACAAGAGGTAGAACACATGATTGTATGTGCAACCGGAAAGAATATTCCATTGTATAAAGCACACTCTGAGGGTCACCCCGCCGCCATGGCTGAACTTCTTCCTGTACTACCGATCATGATGACTACAGATGAGGGAGATCTTGTCTATGATCCATTTGCGGGCGGTAACACTGTAGGTAGAATCGCACTATTACTTAATCGCAACTACCTGTCTACGGAACTTTCCACTCATTATCATAAAGTGGGCTGTAAGGTTCTCGAAAATACTATTGATGAAATAATTCAGAGTGATTTTGAGACTATAATTAGTGAGGTATTTGGTGAGGAATTTGAAATAGCTGCCTAAGAATAGTCGTTCAATCAGGTATTATGAAAACTCTTATCTATCCTCAAAATTTAAGTTTAGAGAGACTCTATACAGGAAACGGATATTCTGATACTGTTCGAAAGAATATGATCGTAAGAACCCTGAAAATCATCTCAAAATTGACGCCAACTAACTATAATACCTATCGTTTTAATAAACAGGGGTATGTATATCTGAGTTCTCGTTTCAAGAAGAGAGTTTTAGGTAACTACTATTACGATTTTCATAAAGAAATCACAGAAGGTGAGGATCCAATTGTAGAGATGTCTTCGCATTACGAGGTGGGGAAGGAATCCAAGTTATACAGACTTTCCAAGAGGTATTTAAATTCTCCCGTTCAGAAATTTCATTACAAAGAACGTAGGGTGAAGGAGGTAAAGAAGCCTGATTTTCTATCGGACCAATTTAGTCTACACAAACTATCATTTGACAATGATGTAAACACTTACCTATTGAACCTGCATTCGGAAATAGGAAATAGAATAAAAGGTGATAATCAAAAGGTCCTTCTCGATAACTATATCGGAAGGAATCTATGTATTGTAGATGATATAAATGGTAATGAAATCTTTTATGGAAGATCCAAAACGAATTATAGGTACTATAGCTCATTGACGTCATTAAATAGAATCATAAGACCATTTATTCTTGTGAATGATAAGAGGTTATATTCTATTGATATAAAATCTTCACAACCATATATTCTTGCTACAATATTAGATAGTAGTTATTATAACGATAACAACATACTATACAACAAGAATAGAATAAATAAAGGTATAGGAGGGATAATATTGTTTCCGCGTTTTTTGGAAGGAAAAGATGTTGGGATTAAAAAATATAGAGGCATTCCCTTTTATGATGATTTTTATTCTCATGTACTAAAAAATGAACTTGGTAGGGAACCAACCAAAATTGAAAGAGAACGATTGAAACAGAAAACAATGCAGTTTCTGTTCTTTAATAATTCTAAGGCTAAAAGGAAGAATGAACTTAAATATTTGGTGAGTCAATACCCATCAATAAATTCATTTATCACATCTTGTTTAAATGTCATTGGTGAAAGAAATTTTTCATTCATTCTCCAACGGTCAGAGAGTTATTTGGTTCTTGACGTCATTTCAAAAGAGTTTAATGAGAGATTTCCCAACGAACCCATTTTCACAATCCACGACGCAATTTTGACAACAGAAAAGAATGCAGAATATATGTTCAATCTAATGGAAAAAAGATTGGCAGAGTACACGGGAATAATACCGGGTCTGAAATTAGAAAAACCGGAGATTTCAGTTATTCCATCTGAATATGACATTCAAAGAATTACTGAAAAGATAATCTTAAGATCTAAGAAATTATCGAACGTCTACAATGCAGTTGAAGTATTGGAGTCAAATCTAATTAGAATGGAGCAATTATTATCAAACCATCTGTAATGACACTTGCACAATTCAATAGACTTTTAGAAACAAACAAATTGGAACTCAAGGACGATTCAATTATGATATTTGAGTTATTCTCTATTCTTTCAGAATTGGAGTACAATAATTTCGTTTCTAAGAATCCACTTCAAGATGCTGCGCAGAATATGGACGATGTTGATATTAGCTCTGATCACCACAAAAAAGCAGCATGAAAAATATTATTTCTTATTCACGCGTCTCCACAGACGAACAGGCTCAGCAAGGCTACTCCTTGGATTACCAAGAACAAACCATTGCCAAGTATTGTGAGTTAAAAGGATACAAAATTTCCGCTTCATTCAAAGAAGACTATTCAGCTAAGGATTTCAATCGCCCTGAGTGGTTAAAGCTTTTACAGATTATCAGATCAAAAAGTAAAAATCCGAATACCAAGATATCTTCTATTGTTTTTTTACGACCGGATCGTTTTTCACGTAATCTCCTTTTATCTCTGATTGAAAAGGAAAAATTGGGAGTTCTCGGATGTACGGTAGAATATGTTGAGGGGAATGTTGACACTTCATCACCTGAGTCATTAATTATAGAAGCGATTAATTATGCACTGCCTCAAGTAGAGAATGAAAAACTGTCCCTCCGTACAAAAGAAGGGTCCTACCGATGCAGAACATTTGGGGGGTGGACAGGTTCTCCATTAAGAGGATATAAATGTGTCAGACTTGATAAGTATCCAACCATGGAATTTGATGAGAAAGCTCCAATCATTAAGGAGTCCTTTGAAAAAATGGCAAGTGGATTGTATTCTGCTGATGAGATACGTAGGTGGGTTAATTCAAAAGGAATCAACATCACCAAAAACCAATTCCCTAACATTATCAGGAATATTGCTTATACAGGTAAAATTCATCTTCATCCATTTAAAGATAATCCTGAACGAATCATTGATGGATTACATCCCGCGTTGGTGTCAGACGAGTTATTCCACGCAGCAAATGAAGTTCTCGAGGGGAGAAAGCGGAATATGAATTTTAAAACTGATGATGCAGATCTATACCCTCTCAAAGGATTTTTAAAGTGTCCAAAACATGGTAGAACGTTATCAGCATATAAGAGTAAAGGTCGATCTAACTATTATCACTATTACGTATGTACTAAGAATAGGTGTCAACGATTCCCTCTTGAATGGAGTCATAAACAAATCGAAAAAATACTCTCAAGAATACAAGTGTCGAGCAAAATTCTAAATGTTTACAAAGCGGTACTTGAAGATAAATTCGAGAAATTAGATGCTGGTAGGAAATCTAATATTAAACATCTTGAAAAGGAAATTCACCGGTTGAATAACCGTAAAAACTTTCTACAGGAAGAATACATGGATGGTAAAATCACTTCAGTTGAATACCAAGAGTTAAAAGCCAATAATGAATCTCAATTGTTCAGAACAAAAAGTGAATTGGACAATTTAGAAAGTCAGTCAGTCCCATTTAAATCCTATCTCTTGAATGATATTACCCTCTTGGAGGACATAGTAGGGTTTTATCGAAATGCGGACGGAAAAACAAAGAAAAAGTTGCTTAGTAAAGTGTTTGGATCTAAAGTTGTATTCGACAAAAATGACAAGCCAAAATACACCTTTACTCCTCCAATCAAATCCTTACTGAAACTCTCTGAAGAAGTATCCAAAGATGGAACCCTGTCATCATCTTCGATAAAGACATTCGCCCACAACTCCTCTGATACCAAACTTGTTCTTGAGGGTGAAAAACTTCAAAAAAGGTCCTAAGACCTAAACCACTATCCTTTAATGAGTTACAAGGATAAGCTGCAGCTTTCCCAATTTGGTCGATTTTCAAAATGAAAAAGCCCGAACCGGTTTTTTAAAAACGTAAGTTGTTGATTTTTAAACAAATGAAAGGTCCAAAAACAAGAAAAGAGATCAAAAATGACCTCTTTTTGTAACTTGCTCCCCCTCTTGGGCTCGAACCAAGGACCCTCTGATTAACAGTCAGATGCTCTAACCAACTGAGCTAAGGAGGAATTTATCCAGCTATTTGTTACAATAGCGGGTGCAAATATAAATGTTTTTTGCAATTTCCAAACAAAAAAATAAGAGATTTTTACTTTACAAATAACTTATAGATGTCATTCCCATTGGCAAAGACTAAAAGTGCTAATAAAATAACAAATCCAACAAGCTGAGCGTACTCTAAAAATTTATCACTTGGCTTTCTACCACTTATCATTTCATAGAGTAAAAACATCACATGTCCACCATCAAGGGCAGGTATTGGAAGGATGTTCATAAAGGCTAATATAATTGATATCAGCGCTGTTGTTCCCCAAAAGGCTTCCCAGTTCCAACTCTCTGGAAAAAGTCCGCCAATTGCCGCAAAACCACCTACTCCTTTATAAGCTCCAGTCTCTGGGTTTGCAATTTTCTTAACCTGTTTTACATATCCTGTTAAAGTGCTAACCCCTTTATCGATTCCCACTGGAATCGATTCAACAAGTGAGTATTTTTTTGTCTCTACTTCAAAAATTCCTCTTTCCTGGTATTCCACCATAGTGAGGAGTTTGAATGCAATTCCTATTTTTCCTTCGTTGTTTACACTTAGTGTAACATCGCGTCTCACACCATTTTGATCTTCCACCAATGCAGTAATTTGACCTCCTTTATATTGATCGAGCAATTCTTTTGCCTGATCTACGTAGTAAGAGGGTTGTCCATTGATACTGATCAATTGATCACCAGCTTCTAAACCAGCATCTACATTTACAGAATCACCATCTACTTCTCCAATGACAAAAGGCTGTCTAAAGGATAAGAAACGTGCTTTCTCTTGATCTTCGAGAAGCGTAGAAATAAAATCAACGGGGATTTCTTGAGTGATAAGTTGTCCCTCTCTATCAATTGTGATTTCATTTCCATTGACAATCTCCATAAAGATTTGAGAAAAACGCTCCACAGGCACTCCATCCACCGCAATGATTTTATCTCCAGTTTGAATCCCGAGTTGATCACCGATTTCAGGATAAGCTACATACACTCCATCCTTCACACTTTCATTAGCGATGTATTGTTCTCCATAGGAATACGCCATACCGATATAAATTACCACTGCCAATATAAAATTGACTAGCACTCCACCTGTCATAATGATCAGTCGTTGCCAAGCTGGTTTGGAACGAAACTCCCATGGCTTGGGCTCTTCTTTCATGGCCTCTACATCCATACTCTCGTCAATCATTCCAGAAATCTTGACATAACCCCCTAGTGGAAGCCATCCGATTCCGTAAACTGTATCGCCTATTTTCTTTTTAAAGAGTGAAAATTTTACATCAAAAAAGAGGTAGAATTTCTCAACTCGTGTCTTAAATATTTTAGCAGGTATAAAATGCCCTAATTCGTGAAGAATAATGAGCAAAGAAAGACTCATAAAAAATTGTATGGCCTGAATAATAATTGAATTCATGTTTTGAATTTATGCTGATGCCAAAAATACACTATTAGCGCTTTTAGCCCAAAGCTTTAAGAAAGAATTAGCAGACCTTGCCAAAAAGATCTTAAAATAATCGATTTATGACTAATGTTATCTTTTATCTCATCAATATGCACTTATTTTGTATTTTATTTAAAATTACAGGAAAGCAGGAGGATGAACAACGGTATTTATATAGCGACTTTAGAGTCCCAATCAGGTAAATCATTAGTGAGTTTAGGACTGATGCAATTAGCTCTCACTCAACTACCTAAAGTGGGTTATTTTAGACCTATTATTGGAGACACCAAAAAGGACAATCACATTGAAACTTTATTTAAACACTTTAAAATAAAGCAGTCCTACGAAACTGCATACGCTTATACTCAAAGTGAATATTTAGATAAAATCAACCAGGGAAAACAAGATGAAGTATTAGATATCATCATTTCTAAATACAAAAAATTAGAAGAGGAGTACAAATTCATCCTAGTAGAAGGAAGTGACTTTTCATCTGAAGGAAACTTTATGGAGTTTGACTTCAATGTGATGATTGCTAAAAACCTAGGAATACCAGCAATCTTAATCAGCAGTGGACTCGGTAAAAACAAAAAAGAATTCAGTGCGAGTTTACAGTTGGCATACAAAACCTATACGGAAGAAGATGTCGAAGTTTTAGCAGTAGTTGCCAACAAGATTAAACCAAAAAACATTGAACTAGTTCAAACACTTTTAAAAAAACTCTTACCTGCAAAGGCAGATTGTTTTGTGGTTCCTAGATTAGAGGAACTTCTACAACCGACTCTAAAAGAGATCAATGAGGCCCTCAAAGGCACCGTGCTGTTTGGACAACAACATTTAGGAAATCGATCCGGTAAATTTAAGGTAGGAGCCATGCAACTACGCCATTTTTTAACCCATTTAGAGCACAATTCACTAGTGATCACTCCTGGTGATCGCGGTGATATCATCTTAGCAGTACTACAAGCGCATATCTCTGAAAATTATCCTCAAATTTCTGGTATGATCCTAACTGGTGATGTGATTCCAGAAGAACCGATTATGAGATTGATTGAGGGACTCTCAACAGTTGTTCCTATTATTGCGGTAAAAGAAGGAACGTTTAAAGTTGCCAATGCCATTGGAGGTATTAAAGCAAATATTCAATCGGATAATCAATTTAGGATTGACGCTTCCATCGCTGCTTTTCAAAAGCACATCGCTTCTGAAAAATTCTTGAATAAATTATTGAATTACGAGTCAAAAATTATGACTCCTAGAATGTTCCAATACAGTCTCATTCAAAAAGCCAGAAAAGATAAAAAACGAATTGTGCTCCCGGAAAGTTTGGATGTTCGTATCTTAAATGCCGCAGCTCGACTACTTGCCTTGGACCTGGTTGATATCAGTCTATTGGGAGATCCTCAGCTGATAAAAAACAAATGTAGTGCCGAAGGTATTGCCTTGGACTTTGACAAAATTAGGTTGATTGATCCTGTGAATTCCGAGTTATACGATGACTACGTCAACACTTTTTACGAGCTTCGAAAACACAAGGGAATTTCCATGGATGACGCCAAAGAAACTATGAGTGATGTCTCATACTTTGGAACCATGATGATTCACAAAGGCGACGCCGATGGAATGGTATCTGGTGCTGTACATACCACAGGTCATACGATAAGACCTGCGCTTCAGTTTATCAAAACCAAGCCAAATGTATCCTTGGTGTCTTCAGTCTTCTTCATGTGTTTGGATGACCGTGTTTCAGTCTTTGGTGACTGTGCCATCAACCCAAACCCCAACGCTTCTGAATTGGCTGAAATCGCCATCTCCTCTGCAGAGAGTAGTATGAACTTTGGTATTGAACCTCGTATAGCGATGCTATCGTATTCATCGGGATCTTCTGGTAAAGGTGTGGATGTCGATAAGGTACGTGAAGCTACTGAAATCGTCAAACAAAAAAGACCTGATTTAAAAATCGAAGGTCCTATACAATATGACGCAGCTGTCGATAAGAGCGTAGGACAAAGTAAGCTTCCAAATTCAGAGGTTGCTGGAGATGCGACAGTACTGATCTTCCCTGATTTAAATACAGGAAACAATACTTATAAAGCAGTACAAAGAGAAACTGGAGCAATGGCCATAGGCCCCATGTTACAAGGACTCAACAAGCCGGTCAACGACCTCAGCCGTGGTTGCACCATCGATGATATCTTTAACACTGTAGTGCTTACTGCAATCCAAGCACAAGAATAAAATGATGAAAAAAATTCTCGTTTTAAACGCTGGGAGTTCCTCCCTTAAATATCAATTGATCTCCCTACCTAAAAAGGAGGTGATTGCAAAAGGACTCGTTGAAAAAATTGGATCAAAAGAGGCTGGTTTAGTCTATAAAACTGATGCTATTTCAATCGAAGAGACTGCTGAAATTAAGGATCACGCCATCGGATTAGAATGGGTTGCTAAGCAGTTGCTCGACAGGAATCACGGTGTTGTCCAAGAAGCTAGTGAAATCGCTGCGATTGGTCACCGAGTTGTTCACGGAGGAAGCACCTTTAGTGAAACGACCTTGATCACTGATGCTGTTAAAGATCAGATTAAAGCGCTTTACCCTCTTGCTCCTCTTCACAATCCTGCGAATATGAAGGGAATTGAAATTTCAGAGCAACTCTTTAAGGGGGTCCCTCAAATCGCAGTTTTTGACACGGCATTTTATCAAAGCTTAGAAGAAAAAGTATATCGTTTTCCTATCGACAGAAAACTCGCTGACAGCGAACAAATTCGCGTCTATGGATTTCACGGAACCTCTCACAAATACGTCAGTGAAAAAACAGCGGACTATCTAAACAATCCCAATTCTAAACTCATTGTATTACACCTTGGAAACGGCTGTAGTGCCACTGCAGTTGCTGCAGGTAAAAGCGTCGAGCACTCCATGGGATTTGGTCCTATCAATGGTCTGATTATGGGAACTCGTAGTGGCGATATCGATCCTGCGGTATTGCTCTATCTTCAACAATCATTAGGGTATTCTCCAGAAGACGTCAAAAACCTACTCACTAAAAACAGTGGCATGATGGGACTTGCTGGAGCATCGGACCTTAGGGAAGTTCACAAGAAAGCCGATGCTGGAGACTCCAATGCAGCACTTGCTTTAGAGATGAATGCGCATCGCATTAAAAAATTCATAGGAAGTTACTACGCTGTACTTAACGGAGCAGACGCTATCGTATTTACCGCAGGTATTGGAGAAAACGACTGGAGACTCCGACAACTCGTTTGTTCAAACTTAGAAGGACTTGGTATTGCAATGGATTTCGACAAAAACAAATCTGGCGGTTCTGGTATCCTAGAACTTCAAACTAAAAATTCCAAGGTAAAAATACTCGTCGTTCCAACTGATGAAGAATTAGAGATCGCTCAACAATCCTATCAACTGATAATTGATTAATTTTGAACCATGAGTTTCTTTTCTGCCTATAAAAAATTCTTTATCGTCTTTGGAATCATTTCTATGGGGATTATGTATTTGTTTTACAATGCCCTAAAACCCAAAGCGAGTCTTCCTATTTACCAACCTACCATGGTGGACACCCAGCTGGTGGACTCCATGGTTCAACACGTCAAGAAATACCATCAAATTGCAGATTTTAAACTCCTCAATCAAAATGGTCAAACCATTACAGAAGAGGATTATCAAGATAAAATTTACATCGCAGATTTTTTCTTTACGACCTGTCCTAGCATCTGTCCCATTATGACAGAACATATGGTTGAAATTCAAAAGGCAATCATCGACGATCCCAAAGTGTTATTATTGTCCCATTCGGTTACTCCAGAAATCGACTCTGTTCCTGTTCTTAAACAGTACGCCCTAAAAAAAGGAGTTATAGACTCTAAATGGAATTTAGTAACTGGAGACAAGAAACAGATTTACGAACTCGCTAGAAAGAGTTATTTAGTGGCTAAAGACGATGGTGATGGTGGTCCCTTTGATATGATTCATACTGAAAATTTTGTGCTTATAGACTCTAAAAAGAGAATTCGAGGCTTTTACGATGGCACTGATCCAAAGGACATTGAAAAACTTTTAGAAGATTTAAAAATACTTAAGGACTTAGAATCGAAGCCCTCACCATAAATTTCATTTTCAAATTATAGCAGAATAACAATAATTAGCTTACTTTTGCTTAATTATAATGAGTCTAAATAAGAAGTATATTACTCTAGATCTTTTAAAAAGAGGCGAAGGTGGAATCATCCACTCATTTCCTGACGAGTTTATTCCAATCAAGCTATTGGAGTTAGGCTGTCTCCCTGGTAATGAAATAGAGGTTGTACAAATTGCTCCATTTAATGATCCTATCTATATTAACCTCAATGGGACTCATATGGCTATTCGCAAAGAAATGGCTAAAAAAATTGTTTTAGAAGTCAGTTAATTATGGCCAAAAGTATCAACGTAGCGCTTATTGGAAACCCCAACACTGGAAAAACATCCGTCTTTAACCAATTGACTGGATTGAACCAAAAAGTGGGAAACTATCCTGGTATTACCGTTGAAAAGAAAGAGGGAATTTGTAAGCTTACCCGTTATTTAAAGGCTCATATTATCGATCTACCTGGGACCTATTCTCTGAATTCAACTTCCCTAGATGAATCCGTAGCTGTAGAACTGTTACTCAACAAAAAAGATAAGGATTACCCAGATGTCGTTGTTGTCATTACCGATGTTGAAAACCTCAAGAGAAACCTATTGTTGTTTTCTCAGGTGAAGGATTTAAAGATTCCCAGTATTCTAGTCATCAATATGGCAGACCAGATGACTAAAAAGGGGATTAAACTCAATATCGAAGTGTTGGAAAAGAATCTCGATACGAAGATTGCGCTGGTTAGTGCTCGTAAGGGAGAAGGGATCCAACACTTAAAGAATTTGATCATCAATCACGAGAGTCTTTCAAACAAAGGACTTTTGGACGTGAAACGCATCGATCCACCCTACTTTGAAAAATTGTCAAAAACTTATCCTTCAGAGGATTTATACAAATTGTGGATTGTTATCACTCAAGATGTGAATTTTACACCTCTGGACAAGACCTATGAAACGGCTAAAAACAGTTTTGAAACCAAGAGTGCCTCTGAATTAAAAAGACTTCAGCACAGAGAAACGATTTTAAGATACCAACTCATCAATGAAGCCTTAAAAGATACTCACAAGGTCGATAGGAGTTCTGCTAAGGGATTTACGGCAGCTATTGATCGCATACTTACCCACAAGATCTTTGGATATGTGTTCTTTTTCATTATACTGAATACCATCTTTCAAGCAATTTACACCTGGAGCTCCATTCCAATGGATGCGATTGACGAATTTTTTGCTTTTGTTTCTTCATGGGTTAAAGAGGTCTTACCGCCAGGTTCCTTAACCAACCTTATTGCAGAGGGTGCCATTTCTGGAATCGGAGGAATTGCCATATTTATTCCTCAAATTGCATTTTTATTCCTCTTTATTTCACTGTTGGAAGAATCCGGTTATATGTCAAGAGTGGTATTCTTAACCGATCGTCTCATGAGACCATTTGGGCTCAGTGGAAAAAGTGTGGTCCCCTTAATTTCTGGAACTGCCTGTGCCATTCCAGCGGTGATGGCAACTCGAACTATTGAAGATTGGAAAGAACGTCTATTGACCATTTTAGTCGTTCCCTTTACAACCTGTTCTGCTCGACTACCTGTTTATTTGATCATCATCTCGATTGTCATTCCTCAAGGATTCATTTTTGGATTGAGTTATCAGGCATTAACACTGATGTTACTTTATAGTATTGGTTTTTTAAGCGCGCTATTATCGGCTGCTATTCTCAATAAATTTGTCAAGGTAAAAAACAGAAGTTTTTTTGCTACTGAGATGCCGAGCTACAAACTTCCTTTGTTAAAGAATGTAGCCATCACAGTGATTGAAAAAACAAAAAGCTTTGTTTTTGGAGCTGGTAAAATCATTTTAGCCATCTCTATCGTATTGTGGTTTTTAGGATCCTATGGCTTTAACAATGATTTTAACAATGCTGAATCCATTGTTAAAGAGCGAGTAGCAACAACGGGCTTATCAAACTTTAATCAAGAAATGATTCAAAGTGAACTCGAGGCCTATACTCAAACTAACCCGTCCAAAAACGTAGAAGATCTTGCTGATTTTATGGACTTTAAATTGGATTTAGAACGCAAAGCCCTTCAACAAGAAATCGCCAGTTACAAATTAGAGAACTCCTATATGGGGCTTTTAGGTAAAGCCATTGCTCCTGTTGTAAAACCACTGGGATTCGATTGGAAAATTGGAATTGCCGTTCTGACTTCCTTTGCTGCTCGAGAAGTATTTGTTGGAACCTTAGCTACGATTTATTCCGTTGGAAACGATGAGGAAAATACCATTAAAAACCGCCTCAATAATGAAGTAAACCCCCTTACGGGTGAAAAGGTATACACCTTTGCATCTGGAGTTTCACTGCTGTTATTTTACGCCTTTGCCATGCAGTGCATGAGTACCCTAGCGGTGGTAAAAAGAGAAACAAACTCATGGAAGTGGCCACTCGCACAACTTGTATTTATGAGTTCCCTGGCTTATATCGTAGCGCTGATCACCTTTCAAGTATTGCTGTAATGGAACACATTCAAAACTTTTTAACCTATCTTATATTAGGTGTAGCTGTTTATTTTCTACTTAGAAAATACCTGTTTAAAAATAAAAAAAACAATAAGAATTGTGGCCCCAATTGCAACTGTTAGTTGGGACATTGGATGTAGCTGACTCCCACAAAATTTCGACTTAAGAATTTATCTTTAGCTTTGATAAAATCATTGAGCTTCACATCACTTCTCGGAACTGAAGGATACATGATATCCGCTCGATCAGTAGAGTGCTCATATTTGTATACATCATGTCCAAACTCGTGATACATCAACCACAAACGTTGGACTTCGGTATAATCATCCCAATAGTCTTTGATAACTCTGATATTTACTTGCGAACTATTGCAATAACCTGAATAGGTGGAATAACCTGCGTGATCTGGTGTGACCCCTGAAGTGATTTCTGCTTCAGAGGGGACGATGAATGCCAAACTAACAGTCGTATTTAATTGAGAATAATCTGGACCCCCTCTAGAACACAATACGTCAGCTACAAACAATTCCCAATAAGTGTACAAATCATCTTGATTAGCTGTAGAATAGGTCACGCATGAACTCAATTGTTCTTCTTCTAGCTCTTCTTCTGGAATATCCACGGGAGGCGTTTCTTGTTTGGAACAAGAAACCGTCAAAACCATTAATAAAAATCCGATATAATTGAATAATAGATTGGAGTACTTCATTTCTTTGAAACTTGATTCTAAATTACAAAAATAAAAAATCTGTAGAAATACACTTTTAAATTAAAGGTGTGTGAAGTGTGATTTCTTTTATTTAATGTAATTTTACACAGCGATGAAGTTACTCGATCACATAAAGTTTCCAGCTGATTTAAGGAAGCTTCCCAAGGAACAATTAGAATTAGTTTCTCAGGAACTTAGAACTTTTATTATCCATTCGTTATCGGTGAAAGCTGGGCATTTGGGTGCGAGTCTTGGAACTGTTGAACTCACAGTAGCACTTCACTATATCTTTAAAACTCCCCAGGATTCTCTTATATGGGATGTAGGACATCAAGCCTATAGTCATAAAATTTTAACAGGCAGAAAAGAGGCTTTTCATACGAATCGACAGTGGGGTGGAATCAGTGGATTCCCAAAACGCGAAGAGAGTGTCTACGACAGTTTTGGAACCGGCCATAGTTCCACCGCTATTTCAGCTGCACTGGGAATGGCACTAGCAGATTCCGAAAGCAACCACCACCATATCGCTGTGGTGGGTGATGCTGCTATTGCCAGCGGAATGGCCTTTGAAGGACTTAATCACGCAGGGGCAACCAACGCTAACCTCATCATCATTCTCAATGATAATCATATGGGAATTGACCCGAGTGTTGGTGCCCTGAAAAATCATTTTGAAGAATTAAGTTCCTCTCAAAACAACCTCTTTAAAGCTCTTGGATTTAGCTATAGTGGCCCAATTGATGGTCACAACATAAGCGCTCTTTTAAGTGCATTAGAGGACATCAAAGGTCAAAAAGGACCTCGCGTACTCCACATCAAAACACTCAAAGGCAAAGGATTGGCTGCTGCAGAATTAGATCAGATTACCTATCACGCCCCGGGCACCTTTGATCGTGAAACAGGACACATTCATAAAAAACCTTCTACAACAGAAAAGTTTCAAGAGGTTGTTGGAAAAACACTTGAAGAGCTCATGGGACAATACAAAGACATCGTCGCGCTCTCACCTGCCATGACTACAGGAAGTGGACTCGCTCCTCTGATGAAAAAATTTCCAGATCGCGTCATCGATGTCGGAATTGCCGAACAACACGCTTTAACCTTAGCTGGCGGAATGAGCACCAAGGGAAATACCCCTTATTGTGTGATCTATTCCACCTTTTTACAAAGAGCTATCGATCAATTGATACACGATATTGCCCTTCAGAAATTAGCCGTTATACTCTGTATTGATCGAGCAGGATTGGTGGGTAATGATGGAGCCACACATCAAGGAGTATTCGATATCGCCTTGCTTCGCCCCATTCCAAATCTAATTATTGCTGCACCAAAAGACTCCAATGAACTTCGTGATTTAATGCATACCGCTCGCTTGCACAAAGGAGGTCCTTTTGCCATTCGTTACCCTAGAGGAAACGTGTTTCAAATGAATTGGAACAAAGAAGTCAAACCACTTGAACTCGGCAAAGGAAGTTGCCTCAAAGAAGGTACAACTATCGCACTGATAAGTACAGGAATCAGTGCTCATAACGTTTCAAAAGCGATTGAAGAACTAGAACATCCCTCAAGAGTTGCTCATTATCACTTTGCATTTATCAAACCCTTGGATGAAGCGCTCATTGGGAAAATTGGAAAGCAATTTAAAAAGATCATTACTTTGGAAGACGGTGCGATCACAGGAGGATTTGGTGAAGCTGTTGCTGCTTCTTTAGTTCGGCAAGGTATTTGCAAAGAAGTAATTCATTTGGGGGTTCCTGATCGATTCATAGAACAGGGAAGCCCTCTGGAACAACAACAAGATGTCGGACTCGACTACAACAATTTAAAAGACCTATTAAACCAATCATGAAAAACCTTTTCCGAACCCTCTTTTTTCTAATTGGACTCATGGGTAGCAATGCTCAAGAACAAGAAAAACCTAAGGTGGTTGATACCATTGTCATTCGAACGCAACAACAAAAAGCTGCATCCATTGCTCATTTGAGAATCAAAGATACCTTGGTCGTCTTAGATTCTGCAACGACCTTAAAAGAACGATTTAAATCCTTTAAAATGCCCTCTTTTTGGAGCAATAAAAATCGATTTGGATTAAACTTTAGCGAAGTAGCCTTTGTCAATTGGAATGCAGGAGGGGACAATTCAGTATCTGCAATTGCTTCAGTTTATTTTGAGCGCAATTACAAATTTCGATACATCACCTGGGACAACTCTTTAGATCTCCGATACGGTCTCAATGCTCAAGAAGGTAGAGCGGTTCGAAAAACAGACGATCAAATCCGACTGAGTTCCACCTTTGGCTATCGCTCTGATACGATCAGCAAGTGGTATTATTCAGGGAAATTAAATTTTAACACTCAGTTTGCCAACGGTTATAAGTACCCCGATCGATCCAATCCCATATCGAGATTGATGGCACCTGGATACCTGTTTTTAGGGGTCGGTACTTCCTATATTGACGAGGCTAAGAAAGTTAATATTTATATCTCTCCTCTAACTCAAAAAGCCACTTTTGTCATGGATCAAGAGCTCGCCAATCAGGGTGCTTTTGGAGTTCAAGAAGCGACCTATGACAAGGATGGTAATTTACTGACTCTTGGAGAAAAAGTCTATATGGAACTCGGTTTTCTCGCAACTAATAAATACGAGCGAGAACTTGGAGAAAATGTGCTGATGAAATCCAATTTAGCACTCTATATGGACTACCTTAAAAGCTTTGGAAATATGGATATCGATTGGTCCTTAGACTTTCATTTTAAAGTCAATGAACACATCACCAGTTCTATTGGAACTCATATTATTTACGATGACGATATCAAATTTGATCAAGTTAAAAACGAAGACGGAATCATCACCGATCCAGGATCCGCTAAAATTCAGTTCAAACAACTCTTAGGAGTAGGGGTTGTCTATGCCTTTTAATCAATCTTCCCAGAAATCTTAGAGTGCAATAAGATCGCAGCTCTATCGGAGAGACTTGCTACAAAACAAGCACAGTCCATTAAAATGTGATCAACCGATTCCTTTGACTGCGTGTAGGTTGAAGGCATTAACTCAATGGCCAAACGATCGTATGCTGTTTCCTCTCCATGGGATTTTCGAATCAACGCATCGCTAAAAACTTCCAAGAGATCCGCTATAATACGATAACCTGAAATCTCTTTTTCGATAACCTCTTTGGAACGGTACACCTTTTGAACACTCAGGCTAATGATGTCCTCAATTTGAGCCTTGTACTTGCTTTTGTCCAATAAGGAACAATCAAAATTCCCTTTGAGGATCTGATCCTCGTGTTCCATAAAGATTCGGGAAGCATCTTGTATAAGACTACCAATGGCTACCGCTCTTAGATAACTCAAACGATCCTCCTGATGGGTCATGGCATGGTATTTTTTGACATCGATACGATCCTTGACGAGTTTGATCAAATACTCCAATGCAAAATCTTCTGGGATCAATCCCAAATTGATACCATCTTCAAAATCGATAATGGTATAACAAATATCATCAGCGGCCTCCACTAAGAACGCAAGTGGATGTCTGGCATAACGCCCTTGGTCGTATTTGATTAAACCGAGTTCAGATGCCACATCGTCAAACAATGGACGATCTGTTGAAAAGACACCATACTTTTTATCGGCAATATGCTGAGTCGGTTTTTTGGGGAGTGCCCCTTTGGGATACTTAGTAAATGCTCCTAAGGTAGCATAACTCAAACGAAGACCTCCAGGAACTCCAGCCCTGTTTGCGTTTAGAATTCTAAACCCATTGGCATTCCCTTCAAAATCGATTAATTCTTGATAATGTATTGCGCTTAAAACCTCTTGGTACTTCTTGCCTTTCCCGTTGGAAAAGAAATCTCCAATCGCCTTTTCACCAGAGTGACCAAATGGAGGATTTCCAATATCGTGAGCGAGTGCTGCTGCAGCTACAATCGCACCAAAATCGTTAAAGGAATAGCCTTCGACACTTTTTAAATGGGGGTGTTTTTCCAAAAGAGCTACCCCCACCATTCTTCCTAGCGATCTCCCTACCACTGACACTTCTAAACTATGTGTGAGTCTTGTATGAACAAAATCGGTATCCGAAACTGGAACCACCTGAGTTTTGTCTTGTAATGATCGAAATGGTGCAGAAAATAAAATACGGTCATAGTCGACTTCAAACCCCAATCGGGTTTCATCCTGCTCAATTCTAATTCGTTTGTTGCGGTCTCCCTGTCTTTTTAAAGAGAGTAATTCATCCCATTGCATCATGGGATAAATTTATATTTTTTAAGTGAGAAATCCCGATTATTTAAACAAATTCATCTGATCGATATACTCCCATACTTGGGGAGGAAGAAAGGCTCTAATATCCTTTTGCTCTTTGATCGCTTTTCGAATAAAACTGGCAGAAATTTCAACAATGGGGGCCTGAAGCAATTGAACGCTCTTTAATTTTTTATAGGGTTCTGGAACCTCACTGGAATGAGCCCTTGGATAGACTAAAAGCGGATAGCGGTCTAAAATAAGTTCAGCGTTTTTCCACTTGTGAAAGTGCTGAAGATTGTCCGACCCCATGATGAGTGAAAAAGTGTGATCGGGATAGTGTTCTTCTAAAACAGCAAGCGTATTGATGGTGTAATTGGGCAGCTCTAAATCGAATTCTACCTTAGAGGCTTTCATGGAAGGATAATCTTGAATTGCCTCGTATATTAATTGATAACGAGTGTTGTTGTCGAGTAGCTTCTCATTTTGCTTAAAGGGACTCACAGGGGTAATTACAAACCAAAGCTCTTCTGTATCGGTAAACTCCAACATATAATTAGCCAAGATCAAATGCCCCATATGGATGGGGTTAAAGCTCCCAAAAAAAAGTCCTACTTTTTTCATTTTAGGATTGAATGAAATTCGCCACAGTCTGCTCTGCTTCCAAGAGGGCTTTGTCCAAATCATCATTAGTAATGACCACATCAAATGAGGAAGCACTTTCTAATTCTTTAGTTGCTTTTGCAACTCTCATTTCAATTTTCTCAGCAGACTCAGTAGATCGTTTTACCAATCGATTTCTGAGTTCCTCTACAGAAGGAGGCATGATGAAAATCGACAGGGTTTGCTCTGGAAACTGTTTTTTTATATTGAGTCCTCCAATGACATCGATATCAAAAACCACGTGTTTCCCCATCTTCCAAATACGCGCTACCTCCGATTTTAAGGTGCCGTAAAAGTTGTTTTGGTAGACCTCTTCCCATTCTAAAAAATGATCTTTTTCAATATGCGATTTAAACGCATCAGCACTCATAAAGTAATAGTGCTCACCGTCTTTTTCTTCTCCTCTAGGAGCCCTTGAAGTGGCTGAGATGGAAAAGGCTAAATTGAGTTCATCAATCGAAAGTAAATGATTTACAATCGTCGATTTACCACTTCCAGATGGTGCTGAAAACACAAAGAGTTTCCCCTTAAAATCCATTAGAGTACGTTTAAGAGTTGTTCTTTTATTTTTTCGAGTTCATCTTTCATTTGAACGACGATTTTTTGAAGAGATGCGTTATTTGCCTTGGATCCCATGGTATTGATTTCTCTTCCAATTTCCTGAGCGATAAAACCGAGTTTTTTTCCTGTTGATTCGGCTTTCATCGTTTGAATAAAGTAGTCTAAATGATTTGACAAGCGGACCTTTTCTTCAGTGATGTCGTATTTTTCTAAATAAAAAATAAGTTCCTGCTCAAATCGATTCTGATCGATATTTTCTTTGAGGTCAGCAACGGCCTTCTCCAGTCGCGTTCGAATACCAGCGATACGATCCACGTCAATCGACGTCGCCTCTTCTAAAAGTGATTTGATGGAAGCGATACGCTGATTAAAATCCTCAGTTAGGGCTGCACCTTCTTCTTCTCTAAAGGTGTTAAAAGCCGCTAAAGCCTGATCGATTCCAGAATTGATTTGATGGAATTCTTCGTCTTCTATTTCTTCTTTAGAGCTCGAAAGGGATTCAGGTAATCGCATGGCTAGTTCCAAAGCTTTTTCTCCACTGATATTGGTGATGTTTTTAAGCTCCTCCATATAGGCTTGAATCACCGGGGTATTGATCTTACTTATAGTGTCAACACCTGTTTTTTCTATATAGAGGCTTAAGTCAATCTTTCCTCGTTCTACTGCCGAAGCAATTTTTTTTCTAAAACTCAATTCGTGAGCTTTATAGGCAGAAGGAGCTCTCATATTGAGATCTAACCCCTTTGAGTTAAGGGATCTGATTTCAATCGTAATTTTCTTATCGGCAATTTGAATCGTACACTTGCCATAAGCGGTCATGGATTTGATCATGCTTTATTTTTTACAAAGCAAAGATACAAAGAAGCGATGAAACCTTTTTAGAGTTCTCTGATCCAAATATTTCGGTAGCTCACTCTTGAATTATCTCCGTGATCTTGCAAGCGAAGTGGTGCTTTTGAGTGTCGGATGTTCTTAGGCCATCCAATATATTCCGTTGTTCCGAGAATCTGGTGATGATCTTGAATTAAAACGCCATTGTGCAAAACGGTGATCGTTCCTTTTTGGGTCACTCTTCCCAAAGCGTCAAACTTCGGAGCGTGATAGATGATATCGTAGCTATTCCACTCTCCTGTTGGCACTGATGCCATCGCTAGAGGAATGGCTTGTTTGTAAATCGATCCTACCTGTCCATTGACATAGGTTGGATTATCATTGTTATCCAATACTTGAACCTCATAGCGCTCTTGTAAGAAGATTCCTGAATTCGCTCGAGATTGATTCGACCCCATTACTTTCTTAGGCGATCTCCATTCAATATGCAATTGAACATCTCCAAAGGATTCTTTGGTACGAATATCTCCAGTTCTATTAGCAACGGTCATCGAACCATCTTTATTGATGATCCAGGGTGCAGCTCCTCCTTCTTCTCTAGTAGATTCCCAAGCATCTAAATTGGAGCCATCAAATAAGACGATCGCGTCCGATGGAGCAGAACCGTTTTTCCCAGGGGTTACCACAGGAGGTACAGGTTCGTAAAATTCAGTGGCTTCTGGCTTTGTCGGTTCCTCTTGTTGGGCAAATGCACCCATTGATACAAAAAGGATTAGCAATAAGGCTAGTGTCGATTTTTTCATCTTATTCGTTTAATCGTTTGATATACATATTTTTAAAGGCCACTTTAGAGCCGTGTTCTTGAAGTGATATATGACCTGTTTTATAGGCTGCAAAAGAGTGCCAATTTCTAAAATTTGAACTGAGAATCATGGATAACCACTCGTCTGATCCAGGTGAAAATTCCAAAACGCGCTCTCCGTTAAAATCCAAAAAGCCAACTTGATTGGTTTGATCTACGTGCAAAAGAAAATGGTTCCACTCGTTAGGACCCTTGGCAACCACCTTTGAGGGGGGCATTAAATTGTACAAGGCACCTGCTCTATTGATGTCTCCTCTTTGCTGGATATAGTCCGTCCAAGTATCGTCTAGGATTTGAATTTCAGGACCTGTTCGGTAGGGGTGATCGTGGGTTCCATCATCAAGAACTCCCCACATCACTCCTGAATTACCTAGTGCATCAATCATCCAATCCATCGATAACTCAAAATCAGTAAACTGCTCATCTGTAGTCAAACTCGCACTGATCGATTCGGTTCGAAGTTGTGGATCGTATAACAAAACCCCATCACTGACCGTCCATCCGTTAAAATTCTTATGTCCACCATAGACATGCCATCCCTCGAGATCCTCACCATTAAACAGCGGTTCAAATCCATCCGGAGTAGAACTACAGGAACTGATCACAAGGAATACACTAAGCAGGTACACCCAATTTCTCATCAGTCGAGTGATTTGATTTGGATCTTGCGAAACCACACCTTGTCTCCGTGATCTTGAAGTGCAATTTTACCAGTTCTAGAAACTCCAAAAGCTTCCCAATCAGCAAATTTAGATTTAGAAACCATCTCGTCCCACTCTGGACCGTGTACTGGGAAACTCACCACATTAATTCCGTTGAGTCGTACCGTTCCAATATTGGTGTGGTGGTTGATTCGAATCACACAGTGGTTCCATTCCATCGCAGGTTTTACTGCTTGTCGAGGAGCAATCATATCGTAAAGTGCTCCAGCTTTATGAGTCCCTTCTCCTACAAAAGAATCTGGGTGTTTCGCGTCGTCTAAAACCTGAATTTCTGGTCCAGTTAAATAAGGCTGAGAATACTTCTGATCCTCTACAACAGCCCACATAATTCCTGAATTTCCACCCTCAGCTATCTTCCATTCCAATACCAGTTCAAAATTAGTAAACTCCGCATCACTGACTAAGTTTGAAGAACGCTCTTCTGTTCTTAGAGCAGGGTCAAAAACCATGGCTCCATCTTCAATAGTCCAACCGTTTAATTGGTCCCCTCCCAAATAAGAATGCCATCCGTTAAAAGACACTCCATCAAATAAGGAAACGTAGGAGGCCTCCTGCGGAAGTTGCGTTGTTGCTTCTTTTTTTTCTGTTTGTTGCTTACAAGAACCCAGTAAAAAAACTAGAGCTGTAGCGAATACAAGTTGTTTCATAATGAATCGTTTATACCTAATATGCTTTTGAGTTCGTCTTTATCAGTTGCTTTACCCGCAAAGTCATCGAAAGTCTTCTGAGTTGCCTCGATAATGTGATCCTGAATAAATTTTGCTCCTTCACGAGCACCTTGTTCTGGAGATTTAATACAGCACTCCCATTCCATCACAGCCCATACATCACAACCGTATTGAGTCAGTTTCGAGAAGATGGTTTTAAAGTCAATTTGACCGTCTCCCAAGGAGCGATAACGACCTGCTCTGTTACCCCAATCATTATAACCTCCAAATGCCCCTTTCTTTCCTGTTGGATTAAATTCAGAATCCTTGACGTGGAATGCTTTTATAAACTCGTGATAGTGATCGATATACTCGATATAGTCCAATTGTTGCAAAACAAAATGCGATGGGTCATAAAGAATATTTACTCTCTTGTGATTTCCAGTAGCAGCTAAAAAGCGCTCAAAGGTATCACCATCGTGAATGTCTTCTCCTGGGTGTACCTCATAACACACATCCACTCCTTGTTCGTCGAAGTGATTTAAAATCGGCATCCATCTCTTTGCCAATTCTTCAAATCCCATCTCCACAAGCCCTGCAGGACGTTGAGGCCAAGGGTGCATGGTATGCCAAAGCAATGATCCCGAGAACGTTGCATGTGCGTTCAATCCCAAATGTTTACTTGCAGTCGCCGCTTTTTTAACGGTTTCAATAGCCCACTTGGTTCTCGCCTTTGGATTGTTTTTAACTGCATCAGGTGCAAAGGCATCAAACATCGAATCATAAGCTGGATGAACAGCAACGAGTTGTCCTTGAAGGTGTGTAGAGAGTTCGGTAATCTCCAATCCATACGAATTGATCGTTCCCTTGAGCTCATCACAGTAATCTTTGGATGCAGCAGCTTTGTCTAAATCGATTAAAAAGGATTCCCAAGTGGGAATCTGAATTCCTTTATAACCTAAATCAGCAGCCCATTGACACATCCCTTCCAGCGTGTTAAAAGGGGCCTTACTATCTACAAACTGTGCTAAAAATACCGCAGGTCCTTTAATTGTTTTCATCTTAATCTTGTTTATCTAATTCAACCCAAACATTTCCATCTTTTTGAGACTTTACAGCGCTCTCAATAAAGTTCAATCCGCGAACTCCATCAATAACTGTTGGATACTCACCAGATCTCGGATTTTGATTTCTGATGGCACGAGCTACTCCTAGGTAGATATTAGCCATCGAATCAAATATTCCTTCAGGGTGTCCTGGAGGCAACTTAGTTCCATCCAATGATAATTCAGACAGATAAGCGTGACCTGGTTTGTATAGTTGCATTGGCTCTGAATCAGACAGCACCTTTAAAAAATTTGGATTTTCTTGTTCCCATTTCAAGGCCTTTTTAGATCCGTAAATAGCAATGGCCAATCCGTTTTCTTCACCAGTAGCAATTTGACTAGATCGAAGAATTCCACGAACTCCTCCTTCAATATGAAGAATGATGTTTCCATCGATATCCATTTGATTATCCTCATAGAGGTAATTTAAGTCTGCGAGCAATTTTTCTACACGTAATCCTGTAGTGTACTCTACCATATTAAAGGCGTGTGTACCAATATCTCCCATACAACAAGAAATACCGGCTTTTTCTGGATCCAATCTCCAAATTGAAGAACGTTTTTCTTTATCGTGAATAATTGGATTGATCCATCCTTGATAATAACGCACATCAACCTTTTGAATTTTACCCAATTCTCCATTGGCAATCATATGACGCATTTGACGAACCATAGGGTAGCCCGTATAGGTGTGAGTAAGCCCAAATACAACTCCTTTTTCACGTTGTAGATTTGCCAAGATTTTAGCTTCTTCATAGGTGTTCGTCATCGGTTTCTCACAGATGACATGAAATCCATTTTCCATCAACTTTTTAGCCATCGGGAAATGTAAAAAGTTAGGAGTTAAAACAGAACACACTTGAATTCGTTCTTCCTTTGGAAGTTTTAACTCTTCTTCGATCAAGGTATCAAAATCCTTGTATATTCTATTTGTTGGAATTCCAAGTTCTTCTGCAAAACCGATATTTTCTTCCCAATTAGGATTAAACACGGCTCCGGTTAATTCATAATTGTCATTGATAAAAGAGGCCACTCGGTGTAAAACTCCGATGAGTGAATCTCCTCCACCTCCTAAAATTCCTAGTTTAATCTTCTGCATAGTTTAATTATTTAAGCTTTATATTCAATTTTCTCATTTTTAAAAAATAGTGCAAAAAGGACAAAGACCCCTAGTGCAAAAACCGAAGGAACCATCCAAATGGTTTTCCAGTCATATAATCCATCGATCAAATTAGCATCATAGATTTTACCTGCGACCCAAAATCCTATTAACATCCCAACTCCATAAGTCGCCAAGGTGATCAATCCCTGTGCGGCCGATTTAATCTTCGATCCTGCCTTAGTGTCGGTATAGATTTGTCCTGACACAAAGAAAAAGTCATAACAAATACCGTGAAGTGCAATTCCTGTAATGAGCATAAATGCCAATTCTCCTCCATTTCCATAAGCAAATAAGAAATAACGAATGGTCCACGCTAGCATTCCTGCTAAGATAGTTTTTTTAAATCCAAAACGTTTAAAAAAGAAGGGAAGTAAGAGCATAAAAAGCACCTCTGACATCTGACCAATAGCCATTTTTCCAGTGGGGTTTGTCAGTCCTGAATCGTGTATGAATGGATGGGTATACTGATAGTAAAATGCAAGTGGAATACAAATTAAGATCGAAGCGATAAAAAACATTGCGAAGTTTCGATCTCTCAATAGTTTTAAAGCATTCAATCCGAGTATGTCTCCTATGGATTGTTTTCCCTTTGAGGGTTTTGGTGGTGTTTTGGGAAGACTAAAGCTAAACACCCCTAAAAATGCAGAGGCGATCCCTACCATTAGGAAGGTGTTTTTTAGCATTCCAGCATTCGCATTAGCTTCTGAATCCCATCCCAACCAGCTTATAATCAGTCCTGCGACAATCCATCCAATGGTTCCCAATACTCGTATGGGTGAAAATTCTTTAGCGGGATCTTTCATTTGATTAAATGAAATCGAATTCACTAGAGCTAAAGTAGGCATATAGATAATCATATAACCCAAAACATATGGGAAGAACAAATCAATTGATTCAGCCCCGTACATGAGGTACATCAAAAAGGCTCCAATTAAGTGTAAGACCCCAAGGATTCGCTCAGCATTAAAATAGCGATCAGCGATGAGTCCAATAATAAAGGGTGCAATAATGGCTCCCCATGATTGAGTCGAAAATACCAATGCTGATTCAGCTCCACTCGCATTGAGGTTTTTTACCAAAAAAGTTCCCAAAGATACAAACCAGCCTCCCCAGATAAAGAATTCTAGAAACATCATCAGTGAGAGCTGAACTTTAATCTTTAAATTCATTGAACTAGAATTAATCAATTATCTTTTTAAGTAAATCACGTGTCAAGAGGATTCCTTCTTCTTCAGAGTGAACATTTCCTTCGTACTCTACTCCCACAAAACCAGTATAACCAGCGTCTACAACTGATTTCATAATGCGGTAGTAGTCCGAGTGAATTTCATCACCAGCCTCATTAAAGTCATGTGATTTTGCACTGACAGCTTTAGCGTACTTCATTAACTTTTCAACACCATCATAGCGATCGTACTCTTCTGCACATCCAGAACCATAGTCAGCAGGATCATTTCTGCGAATACAGAAATTTCCAAAATCAGGAAGTGTCCCTACATTGTCCATATTTACTTGTGCCATTACCGCTGTTAAGTAATCAGCGTTAGAGGAGAGACCTCCGTGATTTTCAACAATAATATTGATGTTTTTTTCAGCGGCATAGGTTCCTAACTGCGTCAAACCATCAACAGCTGCAGGAGTCCAGACCTCTAGATCAGTTGAGCCCGATAAATTTACACGAATGGAGTGACAGCCCATTTGAGCAGCTGCATCAACCCATTTGTAGTGATTTTCAACCGCCGATTTGCGCTCCTGAGCATCGGTAGTTGCTAGGTTTCCTTGTCCATCAATCATAATAAGTACATTGGTCATTCCGTACTTTTTGGCCTCTTCATTGGAACGTTTAACAAAGTGATCCATCGCTTCTTTCGAGAAATTTGCAGCTCCTAATTCATTGTAATATAAGGCACTGACGTATTCCAAACCTTCAAATCCCCAGTCGTGAGCCTTTTGAGCAAAGGTATAGGGGTCCACATTTTCTTCAAAAATCATTCGGTGAATCGACCACTGTGCCAGTGATAATTTCAACTCAGCTGCCTGAGCAACTTCGGTAACTGTTTCTGATTTTTTCTCGCTGGTATTTTTACAAGAAAAAGAAGATACGACAACCATTCCAAGTAAAAATAGTGCTGCAGTTTTAGAGAGGATTTGCTTAGTGTTTTTCATGTTTGTTAGTTTGTGATTCTTAAATTTTTTGTCTAATATATTGTAATTTTTGAATTATGTGTATTAAATACGCATTAATATTGTCCTAGAAATTCTAAAGTATAAAAAAAAATTTTATATTTAGCCTCCTATTACAATTAAACCTACTAATACTTATAACAAATGAGCAAGTTTTATTACAACGAAAATCAAAGTTCCTTTGACGCTATTGTCGTTGGATCTGGGATTAGCGGTGGATGGGCTACAAAGGAGCTCTGCGAAAGAGGGTTGAAGACTCTTCTCTTGGAACGCGGACGCATGATCAAGCACATTGAAGACTATACCACTGCACACATGGATCCTTGGGATATCGAAAACAACGGTACTCCAACCCAAGAACAACGCGCAAGACAGCACAAACAAGCACGTACCGGGTATACCATAAGTCGCTATCACTCCCATTTCTTTGTGGATGATATTGACCATCCTTACAACGAAGAAGAAGGATGTCGTTTTGACTGGATGCGTGGTTATCACGTAGGGGGTCGTTCGATTATGTGGGGGCGTCAATCCTATCGCTGGTCTGATATCGCCTTTGAAGCCAACAAAAAAGATGGTGTCGGAGTCGATTGGCCTGTTCGTTATAAAGACATTGAGCCTTGGTACACCAAGGTAGAAGAGCACATCGGAGTATCTGGTGAAGCTTTAGGTTTAGAACAATTGCCTGACAGTAAGTTCTTGCCAATGATGGAGCTCAACAGTCCTGAAAAAGCTTTGAGAGCCGCTGCCATGGAACAATTAGGGATCACCATCACTGCTGGTAGAACCGCTCATATTACTGGAGATAAACAATTTGAAGGAAGAACGAAGTGTCAGTTTAGAAACCGCTGTATGAGAGGTTGTCCATTCGGAGGATACTTCTCATCTCAATCTTCTACCCTTCCTGCTGCAGTAAAAACTGGAAATCTTACCTTGAGAGTTGACTCAATCGTTTCAGAAGTCCTCTATGATGAGAAAACTGGAAAAGCCTCAGGAGTTAAAATTATTGATAGAGAAACCAAAGAAGAAATCGTTTATGAAGCTAAAGTTGTATTCTTGTGTGCTTCTGCAATTGCCTCTACTGCCATTCTCTTAAATTCTAAATCAGAACGTTTCCCGAACGGACTTGGAAATGACTCTGATCAATTAGGTAGAAATATCATGGACCACCACTTAGGTGTTGGTGCTGGTGGAACAATCGAAGGCTACGAAGATGAATACTACAAAGGTAGACGTCCTAGTGGAATCTACATCCCTCAATTCCAAAACCTTCCTGGAGACAAGAAAAAACGTTCTTATTTAAGAGGGTTCGGTTATCAAGGAGGTGCTTCGAGAAACAACTACCAAAGCCTAATCGCTGAATACGCATACGGTAAAGACCTTAAAGAGGCCATCCTTAAACCAGGACAATGGTCAATTGGTATTGGAGGTTTTGGAGAAATTCTTCCA
Organism: Flavobacteriaceae bacterium; assembly: GCA_038125995.1. Lineage (GTDB taxonomy): Bacteria > Bacteroidota > Bacteroidia > Flavobacteriales > Flavobacteriaceae > MAG-120531. Next base: position 38,547 of record JAYPEX010000007.1, read on the forward strand.
CACCCAGAAAACCGCATGTATCTCGACTATGACAAAAAAGACCAATGGGGACTTCCAACGGTTACTTTTACAACTAAGTTTAGAGAAAACGAATACAAGATGCGTGAGGAGATGAAAAGCGCTGCCGTTGAAATTTTAGAAGCTGCAGGCGTTAAAAACGTAAGAGGTTATGACAACCCAAGTCAACATGGTATCGGACTCGGTATCCACGAAATGGGTACCGCACGTATGGGACATGACCCTAAAACATCGGTAACGAATAAATACAACCAAGTTCACGCTTGTAAAAACGTATTTATGACTGATGGAGCATTTATGACATCGGCCAACTGTGTTAACCCATCGTTGACTTATATGGCATTTTCAGCAAGAGCTGCAAATTATGCAGCAGATCAAATCGAAAAAGGACTACTATAATGAAAAGAAGAGACGTACTTAAAAATATGGGGTTAGGCCTCGGTTATGCCGTAGCAACTCCAACGATCATCAGCTTATTACAAAGCTGTCAAGGAGAAGCTGCAACTGGTTATCAAGCAGTTATTTTCTCACAAGACGAATTTGGAGTATTAACCACAATGGTTGATGTAATTATACCTAAAACGGATACTCCTTCTGCTTCGGAAGTAAATGTGCCGATGTTTATCGACAAATTCATTTCAGAAACTCAAACAGAGGATCAGCATGAAAACGCTCAAAAAGGAATGGCTGCATTTGTAGCGGTTGCTCTTGAGAAAAGTGGTAAATCATCAGCTTCTAAACTGAACGCTGAAGATGTTGAAGCTATTTTAGCTGCTACTTTAAAAGGTGATACCGATGCTTTAGAAGGTGATTTAAAAACCGCTGCTGGATTTGCTTCTCAAATGAGAGGTATGGCTATCAGCGCTTATAAAAATTCTGAATACGTTGGAGAAAACGTATTGGCTTATCTTTCAATTCCTGGAGAGTATATCGCTACAGGCGATCTTCAAGAACTTACTGGAGGTAAGGCTTGGTCATTGTAGATTACTTTTACAAGTCATCTAACTATTCAATAAAAGCCTCCGCTATGGGGGCTTTTTAGGCTAAAATCACAACCAAACAAACAAACATGCAAAAATATTATTACAACGAACCATCTGAATCTTACGATGCAATCGTCGTGGGAAGTGGTATCAGTGGGGGTTGGGCTGCTAAAGAACTCTGTGAAAAGGGGCTTAAAACTTTAGTCTTAGAAAGAGGGCCCATGATAGAACACATCAAGGATTATCACACTGCTCATATGGATCCTTGGGACTTTCCCTATGGAGATGATGTAAGTACGGAAGTCAAAAAAAGACAGCACAAACAGCTTCGATTTTCATGGAATATCAAAGCGCCACATCACCACTACTTTGTAGATGATATCGATCACCCATATAACGAGCCTGAGGGCTATCGATTTGATTGGATTCACGGCTATATCGTAGGGGGACGTTCCCTTATGTGGGGACGACAATCCTATCGCTGGAGTGATTTTAACTTTGAAGCTAACAAAAGAGAGGGAATTGCTATTGATTGGCCTGTTCGTTATAAAGATTTAGCCCCTTGGTATGATCACGTAGAAGAATACATTGGTGTAAGTGGTGAAAACAGAGGCTTTGACTTGATGCTCCCTGACGGTAAATTTGAACCTCCAATGGAACTCAATATCGTTGAAAAAAAGCTTCAAGAAGCGGTAGAATCAACTTTTGAAAATCGATTTGTAACCCCAGGTAGGGTTGCCCATATCAACTCAGATAAACCTTTTGAAGGAAGAACTAGATGTCAATTCAGAAACAGATGCATCAGAGGATGTCCCTTTGGTGGCTATTTCTCTACGCAAGCATCCACCCTTCCAGCCGCCGTTAAAACTGGTAATTTAACCCTTAGAGTTGATGCTATTGTATCCGAGGTAGTTTACGATGAAAAAACAGGCAAAGCTTCTGGAGTTAAATTTGTCGATAAAGAATCCAAAGAAGAAGAATTCATCACAGCTAAAGTTGTATTCTTAAATGCTTCTGCAATAGCCTCTGCAGCGATTCTAATGAACTCTAAATCGGAGCGATTCCCTAATGGACTCGGAAATGACTCAGGAGAACTCGGAAGAAATATCATGGATCATCATTTAGGGTCAGGCGCAGGGGGCCGTATTGAAGGTTATACCGATAAATACTACAAAGGAAGAAGACCTAATGGCTTCTATATCCCCAGATACAGAAATCTCAATGGAGAACAACGTCCCTATAAAAGAGGATTTGGATATCAAGGAGGTGCATCTCGTGGAAACTGGCAAAATTTAGTTGCTGAATTAGCTTATGGAAAAGAACTTAAAGATGCCATTTTAAAACCAGGAGAATGGAATATAGGTATGACTGGTTTTGGAGAAATCTTACCAGATCCAAACAATAGAATGGAACTCGATTACGAACGTTTAGATCAGTGGGGGCTTCCTACCATTACCTTCTACACCAAGTTCTCGGACAATGAATATCAAATGCGTGAAGACATTAAAAACGATGCCGTTGCCATGTTAGAAGCTATGGGAGCTAAAGACATCTATACCTATGATGGAGAATCCCAGCACGGTATCGGACTTGGAATTCACGAAATGGGTACTGCGAGAATGGGACACGACCCTAAGACCTCTGTCACCAATAAATACAATCAAATACACGCTTGCAAGAATGTATTTATGACCGATGGAGCCTTTATGACCTCCGCGAACTGTGTCAATCCATCATTGACCTATATGGCCTTTTCTGCCAGGGCTGCTAATTATGCAGCAGAGCAGGTTCAAAAGGGACTATTGTAATCCATTCAATTCCCTTAACTAGGATCAAAAAAAGCCTCCAATGCATATTGGAGGCTTTTCTATTATTATAGTAATCCGATGTGTTATGAACCACACATCAAACAATCGTCATCACCTTGAGATGCCTTCGCTTGAGCGATTAACGCCTTCATTTCTTCAGCACTCATCGGTTCCATTTCAACGCTCTGTTGTTTTGGGTCTACTGCAGGCTTTATCGCTTGAGCTACATTTTTATTAAGAGTAGCAGCTTCTACTTCTGCTTCTGCAGCTACACTCGTCGGTACTTCCTTTTTCTTGGTATTGTCCAATGTAAACTTAATCGCATCAACTGCAGATTTGGTTCTCAAATAGTACATACCTGTCTTGAGTCCACTCTTCCATGCATAGAAATGCATTGAAGTTAACTTTGCAAAGTTGGCGTTCTCCATAAACAAGTTGAGCGACTGACTTTGATCGATAAAGTATCCTCTTTGACGCGACATATCTATAATGTCTTTCATCGAAAGTTCCCAAACTGTTTTGTAGAGTTCTTTGATGTCATCTGGAATATTGTCGATGTGTTGAACAGAACCATTAGCACGCATAAGGGCCTGCTTCATATTCTCATCCCAAAGACCGAGATTCACTAAGTCTTCCAGCAAGTGTTTATTGACAACAATAAACTCTCCAGAGAGTACACGTCTAGTGTAAATATTCGAAGTATAAGGTTCAAAACATTCATTGTTACCAAGAATTTGAGAAGTCGATGCTGTTGGCATTGGTGCTACTAAAAGCGAGTTTCGAACACCATTTTTGACAATCGCTTTTCTGAGTTTATTCCAATCCCATCTCCCTGATAATTCTTCATCCTTAATTCCCCACATATTGTGTTGGAATTCACCTTTAGAAATTGGAGACCCCTTAAAAGTAGAGTATGCCCCTTTTTCTTGGGCGATTTCATTAGATGCAGTAAGTGCAGCGTAATAAAGGGTTTCAAAAATATCTTGGTTCAGTTGTTTCGCTTCATCAGAAGTAAAAGGCAAACGAAGCGCAATAAAAGCATCTGCAAGTCCTTGTACTCCCAATCCAATTGGACGGTGTCTCATATTGGAGTTTTCAGCCTCGATCACTGGATAATAGTTTCTATCGATGACCTTGTCGAGGTTCTTAGTAACTCGCTTGGTTACTTTGAACAGTTCTTTGTGATCAAACTCCCCATTTTTAACAAACATTGGAAGTGCTATCGAAGCTAAGTTACAAACGGCAACCTCATCCTCAGCCGTGTACTCCATGATCTCTGTACAGAGGTTTGAAGAGCGAATCACTCCGAGGTTCTTTTGATTGGATTTGCGGTTCGCAGCATCTTTATAAAGCATATAAGGAGTTCCTGTCTCGATTTGAGATTCTAGAATTTTTTCCCATAATTCTCTTGCTTTAACCGTTCTTCTTCCTTTACCTTCTTGCTCGTACTTGGTATATAAAGCTTCAAAGTCTTCTGAGTGCGTATCGTACAATCCAGGACACTCATTTGGACACATCAAGGTCCAATCTTCATTAGCCTCTACACGCTTCATAAATAAATCAGAAATCCACATCGCATAGAACAAATCTCTAGCTCTCATTTCTTCCTTACCATGATTCTTTTTAAGGTCCAAGAAATCGTATATATCCGCATGCCATGGCTCCAGGTAAACTGCAAAACTTCCTTTGCGTTTTCCTCCACCTTGATCCACATAACGAGCCGTATCGTTAAATACTTTTAGCATTGGAACAATTCCATTAGAAGTCCCATTAGTTCCTGCAATATAAGAACCGGTTGCTCTGATATTGTGGATAGAAAGACCTATTCCTCCTGCTGACTGGGAGATCTTAGCAGTCTGCTTTAAAGTGTCGTAAATTCCATCAATACTGTCATCTTTCATTTGTAATAAGAAACAAGATGACATCTGTGGTTTTGGAGTCCCAGAGTTAAAAAGGGTTGGAGTTGCATGTGTAAAATACTTTTTCGACATCAAGTTGTAAGTTTCAATCGCGGCCTTGATATCATCGTAGTGAATACCGACAGAAACTCGCATCAACATATGTTGTGGCCGTTCGACAATTAGTCCATTGAGTTTCATCAGATAGGAACGCTCCAAGGTTTTAAAACCAAAATAGTCGTAGTTGAAGTCTCTGTTGTATATAATGGCTGCATCTAATTCCTCAGCATTTTCCTTAATTACGTTGTAAACTTCTTCCGAGAGCAGTGCCGCTGATTTACCATTTCTAGGATTGACATAAGTATACAAATCCTCCATGGTTTCAGAGAACGATTTTTTGGTGCTCTTGTGTAAGTTCGAAACAGAGATTCGGGCAGCTAATTTCGCATAATCAGGATGCGCAGTTGTCATCGTTGCAGCAACCTCAGCAGCGAGATTATCCAATTCAGAAGTCGTTACACCGTCGTACAAACCTTCAATTACCCTAAGGGCTACTTTGAGTGGATCAACGAGTTCGTTTAACCCGTAACAGAGGTGTTTAATTCTCGCAGTGATTTTGTCAAACATCACCGGTTGCTTCTTTCCGTTTCTTTTTACTACATACATAAGTCTGGTCGTTTAGTTGGTTGCTATTATATAGAGCCAAAAAAGCTTTGGTTGTTGAACCAAAGACGGTTTTGATTATTTTATTTTACTAGTAAGCTAGTTCTTAAAAATCAGCATCAAAGCTAATTTTCTGATTCTCTTTGTCATCTTGAATTTTAACTCCTGCCTTTTGATATTCAGACACGCGTTTTTCAAAGAAGTTCGTCTTCCCTTGAAGCGAAATCATATCCATAAAATCAAATGGGTTGGTCGATTCGTATTCTTTTTCACATCCGAGTTCCACTAAAAGTCTGTCGGTAACAAACTCTAAGTATTGAGTCATCAATTTGGCATTCATACCAATTAAACTCACAGGTAGCGATTCGGTGATAAATTCACGTTCAATGTTGAGTGCATTAACGATAATTTCTCTAATGCGCTCTTTTGGCACCTTGTTGACAAGGTGGTGGTTGTGTAAGTGTACTGCGAAATCACAGTGCATACCTTCATCTCTGGAAATAAGTTCGTTGGAGAAGGTTAATCCAGGCATCAATCCTCTTTTCTTCAACCAATAGATTGAACAGAAAGCCCCGGAAAAGAAAATTCCTTCAACAGCCGCAAAAGCAATTAAACGCTCAGCAAAACTTGGAGATTCAATCCAGTTCAATGCCCACTCAGCTTTTCTCTTGATCGCTGGGAAATTTTCAATGGCCTTAAACAAGGTATCTTTTTCTTTTTCGTCTTTTACGTAAGTGTCAATCAGAAGTGAATAGGTCTCTGAGTGGATATTTTCCATCATCAATTGAAATCCATAAAAGAATTTTGCTTCTGGATACTGAACTTCACTTACAAAATTCTCTGCTAAATTTTCATTTACAATCCCATCAGAAGCTGCGAAAAATGCTAAAATATGTTTGATAAAATAGCGCTCATCGTCACTGAGTTTGTTACTCCAATCCGTAATATCAACGTGTAGGTCAATTTCTTCAGCAGTCCAAAAACAAGCCTCCTGATTTTTGTACAACTCCCATATATCGTGGTGTTGTATTGGGAAAATCACAAAACGGTTTTTGTTTTCGGCTAAAATTGGTTCAACTGCGTTAGACATGAAATAAATTTTTTAGGTTTTTGAATAACAATCAAGAGTAACAAAGTTGGCAATTTAGGTCGGTTTTTTAAAGGCAAAAATTGGCGTTGAACGACAAAGTTTTTAACAACAATTGTTGAAATGTACTTTTAAATAAGACAGGACAATAGATTGGAGCGAATGCGCTCTATTGATAAACTACAGTAGAAAAAAAATAAAGACAAAAGTGATTAAAAAATATACGAAATGGTACAAAAATGCATCTCTTTATAAATCAAAACATTGGTGCACAAGAAGTGGCATTGATGATTTTTTAATACTGATATGAATATTCCAAGAAGAACAACCCCATGCTTAAAAATAAACGTATTTTTGTAGCGAAATAAGACAATTATGTTCCAACTCGATAACACTTTAGTCTCAGAAGATTTATTTGACAGCGATTTTGTTTGCAACCTCAGCGCCTGCAAAGGAGCCTGTTGTATCGAAGGAGATGCTGGTGCGCCACTCGAAGAAAAAGAGACGGAGCTTTTGGTGGATCTTTACAGCAAAATCAAACCCTATCTTACAGAGGAAGGCATTGCTGCCATCGAAGAACAGGGAGCTTTTGTCAAGGGATTTGACGGTGAATGGGAAACGCCACTTGTTGGAGGTAGTCAATGTGCTTATGTCATTCAATCAGAAAACGGAATCACTCACTGTGGAATCGAAGCAGCTCATAGAGATGGAGTCATTTCTTGGAAAAAACCCCTCTCCTGTCACCTTTATCCTGTACGACTTAAAGAATACGAATCCTTCACTTCAGTGAATTATCACCAATGGGATATCTGTGACGATGCCTGTTCCCTTGGGAAGGAATTAAAAGTCCCTGTCTATAAATTTTTAAAAGAACCTTTAATTCGTAAATTTGGTAAACAGTGGTACAACGATTTAGAATTGATTGCCACCGAATACGAAAAAACTAAACACTAAATACACCCTCTATGATACAGTTAAACTTTAAAGAAATTGCAACTGCTTCCATGGTGTTATTTGCCGTGATTGATATCGTGGGATCTGTTCCCATCATTATCAGCCTTCGGAATAAGGTAGGTTATATTCAATCTGAAAAAGCCTCTTTAGTCGCTGGAATGATTATGATCCTCTTCTTGTTTGTTGGAGAATCCATCTTAAAGCTCATCGGAATCGATGTCAATTCTTTTGCGGTTGCAGGGGCTATTGTTATTTTCTTCTTGGCAATCGAAATGATCTTAGGGATCACAATGTACAAAGACGATGAGCCCGAGACTGCTTCCATTGTTCCCATTGCATTTCCACTGATTGCTGGAGCTGGTACCATGACGAGCCTACTTTCTCTAAGAGCAGAATACCGAGTTGAAAATATCATTGTTGCGGTAATTATTAACGTTGTCATCGTTTATCTCGTCCTTAAATCTTCAAAGAGAATTGAACGCTTTTTAGGTAAAAACGGACTGAGTATTATCCGTAAAGTTTTTGGAGTGATCCTTTTAGCGATTGCCGTAAAATTATTCACAGCAAATATCCACGAGTTATTTTAATCTTATGAGTACCAAATTTATATACTTTTTAACGACTTTGGCAGCCGCGTTATTGATCTATAACCTCACTGTTGTTGACTTTGACAATCCATTTGAGGGAGATAGTTTTACAGCTGTTGTTTCTGGAATGATCGATGCTATAGCGATTGTACTATTGTTGATCCTCGTTCAGGCAAAAAAGATTAAAGAAAAATCTGACCAATAAATAAAACCATCAAATCGATGGCTTTTTTTAGTTTGTTTGTCAGTTGGTATTAAACCAATCCGTTTTCTACTAGGTATTCTGCAATTTGAATTGCATTGGTAGCAGCTCCTTTTCTGAGGTTATCTGCAACCACCCAAAGATTTAACGTATTTGGCATACTCTCATCTCTTCTAATTCTTCCAACAAATACCTCATCTTTGTCGTGGGCATTGATTGGCATTGGGTAGATATTATTTGCGGTGTCATCTTCAAGTACAACTCCTGGAGTTTGAGATAGAATCGAACGAACTTCCTCTAAATTAAAATCGTTGTCAAATGAAATATTGACAGCCTCTGAATGTCCTCCTGCTGTTGGAATACGAACAGCCGTGGCAGTAAGATTAAAGCTGTCATCACTCATAATCTTCTTAGGCTCCGTCATGAGTTTCATTTCTTCTTTAGTGTATCCATTTTCTAAAAAGACGTCACAGTGCGGAAGTGCATTTCTATTAATCTTATACGGATATGCCATAGCTCCCTCAATTCCTTGAGATTCATTTTCCATTTGTTGAACCGCTTTAATTCCAGTTCCAGAAACCGATTGATAAGTTGAAACAACAACTCTATTTAAACCGTATTTTTGGTGTAAAGGATTTAAAACCATCACTAATTGAATCGTAGAGCAGTTAGGATTTGCGATAATTTTATCCTCAGCAGTTAATTCATGGGCGTTGATTTCTGGAACGATCAATTTGTTGTTTGGATTCATTCTCCAAGCAGAAGAATTATCGATAACTGTTGTACCTGCTGCTGCAAATTTTGGAGCCCATTCCAGTGAAGTATCTCCTCCTGCAGAAAAAATTGCGATATCAGGAGCAGCGTCTACTGCATCTTGCAATCCGATTACTTTATAGATCGTACCCTTATAACTTAATTCTTTACCTACAGATCGCTCTGAAGCGACGAGTAACAATTCATCTATAGGAAAATTTCGCTCTGCTAAAACTCTTAACATAACTTCACCAACCATCCCTGTGGCACCTACAACTGCTAATTTCATTTCTTAAATTTTAATTTTGAGCTGCAAAAATACAATAAGGCTTCCGTTTAGACAAAAGAAGTCATGAGTTTATTATAAATATTTAACAGAATGTTGTATTTGTAACTTTATGTTTTGACCATCCTGCTTACACGAGGCCCAATCGCAGTGATTAGTTCATAGGATATCGTCCCAGCTCCTTCGGCAAATTTACAAGCTGAATGAGTTTGATCAAATAAAATGACTTCGTCTCCTTCTTGACATTCAATGGAAGTGATATTGACCATGATCATGTCCATACAGACATTACCTAAAATTTCAGCTGGCTGATTGTGAATCCAAACCCTGGCTTTCCCTTTAGAATAAATTCTAGTAATTCCATCGGCATGTCCAATGGGCAAGGTAGCAACTCGCATTGTTTTATCGGCAACAAATCCAGAATTGTATCCAACCCCTTCTCCTTTGGACAGCTCGTTGATTTTTGAAATAATAGTTTTTAAACTACCGATAGGCTTTAGATTTCTGTCGTAGGGTCCATTGGCAAAACCATAGAGTCCGATCCCTGATCGCACCATATCGAAATGAGCCTCTTTGTAATTTAAGATTCCTGAAGTATTGGTCATATGACGAAGTGGAATGCTTATTCCTGCGTTTTTAAATCGTTCAACAGATTTGTTAAAGGCAGCTATTTGCTCCTGGCTTATCGCCTTTGATTGTGAATCTTCAGACGCAATTAAATGCGAGTATACACTTTTGAGATGGATCGATGGGTGCTTTTTTAAAAGTTCGATCACCGAATCGAGTTCCGATGGCTTAAATCCCAATCGATTTAATCCTGTATTGACTTTGATATGTATGGGAACCGATTGGTTTTGTGAAAATGCCACCACCTCTTCCAGCCCCTTAAATGAATAGATCGTAGGCTCTAGGTTCAATTTGAACAGTTCTTCTAATTGGTCCCTCTGGGGATGTAATATCAATATGGGTTTTTGAATCCCATGTGTTCTTAGAACCTCCCCTTCTAAGGCGTATGCTACTGCAAAATAATCCACTCCAAGATCCTCTAATTTTTTAGCGATTTCAATGGAATCACTTCCATAGGCATTAGCTTTAACCACAGCCATAAACTTGGTTTTTGGACTGGTTTCAGAACGAAGTGTCTTGTAGTTGTGAGCTAAAGCAGATAGATCAATTTCAAGAGTCGTTTTGTTTTTTAGCGGCATCTTTTGAAGAAAGGATTTCGGTATCAACATTCATTTGTTTCAACTTCTTAGAAAGTTGTTCCTTGTAAAAAGCTTCTCGACTAAGGGGTTCGTATACATCGGTTTCACCCAACATTACTTGCTTGTCTTGATCGGCTGCTTTTCGATAAGAGTAATTAGCGAGTTTCCCTGTTCGAGTACAAATAGCATGTACCTTAGTCACATACTCAGCCACTGCCATCAACTCCGGCATGGGACCAAAGGGTTTCCCTTTAAAATCCATATCGAGACCAGCTACAATGACTCGAATTCCACTATTGGCCAGATCGTTACATACTTCTACAATCTCAGAGTCAAAGAATTGAGCTTCATCGATTCCCACCACATCACAGTCGTCTGCTAGTAATTTGATATGAGCTGCTGCAGGGACGGGAGTCGATCGAATTTGATTTTCATCATGAGACACTACCATTTGTTCGTCGTAACGAACATCAATCATCGGTTTAAATATCTCAATCTTTTGTTTGGCTATTTTCGCTCGTTTAAGCCTTCGGATCAACTCCTCGGTCTTACCCGAAAACATAGAACCACAGATGACTTCTATCCATCCGAACTTTTCATTTGTATTTGATGTATTTTCTAAAAACATAGACTCATAATTAAAGGTAAATGTACTAATTTCAGCTATGGTTCCTCTTAGATTTTAACGGGATTTTAGCATCTGTCCTATTAAAAAAACCTTAATTTAGTGGGATGCTAACAAAAAATCTAGAAATAGAACTCAAAGCTCTAGCCAAAGAACTGTTGAAAAAAGAAGATTTTTTTTCATCAGAGGAGGTGTTTGAAAAAATCAGATCGCTCTATGAGAAGTCTCTTGTGCTACGATATGCCTTGGAACACGAATTTGACATTTCTGAGAATGAAGACAAAAAAGCGATCGTAGTCAAATTCGAAAAAATGGCTGAGCAAGTACTCTCGACGCGAAAAGAAATTCCTGAAAATAACCCGCATCAAAATGATATCATGATTCCTGGCATGTTAACCATCAAAGATATGGTGTCTCAGATGGGGGATCAATTAGTTAGCGAATCCATTGCCCCTAATCCAACCATCACCCTCAACGATCAGTTATCCAAAGGGCTGAAATTAGGACTCAACGATCGATTGGCTTTTACAAAGCATTTATTTGGAGGTCAAAATGAAGATTTAGATCGCGTATTAACCACCTTAGCTTCGATCGACAATCAAGATGATGCAATTGACTTTATCAATCATTACGTAAAGCCTGAATACACGAACTGGGAAGGAAAAGATGAATACGAAGAACGTTTTCTAAATTTAATTCGCACTCAATATTCCTAAAAGTCCATGGCAAAACTCTATTTGGTTCCCACTCCAATTGGAAATCTGGAAGATATGACCCTCAGAGCAATCAAAACTTTAAAAGAGGTAGATATGATTCTTGCGGAGGATACCAGAACCTCCAAAAAATTACTATCTCATTTTGACATTGAAACTCCACTTCAATCCCATCATATGCACAATGAGCACAAAACGGTCGAAGGACTGGTGTCAAAATTAAAGGCTGGAACAACGATGGCACTGATTTCAGATGCGGGAACTCCTGCTATTTCTGACCCTGGATTTTTACTTTCTAGAGCCTGTATCGCCCAGGGGATTCCCATTGAATGCCTTCCAGGAGCCACAGCTTTTGTTCCAGCTCTTGTCAATAGTGGATTGCCTTCGGATCGATTTGTGTTTGAAGGGTTTTTACCTCCTAAAAAAGGCAGAAAAACCAGATTGGAGGAGCTCGCAGCAGAAAAACGAACCGTCATCTTGTACGAGTCCCCCTACAAACTCCTCAAAACACTTTCACAACTCATGGAGGTTTGTGGAGGAGATCGCCCTTGCTCTATTTCAAGGGAAATCTCCAAACTCTATGAGGAAACTGTAAGAGGAAGTTTGGAAGAAGCCTTACATCATTTTAAAGAAAAAGCACCAAAAGGAGAATTTGTGATTATCTTAGGAGCAAAATAAGTTGCTTCTATGATTCAACCAATCCTCATCAGTCTCTTTACAGTGATTGCTGTAAGACTCTTAGATCAATGGGAAAACAAACACATCAAAACACTTTTTGATTGGGTCCCTGCCATCTTATTAGCGTATGTATTTCCCGCATTGATCTCTGAATTTTGTGAGGTAGATTACTCTGCTTCACAAATTCACCAGTGGAGTAAGAACCTGTTGATTCCACTAGCCATCGTAGCAGTAATGAGCAGTTTGAGCTTTCAAGGACTAAAAGCCATCGGCTATAAGCCCCTATTATTATTTCTTTGTGGTTCACTCGCCATAGCTGTCTTACCGATACTGCTACTAGTTTTTTATGACGGGCACGAATTTATACAAGGCGTCTTGATTCAAGAAAATTATTGGAAAGGAATCCCTCCTATTGTCGGTTCTTGGATTGGGGGTTCTACTTCTCAATTAGTGCTCAAAGAACTGATCGATACCCCTGAAGAAGTGTTCTTGAGCATCCTTGTGATGGACAATATCCTGGTCAACATTTGGACCATTTTGATGTTTCAACTCATTAAGAAAAGTGAAACCATCAATCGAATCCTAAAAATTGATTCGAAGACACTACCGCTCTCGATAATCAAACAATCCGAGAACCCAATTTCTAAATACCTCGTTATGGCAATTTTATGTACCGTGGTTGGTATTGTACAGATCACTATTGAGCCATTTATCGGTAAAATTATTGCGCTTTCGATTGCTGGACTCCTGATGAGTAATTATATCAAGAGGTGGAATTTTGATTTTGTACTTAACATGGGAGGTTTACTCATTCTTATGGTCATGGCCGTATTAGGACTCAAGCTCAATTTTGATCATTTGACTTTTAACGGTCATTTTTTTGGATTTCTAATCGTTTGGATGTTGGCTCAATTTTTTATTAGTATCGGTGTTGCTAAACTTTTAAACATTAATTTTGCCTGGGTTCCAATAGCCAGTATGGCAAATGTTGGAGGAATTGCAACCGCTCCTGCAGTAACTGCTGCTTATGAAAAAAAATGGATGCCTCACGCCATTGTACTCGCGATCTTATCCATGGCGACTGGGACCTTTTGGGGACTGCTAACCATCGATCTTTTTAAACGATTTTATCTTTGATAGGAGGAGGTTTGTTTGAGATCGACTTCAGAGAATTATTGTATTTTTACAGTCTAATAAGTCATTTTATGGAAAATCATATCAGTACCTTCTGGAAAGGAGGAAATTCGTTTGAATCAGAAAACACTTCAGGTCACCATCTCATCATGGATGCAGAACAGCCTGAATCAGGAGCAACCTATTACAGACCTAAAAGTTTGATGCTTTCAGCATTGGCTGGTTGTTCAGGTTTAGATGTCGTTTTTCTCATTAAAAAAATGAAGTTAGAGGTTGATGAATTCAGTATTGAAATCAAGGCTCATCTTACCGATGAACACCCTAAATTTTACGATAAGGTACATGTGATATACCACTTTCACGGAGAAAATCTCAATGAATCGAAACTGGGTAGATGTGTGGAGCTTTCTGTTGATAAATACTGTGGTGTTGCTGAAATGTTTCGTCGATTTTCAGAATTGACAAACGAGATTGTATTCCATAAGTCATAGTGTCATACATGCGATGGATCACTAGAGAACAAGCAGACAAGGACAAGGTTAATGCCCTAGCAGAGTCCCTAGGAGTTGCACTTCCTATCGCTGAGCTTTTAGTTCAAAGAGGCATTGAAAATTTCGATACCGCTAAAGACTTTTTTCGTCCCCATTTTGATCAATTACACCCTCCAACACTAATGAAGGATATGGATAAGGCCGTGGGAAGAATCCTCGAAGCCTTATCGCTAGAAGAATCCATTCTGGTCTATGGAGACTACGATGTGGATGGAACCACTTCTGTGGCGCTGATGAGTTCATTTTTAAAGAATTTTAGTGATCAAATTAGCACGTATATTCCCGATCGTTACACAGAAGGCTATGGAGTTTCTTATCAGGGAATTGATTATGCTGCTGAAAATAATATCAATCTAATCATAGCACTCGACTGTGGAATTAAAGCAGTAGATAAAGTCGCTTACGCCAACGAAAAAGGCATTGACTTTATAATCTGTGATCACCACCGACCTGGAGATCAATTGCCCGATGCACAGGCCATTCTCAACCCCAAACAACGTGATTGTTTCTATCCTTATAAAGAACTCTGTGGTTGCGGTATTGGTTTTAAACTGATTCAAGCATTGGGTGAAGAATTGGGTTTGGAAGAAAGTGATTTGATCCCCTATCTCGATTTAGTATCAACAGCTATAGGGGCCGATATTGTCCCCCTAGACGGTGAAAACAGAACCCTAGCAAGTCTTGGATTGGAACAAATCAACAACAGTCCTAGACCAGGTTTTAAAGCCATCATCGATCAGGTAAGAATTGAGGAATTAACCTTGAGCAATGTCATCTTTATGATCGCTCCAAGAATTAATGCTGCTGGACGAATGAATCACGGTTCACAGGCTGTTGAATTATTAGTCGAAAATGACGCTTCGAGAGCCCGAAAAATTTGTTCACAGATCGAACAAAACAATACAGAGAGAAGAAGCGTCGAATCGAAAATTACACAGGAAGCACTCGATCAGATAATACATCTTAAAGAAGAAAAAGCAGCTAGTACCGTAGTCTATGACGAGCATTGGCACAAAGGGGTTATCGGAATTGTCGCCTCTAGACTCATCGACACCTATTACAGACCGACACTAGTTTTTACCAAGAGTGGTGATCAACTCGCTGCCTCAGCGCGATCTGTTAAAGGATTTGATATCTATAAGGCCATTGATGCCTGTAGCGATCACTTAATTCAATTTGGAGGGCATAAATACGCTGCAGGAGTGACACTGAAGCCCGAGCAGTACGACTCTTTTAAAAAAGCCTTTGAAGCCTATGTCTTATTGAACTTAGAAGAAGGGCTCAAAACACCTTCTGTAAGCATCGACATGGAATTAAGACTCGAAGATATCAATCCTAAATTCTATAGAATTCTCAAGCAATTCGCTCCCTTTGGCCCTGAAAATTGGGCACCTACTTTTATAAGCAAAGGTGTTGAGGACAGTGGATATGCAAAAACTGTTGGTGAAGACGACAAACACCTCAAGGCTCGATTTTCTCAAGATATGGCCTATGATACTGATGCGATCGGATTTGATTTAGGCAAGCATTTAAACCTGATAACAGGACGAAAAAAAGTAGATATTGTCTATAGTTTGGATCACAATACCTGGCAGGGAACGACTTCAATTCAGTTAAAACTAAAAGACCTCAAAGCATCTGAGTCTTAAATTTGATGGTTCTTTAATTCAAAGGTTCCACTTGATAATGATCCATAGGTAAAATGGGAGATCCAATCTCCCAAGTTAATATACCTAGCGATATTATTTAATTGAATTTCCAAAGGCAAATGACGATGCCCAAATACAAAATAATCAACTGCTTCTCTTTGGAGTACTTCTTTGGAATAGATCACAAGCCATTCCTGGTCCTCTCCTAAAAAATGAATGTCTTCAGCTCCTGATATGAGTTTGTTTTTTAAAGACAAATACTGAGCCAATGCTACACCAATATCGGGATGTAACCATCGATAGGCCCATTGACATATTTTATTGGTAAAGATTTTTTTCATGAACTTATAACCGTGATCTCCAGGACCTAAACCATCACCATGGCCAATAAAAAAAACTTTGTTGTCAATATGAAAACGCTGTGGCTTAAAAAAGACTTGGGCACCAATTTCTTGTTCCAAATAATCTCGCATCCACAGGTCGTGGTTTCCTACAAAAAAATAAATAGGAACACCTCTATCGCTCATACGAGCAAGACTTCCAAGAACACGTGTAAATCCTTTGGGTACTACTTTCTTGTATTCAAACCAAAAGTCAAATAAATCTCCTAAAATAAAAAGTGCTTGAACATCCTTTTGAATTGAATCCAGCCATGAGACAAATTTCAGTTCTCTAATACGGCTCTTTTCAGAAGTTGGCGCCCCCAAGTGAAGATCACTACAAAAATAAATTTTTGAGCCTTCTACAGTTGATATGGATATAGGAGATTCACTCATCGTTAGGAATTGTCTTCAGCGTACCACTCAGCAAAAGAACTGTCCGTTTCTTGTAACTTTAATGAATAGAGCCTAATATTATCAGGTAAACGCTTCTTAATTTTTTGAGCAAAATCAATGACCATATTTTCAGAAGTCGGCTGATAATCTGCAAGAATGATATGATGTCCTTCGGATTCTAACTTTTTTGCGAGTTCTAGATGAGGCGTATTCTTGTTAAAGACCGTAGCGTGATCGAATAGGTCAACTATTTCTTCCTTGACGATTTTTTTTAAATCAGAAAAGTCAATTACCATTCCCAATTTTACTTCTGAAGGATCAGTGATGGGACTTCCTATCACCGTCACAGAAAGTTTATAGCTATGTCCGTGTACATTTCTACACTTACCATCATAGCCATAGAGCGCATGACCTGTCTCAAAGCTGAACATCTTAGTAATTCGAATCGAACTCATTTTCTTCTCTTGTATTTTCTATTTGCTCGGAACTTATTGATTCCATAAACAACCACTAACATTAAGGCTAGAGCTGCAAACAACATATTTCCCATTACTTTTTATACTTTTTTAATTGTTCTTGTGTATGATCACTAAGTGCTAACTGAGCCGTTGATGCTGCCTTTGACTCTAAAAGTGACTCCCATGAATCAGTCGATTCCCACAAGGTATTTTTTAATGCTTTGATCGCTTGTGGACTCCAATCGCTTATGTTTTCTAATCGATCGTTTAGCTCTTGGTCTAAAGCTTCTAAAGAATCGAATTTTTGAGTAAATAATCCACGATCATAGCCCCAGTTGTGATCCAACCAATTGGTCGGGTTTAAACTCAGTGTTGAAAATGCAGAAACCCCAATCTTTCGAATAAGGGCAGGAGCAATCACTAGAGGCGCTATTCCTAAATTGATTTCTGAAAGTCTCAAACTCGACTTTCGAGTAGCAAAAGCTAAATCACAGGCTGCGATAATGCCAACTCCTCCTCCAACAGCTTTAGAGTGAACTCTAGCAATGATTAATTTAGGGCTATTTTTAATCGCTAAAATCAATCGAGCAAAACCCATAAAAAACTCCTTTGCCTCTTCTAAATTGGAGAGTGAAACCACTTCACTGAGATTGGCTCCAGCACAAAAGGCAGTGTGTTCTGGTGATCGAAGCAAAATTGCTTTAATAGAGGCATCCTCACTCAACTGATTGATTTGCGATGTCAATTCAGCAAGCATGCTTGAAGTACACGAATTTCCAGCTGGGTGTGAAAATGTCAAATGAGCGATAACTCCTTCGATTTGACTGCTTATTGATCCCTGATTCATTAGTGATATTTTGTTAAAATTAAGCCTTTCTTGCTAGTGGTAAAAATTTAAGTCTAAATTTTACATACAATGCGATATAACGAAGAAGGATCCAGAACCCAAAACCGAGCCATATCCCCTCTAATCCCCATCCTAAATAAACGGTGATATACACAAATGGTATGAAGCCTAAAAAAGAAGATGCGAGCAGCACATTTCTGAGATAGGCCGTTTCTCCTAATCCCTTGAATAAGCCATCGTATATGAATGCTAAGCAATTGAGTGGCATAAACAGTAGCACGACAAAGAAGATTTCTTTAAATATTTCTACGGCCTTGGAATCATTGGAAAACAAATATCCGATGGGCTCGTAAAATAAGACTCCTAGTCCCATGATCAATAGACTCAAAATCAAGGCGTATATCGAAGTCTTTTTTACGAGCTCTCTGAGTAAATCGTATTGTTTTGCTCCCAGAAATTTACCTCCCATTAAATTGGCTGCAGAAGAGAAGCCATCGATTAAAAAGGCAGCAAAAAGCCAAAGATTGAAGGCGATCGTGTGAGCTCCAATGTATTCATTTCCAAGTGCCGTGGCTGTTTGAACCGAATAAATCAATGCAGCATTTAAAGCTAGAGTTCTGATAAAAAGGTGAAGACTCATCTTGACGTAGCGTCTGAGCTCCGGATGAATGGCGCCTTTAAATTGTAATCTAAAATTGGTTTTGCGATACATGAGAATCAAACTCATAAGTGCCATGACTCCCTGGGCTAATAAACTTGCCCAAGCGGCCCCTTCTAGGTACATCGCAGGAACATATCCTTCCCATCCAAAAACAAATAGATAGTCCAATCCGACATTCAACAGGGCTCCAACAGCGGCGATAAGCATCGGCCAAAGGGTGTTTTGAAGCCCTCTAAACATTCCAAATACTCCAAAGGTGATCAGCGTTAGTGGGAAACCCCAAATTCGTATTCTAAAATAGGACTCACAAAATGCTAACAAGGCCCCATGAGCATTCATCAACTCTAAAATAGGTCTCATGAAGGCGATGGATCCCAGGACCAATAACAGGCTTATCACAACATTAATCGCTAGGGCTTGAGCTGGTAACTCTTCGATTTCTCGAAGTGCTCCTCTTCCCAAATACTGAGCAATCAAGGAGGATAATGCTGCTCTAGATTGTCCCAAAACCCAAATGAGCATCGACAAATACGATCCCACTATTCCTGCAGCAGCAAGCGACATCAATCCAGTTTCAGGAATATTTCCAACAATCGCAGTATCGGTTAAGGATAATAATGGTTCGGCAATACCTGCTATCGTTGCAGGAATTGCAATTTTAAAAATTGATCTTCTCTTTATAAGGTTATATGAGCTCATTTATTGGTAAAGGTAAGAAGATTGTTTCTCCCATAAACTTTGGTTTTGAATTAAACCTTTCGTAAATTTAATAGTCTTTAATAGAACTCTTAATTCAGCTGTCATGCGATTACTTTTGGTCTTCATTTTTATCCTCAGTATCAGTTCAACTTCTTATGCACAACAGGATACCATTGCTCTTAAAGAAGTTACCGTTAAAAAGAAAAGAGCTAAGAAGAAAAGCAATCGATTTAGCAGCCTCAACCTATACAAGGTGGATGTTCACGCTCCTAATTTATTTCAGGCAATTCGCAAGCACCTCGGCAATGCGCGTTTGGACAAAGCCGCCAATAAGGTGGTCTTACTAATGGATCGAATCTACGCTCCAACCTCTGGATCAAAATACGCTTTATGGGTAGTTGATGAAAACATTTATGGGGATGCTATGCCTCCGGGATTGGATTTTAATTCCATTCGAAAAGTGAGGGTTTTAAAAACTGTTTTAGAAACTTCAAAATACGGATTTAGAGGCGCTAGTGGTGTCATTGAAATTACCACAACTAACAAACAGAACTAAATTTCTTATATCCTTATTTAGGTGGTTCCTTCTCCAAAAAAGCTTGATTGGAATCGATGATTTCAGCGATGAGTCGGGTGAGCTGTTCTTTAAATTGCGCTATCGTATTTTGATTGATGATGGTGCTCTTATCTTCTTTGAAAAGCATGAGTCCCTCCCTCATATTCTTAAAAGAATAGATTCCTGCTTGAAGCTCATCTAATCCATGCTGATTCATATAAATCATACTGTAAAACAACAATTGCAATTGTTTGGAGTACTTGTAATCCATGCTCAAAGCTTCCCAAGAATTCATTTTTAACTCCCCAGATTTAACCAATCCTGTTTTATAATCAATAATGGTAAGAACGCCATTGCGCTCTTCGACGCGATCAAATTTTCCCTGACAATTTATGGTCATCGACAAAGAAGGCAGCTCCAATGGCATTCGGTATTCCTCCTCCAATGCAATGAGTTTAATGTCTTGTTTTTTAGAAAGTTCAATATCGGATCGAATATAGCGATTAACGTAAGAAACAATAACCTCATAGGCGATAATATTCTTACCTGAATTTTGGTCTAGTGGCACAAAATAGTGTTCGTAAAATCGATTCACCACCTCTTGAACCCTTGGATACAAGCTCTTTAAATCCTCTACAACTAATACCTTTCCCACAAATCCTTTGTACAATTCCTCCAACGAATCGTGAACGATACTTCCAAAGACATAATGAGGCATTTGGGTATTCAATTCTGGAGTTTCTTTGATTTTTAAGATATAAGAGTGGTAAAAATCAATAGGGTTCCACAAATAAGTGATCAGTGCTGAAGGTGAAGTCAAGTCTTCAAATTTCTTTTTGATCAATTGGATGTCCTCAATGCTTTTAATAATACTAAGGGGGGTTTTTACCTGAGTATTCAATTGAGGACTGACTATTTTCTTTTGTACCCTGGTCGATAAGATATCGTCTGTCTCTAATTGAGCGATATAGCGACTGGGCTCTCCTCCTTCTATGACCTCTGGTTCGATATTGTAGATCAAATAAGCATTCTTACAACGCTGCAACAATCTGTAAAAATGATAGGTAAAAACCGCATCGCGTTCCTTATAGGTGGGGAGTCCGTACATTTTTTTGAGCTCATAAGGCAGATGAGAATTCATTTTCTTTCCTCCAGGGAGAATTCCCTCATTGAGATGGGTCAGAATCACCGTTTCAAAATCCAAATTTCTACTCTCCAACATCCCCATGATTTGCAAACCTTCCAAAGCTTCACCTTTGAAGTAATTGTTGGTCTTTGATAGCATTCGTTGAAAAAGCGTGTTTAAGGCTACAAGAGAGTCGATGAAATCATACTGAACCATCCATGATTGAAGTTTTTTTAACAAGCCGCTGATGTAGATGCAATCCGTTTCAAGAGCTGAATCTCGATGCTCTTTAGCAATCTTTTGAAACTGCTCTACAAGAGCAAATGCCTGTTTGACGAACTTTTTTGGATTTTGAAGGTCTTTAGAAAAAATCGTTTCGAATAGAGCAGTGGCTTCAGGCTTAATTTTCTCAAGTTCTGAAGTATTCCAATAACTCAAATTGCGTTTTCTCATTGCAAATACAAGTGCATCGGTACTGCTGCCTACTTCTTTGCTGTAAAACCATTTAAACAAGGGGTGTAGTAGTATCTTAAAGGCATCTGTAGCTCTATAGCGATCCGATGTGGCAGTGGTATGGATGTCGAAAAGCAATTCGACAAATCCAGACACCTTAGAATTTTTTAAGGCATATCCCATCGTTATATTGGGGGTGAGCTCTTTTGGCAAGGCGTTTAAAACGATGTTTAAACTTTCTTCTTTCCCCAGAATCAAAGCCGTGTTTTTAAGGGTCTCTTGATTCATAGTACTCAATAGCGCACCGACATACTGTCCCTGAGCCACCTGCATAGGAAGTCCGATGATTTGAATTTCTTTTGGCTTACCGAGCTCTGAACTGATCCCTTCCAAGGGAAGCTCTTGTAACTGCTTCCACCGCTCTTGATAAGATCGTATAAAATAGCCTGCGTCGTGATGTTGATCGTTGAGAATATAGCTGTCAATATCCCAATAAACCTTTGCCCTTGCACGTTCTAAAAAATGTTGAAATAAGAGCTCTTCAGCCTTGTTGAGCGCATTAAATCCCAAAAACACAAATTTGGTATTCGGGTGTTTTTCTAAATAGTGATCAACCTCTTCAACCGCTTTTCTGTAAATCATCCCTCTGGTTCCCAACTGATCCTGAGATAAACTGTCTTTAAATTGCTCATACATAGGATAAAGGGACTTCCAGAATTTGACATAAGAACTCAAAAGCTCATTGGGCGCATCCGTTGGGTTCCACTCGGACAATTTCTTGTAGTCTTCGAGATATGAAAAAAGTTTTTGAGCATCGACTAAGTACTGATCTATTTCAGAAAAATCAATCAGCAAGGTAGAGGCCCAGCCACAAAAATCTGCAAAGGAATCTAAGGGATCTGGTGCTCCTGACTTGTATATTTCATAGAGCATAAACAATTGCTGTTCTTCAGAAAGATATGCCGTATTGGCCAGTTCACTCACAAAGACTTCGATCGATGTGATCTTAGGAGCAAAAACAGTACTACTCATCGAATCTTTGAGATAATTCCTCAGAAAATTACCGGCTCTCTTGCTAGGCAAAACAAAGCAGTAATGTTCGAGATCTTGAAGACCGCTGTAATGTTGGGCAATATCTTCTAAAAAAGACTTCATTAAATAACTCCGAGTTCTTTACCTACTTTTTCAAAAGCAGTCACAGCTCGCTCGAGTTCTTCTCTGGTGAGTGCTGCAGATAGTTGAACGCGAATTCTCGCTTGCTGCTTGGGAACGACTGGATAGAAAAAACCAATGACATAGACTCCAAAATCCAATAATCGAGCAGCCATCTTTTGAGCTAGTTTGGCATCGTAAAGCATGATGGGAATAATGGCAGCATCTCCTTCTTTGATATCAAATCCAAGAGCTTTGATTTCTGCCTTAAAATAATCCATATTATCCATTAAACGATCTCTTAGGGTCGTGTCATTTTCGATGAGTTCAAACACTTTGATGGAAGCTCCTACGATTGATGGTGCAAGTGAATTGGAAAACAAATAAGGTCTCGAACGCTGGCGTAGCATCGCTACGACTTCTTTTGAAGCCGTGGTATAGCCCCCCATGGCACCGCCTAAAGCTTTTCCAAGTGTTCCAGTAACAATATCGACTCTTCCCATGACTCCTTTAGCCTCTAGCGAACCTCTTCCTGTGACCCCTAAAAATCCAGCAGCATGACATTCATCAACCATTACTAGTGCCTGGTATTGATCTGCTAAATCACATATTTTGTCGAGTGGCGCTACAATTCCATCCATGGAAAACACACCATCGGTTACAATAATTTTATGACGAGCACCATCCTGATCTGCCGCCTTGAGTTGCGCTTCCAAATCCTGCATATCACAATTGGCATAGCGATAACGCTTGGCCTTACACAGACGTACTCCATCAATAATGGAAGCGTGATTTAAGGCATCGGATATAATGGCATCCTCTGGCCCAAATAAAGGTTCAAAAACACCTCCATTGGCATCAAAAGCTGCTGCGTAAAGGATGGTGTCTCCCATGCCATAGAAATTAGAGATCTTATCCTCTAATTCTTTGTGGATGTCTTGAGTTCCGCATATGAATCGAACAGAAGACATTCCAAATCCATGGGTATCCAAGGCTTTTTTTGCAGCCTCAACCACCTGCGGGTGAGAGGAGAGTCCCAAATAGTTGTTGGAGCACAAATTGATAAGCTTACTCCCATCGGTAAGGTCTACTTCAGCTCCTTGTTTGGAACTGATGATTCGTTCTTTTTTATACAAGCCATCGGCTTCTATCTGATCTAATTCATTTTGTAGAAATGTGTTAAAAGTAGGGTTCATTTAAGTAACATTTTTGATGGTTATTTCTTTGTGTATATAAACGATTAGCTTTTTTCTTATCGTATAGTTCAATTCCTCTAAAGCCCTCGCATAAAGATCGAGTTGCTGAATGTGATCCTCTCGCTCCTCCCCAGTTTTATAATCGATAATCACCACCTCTTTATCCATAAACACCAAACGGTCAGGACGAAGTTCCAATCCATCTTTTGTGAAGATTCGCTGCTCGTTTACAGAGGTGATCTCCTTTTTGTAATAATCTTTTAAATCGGGATGAGAAACAATTTCAGCTCCCTTGATCAAGTAGGGTTCTTTTTCCTCAAAGGGGTATTCCTCTAATAATTTGACTCCAGCGTAATCCAAATCCTCTTCACAGTAAACAAACTCCAGGAATCGATGCCAAGTAGTACCGGCTTCTTTAGCCTTGTATGTGGCGTCATCTAGCAATAATTTTTCGTGAGTGAGCAAGCTATAGGAAGCCTCTTTTTTATGGGAATATCTAAAGCTGAGCTCTTCTCCTTCCAAGAGCGGTTTTGATTTAAGTTCTAGAGCTTCAATGCTGCCTATTTGGTACTGCATTCCCTGATCCCAATCGGATTGTTTTTCTAGATAAGAATACAAGAGGTGAGAAATGGTTCCTTCTCTGAACTGATCACTGCTGTTGAAATCCCAATTGGATAGGATCACTAGGCCTTTGATTGCTCTTGTGAGTGCCACATAGAGAATGTTCAAACTGTCCATACGCTTGAGGCGATCTTCTGATTGAACCAATTCCGCAGTTGATGCACTAAAATTTTCAAGAGTTTTATTTTTATTAAAGAGCAACTGATCAAACCCTGCAAATTGATTTGGATCGACATCCACCCATAAAACATCAGAGTTTTTTTGAGGGTTAAGTTCTTGTTCGGCAAAAGGAAGAATCACAAATTCAAATTCCAATCCCTTTGATTTGTGAACGGTCATCAATTGAACCGCATTGACCGATTTAGGACTTTTAACACTCCACTTTGTTTTGTGGTCTTCCCACAGTTCAAGAAAAACAGCAACCCCTAAATTTTGTGTTTGAAGATACTCGTAAACTTGATCCATGAAGTAATTGATATAAGCTGATGCCTGTTCGGCTAATTTAAATCGCTCTATAGCATAAGAGAGTGCATCAAAAAGTTCACAAGAACTAAAATACGTCATTGAAAATTCAAAGTGTGCTTCTAAGTGCTGATTAAAATTCTCTAAAGCCACCTTAATGTTCTGAGACTGATCAGGGCTCTCTTTATAGAGGTACTCTAAAATGATCACCTGATAATAGGGTTCCTTCGGCCAATTAGAAGCATAGAGTAAATCAATTAGAAAACATACTTGTGCACTAGAACTCAAAAGCAAGGACTCCGAAGATATAATGGGGATCTGATTGGTTGTTAAATGTTTTGCCAATTCAACGGCCTGATCGTTTTTTCGAGTCAACACACAGATATCGGCATAGGAGAATCCACGTTTGATAATTTTCTGAATGTACTCCAGTGTTTTTTGACAGTATTGGACAGATCGATCCTCTACCTTGTTCCCCTCTACAAATTCAATTGAAACCCATCCTTCTTCATCGCTGTGATGAACCTTTTGCCTACTGGTGGTTCGGTACAATTGTTTTAAATCCTCATCAACTATTAACTTAGCAGTCGATTCAAAAAAGTCATTGTTAAAGTCAACAACGGTCTTTGACGACCTATAATTCGTTTCCAAATTGATGGGATCCCCCTCTACTGGAAATGGCTGCTGGGGATTGTTATAGAGCTCAATCAACTGACTTGCAGCACTACCTCTCCATCGATAAATGGCTTGTTTGGGGTCTCCTACAAGCATGGCTGAGCCCTCTTCGCTACTAAGGGAATTAGATACTAAGGGAATTAAATTCTCCCATTGCAACACAGAGGTGTCTTGAAATTCATCGACAAAGAAATGCTTATAGCGTTCTCCAATTCGTTCGTAAATAAAAGGGACTGTCTGTTTTCGAACTACCTCGTAAATGCGTTTGTTAAATTCTGTAATTGGAAGACTCTGCTGTTCTTGCATCAATTCGTTCAACTCCTGTTGAACCTTAAATATCAAACTAAGCGGCTGTATATTACGATAGGCGTTTTGTATAAAATAGAATTCGTTGAGTAGTTTTTGAATCTGTTTTAGTACCTCATTTAATTGAGGTTTGATACGATCAATTGTGTCTCTTTCTGCCTCCGGAGTAGTTTTATTATAAGGATCTATATTTTCAAAATTGACAAACCACTGTGCTTTGATTTCTTTAGGTCGATCTCCTGTGGCAATTTTTTTTAAGAAATTTGGAAAGGAGCCTCTGGAAAAGGAATTCATCAAACCGAGATCTTCCAAAATCACTAAGGAATCATTTGCCAGGTCGATTAATCGCTGTTGAATTTCTTTGAGAAGTATACTGCACTGTTGAATCAACTTCTTAAAATTCTCATCTGTCTTGGTCGATAACTGCCCTAAGGCCTTAAAGTGTGTTTCGTCAAAGAGTAATGTAGCGGCATCAAATAAATCTTTTGTAATATCCCAGGCTTTATTGTCATCGATTTTTTCCATTGCAAAAGCGACCATTGCCTTTTTTAGGGCCTCGTCTTTAGAGAGTTTTGAAAACAGTTTTTCTAGACCTTGATTCAAAAAGTCATCACGATCTAATAAGACCTTAAAGGTCGTGGGGAGCTTGAGGTCTTTTGCAAAAGTTTTGATCAGACGATGATTGAACTTGTCGATCGTGGCAATGTCAAAATAAGCGTAATTGTGAAGTAGTTCTTTAAGCTTTTTTCGAGATCTTGCCCGAAGGGTTGATGCTTCAATGGGACTTTCAGATCCTGTATTGATTTCATCTAAAACCGATTTAAAGAGGTAGTTGTTGGACTCCGTAGCATCTGAAAAGCTTTGAAGCGATTCCAAAATTCTCTTTTTCATTTCATCAACTGCCTTATTGGTAAAGGTCAGCCCAAGTATTTCTCTAAAAGGAAGTGAGCGATCATCCCTTAGAATTAAAGAGAGGTATCGAATGGTCAAAGTAGAGGTCTTTCCTGCACCTGCAGAAGCACTGTAAATTGTATATGGAGACCTCGAGTTCATTCAAAGCAAGTTAATCAATCTTGAATTGAATAGAGTTGAATCAATACAGCATTTATTCACAAAATCTTCATCAAAGGATTAACAAAATACTAAGACTTCATTCTTTTATTATTTTGTAATTTTGAACGACATTAATTAAAAAACACAATTATGGCTTTTGAATTACCACAATTAGATTATGCATATGATGCATTAGAACCCCATATTGATGCTAGAACAATGGAAATTCACCATTCAAAACATCACAATGGATATACAACCAACCTCAACAACGCGATTGCTGGGACCGATCTTGAAGGACAATCAATAGAAGCCCTTTTAGAAGGATTGGATATGAATAACGGTGCCGTAAGAAACAACGGAGGTGGTTTTTACAACCACTCCTTATTTTGGAAATGCTTGTCTCCAAATGGAGGTGGACAGCCTTCTGGTGAATTGGCAGCTGCTATCGATGCTGCTTTTGGATCATTTGACACTTTTAAAGATGAATTTGCTAAGGCTGCAGCAACTAGATTTGGATCTGGATGGGCATGGCTATGTGTTCACAAAGGTGGAAAAGTAGAGGTATGTTCAAGTGCGAACCAAGACAATCCAATCATGCCAGGAATCGGATGTGGAGGATTCCCTATCTTAGGATTAGACGTTTGGGAACACGCTTACTACCTCAACTATCAAAACAGAAGACCTGATTACATTCAAGCATTTTTCAATGTGATTAACTGGGATTACGTAAGTGAATTATATCAGGCTCATCAATAAGCCATAAATAAAGTAAAGAAGGCGAAATTTTCCATTTCGCCTTCCCCCCAAATCTAACCAATAACAAGCTATAGGTGCTATCAGCACTACCAAAGTAGCAAACTTATTGGTTAGATTTTTTATTTTCGATAAACGACCTCTTAGTAAGCGCGCTCACTCTTTCCTTCGTAGAAGTTGACAAAGGCTCTGTTGACCACTCGATTTCCTCCAGGAGTAGGATAATCTCCAGTAAAATACCAATCTCCTAGATGCTTGGGACAAGCCTTGTGTAGATTTTCAATCGATTGAAATACAATTTCAACCTCAGCATTAATTTCCTCAGAGGTCAATAGCTCAGAAATCTTTTTAGAGATTTGATCTGTTGTAAATGGAGCGTAAAAATCCTTGACGTAATTGATGACATCTACATCCTTAGAAACGAGTTGCGTCAAGCATTTTTTGTAGATCTCTTCCACCTTATCCATACTGTTGTGATCCTTATGTAACTCAAGAGCTGCTCTAAAGGCGATGAAATCCTCAAGTTTTGCCATATCAATTCCGTAACAGTCTGGATAACGAATCTGTGGAGCTGAAGAAACCACAACGATTTTCTTAGGACCTAAACGGTCTAGTATTTTAATGATACTCTTTTTAAGAGTGGTTCCTCTTACAATACTATCGTCAATAATCACGAGGTTGTCATCTTTTCTGACTGATCCATAAGTGATATCGTATACGTGGGCCACTAGATCGTCACGGCCACTGTCTTGAGTGATAAAGGTTCGAAGCTTGGCATCTTTGATCGCTACTTTTTCGATTCGTGGACGTATGTCTAAAATTTCGTGAACCTCCTCACTACTGAGTTGTCTTCCTCCCTGGAGGATCATCTCCTCTTTCTTTTTATTGAGGTAGCGCTGTGCAGCTCTAACCATTCCAAAAAACGAAGTTTCAGCAGTATTAGGGATGTATGAAAATACGGTGTTTTTTAAATCGTAATCGATACAATTTAAAATCTGAGGGAAGATCAGTTTTCCAAGAGTTTTGCGCTCTTGGTAAATTTCCATATCCGATCCTCTTGAAAAGTAAATGCGTTCAAATGAACATGATTTGCGCTCTCTTGGTTCTAGAATTTGATGCTGTGCAAAACTTCCGTCCTTTTTAATAATAAGTGCATGACCAGGATCGATCTCATGAACAGATTCGAATGAAGTATTGAATACCGTTTGAATCACTGCACGCTCTGAGGCTACCACTATTACTTCATCATCAGCATAGTAAAAGGCAGGTCTAATTCCAGAAGGATCTCTCAAAACAAAGGAATCTCCATGACCAATCATGCCGGCCATTGCATATCCTCCATCCCAATTTTTTGCAGCCTTCTCTAATATTTTGTGAACTTTTAAGCGCTCGGCAATGATGACCGATGCCTCCTTCTTAGATACCCCTTCTTTCTTGAGTTTTTTGTAGAGCTTTAAAACCGCATCGTCTAAAAAGTGACCTATTTTCTCCATCACAGTCACGGTGTCGGCCATCTCTTTTGGATGCTGTCCAAGTTCCACTAAACCTTCGAAGAGTTCTTTAACGTTGGTCATGTTAAAGTTCCCGGCAACGATTAAGTTACGATGCATCCAATTGTTTTGTCTAATGAAGGGATGTACTGATTCTATTGAGTTTTTACCAAAAGTTCCGTAGCGAACGTGACCTAAGAGCACCTCGCCTATATAAGGAATATTTTCTTTCTGTAATTGAACATCATTCTTATACTCAGGGTGTTCTTCAAAGGCCGAATTAATTCTCGAATTAATCTGCTCGAAGATATCTTGAATCGGTTGTTGTTTTGCCGATCGCACACGACTCATAAAACGTTGCCCTGGCTTCGTATCGAGTTTAATGCTCGCAAATCCAGCACCGTCTTGACCTCTGTTGTGTTGTTTCTCCAACATGAGGTACATTTTATTGACTCCGTAAAAGGCTGAACCGTATTTTTCTTGGTAGTAGGAAAGCGGTTTTAGTAGTCGAATGTGTGCAATTCCACACTCGTGTTTGATGGCATCACTCATATGGCAAAGGTATGAATTCCTTTAGAAATTAAACTATTTAATGTCGATATCAAATTGGGTCAACGATTTAAATTGATCCAATCTTCGTGCGATCTCTTCTTTACCAACGTTTTCAATTCTAAGGGTTCCAAATTTTTCAACACAGAATGATCCCATATTGGAGCCGTGTACCACAGCGTTCTTTAAATTTTCAAATGAACTATTTTTGGTCTGAGCTAAATAACCGATGAATCCTCCTGCAAAACTATCTCCAGCCCCTGTTGGATCAAATACTTCTTCAAGTGGTAAAGCTGGGGCAAAAAAAGCATTTCCATTGTGAAATAGTAAAGCGCCATGCTCTCCTTTTTTAATCACTACATACTCAGGTCCCATCCGATGAATCTTCTGAGCTGCTTTTACAAGTGAATACTCTTCTGATAACTGTCGTGCCTCTTCGTCATTGATGGTAATCACATCAACTTTTGCAATAACCTGATGCAATTCCTCCAAGGTATGATCCATCCAAAAGTTCATCGTGTCTAAAACGATCATCTTTGGTTTGGTCTCCATCTGATCGATGACAGAAAGTTGGACAGCTGGAGCTAAATTTCCCAGCATCAAAAAATCCGCATCTCTGTATTCTTGTGGAACTACAGGTTTAAAATCAGCAAGGACATTAAGCTCTGTTACAAGTGTGTCTCTTGAATTGAGATCATTGTGATACTTTCCGCTCCAAAAGAAGGTCTTTCCACCTGCTACAATTTCTACTCCATCTAAGTTCATACCCTTTGAAGCTAACATATCGAGATCTTCTTGAGGAAAATCTTCTCCGACTACCGATACTAAGGCGATATCATTATCAAAATTAGAGGCCGCCAAACCTATATAGGTTGCTGCTCCTCCTAAAATTTTATCTGTTTGACCAAATGGAGATTCAATTGCATCAAAGGCGATGGTTCCAACAACTACTAATTTTCCCATGTATTATTTTTTTGCAAATATAGGGCTTCCTTAGGAACTAAACTCAAAAAAGATCGCTTTGTAAACTCGCTTCAAATCCACTGTCGATAAGGAGCTCGCCTTTTTTATAGGCATTCACTGCTAGGGCATCACAGCGTTCGTTTTGAGGGTGATCATTGTGTCCCTTAATCCAGTGAAATGAAACATGATGACTCTTGGACACTTTGAGGTATTCTTTCCACAAATCCACATTTTTTTTGGCCTTAAAAGCGGTTTGCTGCCATCGATCCAACCATTTTTTTTCAATGGCATCGACTACGTATTTTGAATCGGTGTAGACTTCAACAATGAGGTTTGGTTTTTTGAGCTTTTTGAGCGCTTCAATCACAGCGAGAAGCTCCATGCGATTATTGGTGGTGTGTTGAAATCCTTGAGCAAATTCTTTTTTGTAAGGTTTTCCAACCCACTCCATTACAATACCGTAGCCTCCTGGCCCTGGGTTCCCGCTAGCCGCTCCATCGGTGTAAATATGTACCTGAGCTTTAGACATCTAATAAGTTTGCGATGGCTTTAGGGAAGTGCTCATACTCTAATGAGTGAACTTTTTGAGCTATGTCTTCTGGAGAATCTGTCTCACTGATTTGAACAGCGTGTTGTTCGATAAGGTCTCCATTGTCATAGTGTTCATCTACGAAGTGAATGCTGATTCCAGACTGTTGTTCACCCGCCTGCTTAACAGCCCGATGTACATTCATTCCGTACATCCCTTTTCCGCCGTAATTGGGCAGTAATGCGGGGTGTATATTAACAATTTTTTGTCTAAATCCCTCGATTAAATCATCAGGTATCTTTTTGAGATATCCCGCTAAAACGATCAAATCAAGCTTTTGTCCCAAGAGAATGTCTCTTATAAAACCCGGTGTTTGAAGTGCTTGGGGACTTAAATAGATCAACGGTATTCCCAATCGTTTACAGCGATCTATAACACCTGCATTTATATTGTTAGTCAACACAGAAACTATTTCAACGTTTTTATTTTGATCAAAATAGGCTGCAATATTTTCTACATTTGATCCTGAACCAGAGGCAAAAAGAGAAATTCGTTTCATTTTTTAGCTGTTTTTTCAAAACTATAGGTCTTGCGAAATTATCCATTTTTAGCAGGATTCTCTAACAAATGACCAAAATAAAATCACTTTTTAAAAGATTAAAAGTGCTATTAACTAAAGTTTTTTTACTTTTGTCCCCATAAAGATTAATAAAAACCAAAAAAATTATGTCAGACATTGCATCAAGAGTAAAGGCTATTATTGTAGATAAATTAGGTGTAGATGAAAACGAAGTTGTAGCTGAAGCTAGCTTTACTAACGACCTAGGAGCCGATTCATTGGACACTGTTGAGTTGATAATGGAATTTGAAAAGGAATTTGATATTCAAATCCCTGACGATCAAGCAGAAAACATCGCAACTGTAGGTCAAGCAATCAGCTATATCGAAGACGCTAAATAGTCTTTGACCTAGTACATTAAAAAACATTTTTATCCATGTAGCTTCGTGTTACATGGATAATTTTTTTTATTTTATCTTTGAAATATAATTACAAAGACTATGCAATTAAAAAGAGTTGTAGTAACAGGATTAGGAGCATTGACTCCCATTGGAAATACCCTTGATGAATACTGGGAAGGCTTGATCACTGGAAAGAGTGGAGCTGCTCCAATTACCTATTTTGACACTGAAAAATTTAAGACAAAATTTGCTTGCGAACTCAAGGACTTTAATATTTTAGACTTTTTAGATCGCAAAGAGGCTAGAAAGTTAGATCGCTTTACCCAATACGCTATTGTAGCTTCAGAAGAAGCGATCGCAGATGCCAATTTTGACGATAGCCTCGACAAATACAGAGTTGGAGTTATATGGGGGGCTGGAATTGGTGGTTTAGAAACCTTCCAAAACGAAGTGCTAAACTTTGCTTCTGGAGATGGAACACCTCGTTTTAATCCCTTCTTTATTCCTAAAATGATCGCTGATATTGCTCCAGGTAATATTTCAATAAGAAATGGGTATATGGGGCCTAATTATACAACTGTATCAGCTTGTGCTTCTTCTGCAAATGCCATCATAGATGCCCTTAACTACATCCGTTTAGGTCACTGTGATGTCATTGTTACTGGAGGTAGTGAAGCCGCTGTAACTATTGCAGGAGTTGGAGGTTTTAACGCCATGCATGCGCTTTCTACAAGAAACGACGATCCACAATCTGCTTCAAGACCATTTGATGCAGAGCGCGACGGTTTTGTTCTTGGTGAAGGAGCTGGAGCACTGATCTTAGAAGAATACGAGCACGCTAAGGCTCGTGGAGCTAAAATATACGCTGAGGTCATCGGTGGAGGACTTTCTTCTGATGCCTATCATATGACTGCACCACATCCAGAGGGTATTGGAGTGATCAAGGTCATGGAAAACTGTTTGAGAGATGCAGGAATTAAACCTGAAGATGTCGATGCGATCAATACCCACGGGACTTCTACTCCACTTGGAGATGTTGCTGAATTAAAAGCAATTAGTCAAGTGTTTGGAGATCACGCTAAAAACATCAGTATCAATTCTACTAAATCGATGACCGGTCACCTACTAGGTGCTGCTGGAGCTATTGAAGCTATTGCTTCCATTATGTCGATTCAGAAAGGAATTGTCCCTCCGACGATCAACCATGCCAATATTGATTCAAACATCGATCCATCATTAAACCTCACCCTTAATAAACCTCAAGAGCGCGATGTAAAAATCGCCATGAGTAACACCTTTGGTTTTGGTGGTCACAATGCTTGTGTGGTCCTTAAAAAGTATGAAGAATAAGCCAATATGAAACGTATTTTAAAAATAAGAAAATCCCCTACCGATTCGGATGGGGATTTTTATTTTAAAATAAAAACCATTTTAGGATTTAAACCTCGCAACCTAGAGTACTACAAAAAAGCATTCATTCATTCTTCACTTAACTTAAAAGATGAAGAAGGAAAAGCAGTCAATTATGAACGTCTTGAATTTTTAGGAGATTCTGTTCTAGGAACCATTATCAGTAATTATCTATTTGAAAAAGCCCCAGAAGGAGATGAGGGCTATCTTACCAAGATGCGTTCTAAAATTGTCAGTAGAGAACACCTCAATGAATTGGGAAAAGAACTAAATTTAATCTCATTTTTTCAATCCAAAACCCAATTTTCTAATTTTGGTGAAAACATTCACGGAAACTTATTTGAGGCATTCATAGGAGCCATCTTTATAGATAGAGGTTTCTCCTATTGTCATCGATTCATTGAACGTCGAATCATTGAACCCTACGTCGATATCGATCGACTTGAAGGCAAAATCATTTCCTACAAAAGTCTGTTGATTGAATGGTGTCAGAAAAAGAAAAAACACTTTAAATTCAACAGTTATGAAGATACTGGCAATGAAGAAACGAAACATTTTGCAGTGAAACTCTATATAGAGAATCAACTCATTGCAAAATCAAGAGCGACTTCTAAGAAAAAAGCTGAAGAAATTGCTTCAAAACGAGCTTATTTCGCACTTCAAAATCATATTGATCGTTCTTAACTAAGATTGAACTATCGATTTATAAACAAATTGTGTCATTTTTAACAAAAAATGCAAATTATTCTAAAAAGGCTACTGAATCACGATGAGATTGTCGAATAATTTTATCTTTGTCAAACTTTTATGAATCTATGGTAGCTAAGTATAAATTATCAGCTCATGAGTTTGAAATAGACTATACGCTATTAGCCTTACATACAGGTATTGAAGATTACACTTTAGCCTATCATCTCAATAAAGTGCTCAAGATGAGTTTTAAACGACTACAGCATGATCTTGTCATCGATGAGAATTCCTGTGTGGCCGTTTATAATTTTGACAATGAGAAAGATCAGTCCAACTGGTTTCTCATTGCAAACAAAGCCTTAGTAGAACAGGAAGCTATTGAAGCTGATTTGTTTCAAAACCAACCGATCAAGACCAGCTCCTACTTAATTCCCGAACGAAAAGAGGTTGATTATTTTGTAAAAATAGAAGACCATGACCCGTCTTGTTTAAAAGATATAATACAGAAAATAAAAAAGATCCCTGATATAGTTACGGCATACGAGCTTGATTATACAGGATTAAAATCAAAACAAAATTTAATATTTTAATATGGCTATTGATAAGAAAACCAAAATTGTTGCAACTTTAGGACCGGCAACTGATGCTAAAGAAATCCTTAAGGATATGATTCTTGCTGGTGCCAATGTGTTTAGAATTAATTTTTCACATGCCGATTACGAAGATGTCAAGAGAAGAATTGGATATATTCGACAACTCAGCGAAGAATTAGGGTATCACATTTCTATTTTAGCTGACTTACAAGGTCCTAAACTCAGAGTTGGTGTCATGGAAGAAGGTTCCGAAGTAAACCCTGGTGATGAGGTTAAATTTTACACCGGTGAGCCTTTCGTAGGAAATGCTTCTAAAGCTTATATGACTTATTCTCAATTTCCACAGGACGTACAAGCTGGGGAACGCATCTTGGTTGACGATGGGAAATTAATGTTTGAAGTTATTTCTACCAATCGCAAAGACGAGGTGGTTACTAAAGTAATTCAAGGAGGGCCTTTCAAATCTAAGAAAGGGGTTAACCTTCCAAATACAAAAATATCACTTCCTGCATTGACTGAAAAAGATATCAATGATGCTATTTTTGCAATTAGTCAAAATGTGGACTGGATCGCCTTGTCGTTTGTTCGTTTTAAAGAAGACATTGTCGACTTACAAAACCTCATCAAAGAACATGCAGATTACAAAATTCCAATCGTTGCTAAGATTGAAAAACCTGAAGCAATCGAAAATATAGATGAAATTATAGCCTTTACAGATGGTTTAATGGTTGCTCGTGGAGATCTTGGAGTTGAAATTCCTGCTCACGAAGTGCCACTGATTCAAAAGAAATTAGTTTCCAAAGCTAAAGACGCTCGTATTCCTGTAATTATCGCTACTCAAATGATGGAAACGATGATTGACAGCTTGACTCCAACTCGTGCAGAGGTAAATGACGTTGCCAACTCTGTAATGGATGGAGCTGATGCTGTAATGCTTTCAGGAGAAACTTCAGTAGGAAAATACCCTGTACAAGTAATTGAAAAAATGGCTAGTATTTTAAGGACCGTAGAGCATTCTGATTTGATTCGTGTTCCATTACTTGCTCCTCAAGCGAAAACAAAACGATACTTGACAAAATCTGTTTGTTACCACGCAGCTGTGATGGCTAATGATATGAAAGCAAAAGCAATTTGTACCCTCACCAATAGTGGGTATACTGCTTTTCAAGTTTCTGCATATAGACCTGAAGCTCATATTCTAGTTTTTACTAGAAATAGAAAAATATTATCACAGCTCAACCTTCTTTGGGGGGTAAAGGCTTTCTTTTACGAGAATCGAGAATCGACCGACAAACTGGTAGATGATTTGAATGCTATTGCTCTTGAAAAAGGATTTGTTAAAGCTGGAGATTACATTCTCAGTTTGACTTCCATGCCGCTTAATACTAAAGGAATGGTCAATACTGTACGTGTTTCACAAATAGAAGAATAACTAATTAAAGGCTCGTTTAACGGGCCTTTTTTTATGAGAGAAATCGAACGTAAATATCTGGTAGAAAATTTAGACTTCATCACTGATGCTAGCTCCTCTTATGTAATAGCACAGGGATATTTAAATTCGGACCCGAATCGATCCGTACGCATCAGAAAGACTTCAGAGGGAGGATTTATTACCGTAAAAGGAGCCTCAAGTGAGAATGGAATGTCCCGTTTTGAGTGGGAAAAACCACTAAGTACAAAAGAAGTTGACGCACTGCTCCCCCTTTGTGAAGAAGGGACCATCATCAAAGATCGCTATCTTGTACCTTTTAAAGGCAAGGTCTTTGAAGTGGATGTGTTTAAAGGAGCCAACAATGGGCTTATACTTGCTGAAATAGAACTAGATAATGAAGAGGAATCCTTTGAAAAGCCAGAATGGCTTGGCACTGAAGTAACTTCAGACCCTCGTTATTACAATTTGTATTTGAGTAAGAATCCCTACAATCAGTGGAGCTGATCAGAGAGCACTTTTAAACTGCTCTAAGAAGCGAATATCGTTTTCACTCAACAGGCGAATATCTGAGATCTGATGTAATAAAAGTGCAATACGGTCAATCCCCATACCAAATGCAAATCCTGAATACTCTTTGGGATCAATGCCACAGTTTTTAAGAACATTTGGATCCACCATACCGCATCCCATAATTTCTAACCAACCGGTTCCTTTGGTCATTTTATAGTCGGTTTCCGTTTCTAATCCCCAATAAACATCAACCTCAGCACTAGGCTCCGTAAAAGGGAAATACGAAGGTCTTAATCGAATCTTTGATTTTCCGAATAGGGATTCCGTAAAATACTGAAGTGTTTGTTTTAAATCTGCAAACGAAACATTTTTATCGATATACAATCCCTCTACCTGATGAAAGAAACAGTGTGAACGAGCTGAAATCGCTTCGTTTCTGTAGACTCTCCCTGGAGAAATAGTTCGGATAGGTGGTTTGTTGTTTTCCATATAGCGAACCTGTACTGAAGAGGTGTGAGTTCTCAGTAAGATATCCGGATCTGTTTGAATAAAAAAGGTATCCTGCATATCTCGAGCAGGGTGGTGTTCAGGTAAATTTAAGGCCGTAAAATTATGCCAATCATCTTCCATTTCTGGTCCTTCAGATACGTTAAAACCAATATTTGAGAAGATTTCAATAATTCGATTCTTAACAATAGAAATCGGATGTCTTGCTCCTAGTGGAATCGGCTCCCCTGGTCTACTCAAATCACCGTATACACCCCTTGCGTCACTCTGAGTATCTAAATCTGCCTTAAGACTGTTCACTTTTTCAGTCGCAGCATTTTTTAAGTTGTTGAGTTGCCTTCCAAACTCCTTCTTTTGTTCATTCGGAACACTTTTAAAAGAAGCAAATAAGTCGTTTAAAATTCCTTTTTTACCTAAGTATTTGATTCTAAACGCCTCAATTTCATCAGTATTGGAACTGTGGAATGAAGCAACTTCATCTAAATGTTTTTCTAATGGATCGAGCATAACTTAAAAAAATTGATGCGCTACAATTGAAACTTTGTAGCGCATGCAAATTTAATAAAAACTAGCGTTACAGACGCAATCTAATCCGTTTCTTTTAAGCTTCTTGCTTTTGAGTGGATAAAGCCTTTATATATGTAATACAATCATCTAAGCTCTTGAATATCTGATCTTTTGATATCAATTTTGGAATGATACTAATGCGTTCTAAGCGCAATCGAGGCTGTGATTGAATCCCTACTAAATACACTTCTATTGAGTTCATTTCCCATCCGATAATCATTTCTTCTAAAGCATAAAGCCCAGTTTGGTCGATATAAGAAGATTTATCCATTACAAGGATAATGTGTTTGATTTCATTTGGGACTTTCTTTGCAAGTTCCTGAAGATCAGAAGTAGAACCAAAGAATAGCGGTCCTTCTAATTTTTTGACATAGACCTCTTTACTGAGCAAATGATCCTCATCCTCTTTTTGACTTACAGGAGTGATCTTAGTTTGCTGTGCGGTGGCATCCCCCATCTTTTTCATGAAGATCAGTGAGGCGAGAACCAATCCAATCCCTACAGCACTTACTAAATCCCAAAATACAGAGAGCAAGAGTACGACTGCCATAATCGCAATTTCTCCAATGGGAATATGAGGTATTGCTTTAAGTCCTTTGTAATCCATTACTCCAATCCCTACCGTAATCAAAATTCCTGAGAGTACTGCTGCAGGTATTTTTGAAGCAATTGGTCCAAGGGCTAATAAAACAACTAAGAGTAACAATCCCGCAATAATTCCGGAAAGTCTAGTTTTTCCACCGGCATTGATATTTACAACCGTTCTGATCGTTGCTCCAGCACCGGGTATTCCTCCAAATAGACCTGCGACAGCATTTCCGATTCCCTGACCAATGAGCTCCTTATTAGGATTGTGTTTGGTCTTAGTCATATTGTCTGCTACAACCGAGGTCAAGAGTGAGTCGATGGCTCCTAAAAGAGCGAGTGATAGGGCTGTAAATAAATAAGGGGATATGGCTCCAAATGAAAACTCAGTAAAAATCTCCAATCGAGGCATTGGAAATCCCTGAGGAATTTGAGCGATGGTGATATAGTTTAGGTTTAAAAAATAGGCTACTGATGAAACCGCCAATAATGCGACAAGAGTCGAGGGGACTGCTGTAGTAATCTTTTTAAATCCATAGATGATCAGTATCGTCATAAACGCCAGAACAAATTCTAAATAATTGATACTTTGAATAGCTCGAGGTAGTATGCTCAAGGCTCCATATACAGATTTGGAGTGATCATTTGCCAATAACTTTGCTTCTTGAGCTATTTCATCTTCAGAGATGAGTGCTGCCCTGCGCTCTGTTTCAGTAAAATCTTCGAGTACTAAATAGCCCTCACCTGCTTCGTCTTTTAAAATCTTCTCTAAAAGGACCTCTTCCGCCTGAGCCTTAAAGGTCTCCACATAGACCAAATCATCTTTTGGATAATAGCCCATAGAAGGGAGTAATTGTGTTGCGATAATAATGACCCCTATCGCGGTCATAAATCCAGATACCACAGGATAAGGGATATACTTGATATATTTTCCTAATTGAAGTGATCCCAAGACGATTTGAATAATCCCCGAGAGGATAAAAACTGTTAGTATCGCAGGAAGTGCTCTTGAAATATCCCCGTCATAAGCTCCTACAATACCTGATACAATGAGTAAACTCACAGCGGTCATCGGAGCTGTTGGCCCTGAAATCTGAGAGGGAGTTCCTCCAAACATGGCTGCAAAAATTCCAATAAAGATCGCTCCGTACAAACCAGCGTCTGGTCCTAATCCCGAAGAAACTCCAAAGGCTAAAGCTAGAGGTAATGCAACTATTCCAGCTGTAATACCTCCAAAAAAATCTCCTTTGAAATGCTTAAAAAAACCTTTCATAACTTATTAAAATTTAAATGTTAGTATTAATCTAAACGATAGATTTCACGAATGCCTTCCAAGATTATGTCATATTCGATACCCAAATCCTTGAGCTCTCCAGTATGCACATCAAATACCCATCCGTGAATCTTTAATCCGCGTTGACGAATCGCTTTTTGTACTACTGCGGTTTTAATGAGGTTCACACATTGTTCTTGAGTGTTGAGCTCTACTAAACGATCGTATTTTTGTTCCTCATCTTCAATAGAATTGAGTTCTTTTGCATGTGTCCTATACACATCTCTAATATTTCTGAGCCATGGATTAAGGATCCCTAAATCTTTTGAATCCATTGCTGCTTTGACGCCCCCACAGGCGGTATGACCACATACTACGACGTGTTTTACCTTCAGGTGTTCTACTGCGTAATTAATTACTGACATCGAATTGAGATCAATACTTACCACCATATTTGCGATATTTCTATGAACGAATATCTCTCCGGGTTTTGCTCCCATTAATTCTTCTGCAGTTACTCTTGAATCAGAACATCCAATATATAAAAGTTCTGGACTTTGGCCTTCTCCAAGCTGATTGAAGTAATCTGGATCGGTCTCTAATTTATTAGATATCCAATTTTTATTGTTTTCAAAAATTTTATCTATTTCCATTGTGTTGTCTTTTTAGTTTGACGACCATAAGTAACTTCTCAGATATGAAGATACAAAAATAGTCGCTGCCTCTATGCGAGATAGAAACTGTTAGTTATAATTGTAAAGGTCTAAAAAATGACTTAGCACTCTGGAGGTGGGATTACAATGTCGTGAAATCCTTTGTTGAGATCCATTTGACAATTGTATTTGAACTCTGCT
Source organism: Flavobacteriaceae bacterium (assembly GCA_038125995.1). Taxonomy (GTDB): domain Bacteria; phylum Bacteroidota; class Bacteroidia; order Flavobacteriales; family Flavobacteriaceae; genus MAG-120531. Next base: position 79,050 of record JAYPEX010000007.1, read on the forward strand.
AAATTGTAGTTTTGTACGTAGATCTGAGAAGGTAAAACAACTAAAAAAAGGTCTGATTTGAGATCTTTATCTAGGCCGTCTTTAGAATCTTTGCTAATTGAGTCACTGAATTCAATTTCAGTGTCCATTACAAAATTGTGTAATGGCTGAATAGCAGACGCCATCATCAACAATAAAAAGAAAAGCCCTATATAGTGTTTTGTACCCATCTTGTGCAAAGATAAGGGGTTTTATCAGAAGAGTTGTTAAGCTTCTCTTAAAACTACTTTAAACGCTTGATACTGTCTTCAAGAAGCCAACCTTCTTGCCCATCGGCTAATTGTACCTGAGCCCAATTCCCTAGTTGATCTACAATTTGGACCTTGGTTCCTATATGAAGCTCAAACAAAACAGCTCCTCGATCATTAGGTTCAGCTTTTACAACCGTATTTGAAAAAATTATTGCAGGACGATCTTTGGCCTCTAAGGATTGATGCCTGGAAGCCAATCCGTAAGCACTCCAACTCAATAGAAATGAAATGATACTTAAGATAAACGCCAAACGTTTTATTTTAGTTGAATTCCACAACAGAAAAATGAGATAGAAGGAAACAAATAAAAGCATCAAAACGATACTGAAATAAGTCCAGGTACTGAGTTCTACCGATAGAATAAACTCATTGAATACCTTGGATATTCCACTTTCGCTCTTTTGATTAATAGCGTCGATGGTCATCCCTCTAGCGTAGGATAAATTAACTTGAAGTGCTGGGTGATTTTCATCTATTAATGCGGCCTTTTCATAATTGTAGATACTGTTGGCAACATCGTTTAACTTATAATAAGAGTTCCCTAAGTTGAAATAGACTTCAAAAGACTCTTCCCCGTCTTCAATAATTTTTTGATATTCACTGACAGCCTGCGAATAATCTCCTTGATTATACGCCGTATTTGCTGCCTCAAAAGAATTCATCCCCTGTGCTAAAGCAAGGCTAAAAGAACATAAAAACAGTAGTGAGATTACAAATCTTTTTCTCCATTCCATAATTATATCTTTTTATCGAGTTTGGTAATCGTAGCGATCGACTGCTGGTAATCCGTTTGTATTTCACCCGCAGATATAGGACTATAACGAGCCATATCACAGTTCTCTAAAAGCTGAATCAGTTCTTTGATATCATCGTTTTCGATTCCTCTATCAAGAAGAATTTCAGCAATTTTATCCTTGTTGAGTTCTGAAGTTTCAATTTTGAGTTTTGCCTTTAAGAAATGGTGTAACGCTCTCTCAAGTGCCACGTAGAATTCCTCCTTGTCAGCAATTGCTTTTTTAGCTGCAGAGAGGTATTTTTTGGCAAGTTGATTGGCTCTTCTAGATCTGTTTCCTTCGACGTCTCCCCTGCGCTTTTGTTGATTCTTGCCATAAATAATGGCCAGTGGAATCAGTAGTAAAGGAAGCAGCCAGCTTAAATAATAACTGATAGTTCCAAAGAAATTTTTCTTCTCAATCGGTCTCAAATTGGTCTGTAATTCGATAAACTTAAATTGATCATCTGCAACGACCTCTAATTTCTGAACTTGGTTAGGTTGATCTTCTTGTCCCAGTTCTGGCCCTTCTAGAATTTGAAGTAACACCTCCTCTGAATCAATGCTGTGATAGCGTTTAGTCGTAGGATTGAAATAGGAAAAGCTAATGGATGGAATGGGATACTTTCCCTTATATCCTGGCACTAAGGTATAGGAGTTGGAAACTTCTCCCTGCATTCCTCCTAAGGTCGTTTTAATAGCTTCAGAAAATTCAGGGTCGTAGCGTTCGATCGAAGCAGGAACCTTTACTTCTGGTATTTGGAAAAGTTTGAGATTCCCCGATCCTTTGACGCTCACCTTAAGTTGTAGTGACTCTCCTGCATTGAGTATCTTTTTTGAAGCTTCTACAAAGAAATTATAATCCCCTACGGCACCACTAAAGTTTGTGGGTTTTCCTTCTTCAGGAAGTGATTTCACATTGATTGTTCGCTTTCCAGCAGTGACAACTTTATTCGTCGAAGAATAAATAACGCCTCCAAAGAAGTCTCTTCTATTCGTTGGAACATCAGCAGTTATCTCTAATGAGAGTGGTTCTAAAACTAATTCTCCTGTCAGTTGAGGATAGAGTACAACTCTTTTTAGATCGACTACATTATAAGGTTCCCCTTTGAAGGTCCCGCTGCTAAAACTGTACTTATTGATTGGGATTTCAGAAGACCAAAAGTTTTCATAGGTAGGATTTTCTAGAGGTCTAAAATTAGAAACATTGATATTTCCCCCCACATAGAGTTTATAAACCACAGTGATGGGTTCATTTAAATAAGGGCTATTCTTTGATACCTCAGCCACCAAATGAAGCTTTTCCTCGGCAATATCATAAGCCGTTAATTGATCACTTGGCTTTTTTACCGCATCGGTTACAATCACCTCTTTAGATTGGGTCTTATAGGTTTTACCATCAATCACTACTGAAGCTTGACTGATTGTAAAAGTTCCTTTTTGAATAGGTGCAATGGTATAGGAAAAGGTTCTTTTAAAACTCCTCACTCCGTTAATCCACGAGGAACTAGTTGACTGAGAAGGTCCCATAACCACCCTGAATCCTTTGAAATCTGGAGGAGTAAACTGATCGCCATCTCTATTCATACTAAAATCTACCCGAATACGTTCATTAATACCCAATTTGCTCTTGGACAAATTGACCGTAAACTCAACTGTCTCTTGAGCGAACCCCTGAAGGCTGATCAAAAAACCAAACAGTACTAAGAAATGATAGATCTTCATTGTTTTCATTACCAATCCTTTTTCTTTTTTACAGGTACTTTTTTTACTTTTTGAGCATCCATTTTATCTTTGGACTTTTTCTCCTCATTTTGAACGGCCTCTAACAAATTTTTAATCTGCTGTGGCGACAGTTGACTCTTTCGAGGAGTTTGCTGGTTTTGAGGTTGCTGAGGCTGTTCTTTTTTCTGATCTCCATCACCCTTTTTTTGTTCTTCTTTTTCACCGCCCTCATCTTCTTTAGGATCTCCGTTTTCATCTTCCTTATCGTCCCCCTTTTGCTGCTGTCCTTGATCGTCTTTCTGCCCGTCACCCTTATCCTCGTTCTCTTTTTTATCTTGATTTTGATCGTTCTGATCCTGCTTGTCTTGTTCTTTATCCTTATTTTGATCTTGCTTTTCTTGCTCTTTTTGATTTTCTAAAAGTTTCTTGGCAAGTGCTAGATTGTATCGTGTCTCATCATCTGTAGGATTGTTTCGAAGGGCGTCTTTATAGGCTTCAACAGCCTTTGCATAATCCTTTTTGAGCATCATCGTATTCCCTAAATTATGAAGGGATTGATGACGTTCTAATTCAGTCGCTGCCGCTTTTGATGATTTTACATAGGTCAATACTGCTTCGTCCAAAGCTTGCTGATTGTAATAAGCATTCCCTAAGTTAAATTTAGAACTCAAGGCTTTGGGATTCATTGAAATTGATTCTCGATACTTTGCTTCTGCACTTACGAAATCATTCTCAGCGATGCGCTCATTTCCTTCATAAGTAAGTTTGTTGGCCTCTTTTTGTAGCTTCTTGCTAATTGGGTCTTGTTCTTGAGCGCTGACTCCCATAAAAAAGCAAAGCCCAATCATCACACTGATATGTCTTCCCTTAATTTTCATCTTGATGCTCTTTAAATAAATTTAAACGCGTAAACCAATGGGTCTTGCGATCCAATATCACAATATCGATAACGAACAACAGCAACGCAAAAGCGATAAACCACTGAAACTGATCCTTGTAATCAGAAAACTGCTGGGTTTCAAACTCGGTCTTGTCCAATTGATCCAATTCTTGTTTGATCAAATTAACGGTCGCTTCTGTCTGTTGTCCGTAAAGGTAGGTTCCTTTTCCTAAGTCGGCAATTTGTTCTAAGAGTTCTGCTCTGAGCTTCGAAATCACCACCTCACCGTTTTCATCCTTTTTAAGCTCCTGAACGATTCCTTTTTCCTTGATGGGAATTGGTCCTCCTTTGGAGGTCCCTACCCCTATTGTAAATATCTTTATCCCCTGGTCGAGAGCCTCTCCAATCACGGATTCTATTCCGCTTTCAGAATGGTCTTCTCCATCAGAAATAATAAAAAGTATTCTGTTAGTCTGCGCTTCGTCGTTGTAATAGGTCGTCGCTAATTTGATGGCCTCTCCCAAATCGGTTCCCTGGGATGAAAGCATATCGGTATTGAGCGACTGAAGGAACATTTTAGCTGCTCCAAAATCTGTTGTGATCGGTAGCTGCGGATAGGCTCCTGCCGCGTAAGCAATGATTCCGATTCGATCACTAGCTAATTGATTGATGATTTCAGAGACGATTCGTTTGGCCTTCTCCAATCGGTTTGGAGCCATATCTTCTACGAGCATACTCTTTGAAACATCCACCGCAAAAACGATATCCACTCCTTCGCGTTTGATGGTTTCCATTCGAGTTCCAGCCTTGGGATTGACGAGGGCGAAAATCAATGCTGTGAATCCTAAGAGTTGAATGATCAGCTTCAGATTCGCCTTAGATGGAGATACCTCTGGAGCTAACAATTTGAGTCTTGTAGCTGAAGCAAATCGCTTTTGAGCTTTTTTCTTCCATATTGATAGTGCCAATTGCAATAGCACAAACAAGGGAAGAATTCCCAGGAGGTATAAGTATATGTGCTCGTCTAATTGTATCATCTAAATAAAGCTTCTCAACAGTGTTTTGTTCAACAAAAATTCGAGGGTCAATAAAGCAAATGCTATCAGTGCCCACAAACGGAATTTTTCTTCGTAAGAATAAAACTTAAACTCTTCGATTTCTGTCTTTTCTAGTTTGTTAATTTCCTGATAAATAGATTCTAGTTTTTGATTATCCGTCGCTCTAAAATACGTACCACCTGTTAGGGTTGCGATTTCTTTTAATAGTTCTTCGTCAATTTCAACTTGACGCATTCCGTATCGATAGGAGCCGTCGGGATTGTATCCTATTGGAGATATCGCATTTCCATTGGTTCCAAGACCAATCGTATATACCTTAATATTGTATTCCAATGCCAGATCTGAAGCTGTTTTAGGTTCGATAAAACCAGCATTGTTGATTCCATCAGTCAACAGGATGATTACTTTTGAAAGAGCCTTTGAATCTTTTAATCGATTCACAGAGGTAGCCAATCCCATACCGATGGCTGTTCCATCTTCAAGAATTCCATTGTCAATTTCTCGAAGCGATTGCAATACGATATTTTTATCAGAAGTAATCGGTGTTTTGGTATAACTCTCTCCTGCGTAGACTACCAGTCCGATTCGATCAGAGGAGCGATCTTTAATAAATTCTGAGGCCACATCTTTTAGGGCAATCAATCGATTGGGTTTTAAATCCTTTGCTAACATACTGGATGAAACATCGATTGCCATGACAATATCGATCCCCTTAGTTGTTTGAGTCTTCGCATCCACAGAGACAATTTGAGGTCGAGCAAGTGCGACTATAAACGCAGCAAAGGCCGCAACTTTTAATCCTTTAGAACCAATCAAGATCCAATGGTGATAGGTTGATGATCGAATTCCTTCTAGAGTTGACATACTCAAACGCGCCTTTTGAGAATACCTTTTGAAGTAGTACCACAAAAGAATGAGCGGCAATACCAAAAGTAGCCAGAAAAACTCAGGATTTGCAAAGGTTACGTTATTCATCTGTGTCTATTTCTTTTAGTCGTATCGATCCCAAAAGCTGTTCTTTGATTTGGTCGTTGTAGTGGTTTTCTAGGTGAACTAACAATAGTTGTTGAGCAAAACCGTTACCTCCAAAGATGTAGAGTTCGTACACCATTTTTTCTTCATTAGATTCTTGGTCAATGGTAAAACGACCAAATACTTTCACCCCCTGCACACCATCAACTGTTGTATAGGCTTCTTGTCTAGTGATGATGTTTTTCCCTCCGAGGGTTTCAAGGTAGGCAATACTGCTCTCTGCGATTTGATCAAAATTAGGTTCCTCTTCGCTTTGAAGTTTTATAGTGGTCAAATAAATTGAAAACTCCTCTTGCTCTAAACGAAACAGTTGGCGTTGTGCCTCTCCACTTGCGGGAACTGCTTTTAAATCTCTAATCAATACCTTGGGAGTGCTCAATTGTATCGGTGGAGCTCCGTAAGAAGAGTGGACCCAATTGGATTCTAATAACTGCTTTGAAGAATTAAAAGTCAAGGTGTCCCATACTTTTTTAGGTCCTGCATAGAATACTCCGGTACTTACTAGAGCCACTATCAGTGTTGCAGCCGCCCATTTAATATGCTTCAATTTCCTTTTTTTCTCAGCTTCTAAAAGAGCCTGTTTAAATTCTTCTTGCTGCATGAGTTCTTCCTCGGTAGGCTCTGGAATTGCTTCCTTGGTTTTAACAACTACTTCTTTGAGCTGTTCTCGATCCGATTCTGCCTTTGAGAGTTCTGGTTTCGATCGGGCAAACTTGACAAGATCTGCCGTCTTGAGGATTTGATCAAAGCGATTGATGGTCTGTTGATCCAAATCCAAAGCGCCTGAATCTTTGAGGAGTTCTAAGTGATCTATTAATTGCTCCGTAGTACTCTCCAAAGCTGAAATATGAATCTCCTCTTCCAAATAGGATCGAACGATATTGGTAAGCTCTGAGTAGTACTCCTTGTATTCTTCTTTGATGAGGTATTGTGATTTTTCGAGTTCATCAAGGGCGCTAAGAGCCTTGTCAAATGCTGGAATTAATGCCGCTTCTTTCTTTTCAAATTGTTTGATTCCCTTTTTGTAATAGAGGTAAAAACCATAGGCTATTGAACAAAGAATGAGTGCGAAAACAATCCAATTCCAAGGCATTTGAAACGATTTCTCAACCTGGATGATCGGTTTGATATCGTACATCTTTTGTTGGGTCGTATCTACTGCAACATCATTGACTACAATATCATAGGGATCCGTTTCATAGGAAAGTGAGTCGATATAGACCTTTAGTTTTGGCAGCTGAAAATGTCCTAAATCAAATTGAGTCAATTGATATTTTTGAAGGATTTTCCATTTACCATCCACAAGAAGCGTATCAGCTTTTGGAGCCTTGACCACTTCTAATGGAAAAACCAAAGCTTTTGGAAAAGCTACCTGAGAAGTACTGTCTAAAGTTGCTTGGATACTGTAGGTGATTTGTTCTCCTATCTTGATTTCATTTTTATCGATAGAACTAACCACCTGAGCCTTAGAAGTCAACACGGCAAAAACCACCACTGTGTACAGTAGCGATTTAATAATTCTATTCGTGCTCTTTTGAATCATTTAGCCTCTTTGTTTAAAATAACCCATTAGTTTTTTGACATAACTTTCTCGAACACTGCAGTCCAAAGCCCCCGCTCCAGATTTGGTAAACGAATCTTTGAATTGCCCTTGTATTTTTTTGTAGAAGCTGTCGTACTCCAATCGCACTTTTTTTGAACTTGTCGCTACATAGGTTGTTTTTTTAGTCTCCAAGTCAATCATGGGAACCAAACCGATGTTTTCCAATTGTTCATCTCTGGGGTCGTAAATACGAACTCCTGTGAGATCGTGTTTTTTGGACACAACTCGAAGTGCAGACAAATAGTCCTTTGAAACAAAATCGGATAGCAAGAAAACAATGGCTTTTTTCTTGAGCACATTTCCTAAGTATTCCAACGGAATATTGATATCTGTAGCTGTGTGTTGGGGTTCAAACTCCAAGAGTTCTCGAATAATTCTGAGGATGTGACTCTTTCCTTTTTTAGGAGGTATAAACAGTTCTATTTGATCGGTAAACAACAATAAACCTACCTTGTCATTGTTCTGCATTGCTGAAAAAGCAAGAGTGGCCGATATCTCAGTAATGAATTCTTTCTTACTGCTGTTGAGCGTCCCAAACTGTCCTGAAGCCGAAACATCGACTACTAGCATCATGGTAAGCTCTCGCTCTTCTTCAAAAACCTTGACATAGGGTTCGTTGTATCGCGCCGTCACATTCCAGTCGATGGCTCTCACATCATCTCCAAACTGATACTGCCTCACTTCGCTAAAGGTCATCCCTCTTCCCTTAAAGGTAGAGTGGTACTCCCCTCCGAAAATATGATCGGAAAGTCTACGAGTTTTAATCTCGATCTTTCGAACTTTCTTTAAAAGCGCTTTAGTATCCATCCTCTGCTTTATCTCCTATTGAATCCTATGGCACTTCTACTTCATTGACGATACTGTTGATGATATCTTCACTGCTGACATTTTCTGCCTCAGCCTCATAGGTAATTCCGATACGGTGTCTGAGTACATCGTGAACTACTGCTCTGACATCTTCAGGAACTACATAACCTCTTCTTTTGATAAAGGCGTAACACTTAGCAGCAATTGCAAGATTGATGGATCCTCTAGGAGAAGCTCCAAAACTGATCAGTGGTTTTAAATGTTCTAAGTTGAACTTCTCTGGGAAACGAGTTGCAAAGATTAAATCCAAGATATACTTTTCAATCTTCTCATCCATATAGACTTCTCGAACCGCTTCTTGGGCTGAGAGAATTTGCTTGACACTCACTACCGGTTTGACTTGTTGATAATTCCCCGATAAATTTTGACGCATTACCATCTGCTCTTCATTCATCTTGGGATAGGTGATCACTGTCTTTAGCATAAAACGGTCGACCTGCGCCTCTGGCAATGGATAAGTCCCCTCTTGTTCAACAGGATTTTGGGTTGCCAATACCAAGAAGGGTTTGTCGAGTTTAAAAGTTTCGTCCCCAATGGTTACCTGCTTTTCTTGCATCGCCTCTAAGAGTGCTGATTGCACCTTAGCTGGAGCTCTATTAATTTCATCTGCTAGTACAAAATTTGCAAAAATGGGTCCTTTTTTAATGGAAAAGTCATTCTCTTTCATGTTGTAGATTAAAGTCCCTACAACATCAGCTGGTAGGAGATCAGGAGTAAATTGAATTCTGCTAAAACTTCCTTTTACAGCCTTGGCAAGAGTATTAATAGCAAGGGTCTTTGCGAGACCTGGAACACCTTCTAAAAGAATATGTCCTTGACCTAAAAGACCGATTAGCAATCTTTCCACCATTTGTCGTTGCCCAACTATCACCTTATCCATTTCTTGAATAAGCAAGTCAATAAACGCACTTTCTTGAGCTATCTTTTCATTGATTTGTGCGATATCAATTGTTTTGTTTTCTTCCATAAAAATCGAAGCTTTATAAATTGTGCTTGCAATTAAAAAATTATATCTTACACCTATTGTTAACGATAGGTTAAAATAAGCCTAACACCTTAATTTTTAAGATGATTTTAAGGATTTAAAACCTCTAAGCATGTCTAAAAAAGTAAACTTTTCATCGATCATCTCAGGAACCATGACCTGGGGAGAATGGGGCAAAAATTATTCTACAAAGGAAATGGCCTCGTTAATTGAACACTGTGTCTCTATTGGTGTGAGCACCTTTGATCATGCAGATATTTATGGAGATTACTCCAATGAAGCTGAGTTTGGTGCTGCTTTTAAAGAAAGTGGAGTCGAAAGAGAATCCATTGAGCTCATCAGTAAATGTGGTATTTCAAGAGTTTGTGATCGAAGAAGTTATATGGTGCATCACTACAATTATACCAAAGAGTATATTATAAATTCTGTTAAGCAATCACTTCAAAATTTACAGACGGATTATTTAGATGTGCTCCTATTACACAGACCGAGTCCTCTCATGAATCCCCATGAAATTTCTGAAGCAATTACCTATCTCAAAAACAAGGAAATGATACGCTCTTTTGGAGTGTCTAATTTTACACCTTCTCAACTCTCAATGATCGATAGGCAACACAAGGTTGAAATCAATCAAATTGAAATTTCATTGACTCAGTACGACTCTATGTACAACGGTCAATTGGATCAATGTATTGAGAAAAAAATACTTCCTATGTCGTGGAGCCCTCTTGGAACTGCCATGAATAAAGAAAACCAAAAGCTAACGATGACGCTCGAACGACTCGCCAAAAAATACAGTCTAGAGGTGTCTCAAATTCTCATCGCATGGCTGGTGAAACATCCTGCCGGTATTCTTCCAGTGGTAGGTACCACTCAAAAGGATCGCATATCACAAGCGCTCGAAGCTTCTAAGGTAGATTTAGAGCTCGAGGATTGGTTCGACTTACTAGAAGCAACTAGAGGACATCAAATCGAATAAGATGAATAGAAAAATTGCCTTAGTCACAGGAGCAAGTTCGGGAATTGGACGTGCGACTGCTTTACGATTATCCGAAGAGGGATTTAACCTAGTCATTTGTGGAAGAAGAAAAGAACAGCTCGATCAACTTCAAAAAGAACTTCCTTCTGATTGTCAATCACATCAACTCCTTTTTGATGTTCGCGATCAAGCTGAAGTTTTTAAAGCAATTGAATCCCTTCCCGAAAATTTTACATCTGTTGATTTACTGGTCAATAACGCTGGTAATGCACACGGATTAGATCCCTTTCAAGAGGCTTCCTTAGATGATTTTAACGCCATGATCGACATCAACGTCAAAGGCTTGCTCTACGTTTCAAAAGCGGTATTGCAGACTATGTTAGATCGCAACGAGGGACACATTATCAATATTGGGTCAACAGCAGCAAAAGAAGTTTATCCCAATGGCTCTGTATACTGCGCCTCAAAAACTGCCGTTGATGCCATTACCAAAGGAATGCAATTGGACTTAAACAAGACCGATATAAAAGTTGGTGCCATTCATCCAGGTCTGGTACAAACCAACTTTAGCGAAGTTCGATTTAAAGGAGATCAACAAAGAGCAGATCAGGTTTACAAAGGATTTAAAGCCCTTCAAGCAGAGGATATCGCAGACATCATCGCTTTTGTCGTCACCAGACCATTTCACGTGAATATTGCTGATCTAGTGGTCATGCCGACTGCACAGGCAAACTCAGTTACTGTCAATAAAAAACTCTGATTAAAACACTTCGCTTGCTGAAGGAAGTGCAGCAATCGCTCCAAATTTAGTGGTAGTTATAGCTCCTGCTTTATTGGCAATACTGATCATTTCTTTGAGCTTTTCAAAATCTTCAGAAATAGCAATGGGGCTTTCTAATTCTGATAGTTGTCTAAGAAGACAGCCAATAAACGTATCACCAGCACCAGTAGTGTCAACGGGGATGACTTTTGTCGATGGCACAGTTATACGTTGCCCTTTACAACTTAGAAGTGTCCCTTCTGATCCAAGAGTGATACAAATAATGTGCACTCCAACCTGATGTAAATAGTCACAAGCTTCTTCCTTAGTTGTGCAACCTGATAATAGAAGTGCCTCTTCTAAAGAAAACTTACACAAGTGAGACTTTTCTACAAAAGGAATGCATTTTTTAATAAACTTTTCATCACAACCGGCCCAAAGATCAGCTCTGTAGTTCGGATCAAAACAAATAAAGGCCTCTTGAGTGAGCGCGTCAAATAAGTAATGTCCATAGGCTTCTTCTAAACTTCCCCCTAAAAATGCAGTTGCAGCTCCAAAATGAAGAATTTGATTGTTAAACTGATGCTTTAATTTAGAGTTGTATTGCAAACTCTTATCGGCACCTCTGCTAAACACAAAGTCGCGCTCTCCATCTTCGGCAATCGAAACAAAAGCGAGTGTTGTAAATTCTTCTGATTCCTGTAATTCACTAAGATCTACTTTGTGATCTATGAGCGTTTGTTTTAAGTAGGCTCCAAAAGCATCCTTCCCAACAGCTCCGACAAAAGCAGCATTTCCATTGAGCTTATTAATTGCGCAGGCTACATTTGCTGGTGCTCCACCAGCTTTCTTTGTAAATGTTTCCGCCTTACTAAGATCACTCCCTTGATTTTCAGCAACAAAATCAATCAGTGCTTCTCCAATACAATATACCTTTTTCATCTGTTTAATTGAGACTGCAAAATAATCTTAAAACAAATGCTTTTCAAAATTGTTGTCATAAAATTCACAAAAAAGTAAAACAGGTCTCTTTTAGTTGTTTTACTTTTGACTCATGAGAACAATCGTCATCGGAGATATCCATTCAGGGCTCAAAGCCTTAAAAGAACTTCTAACAAAAGTAAATCCTTCAAAGGAAGATCGAATCGTTTTTTTAGGAGACTATGTAGATGGGTGGTCTGAAGCTGTTCCTACCATCAATTTTCTAATTGAATTATCAGATTCTCACAACTGTATTTTTATTCGTGGAAATCACGATCAACTCACCTTAGATTGGCTCAAGGGAATTCACAAAAGAGAACAGTGGTTAGTTCACGGAGGTCAAGCGACTGTTGATAGTTATAGTAAAATTGAAGATCAAACTCTTTTAAATCTTCATATCGATTTCTTAGAAAATTTGGTGGATTATTATATCGATGATCAAAACAGATTGTTTGTACACGCTGGATTTACCAATGTCAAAGGAATCGCCTTTGAAAACTATCCAGGGATGTGTTATTGGGATCGAACACTTTGGGAATTAGCACTGGCCATCGATGGCAAAATGAATCGAGAAGATCCGTTTTACCCCGAGCGCCTTAAATGCTATTCTGAAATCTATATCGGTCATACTCCTGTGAGTCGAATTGGACAATTCACTCCTGTTCAAGCAGAAAATCTTTGGAATATGGATACGGGAGCTGCTTTTAAAGGCCCCCTATCTGCCCTTGATGTTGAGAGCAAAGAGCTTTGGCAAAGTGCACCAGTCCATACCTTCTATCCTGATGAAAAAGGAAGGAATTAAAATTCGAATTTGATGCCCTGTGCTAGTGGCAACTCCGTTGAATAGTTAATCGTATTGGTCTGTCTTCTCATATAGACTTTCCAAGCATCCGAACCAGATTCTCTACCACCACCTGTTTCTTTCTCACCTCCAAAGGCTCCGCCTATTTCAGCACCAGAGGTCCCTATATTGACATTGGCAATACCACAATCGGATCCCCAGGCCGCTAAAAAGGTTTCAGCTTCTCTGAGATTGGTTGTCATAATAGCAGAAGACAGTCCTTGAGGAACAGCGTTTTGTAATTCGATAGCGTTTTGAACATCACCCTTGTATTTGATTAGGTATAAAATAGGAGCAAAGGTTTCTTCCTGTACCATTTGATAGTGATTCTCAGCCTCTACAATCGCAGGTTTTACATAGCATCCCGAAGTGTATTGGTCTCCTGAAAGAACACCTCCTGGAATTAGCAATGTTCCTCCTTCTTTCTCTACAGATTCCAAGGCTTTTTGATACATACCTACAGCATCATTGTCGATCAAAGGCCCCATATGATTTTCAGAATTGAGCGGGTCGCCAATTTTTAATTGTCCATAGGCCTTTTGAAGTGACTCCACTACTTGATCGTAAACAGATTCGTGAATGATGAGTCTTCTAGTAGAAGTACAGCGTTGACCAGCAGTACCCACGGCACCGAAGACTGCTCCGATAACAGTCATTTTGAGATCGGCATCAGGAGTGACGATGATCGCGTTATTTCCTCCGAGCTCTAAAAGTGATTTTCCAAGACGCGCTGCAACAGTTTGTGCGACAATTTTCCCCATTCGGATGGATCCTGTCGCTGAGATTAATGGGATGTTGTGATGCTGAGTCAAATATTCTCCTACCCTATAATCCCCATTGACCAAACAAGATATTCCTTCAGGCATCTTGTTTTCTTTGAGCACCTGGGCAATGATATGTTGACAAGCGACACCACAAAGAGGTGCTTTTTCAGAGGGCTTCCAAATACACACATCACCACAAACCCATGCGAGTGCAGTATTCCAAGACCAGACCGCTACTGGAAAATTAAAGGCAGAGATAATCCCCACAATTCCCAGTGGGTGGTACTGTTCGTACATTCGGTGACCTGGGCGTTCCGAGTGCATGGTGAGTCCATGTAATTGTCTCGAGAGTCCTACAGCAAAATCACATATATCGATCATCTCTTGTACTTCTCCCAAACCTTCTTGAAGTGATTTCCCCATTTCATAAGACACCAACATTCCCAAAGGTTCTTTAAGTGCTCTTAATCGTTCTCCAAATTGTCGAACAATTTCTCCTCTTTGCGGGGCAGGAATTGCTCGCCATTGAACAAAGGCCTCGGATGCTGTTTGCACAATACGATTAAAATCCTCCTTTGAAGTGATGCCTACTTCAGCAATTTTTTCTCCATTAACAGGACTGTAGGAACTAATGGTCTGATCGTATTTAAAAGAAATGGATCCTGTAGAACTTCCTGAATTCGAAGGCTTAATTCCCAATTGTTCTAAGGTCGATGAAATGGATGTATTGCGCATTTTTATAACTTTTTATCTTAATAATGTTTCAAATGTAAAAAATATTCATGGATTTAAGTGGCTCATCTTTTAAAACCAAGAACGGATTTGATCGAAAAGTTGGTTTTTAAAAAGTTGATGGTAAACAAAAGCGCCAATTTCATAGAAAACTCCGTAGATCGACGAACGGTCTTTAGTCTCCTGTGATATCCATTCACTCATACCCACCTTTTGGTCTAAAAAGACCAAAAGCACTCCTAAAATGATCAAGCTTTTTAACAAGCCGAAAGCGCCTCCTAAAAGTTTATTCACCATTCCGAGTAAGAGCACTTGAACCATTTTAGTCAACAACTTTCCTAGTAAATTGACCCCCACTAGGACTGCTAAAAAGGTAATTACAAAAGCGGCTATATACAGGTTGTTTTCATTCCAATCGAAAAAATCGGCTAAATAAATGGCGGCAAAATCTGAAAAATGAAAGGCGCAATAAAAGCCCGCAATTAGCGCTATGATGGAAGCAACCTCAACCAAAAGTCCGTTTTTAAAGCCTTTGTAAAATCCAAGGGCCATAATCAACGCTAATACAATATCGATGACATTCATATAAAAGAAAGGATTAACTTTGTTTTTCTAATTCGATTTAAAGTTAGTTAAACTTGAGCTTTATTCCTCATAAAAGAACCAATGTCTAGAGATCCTTTGTTAAAAGAAAAGTGGGAACAATTGACCCGCACCCTATCCAATCAATTTTCTTCAGATGAAGAAATGGATATCGATTCCATCATCTATCTAATCGGAGTACAAGAATTAGGTCAATATCATCGCCCTTTTAAAAAAGATGAAAAGATTCATTTAATGCATATTGCTATTTGTAGGCTGCTCGAACCTTATGGATATTATCGTTTCGATTATACCGACCAAGAGGGTTGGCCTCATTACACCATTGTTGAAAATTTACCTCCCTTAAAAGCTGGAGAACAGAGTGTTTTAATCAAAGAAGCGATCGTTACCTATTTTACAGAAAAAGAATTCATATGATGTTTCAAGTTCCTTATTACGCCGTTATTTTTACTTCAACTATCAAAAATGACGAAGGTTATGCGCAGATGGCACAAGCCATGGAACAATTCGTTAAAAAACAAAAGGGGTTTTTGGGATTTGATTCAGCTCGTGAAGCGATCGGGATTACAGTGAGTTATTGGAGCGATCTAGAATCGATTAGGGAATGGAGAAATCATCCAGAGCACGGAATTGCTATGCAATTGGGAAAAGAAAAATGGTACGACCAATACAGCCTTAAAGTCTGTAAAGTAGAGCGTGAGTACGAGTTTTAATCAGATCAAATGATTCTGTAATTCTTTAAAAACTTCTCTAGGTCGTTCTCCCAGATAGAGGATTCGATAAACCGAAGTAGCAATAGGCGCCTTGTTAAAAAGTTCTTTTTGCTTTAAAAAATGATGCGCACTTTTAGAAGCGTAGTAACCTTCTGCAACCATCTTCATTTCCATCATAGCACTTTTTACACTGTATCCTTTCCCAATCATGGTTCCGAACATTCGATTTCGAGAAAATGTAGAGTAGGCCGTTACTAATAAATCACCTAAATAGGCCGAGTGATAAATGACTCTTCTCTTGCGCTTAATGGCTCTAATGATGGTTTTCATTTCAGCTATAGAATTGGCAATCAATACGGCCTGAAAATTGTCTCCGTATCCTATTCCATGAGCAATACCTGCTGCTAAAGCGTAGATATTTTTAAAGACTGCGGCGTATTCAGTACCGATGACATCTCTAGAAGTATGGGTGATGATATAACTGGCCGAAAGCATCGAAGCTAAATACTGAGCTCTTCTCTTATTCAAGCAGGCAATGGTCAAATAAGACAATCGCTCCAAGGCGACCTCTTCGGCGTGACAAGGGCCGGTAATCACTCCTATTTGATTCATAGGAACACCAAATTTTTGGTGTAAGTATTCTCCAATAATGAGTTCAGATTCAGGTTCAATTCCCTTGACAGCAGAAAAAATGGTCTTTCCACTTAAAGGAATGGTGACTTTTTTTAACTCATTCCCAACAAAAGCAGAAGGAATCGCTACGATGATTCGCTTGTTCGCCTGAACAACCGCATTGATATCCGAACTCAATTCAAGCATCTCTAAATTAAAATGAACCGATGTCAAGTATTTTGGATTGTGTCTATGTTGGAGTAAATAGTCAATATCATTCTGATTTCTGATATACCAATTGACTTTTAATTGATTATCAGTCAGAATTTTAACCAAGGCTGTTGCCCAGGAACCTCCTCCTAGAACTGCTATTTGATGAGGGTTATTCATAAAACAAAGTTGAAGAAATATTTTAAGATTAACTAAAAAATATTTTTTTAGCTAATTAGTTTTTGGCACGCTATTTGGTAATGTGTTTGTGCAAAAATTAGTTTTTGTTTGGTTGATTTGGTTTAAGCCCTTGGATGATATTTCGTCCAAGGGTTTATTATTTTTGGCAATCGATATGAAAGTGTACTTTTGCAAACCTAAATCGTTCGTTTTGAAGAAAATAATCAACCTATTTGACTTCTCTCAAGAAGTCAATTACAAAACTGAAATACTTTCTGGTTTAACTGTTGCTTTAGCCCTAGTCCCCGAAGCCATTGCCTTTGCGCTTATCGCAGGCCTCTCGCCCTTAACTGGATTATACGCTGCCTTTATGATGGGTTTAGTCACATCCATTTTTGGAGGTAGACCTGGAATGATTTCTGGTGCCACAGGAGCTGTTGCTGTTGTTTTAGTTTCCCTTGTAAAAACACATGGAGTTGAGTATATCTTTGCGACCGTAATCCTAGCCGGTCTTCTTCAAACAGTCGTTGGTGTTTTAAAATTAGGAAAACTGATGCGTCTGGTTCCACATCCCGTAATTTTTGGATTTGTAAACGGATTGGCAATCATTATTTTCAGTTCTCAATTAGTTCAATTCCAAGATGAATCAGGTAACTGGCTAACAGGAATGCCTCTTGTTACCTTATTGGGATTAGTACTTTTTACAATGTTGACTATTTGGGGAATTCCGAAAATCAACAAACAACTTCCAGCAGCTCTTATTGCAATTCTAGCGGTGTTTGGAATCGTTGTTTTCTTTGGAATCGACACCAAAACGATCGGAGATATCGCCTCCATCAAAGGAGGGTTTCCTCCCTTTCACTTACCAGAAGTACCTCTTGAATTAGAAACTCTAAAAATTATTTTTCCCTATGCTTCTATTGTGGCAGGCGTCGGTCTTATTGAAAGTCTTTTGACTCTTAATATCGTCGATGAAATCACTGAAACTAGAGGGAGTGGCAATAGAGAAGCCATCGCTCAAGGAGGGGCTAATATTCTCTCAGGCTTATTTTCATCAATGGGTGGATGTGCGATGATTGGTCAGAGTTTGATCAACACCTGCAATGGTGCTCGCGCACGTCTCTCTGGGATTGTGGCTTCGGTAATGCTACTCGTTTTTATCATGTTCGGTTCCTCAATAATTGAAAAAATGCCAATGGCAGCTCTTACTGGATTAATGATCATGGTTTCCATCGGAACCTTTGAATGGGCCAGTCTAAAAACATTTAGACGTATGCCTAAGTCTGATGTGTTCGTGATGGTGCTTGTAACCCTTGTTACTGTATTCTTACACAATCTAGCGCTTGCCGTCGTAGTGGGTGTCATCATTGCCGCACTTGTATTTGCGTGGGATAATGCCAAGCGAATTAGAGCTCGAAAATTTATCGATGAAGAGGGGGTTAAACACTATGAAATATACGGGCCTTTATTCTTTGGTTCCATCACCGTTTTTAACGAAAAATTTGATGTGTTAAATGATCCCGATGTGGTGATCATCGATTTTGCTGAATCTCGAATTGTAGATATGTCCGCCATCGAAGCAGTAAACACGCTGACTTCAAGATATCTTAAGGTTGGCAAAGAAGTACATCTCAAACACCTCAGTGCCGACTGTAGAGTGCTATTGAAAAATGCTGATGAGATTATCGATGTCAACGTCATGGAAGACCCTACTTATAAAATAGCGGTCGATCAATAGTCTCTAAGAAAACCATTGTTTGATACGCTTTTCTTGATCTAAAAGCGCTGTTTTAAACTCAGATGTTAAACGGCTCACTAAGTCTTTGACACTGGTGCTTTCGTGAATGCTTGTCACTCCCTGACCGGCTGACCAGATCGTTTTCCAAGCTTTGGCCTCAGTGTCCAATTCTTTGCCAAAATCAATCTTTCGTTCTGCCTTTAAATCTTCTTCTGAGATTCCTGCCTTAGCCAAACTCTTGGCTAGAAAATTTGCTGGAACACCAGATATGGAAGCGGTATAAACAATATCACTAGCCCCTGAATCGATGATCATCTGACGGTATTCATCGGTAGCTTGACTCTCCTCTGTGTTGATAAAACGGGTTCCCATATAGGCTAAATCTGCTCCCATCTGAAGTGCTGAAGCAACATCGTTCCCTGTTGAAATACAACCTGAAAGTAACATCGTTCCATCGAAAATGGAACGTACTTCTGACAACAAACTCATCGGATTGAGGGTTCCTCCGTGTCCTCCAGCTCCTGCAGAAACCAGGATTAATCCATCGACTCCAGCTTCAATAGCCTTTTCAGCATGTCGTTTTTTGATGATATCGTGAAAGACAAGCCCCCCGTATGAATGTACGGCATCAACGACTTGACTCACAGCTCCTAGTGAGGTGATCACTAGTGGAACTTTATGCTTCATACAAATTTTTAGGTCTGCTTCGAGTCTCGGATTGGTCGGATGTACAATGAGGTTCACCGCAAAAGGTGCTGCCTTCTTTCCTGTCTCAGTTTCAAAATCAGCAAGCGCTTCTTTAATCTGAACAACCCACTCTTCAAAGCCTTCTGTCGTTCGTTGGTTCAGAGCAGGAAAACTCCCTACAATGCAGTTTTTACAACAGGCGATAACTAGTTCTGGGCCTGAGATTAAAAACATAGGGGCGGCTACAATGGGCATCGATAAATCCTTGATAAATGCTGCTTTTTCCATAATTAAATTGTTTGTTTTTTTGATGCAAAATAAACTCCTGACAACACCAGTATTCCAGCTGCTGCCTTGGTGAAATTGAGCTGATCTTGACCGCTTAAAATTGCCACTATAATTCCAATGAGGGGTTGCACATATACGAAAGAACTCACGGTAGAAGCCTTGAGTTTAGTCAGCGCAAATCCATTGAACAAATAAGTCATATACGTGGTTCCTAAGATCACAAATATTACCGATGCGATGATCGATGGAGGCATCTCCCAATTGATCTGACTAAAAGACGAATAGGTAATTGGTAGATTGACAATAAATGCAATCGTAAATACCCATTTTAAAACAGTGATGGGCTGATATTTTTCCATGACTTTTTTTATCACGATTAAATACAACCCATAAGCCGTAGCATTGACGATAAACAAAGTATTTCCCAGTGGAATATTGGGGGCGTCGATACGGACTTCCTTACCGTAGATCACTAGTCCAATAGCTCCTACCAATCCCATGGCAATACCGAGAACCTTGGTAAAATAGATTTTCTCTTTTAAAAGAATACTTGAAAAAATAACGACAATGATAGGAGTGATGGTCACTAAAATTGATGAATTGATCGGCGTGGAAAGCTCTAGTCCCTTGAAGAAGGAGAGCATATTGATACTCGCTCCTAAAATAGCAGCCAAAATAAGGGGCTTCCAGTCTTGCCTCGCAATTTTTTCAGATGTTACAAATAGGGAACTGATCCAAAACAACAGTGCCGCTCCACCTGTTCTAAGTAAAATAAAACCAAATGCTCCGACATAATCAGGCATGACTCCCTTGGCAACCGTGTGATTGATGCCGTAAATGGTCGTCGCTCCCAAGGCTGCTAAGAAAGCTACTATTCTAATATTAATGAGTGCTTTCAAGAAGAGTCTTTAAGGATTCAACAGTCGATTTAGCATTGCCGATATAGAGCTTGTCTTGATATTGAATAACAGGTCTTTTTAAGAAGGTGTAATGGCGTTTAAGCAACTCCTTATACCTTTCTTCGCTCTGACCATTAGGCGCTATTCGTTCTGTTTTAAAGAGTTGAGCTCTTTTATTAATCAAGGCCTCATAAGAAGAAGTGTGTTTGTAAAACCCTTCTAATTCCTCATCGCTTAGAGGGTGATCTTTAATATCGATTAGTTTAAATTGTTCGAGTGGCAGTTCTGCTAAAATCCTTTTATTAGTAGAACAACTACTCAAATAATATATAATGTTCATCAATTGATTACTTTAGTGATTTAAAATTACAATTTATAAATGATATCATGAGTATGAAGTTTCAATTCTATAACTGCAGAGAAACCAGAAAAATTCTGGTCAATTTTTTAGAGACGATTTCAAGAGAAGATCTTTTGGCAATTCCAAAGCACTATAACAATAATATTTGGTGGAATATTGCACATGTGGCTGTGACTCAACAATTATTAGTTTATAAACTGAGCGGCTTAGCTCTCAATTTACCCGATGATATTATTGCAAAATACGCTAAAGGATCAATTCCATCAGAGGAGCCCTCAGAGGAAGAATTTAATACCATCAAAAAAGCTTTAGTGGATTTAATCGATCAAACGGAAGAAGATTATAACAATGGAATCTTTAAAAACTTCAATCCTTATACCACTTCGGCCAATGTTACCTTAGAGTCGGTTGATGACGCGATCGCATTTAACAATTATCACGAAGGCATTCATATAGGATCCATCCTTGCGCTTCGAAGAGCCTTAGGAATCGCATCGTAATGAAGAAAGAAACTAAAATGATTCACGGCGGGCAGCATTTAGAACCTCCCTACAATGCTTTAATGACCCCTATCTATATGAGTAGTTCTTATGGTCAAGAAGAACTAGGGAATTACGGTCCATACGCCTATTCGAGAACAGAAAACCCCACTAGAACTGCTCTTGAAAAATCATTAGCTAGTATTGAAAATGGTATTGATGCCATTGCTTTTAGTTCGGGAATCGCTGCTGTAGATGCCGCCCTTAGATTGCTAAAATCTGGAGATCACATTATCGCTACCAAGGATATTTACGGAGGAAGCTATCGCCTTTTTACTCAATTACTAGAGCAGCTTGGCTTGCAATTTTCCTTTGTTGACCTTCAAGATTTAGAGGGTTTAAAAGATCATTTTCAAGCCAATACTAAAATGGTTTGGGTGGAATCGCCCACCAATCCACTAGTCAAAATAGTCGATATCACTGAGATTGTCAAAATCACCAAATCCATAGATCCCTCTATTCTTGTTGGGGTGGACAACACCTTTGCCTCTCCTTATTTACAGCTACCCCTGGATTTAGGAGCAGATATTTCAATGCACTCCGCCACTAAATTCCTGTCGGGTCATTCAGATGTCATCCTCGGTGCCCTTGTTGTAAAGGATGTTGAACTGGGCAAACAATTACACTTTATTCAAAATGCAGCTGGCGCAATTCCTTCTCCCATGGATTGCTTTTTGGTATTGAGGGGAATCAAAACCCTTCACCTTCGAATGCAGAGACATTGTGAAAATGCAGCTCAAATTGCTAACTTTTTAAGAGCACATCCTAAGGTTGAAAAAGTGTATTACCCCGGTTTTAAAGATCATTACAATCATCAGGTTGCCAAAAAACAAATGACTGCTTTTGGTAGTATGATCTCTTTTGTACCTAAATCATCAGATTTAGAATCCACAAAAATTCTTGTAAAAAAACTCAAAATCTTCTGCTTAGGAGTCTCCTTAGGAGGTGTAGAATCCCTAGTAGGTCATCCTGTTACAATGACCCACGCATCGGTCCCTAAAGCCGAACGGGAAGCCTTGGGGATTGTAGATGGGTTGATTCGATTATCTGTGGGAGTAGAAGCTGTAGAAGATCTGATAGCGGACTTAGATGGAGCGCTTTAAGAATATTGTAAAATAGCATCCTAATTTAGCTGTATAATTGTTAAAATAACATATTTTTGTTCTCAAAATATTAATTTGATAATTATATGCATTCTAACAAGTTAATTCAAGACAAGATTGATCGCTTTATGCAAGAGGTCATCAGTCGCAATGGGCATGAGCCTGAATTTATTCAAGCAGTCCAAGAAGTGGCCGATACAGTAATTCCTTACATCGCCAATAATGAAATCTACAATGGCAAACACGTGCTTTTGAGAATGGTCGAGCCTGAACGCTTGATTTCTTTTAGAGTTGCCTGGGTCGATGACAAAGGAGAAATCCACGTCAATAGAGGTTATCGTATTCAGATGAATTCAGCAATTGGTCCTTACAAAGGTGGTCTGCGTTTTCATCCAACAGTGAACGCTAGTGTCCTAAAATTCTTAGCCTTTGAGCAGGTTTTTAAAAATGCTTTGACCACCTTACCAATGGGCGGTGGAAAAGGAGGTTCTGATTTTGATCCAAAAGGAAAATCAGATGATGAAATCATGCGTTTTTGCCATGCGTTCATGTTAGAGCTTTCCAAACATATCGGTGCCAATACAGATGTTCCAGCTGGTGATATCGGAGTAGGTGCCCGTGAAATTGGATACCTCTTTGGAATGTACAAGAAAATACGAAATGAATTTACTGGAGTTCTTACAGGGAAAGGACGCTCCTGGGGAGGATCTTTGATTCGCCCAGAGGCAACTGGTTACGGTACCGTTTACTTCGCTCAATCCATGCTTCAACGAACAGGGGATTCGATGGAAGGAAAAACGGTTTGTATCTCTGGTTCTGGAAATGTCGCTCAGTACGCTGCTGAAAAATGCGTTCAATTAGGCGCTAAGGTTTTAACCTTTTCAGATTCTAAAGGATATATTCACGATCCCAAAGGAATCGATCAAGAAAAGATCAATTTTGTAATCGATCTTAAAAACAACAAAAGAGGTCGTATTAGCGAATATGTCAACCAATATCCCGAGGCCACTTATCACGAAGGGAAACGGCCCTGGTCTGTGCCTTGTGATGTAGCATTTCCTTGTGCAACTCAAAATGAATTAAATCTAGACGAGGCAAAAACACTTGTTAAAAATGGATGTGTCTGTATTGCAGAAGGAGCAAATATGCCTACAACTCCAGATGCAGTTCACTACTTCCACGATCAAAAAATTCTCTTTGCTCCTGGAAAAGCATCCAATGCTGGTGGGGTCGCTACTTCTGGATTAGAAATGTCTCAAAACTCCCTTAGAATTAGTTGGACTAGAGAAGAAGTTGACGAGCGTCTTAAAGACATTATGGCCAATATTCACAACAACTGTTTAGATTACGGAATGGAAGAGAACGGCTATTGCAACTACGTTAAAGGTGCGAATATCGCCGGATTCGTTAAAGTAGCTGATGCCATGCTCGCTCAAGGAGTCATCTAGAAGAGTTCTGTTAATTATTTAAAAGCCTTTGGAGTCATTCAAAGGCTTTTTTTATTATTTTGCTCTCTATGAGAGTCCACACCAAAGCCATTGTTCTGTCTTCGATCAAATACGCAGACAGCAGTTTAATCGTAAAGGCTTTTACAGAATCTGACGGATTAAAATCATATATATTACAAGGAGTTTTAGCTTCTAAAAAGGGGAAAGTCAAGGCGGCCTATTTTCTGCCCCTCTCTCAATTAGAAATCGTTGCTAACCACAAGAATAATGCGACCCTAGAGCGAATTTCTGAGGTGAAAACCCATTACCACTACCAAACTGCTCATTCCAATCTAATTAAAAATTCACTGGTCTTATTTCTTTCAGAAGTACTTTCATCGGCCGTTGTAGAAGAGGAAGAAAATCAAGAATTGTTTCATTTCTTATCGGAGTCTTTGATATGGATGGATCAAAACGATCAGGTCGGTAATTTTCATTTACAATTTCTAATCAATCTAAGTCGCTTTTTAGGGTTTTATCCCGATCGCTCTACTATTGATGCTCCATACTTTAATCTTTTAGAAGGAGCCTTTAGTTCTCATTTTTCTAATGAAAGCTCGTTAAATAATTCACTTTCAGAGGGCCTAAAGATGTTTTTAGGCACGAATTTTGATAATTCAAAAGCGATTAAACTCGATAAAAACCTGAAAATTGAACTTATAAAATCGATGATACACTATTATCGATTGCATTTAAATTCATTTAAGTCTCCCAAATCCCTTGAAGTCCTCAATGTCGTCTTTTCCACACTATAAAGCAGCTGTAAGCTTATTGATCCTCCTGTTGAGTTTCAGTTTGAAAGCACAGGACTTTTTGGTGTATGATGCGAATACCAATACCCCCATAGACCAGGTGATTGTGTATACAACTGACCTCAAAGAAAGTATCAGTTCGAACAGTGATGGTCAAGTAGATCTTTCCCTATTTGAGGAGGATGAACTATTAGAGGTATATAAATTCGGGTATGAAAAGCTCAGAATCAGCAAACGCAGCTGGGCTAAAAATGACTTTACCATTTACCTTTACACTCAAAGCATGCACTTGGATGAGGTCGTCATGTCGGTTTCTAAATGGAAACAATACAAGAGTCAGGTGCCTCAAAAGATTCAAGTAATCGATCAAAAAGCCCTAGAACTTCAACAACCTCAGACCTCAGCAGATCTACTCCAACAATCTGGAAATGTCTTTGTTCAAAAAAGTCAGTTAGGAGGGGGAAGTCCTATGATAAGAGGATTTGCTGCCAATCGATTGCTTTTAGTTGTCGATGGTGTGCGTATGAATAACGCCATTTTTAGAGGAGGAAACCTACAAAGTGTAATCTCCATAGATCCCTTTATTGTCGATAAGACTGAGGTGCTTTTTGGAACTGGTTCTGTGATTTACGGATCAGATGCCATGGGAGGAGTCATCAACTTTTACACAAAATCCAATGGGTTTAGTAGCAAAAGATCCTTTAAGGTCAATGCTCACAGTCGCTTTTCTTCATCAAATAACGAGTGGACTAATCACGCTGATTTTTCTATTTCATCTTCCAAATGGTCTCATTTTAGCAGTATCACTCAAAGTGATTTTTCTGATTTAATGATGGGAACTAGTGGCCCTGATGACTATTTAAATCCACTTTTCATAGAGCGAGTCGACGGTGTTGATCAAGTAGTTCAAAACGATCAACCTCTGAGGCAAATCAGTTCAGGATACTCCATGCTCAGCGCTTTTCACAAAAGCGTCTATCAACCCTCAAGCCATTGGAAACACGAATTTTCTTGGGTCTATTCTAAAACCTCTGACATTCCTAGATACGACCGACTTATAAGACCAGGTAAGGAAACGAACCCTCTTCGGTCTGCCGAGTGGTATTACGGACCTCAACTTTGGAACATGAAACACTACCAACTCCATCATTTGAGATCGAATTCATTCTACAGCAACGCCTTATTAAGTATCGCGCATCAGCGGTTTGGAGAGAGTAGACACAATAGAGATTTTAACAGTCCTCTGTTAGAACACACCGAAGAATTAGTTGATAGTTGGACTTTGAATTTGGATTATGAAAAGAGTATTGGGAAATCCATCGATCTTTTTTACGGATACGAATTCATCGACAATGTCGTTAATTCTACGGGGAGTATTGAAAACATCGAGAACCTTCAAACGACAAGCGCACCATCGCGTTATCCTGAAAATGCTAGTTGGAACTCTTCTGCGCTCTACCTCAACAGTACCTATAGGGCTTCTGATCACCTGAGTTTAATGAGTGGGATTCGCTACAATAAAATCAAAGCCTTTGCAAAGCTCAATCGAATGGAATACCAGTTTCCCTTCGATAAAATCAACTTAAACACTGGAGCTTTAACGGCTAATTTAGGAATGAATTGGTCCTTGAAAAACGCTCAATTAAGATTGAATATTTCTTCTGGATTTAGAGCCCCAAATATCGATGATCTAGCCAAGGTATTCGATTCAGAACCTGGAGCAGTAGTAGTTCCTAACCCCGATCTTAAACCAGAGCACGCTAGAGGAATTGACCTCGGTTTTAAAACTCAAATAGAAGATCATACCGAAATTCGCATTTCTACTTACTACACCTTTATGGATCAAGTGATGGTTCGAAAAGACTACGATGCTTTTATTCCAAAAAACCAAACTCAGGCACAAGAATACCTCGAATATCAAGGAGAATTATCAAGAGTTCAAGCTGTTCAAAATTTAGCACACGCTAAAATAAAAGGCGTTGAGTTTGCTGTTAGATGTCTCGTCAATCCCGAATTTAAAATCATCGGCAATTACTCCTTGTCCAAGGGAGCGTATCTGGATGAAAATGGACTGAGTTCATCCGTTAGACATGTGTCTCCTAACTTTGGACAGCTACAATTGATCTATGAAAAAGGACCTTTAGTGTTGAATTTTTACAGTCTCTTTAACTCTGAAATTCCCTATGAAAATTTAGCATTAAGTGAGCGTTCTAAGTCCTATCTCTATGCCAAGGATCTCAACGGAAATCCCTATGCTCCCTCCTGGCAAACCTTGAATTTTAAATCTCAAATTCAACTGACACATCAAACTAAGTTTGGTTTTGCGATTGAGAATATAACAAATCTTCGTTATCGCCCGTATTCATCGGGAATCAGTGCCCCAGGAATCAATCTGATCAGCAGTTTGTCTCACCAATTTTAAAATCGGCTCCTGAAGCTCCTCTTTTTGTTAATAATTGTGTAATTTTGCATCTTTAATTTTAGCTCAATAGCTTAGTATTATGAAGTTTGCAGAATATAAAGGCCTCGATTTAACAGAAGTATCGAACTCTGTTCAACAGTTCTGGAAAGAAGCTGATATCTTTAATAAAAGTATCTCTCAACAAGAGGGGAAACCTAGCTATGTTTTTTTTGAAGGACCTCCTTCAGCAAATGGGATGCCTGGTATTCACCACGTGATGGCAAGGACCATCAAGGATATTTTTCCAAGATACAAAACCATGAAAGGGTTCCAAGTAAAGCGTAAGGCTGGATGGGATACTCATGGACTTCCTGTAGAATTAGGGGTTGAAAAAGAACTAGGGATTACCAAAGAAGACATCGGGACTAAAATTACTATTTCTCAGTACAACGACGCTTGTAGAAAAGCAGTAATGCGCTATACAGACGTATGGAATGATATGACTGAAAAAATAGGTTATTGGGTCGATATGAAAGACCCTTATATCACCTACGAACCTAAGTACATGGAGACCGTATGGTGGCTTTTAAAACAAATCTATGATAAGGGCCTTATTTATAAAGGCTATACCATTCAACCCTATTCTCCCAAAGCTGGGACTGGTCTGAGTTCACACGAACTCAATCAGCCAGGTTGCTATCAAGATGTAACCGATACAACTGTAACGGCACAGTTTAAGGCGATCAACGAAAGTCTGCCTGAGAAATTAAAAGGCATTAGTGACACCCTATACTTCCTAGCGTGGACGACAACTCCTTGGACACTTCCGAGTAATACCGCATTAACAGTGGGTCCAAAAATCGAGTATGTTTGGGTGAAATCATTCAATCAATATACTTTTGAACCGATCACCGTCATCCTTGCAAAGTCATTAGTCGGCAAACAATTCTCTGGAAAATACACTCCAGTTGAACGCGAAGAAGAGCTGCAAGGCTTTAATGAAGGAGCCAAGAAAATTCCTTATTTCACAGGAGATAGCGTTCTCGGAAAAGAACTCAAAAACATACGATACGAGCAATTAATCGATGCCGTACAACCCTATCAAAATCCAGAAAATGCCTTTAGAGTCATTCTCGGAGATTTTGTGACCACCGAAGATGGTACCGGTATTGTTCACACCGCTCCAACCTTTGGTGCTGACGATGCCCAGGCTGCTAAAGAAGCAGATCCAGAGGTGCCGCCAATGCTTGTTCTCGATGAAAACGGCACCCCTGTTCCTCTTGTTGACCTTCAGGGTAAATTTCGCCCTGAACTAGGAGAACTCGCTGGTAAATACGTCAAAAACGAGTACTATGAAGACGGAGAGGCTCCTGAAAAATCAGTAGACGTTGAAATTGCCATCCAACTCAAAATCGAAAACAAAGCCTTCAAGGTTGAAAAATACGTACACTCCTATCCAAACTGTTGGAGAACAGACAAACCTGTTCTTTATTACCCCTTAGATTCTTGGTTTATCAAAGTAACCGATGTCAAAGATCGCATGTTTGAGCTCAACCAAAGCATTAATTGGAAACCAAAAGCAACAGGAGAAGGAAGATTTGGTAACTGGCTTTCCAATGCCAATGATTGGAACCTTTCTCGTTCTCGATATTGGGGAATTCCACTTCCAATTTGGAGAACTGAAGACGGAAAAGAAGAGCGCATCATTGGATCTGTTGAAGAACTCAAGTCTGCAATGCAAGAATCTGTCAAGGCCGGTCTAATGGACAAAGACATCTTTGAAGATTTCATCCCTGGAGATAACAGCGAAGAAAACTATCAAAAAATTGACCTTCACAAAAATGTTGTAGATCAAATCATCCTGATTTCGGAATCTGGAAAACCGATGAGAAGAGAATCTGATTTGATCGATGTTTGGTTTGATTCTGGATCCATGCCTTTTGCACAGTGGCACTATCCTTTTGAAAACAAAGAAAAAATAGATAACAACACCTCCTTCCCTGCTGATTTTATCGCAGAAGGAGTCGATCAAACCAGAGGGTGGTTTTATACCCTTCACGCGATTGCCTCCATGGTATTTGATTCGGTTGCCTATAAAAACGTCGTGTCGAATGGAATGGTTCTTGACAAGGACGGTAAGAAAATGTCCAAACGTCTTGGAAATGCCATTGATCCTTTTGAAACTTTAAAAGATCACGGAGCGGATCCAACGCGTTGGTATATGATCTCCAACGCTAATCCTTGGGACAACTTAAAGTTTGATCTTGAAGGTGTTGCAGAGGTCAAACGAAAATTCTTCGGAACGCTTTACAATACCTATTCCTTCTTTAGCTTATACGCGAACTTGGACAACTTCTCCTACCGAGAAGAAGAGGTTCCAATGAATGATCGACCTGAAATCGATCGCTGGATTTTATCGGAACTCAATACCCTGATTCAAAAGGTTGACAAAGCCTATGAAGAATATGAGCCAACGAGAGCGACACGACTCATCTCAGACTTCGTTCAAGAAAATCTCTCTAACTGGTATGTGCGCCTCTGTAGAAGACGCTTTTGGAAGGGAGCCTATGAGACCGATAAAATTGCCGCCTACCAAACGCTCTATACTTGCTTAGAAACAGTGGCCCTTTTATCAGCACCAGTAGCTCCGTTCTTTATGGATCGACTCTATAGAGATTTGAGTTCTGTTTGTAGACCTAATGCTGCAGAATCTGTTCATTTAGCGGAATTCCCTAAAGCAGACACAAGCCTTATCGACAGTTCTCTAGAGCAAAAAATGGAGTTGGCACAACGCATGTCATCTCTTGTGCTTTCGCTCCGTCAAAAAGAAAAAATCAAGGTGAGACAACCACTTCAAAAAATTATGGTTCCTTACCACTCTGAAGAGGAAAAACAAGCCATTCTTGCTGTTGAAAATCTCGTAAAAGCGGAAGTCAATATCAAAGAACTTCAATTGATTACAGACGAAGACGGTATTATTGTAAAACAAATCAAGCCCAATTTTAAAACCCTTGGTCCCAAACACGGGAAGCACATGAAACAGATCGCTGCGGCTGTTGCAGGATTTAATGCTGAGGAAATCGCTATGATGGAACAAGAAGGTCATCGACTAATTGAACTTCCAGATACAACGATCGATTTAACCATCGATGATGTATTGATCTCTTCTCAAGATATCGAAGGCTGTTTAGTGGCCTCTGAAGGGTCTATTACTGTTGCCATAGACATTCACATCACTCCAGAACTTAAGAGTGAAGGAATCGCTAGAGAGATGGTCAATCGAATTCAAAATCTTAGAAAAGATTCTGGTTTTGAGGTTACTGATAAAATTATTGTAACTATTTTAAACGATGGTATTGTAGAAAAGGCAATAAATATTAACTTAGACTACATTAAGACGGAAACATTAAGTGAAGAAATTCACTGTGTTGATGACTTACGTGAGGGTGTGGAGATTGAATTTGACGATACTCGTACACGATTGTTTATCAAAAAAAAGGAATAATTATGTCAGCAGAATCTAATCACAGATATTCCGACAAAGACTTGGCGGAATTCAGAGAAATCATCGAGGATAAAATCAAAGTAGCTAAAGAACATTTAGAGTTGCTAAGAAGCGCCTACATGAATGATCACAACAACGGCACTGATGATACTTCTCCAACCTTTAAAGCATTTGAAGAAGGCTCTGAAACGATGAGTAAAGAAGCCAATACACAACTTGCAATCCGTCAAGAAAAATTTATCAGAGATCTTAAAAACGCTATACTTCGAATTGAAAATAAGACTTATGGGGTTTGCAGAGTTACAGGAAAGTTAATCTCTAAGGAACGATTAAAATTAGTTCCTCACGCAACTCTGAGCATCGAAGCAAAGAATATGCAAAAGTAAACCTCAATGCCTTGTTCCACGTTCATCAAACAAGGCATTTTTTGTCTAATAGGTATCGCTTATAGTTATTCCTTTGGACAAAAAACCATTCATAAATCATTTATTAAAGAAGGAGTCGATCAGATTTTTGTCGATGCCAAGGACAGTTTTGAAGTGGTTCTAAAGACAACCGATAGCAATAGCCTGACCATAAAAGCTGAAATTGAAGGAGAATACAGTCCCAATCAACTCGTCAATGTTTTTACAGATCGCAATCTACTGACTATTGAACCAAGCTTCAATGCGGGATTTGTAATGCCAAATGACAAGCTTAGCGCTCACAAGGTATTGTCCGTTTCCCTTTTTATTGAAATCCCAAAGCAGTTTAAAGTAAAGCTCACCGGAAATTCTACCAATGCTGAAATTCACGGAGATTACAAAGATTTGAGAATTGAACTCAACGACGGTAATTGCACCCTCTACCATGTAGCATCAAAAGTCACTGTGCACACCATTAAAGGTTCGATCAATGCTTATGTCGACAAGGCGACCATTGATGCTCACAGCACTTATGGAACTCTTGAATCTGATTCCATTCCACTCGGCACATCTCAATTAAATTTAAAGAGTCAAATTGGGCACATTCAAATTATAAAAGCCAATAAATAATTGTATTTTTGAGCGAACGAAAACCTATGAATTTAAAAAAAGTATCGCTGTTTGTCTTACTACTACTGATTGTAGATCAGTGGTCCAAGATCTATGTAAAAACACATTTTTACTTAGGGGAATCCATTGAGGTGTTTTCGTGGTTTAAGATTTTATTTATTGAAAACGAAGGAGCAGCCTGGGGAACCAAGCTCAGCGATATTCTCCCTATTGCGGAATCTTCGGCTAAACTATTTTTAACCCTTTTTCGATTAGTCGCCATAACCGCAATCGGATATTGGGTGATGCAAACAGTTAAAAACAAGGGGCCAAAACTCTTGATTATTGCTCAGATTCTCATTTTTGCTGGAGCACTTGGCAACATTATTGACTCCGTATTTTACGGAATCATTTTTAATCATTCCAACGGTCAAATCGCCTCGTGGATGGCAGAAGTTCCCTACAGTCAACTGTTTCATGGAAAAGTAGTCGACATGCTCTATTTTCCGCTTGTTGATACGACATGGCCTAACTGGCTGCCTGTAATAGGAGGAAATCAATTCCAATTTTTTCAACCCGTTTTCAATATCGCTGATACCGCAATCAGCACGGGGGTTGGAATTCTATTAGTCTTTAGCAAGAAAGTCTTTCCGAAAACTGTCTAGTAAAGTCTCCTTAACTTTTTCAATTTGCTCTAAACAGATACGTCTTCTTAGGGGTAACACAGTAATCTAAAGGAATATCACTAGAAAAGACTTCTTCAAATTCTTCTTCAGCATCAAAAAAGCTTAAACCAATTTTTAGCACGTTTTCGCTACACTTGGCCAAGAATCCGTCGTACATCCCTTTTCCATATCCAATACGATGTCCCTGCTTGTCAAAAGCCAATAGGGGAACAAACACCACATCTATTTTCTTTGGATCGATTTCAATACCATCAACCGGTTCTGGAATTCCCCATTTATTAATGACAAGTGAAGTAGAATCGAGCAACAAATAGTGTTTGAGTTGCGCTCCAATAACCTTAGGAACTACTACCTCTTTGTCTTTTCCTTGAATAATTGAAAGAAGATACTCGGTGTTTATTTCGTTTTTTTGCTCGATTGGCAAAAACAAATGATAGTACTGAGCCTTCCAAATAGGAAGCTCTAGTAGTCGATTCGCAATAGCAAAACTCATCGAATCCATCTCTTGAGCGTTCAATTTAGCTCTTAAATCGCTGTAGTGTTTTCTCAGTGTTTTTTTATCCACCTTTTGTAATTTATACCAAAACAAAGATACAATTAATTACTACCTTCGTCACTAGTGGAAAGTACTTCAATTGACATACAATTAACCTCGCTTCCTTCGAGCCCAGGAGTCTATCAATTTTACGACTCAAAAGGGACCATTATCTATATTGGAAAGGCCAAAAACCTCAAAAAGCGGGTGAGTTCTTATTTCGCTAAAAAACACGATGATGCTAAAACTAGAATCCTAGTTTCCAAGATTCAATCCGTTAAACACATAGTGGTTCCTACAGAAACCGATGCCCTTTTGTTGGAAAATAATCTCATAAAGAAAAACAAACCTCGTTATAACATCCTGCTCAAGGATGACAAAACCTATCCTTGGATTTGTATTGCAAAAGAACCCTATCCAAGAGTGTTCTCCACCAGAAAACTCCTTCCTAAGAATGGAACCTATTACGGCCCCTATACCAATCCTAAAACCATAAGAGCGCTTTTGGAGTTAATTCACGAACTCTATCCGCTTCGATCATGTAACTACGATCTCTCTGCTTCAAAAGTAGAGGCCAAAAGTTATAAGCGATGCTTGGAATATCATTTGGGGAACTGTAAAGCTCCCTGTGAGGGCCTTCAGACTGAAGCTCAATACGGTGAAGACATCAAAGCAGTACAATCGATTTTAAAAGGGAAACTCAGCAAGGCCTTAAAGCTTTTTAAACACAAGATGCTCGAAAAATCAGAGCGCATGGAATTTGAAGAGGCTCAACTGTACAAGGAAAAATTAGAGTTACTTTCGAAATATCAATCCAAACGAACTGTTGTAAATCCAAAGATTGACAATGTCGATGTCTTTAGCATCATCGTCGATCAAACCCATGCCTATGTCAATTATTTAGAAGTAGTTCAAGGAGCTATTATTCGCTCTCATACCCTCGAGATCAAAAAGAAATTAAACGAAACACAAGAGCAGCTTTTAGAGTATGCCATCTTGGCGATCAAAGAAAAATACCCCAGTATCTCCAAAGAAATCTATTTGCCCTTTGAAGTGTTGGTGCCTAAAGGATTAAAAAGCACCATTCCTAAAACAGGTGACAAAAAAAGACTCATCGAACTCTCTCATCGAAATGCCCTCTTTTACCGAAAAGACGTCCTGACACAGCTTCAATTAGTCAATCCAGATAAACACGTCGATCGAATCATGGCTCAGATGAAGAAAGACCTCAGATTAAGTGAAGAGCCTCGACATATCGAGTGTTTTGACAATTCCAATATCCAAGGGACCAACCCTGTGGCTGCCTGTGTGGTGTTTAAAGATGGAAAACCTTCTAAAAAGGACTACAGACATTTTAAGATTAAAACCGTTGTAGGGCCTGATGATTTTGCATCCATGGAGGAAGTGGTACTCAGGCGTTATAAACGCCTTCTAAGAGAAGGGGAACCCCTGCCGCAACTCATTGTCATCGACGGAGGCAAAGGACAGTTATCCTCCGCTTTAAAAGCCTTAGAGCAACTAGGTCTTCGAGGTATAATAGCCATTATTGGAATCGCTAAACGATTGGAAGAAATCTATTTTCCTGGAGATTCAATTCCGTTATATCTAGATAAAAAATCAGAGAGTTTAAAAATTGTACAACGCCTTCGAAATGAAGCCCATCGATTTGGCATTACCTTTCACAGAAACCTGAGAAGCAAATCAGCTTTTAATTCAGAATTAGAGTCTATTGAAGGGATTGGTCCAAAGACCGTTGAGCAACTACTTTCCAAATACAAATCACTTTCAAAAATAAGAGAACTTTCGGTTGAAGAGCTCATTCAAGAGGTAGGTCCAGCCAAGGCGACGCTCATTTTTAATGCTCTTCATTCAATCTAATTCTTAAAATTTTATTCAGATCTGTTAAACTTTGCGTTAAAAATCGTTAAAAGCACCCTTAAAGATCAACACTCTATATAAATTTGTCAATGCAGGGGTGTTTCCCTGTACTTTAAATAAGTTTTTCATAATTTATAAAGTTTGGTTGGTTATTTAAAAAGCTCGAGTCATGAATTCGGGCTTTTTCTTTTTTTAATCCCGATTATTGAAGGGATTTATTAATTTTGCAGCATGGAAGCAAGAGAACTCTTAGCTCATTTATTCAAAAGCAAAAAATTTAAACTACTCTTGGCAGCTATTTCAATTGTAGTGATTAGCTCTATTATATTCGCTTCCTCCTCCGATGAAGAATCATTGGAGCCCCTAGAACTTGAAGAAGAAACTGTTGTAAAAGAAGAGAAAGCCAAAGACAGTATGTACTACGGCTTTAATCTCAATCAGTTCGAAGTCGTTAGAGATACCGTTAAATCAGGAGATAGTTTTGGTGAAGTACTTTTAAAACACCGCGTTGGTTATCCTGAAATTCACTCGTTAACTACTAAAAAGAATAGAGCTATTTTTGACTTTAGAAAAATTCGAGTTGGAAGACCTTATACCATCTTAAAATCAAAGGACTCCATTAATAAAGCAGAGCTCTTTATTTATGAAATTGATAAGGTTAATTACGCTATTGTCGATCTAAGAGAAAAGGTAAGCTTAGAGCGAAAAGAACGAGAAATCAAATCAGTAGAACGCGAGGCTTCTGGAGTGATTACTACTTCCCTATCAGAAGCGATCTTAGACCAGGGAATTGATTATGATGTCACCCAAAATTTAGCCTCCATATACGCTTGGACTATTGACTTTTGGAGACTTTCAAAAGGAGATAAATTCAAAGTAATCTACGATGAATACTATCTCAATGACGACACTTATGTAGGTATGGGTCCTATAAAAGCGGCTTATTTTGAACACAACGGAAAAGCATTTTACGCCTTTAGACATCCTTCTCCAGAAAACAAAAACATCATTGAATACTTTGACGATCAGGGAGAAAATCTCAGAAGAGCCTTTTTAAGAGCACCTGTTAATTTTAGTCGCATTTCTTCACGCTACAATCTCAAAAGGAGAATCTCCTACTACGGAAACAAAGTAAAGCCACATAAAGGAACCGATTATGCCGCAAAGGTAGGAACCCCAATCATGGCGACAGCAAACGGAAGAGTCATTGCTGCTTCATACACAAGAGCCAATGGTAACTACGTTAAAATTAGACATAACAATACCTATTCAACTCAATACCTTCACATGAGTAAACGCAAGGTTAAAAATGGAGATTACGTCAAACAAGGCGATGTGATTGGATGGGTTGGTATGACTGGGAACACCTCTGGGCCTCATGTGTGCTATCGCTTTTGGAAAAACGGCAAACAAGTAGATCCTCTCAAGGAAAAGCTTCCCAAGGCTGAACCGCTCCCTGAACCATCTAGACTTACATACATCAATACCATTACCCCGGTAAAATCTCAATTGGATTGCATTGGATTTTTCAATGAATCCTTTGCACAATCAGAATAATTATGGCATTAGGAACAACAAACCCTACACAAACCAAGGCGTGGAATGAACTTGCGTCTCACTTTAAAACAGCAAAAAAAGATCGGATTTTAGACCTTTTTAAAGCAGAATCCAACAGAGCTGAAGATTTCTTTATCCAGTGGAATGATTTTGCTTTTGACTACTCTAAAAACTGTATTTCAGAGCAAACAAGAACGCTCCTTTTAGAACTTGCTAAGGAAGTAAATTTAAAGGATGCGATCAATCAATACTTCTCTGGAGCAACCATCAATGCAACTGAAAATAGAGCTGTATTACACACCGCGCTTAGAGCAAATCCCTCTGCAGATATCAGAGTTGATGGAAAAAATGTAATGCCCGAAGTCGCTGCTGTCAAAGCAAAAATTAAAGCGTTTTCAGAAGCTGTGATTTCTGGGTCTAAAAAAGGATATACCGGTAAGGCTTTTACCGATGTAGTCAATATTGGAATTGGAGGATCGGACTTAGGGCCAGCCATGGTCGTTGAAGCACTAGCCTATTATCAAAACCATCTCAAGATGCACTTTGTGAGTAACGTAGATGGGGATCACGTATCAGAAGTGATCAAGGGGCTTAACCCTGAAACAACCCTTTTTGTAGTGGTGTCAAAAACATTTACTACTCAAGAAACGCTCAGTAATGCTACTACGATTAAGAATTGGTTTTTAGAAACTGCTTCACAAGCAGATGTTGCAAAACACTTTGCTGCAGTATCGACCAATCTAGAGGCGATTGAGAACTTTGGAATTGACCTTGAAAACGTATTCCCGATGTGGGATTGGGTTGGTGGTCGTTTCTCTCTTTGGAGTGCCGTTGGATTATCGATTGCTCTTTCGGTAGGTTACGATCATTTTGAAGGCCTTTTAGAAGGAGCAAGAGCCATGGATGATCATTTTAAATCGACAGATTTTCAAGACAATATTCCAGTGATGATGGCGCTTATTAGTGTGTGGTATGCTAATTTCCACGGGGCTGAATCAGAGGCGATCATTCCATACACTCAATATTTAAGTCGTTTTGCTGCTTATTTGCAACAAGGGATTATGGAGAGTAATGGAAAGTATGTCGACCGTTCAGGTGCAAAGGTAACCTATCAAACAGGTACCATTATCTGGGGAGAGCCAGGAACCAATTCACAACACGCCTTCTTCCAACTAATTCACCAAGGAACTAAAATGATCCCAACGGATTTTATCGGTTACAAAAAATCGCTCCACCAAAAACAAGATCATCACGATAAATTGATGTCCAATTTTTTCGCGCAAACGGAAGCTCTTTGTAAGGGTAAAGCCAGAGAAGAAGTTATCGCAGAGTTTGAAGCTAAAGGAACTGATTTAAAAAACGTTGAACATATTATTCCATTTAAAGTTTTTGAAGGGAATAAACCTACCAACACCTTTTTAATCGATCAATTAACACCTCAATCCCTAGGTGCGCTGATAGCCGCCTATGAGCATAAAATCTTTGTTCAAGGAGTGATTTGGAATATCTACAGTTATGACCAATGGGGTGTGGAACTCGGGAAGCAATTAGCCAATACCATTTTAAAAGACATTGAAGGGACTGCTCAAGGAGATCACGATCCTTCAACAACCCATCTTCTCAAGCGCTATTTGAGCTAGATAGGGTTTTGTTGAGTTTTTTAAGTCATATTTGCCACAAAATAAGTATGATTTTCTGATAATATGTTAAATTTTACTAAATTTACATTGCTAAAATTAACAGTTCGCTAACATTCATTGTTAGATCTTCTGTAATTTTGCAGGATAAAATTAAACTTTAATTTATTACATGAAAAAAATGCTCACTTCGATTGTATGTTGCTTAGCAGCTACAATCACCTTTGCTCAAGAAACCGAAACGTCATCGTCTACGGTTGAATTAGAAGAAGTAGTAGTGCTTCAATCCAAAGTGATTGATGTTGCTAAAGAACGAGTTACGCCTGTGGCTGTAACTTCGATTAAAGCAAGTGAAATCGCTTTAAAAGTAGGGAACTTAGAATTCCCAGAGATTATGAACACCACTCCAGGTGTGTACGCTACCAAACAAGGTGGTGGTTATGGAGATTCTAGAATCTCTTTAAGAGGATTTGATCAACGCAACACTTCATTTTTGATCAACGGTCAGCCGGTGAACGATATGGAAAATGGATGGGTGTATTGGTCTAACTGGCAAGGTCTAACTGATGTTGCTTCAGGAATTCAAATCCAAAGAGGTTTAGGAGCATCCCGTCTTGCTGTACCATCTGTGGGAGGAACTGTTTCTATTTTTACAAAAACTGCTGCTGTAGCTGAAGGGGGATCCTTGACTCAAGTAATGGGGAACGACGGATACCGCAAAACTTCATTTGTTTACAACACTGGTAAAAACGACAACGGTTGGGCTTCATCAATTTTATTGTCTAAATGGCAAGGAGATGGATATGTTTACAACACTAGCGGAGAGGGATTAACCTATTTCTTTGCAGTTGGATACGCTCCAGAAGACTCTAAACACTCGGTAAACTTTTCATTCTTAGGAGCAGGTCAATGGCACCACCAACGTGATGCTTGGGTTTCAATCCGTGATTACCAAAACTTTGGTAAGGATGGAATCGATCAGCGTTGGAATACCAATGGTGGTATCCTTAGAGGAGAAGAATACAACTTGAGAAGAAACTTCTACAACAAGCCACTTGCTACCTTAAACTGGGATTACCAAATCTCTAAAAACGTAACACTTGCAACTTCACTATACGGATCTGCAGGACGTGGAGGAGGAACTGGACCAAGAGGAAACAACTACCGATCTTCTGTGGCGGATTTACTTCCATACAACATAGACTTAACACAACACTACTTAGAAAACGGTAGAGGTTCTCGTTTAGCCAATGGATTCATTGACTACGATGCCGTAGTTGCTAACAATATTCAAACAACAAATCCCTATTCTGGATCTATTAGCAATTTTGTTGGATCTCGCATTGGATCAAATGGATTTAGAAATGACAATGTAAACCGTTCTGTTCTTGTACGCAGATCTTCTATGAACTCACATGACTGGGTTGGAGCGATCTCTTCATTGGATATCAAAAGTGGTAAATTCAGATATTCTGTAGGAGTTGATTTAAGAGACTACACCGGATATCACTACCGTGTCTTAAACGATTTATTAGGTTTAGACGGTTACTATTCAACTGGAAACAAAAA
This sequence comes from Flavobacteriaceae bacterium, assembly GCA_038125995.1. Lineage (GTDB taxonomy): Bacteria > Bacteroidota > Bacteroidia > Flavobacteriales > Flavobacteriaceae > MAG-120531. The sequence goes on from JAYPEX010000007.1 coordinate 118,272, forward strand.
CTCAGCTGGTCAAATCATCGAGACTTTAGTTGAAGCCTCTCCATTCAAAAATACTGGTATTCGTGGTCCTAAAATAGATTACTACAACATCGGTAAAGTGGGTTGGCAAGGTATGAACACCATGATTGAATACAACAACGACAACAAATTAACAGCTGTATTACAAGCTGGTTTATCGAATCAATCATTCCAAAGATTGGATTATTTTGATCAACCAAACAATCCTGTTTCAAACAAGGAAAATGTTGGTGGTGGTTACATCAAAGGTGGATCGAATATCAACATCAATGAGAAGTCTAATATCTTCTTCAACGCTGGTTATATTTCAAGACAACCAAACTTTGATGCCGTATTCCCTAACTTTGCGAACAACGTCAATAAAGACCTTCAAAATGAAGAAATCAAATCGATTGAATTCGGATACGGTTATACTACTAAGTCTTTTAATATGAATATCAATGCTTACTCAACTACCTGGGGAAATCGTTTTGTAAGCCGTTCCTTAACAAACCAACAAGGAGTGGATGGATTCGCACAATTTAAAAACATTGATGTACTACACCAAGGACTTGAATTTGAAGCAGAGTACAGTCCTACTTACCGATTCAAACTTCGCGGAATGCTTTCATTAGGAGATTGGAGATATACGAAAGATTTTGAAGCTGAATTATTTGATGGGAACCAACAATCTATCGGTACTGGAAAACTTTACACCGACGGTGCTAAAGTAGGAGATGCTGCTCAGTTTACTACATATATCGAAGCAGTATATCGTTTGGAAGGAGTTAGCCTTGATTTTGGATACCGTTTCGTTGACGGGCTATATGCTGATTACTCGATCACCGATTCAGCGTTTACTCAAGCAAACAATGCAGGAGCGCTTAAATTACCATCTTATGGTATTGCTGACTTAGGAGCAACTGCTTATTTAAGCAGCAACTTAAGCTTGCGTGTTAACATCAACAACTTATTTGATACTGTTTATATTGCTGAATCCAATACCAATATTCATGCAAACGCTAACTCTACGACATGGAATGGTGTAGATGTTCGCAACTCGGTATGGTTTGGATTTGGTCAAACTTGGAATGCTTCTTTAAAATACCGTTTCTAAGAAACTTCCTTATAAGATCTAAAAAAAGCCTCGTCTTTGACGGGGTTTTTTTATGTACATTTACAAAAACAAACACTTTCAACATGGCATATTCATACATTTTATCACTTCATTCGTATTTTGCATACATCGTACTCCTTATTTTGATTTATGCAGTCTATAACGCGATCAAAGGATGGAAAACCAATAAGGCGTTTTTCGATTTGGGAAAAGACCTTCGATTGAGTCTTTTTGCTCTTATTCTTTCACACTTGCAATTGCTCATTGGATTAGTATTGTATTTTGTATCCCCTAACGGTCTTAATGCAATTCAAAAACAAGGCATGGGAGGATTGGATTCCGTGGCAAGACTTCTCGCTGTCGAACATCCCTTTGTGAACATTCTAGCAATTGTTTTTATCACCATTGGATGGTCAAAACACAAAAAACAAATGGAAGCTGTCAAAAAATTTAAGACCATTGGTGTCTTTTACGCTATTGGATTGGTTTTATTATTGAGCAGGATTCCTTGGGGTCAATGGTTCTAGTAGGTGAGATTAGCGAGCTCTGCGCCAACTGCTGAGCCAATGGCGACTCCCATGCCACCAAGACGAACACCGCAATAAACATCATTAGAAAGGGCCTTAACAATAGGTCCTTTTTGTGTTCCTACACCCATGATACCGGACCATTGTTGATCAATTTCATAAGAAGTATGTGGTAAAATAATTTCACTCAACACGTTGTGTAGTTGATGGATGATTTGATCAGTTGTTTCAAAAACGGTAGTTTCTTCTCCCTTAAAATTGAGATTTCGAGCACCGCCAATTAGGATGCGATTTTCAACATTTCTGAAGTAATAATAGCCTTCATCCATATGAAAAACACCCTTGATCTTTAAGTGGTCGATCGGCTTGGTGATCATCACTTGAGCACGAGCGGGTTGAATGTCTTCTTCGATCATCTGAGAAGCAAAACCATTGGTGGCTATTAGCAATTTAGAAGTGTAAAAATCACCTTCACTGGTGTGAATCTGAACTTTGTTTTGAAGTTGTGTATAGGATTGAACCTCCATGCCATAAAGCAATTGAATCTCTTTGGACTGTGCGATATAGATGAGTCGTTTCATCATTTCACCCGTATTGATTTGGCCTTCAAAAGGAGATCCTATATAAGCGTTGGCACAGTTTTCAAAATCAAACCGGTTTGGATAGACATGAAATGGAGCAGATAGGAACACCTCCTCAAGCATCTGATTAACAAGATCTAAATGATCCAGAGAATTTTGAAAATCCTCTTGATTAAAAAACACATCATAGCCTCCGTGATTTTGATACCCAATAGCTTTTAATCCCAAACGGGATTTGAGTAATTGAACTCCCTCCCATCGCGTTCGAACCAAATCGATAACCTCTTGCTGGGAATGAGATTTTAGATCTGATACGATTTCTGAAATAGACCCAAAACAAGAAAAACCAGCATTTTTAGTGCTCGCTCCTTTGGGTAGAATTCCCTTATCCAATACCAAAATTTTAGCTTTGGGGTATTGTTCTCTAAGACTCAGTGCGCAATTAAGTCCAACTATTCCACTGCCGATAATACAGAAATCAACATTTGTAAACCAGCTTTGAAGCTCCCAATAACTAAATCCTTTCATGTATTAAATATACAAAAAAAGACCCCCGAACTAGATTAGAACGGGGGTTTAATTGATGATTGAAAGAGTTTAAGCCTGAGGCTCCATTTCCCAACTCTCCATGAATTTTGTAGTGTAATTTCCAGCGATATAATCAGGATGATCCATCAGCTGTCGATGAAATGGTATGGTCGTTTTTATTCCTTCAATGACAAACTCATCCAATGCTCTTTTCATCTTGTTAATCGCCTCTTCTCTTGTCTGAGCCGTAGTGATTAACTTAGCGATCATCGAATCGTAATGTGGAGGAATTACATATCCGCTATAGACGTGTGTGTCTAGGCGTATTCCATGCCCTCCAGGAGTGTGAAGGGTGGTAATTTTACCAGGACTTGGTCTAAAGTCGTTATAGGGATCTTCCGCGTTGATTCTACACTCGATCGAGTGAAGTTTTGGAAGGTAATTTTTACCTGAAATTGGAACTCCAGCAGCTACTAAAATCTGCTCGCGAATCAAATCGTAATCGATCACTTGTTCGGTGATGGGATGTTCTACTTGAATACGCGTATTCATCTCCATAAAGTAGAAATTTCGGTGTTTGTCTACCAAAAATTCAATGGTTCCAGCTCCTTCGTATTTAATAGACTCAGCTGCTAGAACAGCCGCATCTCCCATTTTCTGGCGAAGCTGATCAGTCATAAATGGAGAAGGCGTTTCTTCAGTAAGTTTTTGGTGTCTACGCTGAATCGAACAGTCGCGTTCAGAAAGGTGACAAGCTTTTCCTTTTTGATCTCCAACCACTTGAATTTCGATATGACGTGGCTCTTCAATGAGTTTTTCCATATACATACCCCCGTTTCCAAAAGCGGCTGTTGCTTCTTGTACTGCAGATTCAAATAATGCTTCCATTTTATCTTCAGACCAAACGGCACGCATCCCTTTTCCTCCACCACCAGCAGTCGCTTTAATCATGACTGGATAGCCTATTTCTTTAGCTAATTTCTTAGCCTCTTTGACATCTTTAAGAAGTCCGTCAGAACCAGGAATTGTAGGAACTCCTGCATTCTTCATGGTTTCTTTAGCAGTCGCCTTATCTCCCATTTTGTTGATCATCTCGGCAGAAGCTCCGATAAACTTAATCTTGTGTTCCGCACAGATCTTTGAAAAATTGGCGTTTTCAGATAAGAATCCATATCCAGGGTGAATGGCATCAGCATTGGTGATCTCAGCAGCGGCAATGATATTAGGAATCTTTAAGTAGGATTCCCTACTCTGTGCTGGTCCGATACATACCGCCTCATCCGCAAAGCGAACGTGCAAACTCTCTTCGTCAGCTTTTGAGTAAACCGCCACGGTCTTAATCCCCATTTCTCTACAGGTTCTAATAACCCTCAATGCGATTTCTCCTCTATTGGCAATTAATATTTTTTTAAACATATGACGTTTAATTTATTGATAGATTGGTTACTAGAAATCCCTATGATGGGTCTACTAAGAATAAAGGTTGATCGAATTCAACTGGTGAAGCATCGTCAACTAATACTTTGACAATTTTTCCAGATACTTCGCTCTCGATTTCGTTGAATAACTTCATCGCTTCAATGACACATAGTGGGTCTCCTTCAGAAATTGAAGATCCAACCTCAACAAAATTAGATTTGTCAGGAGATGGCTTTCTGTAAAATGTTCCGATAATTGGCGATTTTACAGTGATATACTTACTGTTATCATCCGCAGCAGCTTCAGTGGTAGCAGCTGATGCTGCTTCAGGTGCAGCAGCTGGTATTACAGCAGGAGCTGCAGCAACAGGAGCTTGATGAATATAAGTAACATCAGAAGGTCTTTGTGCAGATCCCGTTTTAATGGTAATCTTCCAATCTTCCATCTCGAGTTTTACTTCACTAGCTCCAGATTTCGCTACGAATTTAATCAGTTGTTGAATTTCTTTAACATCCATTGTATTGTGATTTAGTTGTTTTTAATTTATGAGGGATCATAGGCCCAGGTTAAATAGGATGCTCCCCAAGTAAAACCGCCTCCAAAGGCGGCAAAAACTAGAGCATCTCCCTTTTTTAATTGTTGTTCATAGTCTGCTAGTAATAACGGTAAAGTAGCCGATGTAGTATTTCCATAGTGCTCTATATTCATCATTACCTTTTCAGGAGCTAAATCCATTCGATTAGCAGTCGCATCGATGATTCGCTTATTGGCTTGATGTGGCACTAACCAATTGACATCATCATGAGTGAGCTTATTGCGCTCCATTATTTTAGCAGCAGCATCCGCCATATTGGATACCGCAAACTTAAATACGGTTTTTCCATCTTGATAGACGTAATGCTGTTTGTTTTTGATCGTTTTTTCACTTGCTGGTAAGAGGGAGCCTCCAGCTTCTATTCTTAGGAAATCTCTTCCAACTCCATCAGTTCTCAAATATTCATCCTGATATCCATAACCCTCTATATTGGGTTCGAAAAGGACTGCTCCAGCACCATCACCAAAAATAATACAGGTTACTCTATCGGTATAATCAATAATAGAAGACATCTTGTCTGCTCCAATTAGCAACACCTTTTTATAACGACCACTTTCGATATAAGCAGCAGCAGAAGACATGCCATAAAGAAAGCTAGAACAAGCAGCTTGAAGGTCGTAAGAAAAAGCGTTTGTGGCTCCAATATTGGAAGCTACAAATGCAGCTGTAGAAGCTACAGGTAAGTCAGGAGTAGCTGTTGCGACTAAAACCAGATCAATTTCAGTAGCATCTAACTGTTTTTTTTCGATTAAATCCTTAGCGGCTTGTATTGCCAAATAAGAAGTTCCCTTGTCTTTGTCTTTTAACAAACGTCTCTCCTTAATACCAGTTCGAGTCGTAATCCACTCGTCATTGGTATCAACCATGGTTTCCAACAAAGCATTGGAAAGCACAAAATCAGGAATATAGGATCCTACAGCGGTTATAGCAGCTGTTGTTTTTGTCATAGTTGAATTTGATAAAATTTGGAGAAAAATTCCAATTTCAAGCGAAAATTAGTAAAAAATGATCACTTTTAGTTAAAACAGCGTGTTTTTGTTGACTTTTTTTAACAAAAAAACTCTCACTTGAAGGTGAGAGTAATCTGCAGTTAAATACGATATAACGACTTATGCTGAAACTTCTTCAGTTTGATCAATCAATACCTGACCTCTGTAATAAAGTTTTCCTTCATGCCAGTGCGCTCTGTGGTAAAGGTGTAATTCTCCAGTAGTAGGATCCTTAGCAATTGTTGGCGCAGTCGCTTTGTAATGAGTTCTTCTCTTGTCTCTTCTCGTTTTTGATATTTTTCTCTTTGGATGTGCCATTGTTACTTATTTTTATCCGTTTTTAACTTTTTTAATGCATCCCATCTGGGATCCGTATGCTCTTCTTTTGATTCTTTCTTTAATTCTTTAACCGATAACGCTTCTAACAATTCCAAAGCTGGTGACGATAGACTCCCGTCTTCCACACCTGGATGAACCCTCTTGAGTGGAACTGCTAAAACTGACATCTCATAGAAATACTGTGAGAGATTGATTTTGTGATCGTGATGTGGAATCACTAATAACGATTCATTTTCGTCATCGTACGCATCTCCAAATTTAATCACTAAATCCAATTCAGCTTCGATGGGGAGATCAAAGGGAACGTCAGTTAAGTCACAATTGACATTAACACTTCCGCTCGTTTTAATCTCAGCTTCCATAAAGCTGCTCAATTTGTTTAAAATCAGCTCAACCTTAAGATTGGCACTGTTAAACTCATCAAAGTTAAAGTTCTCAAAGAACGATTGATCGATCGCGTATTCAAACTCGTGTTTCCCCTGCTTTAATCCTGTAAAAGGAATATCAAACTCCTTATTTTTCATTTTGCCAGTGATTGAAACGTTCACAATTTACCTAAAAGGCGGGTGCAAAGATACTATTATTCTATTAATAAACAATTTATTAACAAAAATATTAGCAGAATAATCCTCCTCTAAAAACCGGTTTTAATTCTTTCTATTCATTTGCTTCAAATTGACCTTTTCTAAAGGGTTTGAAGTTAATTCATCGTACTGACTACGGTCTTTGTACAATTGGATGGCTAAAAAAATAGCTTCTTTAAAAGAGTGTTCGTTAGCAATTCCTTTACCAGCGATATCAAATGCAGTTCCATGATCAGGCGAAGTTCTTATTTTAGACAGTCCCGCAGTATAGTTAACCCCTTGACCAAACGATAGCGTTTTAAAAGGAATCAATCCCTGGTCGTGATAAGCTGCCAATATCGCATCAAAATTCTTGTAATTTTCTGAGCCAAAAAATCCATCAGCAGCGTAGGGTCCAAAGACCATATTCCCTTCTTCTTGTAATTTTACAATAGTAGGCTTTAGGGTTTGATCGTCTTCACTGCCAATAACTCCTTGATCGCCACTATGCGGATTGATTCCCAATAAGGCGATTTTTGGCTTTGAAATTCCAAAATCCCTTTGTAGCGTTTTTACAACGGTGGTTACTTTTTCGACGATGAGCTCAGGGGTAATGTGATCGCTTACCGATTTAACGGGAATGTGATCCGTTAAAAGTCCAACTCTTAATTTAGAGGAGATCATAAACATCAAACTTTTTCCTCCTAATTCTTGAGCTAAATAATCCGTATGCCCTGGAAATTTAAATGATTCTGACTGTATGTTGCTCTTGTCAATCGGAGCTGTTACCAAAACATCGATACTGTCACTTTTTAAAGACTTAACAGCCGCTTGAAGTGATTTCAAAGCATAGGTGCCTCCGGTTTGGTTTGATACTCCTGGGGTGATTTCTGGTTGATCTTTCCATACGTTGACCACATTAAATTTACCGTCAAGTGACTCCTCTGAAGTACCCACACCATTAAAATTTATCTGATAGTTGAGAAGTTTTAACCAAGTGCTGATGGACTTGTTGGATGCAAAAACTACAGGGGTACACAATTCCAACATTCTGGGATCTAAAAAGGTCTTTAGAACCAGTTCACATCCAATACCATTGAGATCCCCTAAAGAGATCCCTACTTTTATTTTTTTTGCTTCTTGCATACAGTTTGCTGCTTATTAAGTAACTTTGAGCTGTAAAATTAGCTAATAAAAACGACACATGTTTACAGGGATCATTGAAACTTTTGGAAGCCTCTCTAAAATAGAGCAAGACACTGGGAATATACACTTTACTATTACAAGTCCGTTAGCTGCTGAACTTCAAATTGATCAAAGTGTTGCTCACAATGGCGTCTGTCTTACAGTAGTGGAATGCGATCAAAATTCTTATAAAGTAACGGCAATCGCTGAAACGCTTAACAAAACAAATCTTGGAGATTTGAAAGTCAGTGACCAGATCAACTTAGAACGTGCCATGATTATGGGAAGTCGTTTAGACGGTCACATTGTTCAAGGTCACGTCGATCAGGTGGGCGTTTGTGAAAAAATTTTAGAGGAAGACGGCTCATGGCGCTTTAGTTTTAGCTATGATGCCTCAACTGGAAATACCACGATCGAAAAAGGATCCATCACGGTTGATGGAACGAGTTTAACCGTAGTTGATGCGACTGACAGCGGTTTTTCAGTAGCCATTATCCCTTATACTTTTGAACATACCCGTTTTAACCAATACAAGGTGGGCACAAGAGTCAACCTTGAGTTTGATGTACTCGGAAAATACATCGCTCGTTATATGAACCTTTTAAAAAAATAAGATGAGTTACCAATTGCTTTTTTCAGGGTCTTCCATAGAAGTCATGCTTTTAAAAGGCTTGCTTCAAGAAGAAGGTATTTTCCCTTTAGATAAAGATCGAGCGACCTCCGGAGTCCTTGCAGGGTTCTACGGAGGTGATGTGGTTCAACTGATGGTCAAAGAAGAAGACCTCGACCGAGCAAAAGAAATTCTCAAGGAATTTCAGAGCAAAAAAGAGTCTTAAATACTTTTTAAAAAACGTCCTTCTTAAGATTTTTCCACACTCGTAACAACCATCCGAACATTGCTAAGGCAAGAGCAAATAAACTAAACGCTTTTTCCGTGTTTCCGTAGATTAAATTACCTACAGAAAACATCACAGAATAGATGAGCACAGCACTGAGTAATGCTGCTAGGATTCCAGAAGGAACCGTCCATTTTTTATTTGAAGAATTACTCGCAGCTGCTTGTTTTTTCCAACCTGGTCCACCTGGCTGAATCTTATCATAGAATTTCTGAAGGGTCACATCTGTTTCTTTTGGAGTTGCATAGGTAACCGCGATCCAAACTATTGTGGTAATCAATACCACAAATGGGAATTTAAACCAAGACGGGAAGACTCCTCCTTCTGCATCAAAAAGCAAAGCTCCGAGAGCGGTGAAGTTGAGAAGAATGGAAATGATTCCAGAGGAAACCATTGCAGACAACTCACTCCAGGCATTAATTCTCCACCAAAACCAACGCAAGATAAAGATGAGTCCTGTTCCTGCTCCAAACATCAAAATAATATCAAAGAGTTGCAGGGCATTTTGCAACACCAATGCAAATAGCGCAGAAAACACCATTAGCAATACTGTGGCAATCCTACCGACTAAAACCAAGTGTTTTTCAGAAGAATTTTTTCCGAAGTTGAGTCTGTATACGTCATTGACAATATAAGAAGCACCCCAGTTTAAATGGGTTGAAAGGGTTGACATGTAGGCCGCTCCTAGAGAAGCCAATACCAATCCTAGTAATCCAGCTGGTAATTTGGTAAGCATTGCAGAATACGCTAAATCATGTCCTAATTTTCCGGCTTCCACATTAGGAAAGGCTGCTTGAATGCTCGCGATATCTGGATACACTACTAAAGAAGCCAAGGCTACTAAAATCCATGGCCATGGTCTTAAAGCGTAGTGCATGATATTAAAAAAGAAGGTGGCTCCAATGGCGTGATTTTCGTCTTTGGCTGCCAACATTCGCTGAGCGATATAACCGCCGCCGCCTGGTTCAGCACCAGGATACCAAGCAGACCACCACTGAACCGCTAGGGGAATAATTAAAAGCATGATAAGACTTTCTGTATCGTTCATATCAGGTACAATAGAAAGCTTATCTGTTACATTTGACTGTGCCATTAAATTGGAAAGACCTCCAACTTCTGGAATATTTACGAGATAATAGGCCGCTCCAATAGCACCCCCCATTGCTACAAAAAAGAGTATAAAGTCAGTGTACACCACCCCTTTAAATCCACCGACAGCACTAAACACCATAGTGATACTTCCTGCGATAACGACAGTTTCTACTGGGCTTAAGCCCAACATCACTTGACCTATTTTTATAGCTGCTAGAGTAACAGCTGACATCGCCATGATATTGAAAAGCACACCTAAATAGAAGGCTCTAAACCATCTTAAAAAACGCGCTGCCTTCCCTCCATATCGAAGTTCGTAAAATTCCATATCCGTATTTACATCGGATCTTCTCCAGAGTTTTGCATAGACAAATACGGTCAAAAGGCCTGTGATTAAAAAGGCCCACCATACCCAGTTTCCTGAGACACCATTGGTTCTTACTATATCCGTTACAAGGTTAGGAGTATCAGTAGAAAATGTGGTTGCTACCATTGAAAATCCGAGTAGCCACCAGGGCATACTCCTTCCCGATAAAAAGAATTCAGAGGTGTCTTTCCCAGATGATTTTGAAACGTAAAGTCCGACTCCAAGAACGATGGCAAAAAAGCCAAAAATGATGAAATAATCAATCGATGCTAGTTGCATAGTGAAAGGTTTTGGTTGTTTAATGACTTAAATATATTATTTTATTTCTAATGAATTGCTTTATGTACCTTTGAAATATGGACTTTCTAAACTATATCAATCTTGAGCTTGAGCAATTTGTCGCTGCCTTTCTAGGAGCGTACATTCTCGGTGTATCTAAGGCAGGTGTGAAAGGAATTGCAGTACTGATCGTCACCTTAATGGCCTTTGCATTCGGAGCAAAATCCTCAACTGGAACACTGATGCCCTTACTGATCACTGGAGACATCTTTGCAATCTTCTACTATCACCGACATACCAAATGGGTATACCTAAGAAGATTTCTCCCCTGGATGATGCTCGGAGTTTTAATCGGTGTCTTTATCGGAAAAGATCTTCCAGAACGCATCTTTCAAATCACTATGGCTGTCATTATTCTTCTCACGGTATTGATATTGTGGTGGTGGGGTAAAAAAGATCGAAAAGTTCCATCGCATTGGTCCTTTGCTGGTTTTACTGGTACCATGGCAGGAGTGACTACCATGATCGGAAACTTAGCAGGGGCTTTTTCGAACATTTTCTTTTTAGCCATGAGGCTCCCAAAGAATGAATTTATTGGAACTGCCGCCTGGTTGTTTTTCTTTATCAATTTGTTTAAGCTTCCTTTTCACATTTTTGTGTGGAAAACCGTTACTGTTGAAACGTTTGAAGTCTACCTCTATTTGTTACCTGCTGTTATTGCAGGTCTACTGAGTGGAATTTTTCTGGTTCAAAAATTTACAGATAACTTCTTTAGAAAGATGATTTTAATACTTACGGCGATTGGAGCAGTACTCTTATTGTTTAAATAAATCCTCAGATCCCTCCATGCAGCATTTTTTAAAAATACTCCCTCTTTTTTTTAACCTACTTCTATTTAGTCAGCAAATACAAGACAGTATTGCTCCATTACAACAACTCGAGGAAGTTGTTTTAAAGGTAACCAAAATACCGACCAAAAACCTCAGAGCTCCCCTTGCGGCTAGTTTAGTGTTGACCTCAAAAAATGCGCTTCTAGAACCTCAGCTATCCATCAATGAATCGCTGATCAGTGTTCCGGGACTTTTTGCTCAAAATGCCTTTAATTACAATCAGGATTTAAGAGTTTCAATCAGAGGCTTTGGAGCGAGAGCTGCTTTTGGAATTCGAGGTGTCAAACTCATCGTAGATGGAATCCCAGAAACCACCCCAGATGGACAAGGACAAATCGATAACATACTGGTCGGCCTCATCGATCGAATTGAAGTTTTAAGAGGTCCTTCGGCATCCCTTTACGGGAATGCTTCTGGTGGAGTTATCCACATCAATACTTTGGATGAGATTTCGGAAAAAGTTCGAGTTAATTTTACAACAGGTAGCTATGGATTAACGCTATCTCAAGCGCTGGTCAACCTCTCAAAAAATAATAGCAAATCCCTACTGGCCATCAATCACAGTCAATCTAATGGTTATAGAGCTCATTCGAGTTTTAATCAGTTTCAAATCAATTACAAAAGTGTTAAACCCTTAGGTGACAATCACCAACTACTTTGGCAACTCAACTATACACATAGCCCAAATGCCGATGATTCTGGTGGATTAACCTTAGAACAAGTTCTTGAAAATCCAAGAGCTGCACGAGAGGCAAATATAAATTATGACTCTAGGGAAGCCATCGATCATATCAAGACAGGGCTACAGTTAAGCTCACAGCTCAAAAGTGCAATTTTGTCCAATCACCTCTATGCTGCCCATAGAGATTTTACGGGCTATTTGCCATTTAAATCAGGAGGGGTTTCCGCTTTCAAGAGATTCTATTGGGGGTTAGGGTCTTCGATCAATAGGCCTACAAAAAAAGGAGCGTATCAAATGGGATGGAGTCATGACAGCCAAGTGGATCTCCGCAAACGCTTTGATAATCTTAATGGTTCGAAGGGGGGCTTACAAGAACAGCAGGACGAACATTATTCCAATACGGCCCTTTATATGAGTTCACAAACTAGCCGAGGGAATTGGTCGATTCAATCCGGAATTCGTGCTGATTATATAGCCCTCTCATTCACAAACAAGGAGCGACAATCGTATAGTGCCCTAAGCCCAAATCTTGGTATACTTTATCAACTGGATTCTGAATCAGGGATTTATACGCGTTACAGTGAGAGCTTTCAAACTCCAACATTGAGCGAGCTCTCCAATGACCCCAATGGTTCGCTTGGATTTAATACCGAATTAGAACCCTCAAAGGCCAAAAATATAGAGCTAGGGATCAAACACAAAAGTCAAAACAGCCAATTTGAAATTGCATTGTTTTCGATTCGATCAAAAGGTGATCTTGTTGCTTATAGTAACGAAAATTATCCAGGAAGAACCTTTTACAACAATGCGGGAAACACCAAAAGAACAGGAATAGAATTCAATTATTCAAAAAACTGGAGGAGCTTGAGTCTTCAACAGAGTTATTCCTACAGTGATTTTAGATTTGATAATTCCAACAATCATCAATACCTCCCTGGAATTCCAAGACACAATTTTTACAATCGCATCACTCAAGATTTTTCAAATGGTTTTCAACTAGCTCTGAGTTCCGTATATTGGGGGAACCTTTACGCTACAAGTTCAAATACTGTTGAAATTATAAGTCAATTTTACTCGCATCTAAGTATGAGTAAACGATTTGATCACATCGACTTAAAGTTAGGGGTCAACAATGTGTTGAACAACGACTATTACGATAATATTAGAGTTAATGCCTTTGGAGGACGCTATTATGAGCCAGCGCCCAAAAGAAATATTTATTTAGGTTTCAGCTGGAAACTCTATTGAGCTATTGATCACAAACACCTTCTACGTAGGATTGTATTCCTGCATTTGTAGCCTCACATGAATTAGAATATGTTAGACCATCACATCCACAAAGTGGCATATATTCTTTGGTACAGGGATTCATTGTTACATTTGCGGGATCTAAACAAGAAAGAGCAGCAGCTCCCTTGACAAAAGTATAGGAGATTTCATCGTCGGCAATTTGAGGATTATCGACATAGGTCAAATGCAATGAATTCTCTGTCAGTTCATAACTAAACCTTCGATCACTATCAGAAAATCCAATCGTGTTATTTTTGATATTGAATCGATAGGTTTTCCCTGGTTCTTTAAAACTAACAACAGATTTCGTTCCATTAGCAACCATTAATCCTTCCTTGGGAAAAAACCAAATATAGTGTTCTTCAAAATTTGGAGTGTCTCCAAAAAAACAATAACAACTCACGTCTTTTAAAATCCACTGTCCTTCTAACTCCGACAGATGAGTTTCTTCAGGGTCGCAACTTAATAATGAGCACAGTATTACGGCGAATAAAACTAGCTTTTTCATGATTTTAATTTTAGTAAAAATAAGACAATTTCAGAATTGTAAAAAAGAGTTTCGATAATCTATAACTTTTAAATTCAAAGAGTTTCGTTATCTTTAGAATTATCAAAATGCATACCAAATGAAACGATCCG
>JAYPEX010000008.1:0-127321 GCA_038125995.1 Flavobacteriaceae bacterium
ATACACATGAAAATTGCCTTCCCTATTTTATGGGAAATCTAGAAGGTGAATTTCCAATTGAAATCGTTGAAATAGAATCAGGTGAAATCAATAAAACACTTGAGACTTGTAGTGGTGTTTGGGAAGCGCTTTCAGAATTAGGAGCCGATCGAAAAAGTGCGATGATCAACCTCGGTGGTGGTGTGATCACTGATATGGGAGGATTTATAGCCTCCTGTTTTAAAAGAGGTATTGATTTCTACAATATACCCACTACCCTTCTTTCAATGGTCGACGCCTCTGTCGGTGGTAAAACGGGAGTCGATTTAGGGATGCTTAAAAATCAAATAGGAGTCATTGTAGAACCAGAATTTGTGATTGTAGATCAAGCGTATTTAGCGACGCTTGACAAAAGACAACTCAAAAGCGGATTTGCAGAAATGCTCAAACACGGTCTGATCTCTGATAAAGACTACTGGAAACAGTTAAAAGACAATTTTAATTCAACTAGTATTGAAGAGGCTATTTCAACCTCTGTTCAAATCAAAGCAGATGTAGTGCAAAAAGACCCTAGAGAAAATTCACTTCGCAAAATTTTAAATTTTGGTCACACCCTAGGTCATGCGATTGAATCTTATTTCTTATCGCTTGGGAAAGATAAAATGTTACTCCACGGAGAAGCGATCGCCATCGGTATGATTATGGAAGCCTATTTATCGACAATTTACACTGGTCTAAGTAGTGATGAACTCGATGAAATCAGCAGCACACTACTCAACCACTACGGCAAAGTAAATATTTCAAATCAAGACAAAATAGAGGCTATAACGCTTTTAAAATTTGACAAGAAGAATTCCCATGGTCAAATCAAATATGTACTCTTAGAACGCATTGGAAAGGCTGTATTCGATATACAGATCAAAGACAACGACCTCAACGACGCATTTGAATACTACAATTCACTTTAAAAACTAAAAACTCAGACATAAAAAAAGCACCTCATTGAGGTGCTTTTGTTTTTGTAAGTAGATATTTCTTAATCTAGTTCAGAAAAGATCGTATGCATTAAACGCTTTTTATCGTTAATGCTCTCTTCTAATGAAATCATCGTCTCTGTTCTGCTGATTCCATCGATGTCATCTATTTTAAAGATGATGTTCTTCGCGTGAGTGGTGTCCTTTGCTCTAATCTTACAGAAAATATTGAATTTACCTGTCGTAATGTGAGCTACAGTAACATTTGGAATTTGATTTAAACGCTCAATAACAAACTTTGTCTGATGTGTTTTCTCTAAAAAGATACCAACATAAGCGATAAAAGAATAACCCAATTTAATATAATCAAGAGTTAAAGAAGAACCTTTGATAATTCCAGCTTCTTCCATTTTTTTAACACGAACGTGAACTGTTCCTGCTGAAATCAATAATTTCTTAGCAATATCTGTAAAAGGAGTTCTGGTATTGTCGATCAACATATCTAAGATCTGGTGATCTATTTCATCTAATTTTACTGTAGTCATAAATTGAATTTTGATAATGCAAAAATAATCAATAATTTAATATACTTTAATAAATTGTGCATTTTTTTGAAGATAATGCAACAAATCAATCCTGTTTTGTCAAATACTGGCTTTTGATTAGTTCTTCTCGATCTTCATCCAAACGCATATCGAGTGTTTTATGCCCGTAAAATGCACCTTTTGGCTTGATTTCAAATGCTTTAGGTACAAACTCAATCTTTTGATCGACTAATACTTCTTGATAGTTGATTGCCAGTACCTGCTCTTCTTTGTATTTAGAATCCAGAATCTGTGGGTTTTCAACGATTATATCGTAAAACAATTGATTGTTTTCAGGGATCTTGTGATAGGCCTCTACTTCATTAAAGTCATAGAGCTGGTATACAATACTGTTAATGGCAGTATAGATTGAGACTGCAATCAGAGCTCTTGTCTGATCGCGATCGTAATCTTTGGGATAATGACCAGATTCAAAGAGAATCGTTGGAACTTCTTCAAATTGAAAGCTATCCCCCACACAATTGATATTAAATCCGTCGTCATAACGCCCTACACCACCAGGAATGTACTGCTGAAGCACATCGTTCATATCTGCTATAAGCTTCATACTGCGCACTCTAGAATCGGTAGTAGAACGATCCTGATCCGCTGCAGGTGACAAAAAGGATACAGTAGCCACCTTGTCAGTCTCTCCTACATTAAAGAGTGTTCGTTGATCGTGAAGATTAAAGCAATAGTGAGGTTTCACCTCTTCAAATACTGCTCTCAGCGCTTTAGACTCCGGCTGTGTAAGATCTTGAGCATCTCTGTTTAAATCCACCTCATTGGCGTTAAAACGCGTATAATCATTAGCTCCATCTGGGTTTAAGACAGGAATTATATAGAGTGTTGCTGCCTCTAATATAGCTGTTGCTGCTAGTGAATTAGTCTTAAAGAAGGAAAGCAGATCCAATACCGCCTTAGTCGTTGTAGACTCGTTCCCGTGCATCTGAGACCACATTAAAATTCGTTTAGAGCCACTTCCTAAGGTAATAAGAGGTATATCTAAAGAGCGAACCGATTGTCCGATCACACGTATTGAAGAATTATCGACTAAAGTTGAAACTGTATCTATTGTGGTCTGATAATTAAGGTATCGTCCCTTAATACTAGCTACTTTAAAATTAGAATAATCAAATTCTTTAATCCTCATATCACTCATAAATTTTTGACAAATGTACGGCTTTTAAACCACTGATAAAACCTGTGATTATTTACAAGTTTACACTTCATGTTGACAGCTTTGTTACAATTGTAAATATATATTTTACAATATTAAACTATAAAAATACAAATACACTTATTATATTATATTTCAGTTAGTTAAATTATTTTAATTAAAGTGTTAGTGAGTGTAAAAATTGTAAATTATAGCAAAAATAACTCTTGTCTATTAATATTAAATAGCTATATTTGTTTAACAATGTTACAGCAAGAAGAATTCATAAATCGACTCAAAATTTTACTCGAACAAAAGCAGTTGAGCTCCTCTTCATTTGCTGATACGATTTCGGTTCCTCGCTCGAGTATTTCACATTTACTCTCTGGAAGAAATAAACCCAGTTTGGAATTTGTAATGAAGATTGTTCACTCCTACCCTGATGTCGATATCAATTGGTTGCTTTTTGGGAAGGAGTCCAAATCAAAGCATTCTAGCTTAAATAGCGATTCTAATACTCTATTAGAAGAAAACTTCTCTACAGAGCGACATTCGACTCATCAAAAGCAAGCTTCCGATGTCGAAAAGATTGTTGTATTCTATAAAAATGGAGTATTTAAGGAATATAAGCCCTCCTAAGCGCTTTTCTTTCTCACATTCATATTGATGAACTCTACCATCAACGAAAAGGCTATAGCAAAGTACAAATAGCCCTTAGGTATCGATCCTATCGGATTATTGAACACTACTAAGTGTGAAAGATGAGCAGATTCTACAATCAACATAAATCCAATAAGAATCAAAAATGAAAGACCAAGGACTTGAATAGAAGGGTGTTTATTGACAAACTCACTGACTTTGTAGGTAAAGAGCATCATAATCAATACTGAGATTACCACAGCAACAATCATCAGTAAAAGAGCGTCGTTGGGATTGGGTGAGATTCCATTAGTCATTCCTATTGCCGTTAAAATGGAATCAAAAGAAAAGACAATATTGATAACTGTAATCTCCATAATAGCAGACCACAAGGTTTTAGATTGGTTTTTCTTTACTTGTGTGATATCGTGTTCTTTATCTTCTATCTTTTCGTGAATTTCCTTGGTACTCTTATAAAGCAAAAACAATCCTCCCAGAAATAGAATAACCGCCTGACCAGAAACACCCCCTTTGATCCAAGCGGTGTCAAATTTGAAAAAAGATTCGTTTAAGGAAGTGAGTAGGTTAATTCCAAAAAGCAATGCAATTCGAAGTAGCATTGCTAACAACAATCCGAGATTGGTAGCTCTTTTCTTGTCTTTCTCTTCTAATTTTTGAGCAGCAATAGAGATAAACACAATATTGTCAATTCCAAGTACAATTTCAAGGAATGTCAGTGTTAACAAAGCGATCCAAGCATCTGCTGAAGCAAATATTTCAAACACAATCTCTAGTTTTTAGTTTTTTACAACTTTACCTCTTCTCTTATCAGAAGACCCCATAACCGAATATTCAAAGGTATAGGTGTCTCCTTCTGTTTTTAAAATCTTCATATGAAGGGGTTTCTCTTCTTGTTTGTTCTTAGGATTTAAATTCTTGAGAACGTATTCACAGTCATTGACCCAGCGTACAGATGCAGAGTCGATATGCCCTCTATACTCAGAAATTTCCAAGTCTCCCTTTCTGGTAAAGGTTGTGGTGTGTATTTCACCATCAATTGTTTCACTGAAAGTAAAGGAACCATCGTGAAATTCAACACAGTTACGCTCTGGTGGATTACATCCCCAGAAAAACACAATTGCAAATGTGACTACGTAAAACAGTTTTTTCATCTAAAACAAGGTTGGTTGATCAGTGTTATTACTAGAAGTGCTCGGTAAATCCTCATCATCATTGAAATCTGTATTGTGAACCTCTTCCTCGGATACCACTTCGATTTCTTCGGGAACTTTTTCCTCTTCTTCCTCATAAGGAAGTGATTCTAACAAATTGGTTCCTTTGATATTTTCTTTAGTGAGAATATTTCCTTGAGCTTTAAGACCCTTTACCGCTATAAACTCTTCAATATTGATTGTTTCGTTTGGTTTAGCATCTTTTCCTTTGGGTTTTCTGTACTCGATTTCCATCTGTGGTCTCCAATCGGTCGTCACGAGTTCTAAAAAGGATTCTGGATGTTCACTGATGAACAAATCTTCTTTATTAGCTTGTTCCACAAGGAATCGTTTCATGAAATACACCTCTTTTTCCCCGTCGTAATAAACTGCTGAAATCGGCTTGTGTGGATTCCATTTTTCCAACACAATCATATCTTCATCAAAGTGAAGATTCATATCAGGAGTCACAGTTTTTACAATACCTTTGGAAGTAATCACCAGAAGTAAATCATCCCCCTTAAAGGCCCCAAGCAGACTACCTCTACCATCGACGTTTAAGCGCTGAACCACATCGTCAAACCATATTTTTCTAGGCTTCAGAGTCGAAACTCCTTTTTCCTTGAGTTCAATTCTCTTGATGGAATACTTGGTGACTATATTTCCTTTCGAAGACCTTCCTTTGATCAACACATAGGAAAAGTCCAAATCCCATTTGAGCTTTTTAATACTTCCAACTTGTCTCAATAAAACAGTCACCACCTCTGCTTCTCCGTTTGGATTTGCGCTAAAGTATGAGACATCAGAATTCTTGTTTCCGTTAGTAATATCGTATTCACGATCTCTTGTTACTGAAGTAACATTAAATCGCTTCACATAGCTAGGACCACCTTTTCCATCTCTGTATATCAAATTATAAGTAGTACGCTTATCTTTTTTCTTAAAGACCGCTACATGAATGATTCCTTTGCCGATAAAGGTTTTAGAATCAACCTTGGTCACCATCATCTTACCGTCCTGAGTAAAAACAATGATATCATCAATATCACTACAATCAGTAATGTATTCGTCTTTGCGAAGTGAGGTTCCTACAAAACCTTCTTCCCTATTTACGTAGAGTTTGGTATTTCTAATAACCACTTTAGTCGCCTCGATATCGTCAAATACGCGTATTTCAGATTTGCGTTCTTTTCCCTTACCGTAAGTTTCTTTGAGGTGTTTGAAATAATCAATACTAAAATCGATGATGTGATCTAAATGATGTTTTACTTCAACTATTTTCTCTTCGATACTTTCGATAAACTGTTGAGCCTTGTCCAAATCAAATTTTGAAATTCTCTTAATTCGGATTTCGGTTAATCTAGTTATATCTTCTTCGGTTACCGCTCTTTTTAAATGAGTGATATGAGGAGCTAAACCTTTGTCAATCGCAGCAATAACACCCTCCCAAGTTTCTTCTTCTTCAATATCGCGATAGATTCTCTTTTCGATAAAGATGCGTTCCAAAGATGAGAAATGCCATTGCTCTTCCAGTTCCGAGAGTTTAATTTCTAATTCCAAGCGCAATAAGCTAACTGTAAGCTCAGTAGATCGCTTTAATATATCGGATACTCCTATGAAAATAGGCTTGTTATCTTCAATAATACAAGACAGAGGAGATATTGAATTTTCACAGCTTGTAAATGCGTATAGCGCATCAATAGTTTTATCTGGTGAAATTCCAGGTGGAAGATGAATTAATATTTCCACATTCTCAGCAGTGTTATCCTCTATTTTCTTAATCTTGATCTTTCCTTTTTCATTGGCCTTGAGGATCGAATCGATAAGCGTCGAAGTATTAGTTCCATATGGAATCTCAGTGATGACCAGTGTTTTCTTATCTAACTGCCCAATTCGCGCTCTCACTCGAATCTTTCCACCTCTAAGACCGTCATTGTATTGACTGATGTCAATGATTCCAGCAGTAGGGAAATCAGGAACTAAATTAAATCGCTTTCCCTGTAAGTGTTTGATAGAAGCATCGATGAGTTCTATAAAGTTGTGAGGTAAAATTTTAGTAGACAATCCCACAGCAATCCCCTCTGCTCCTTGAGCGAGTAGTAATGGAAATTTAATTGGAAGATTGATCGGTTCTTTCTTTCTACCGTCATATGAGAGCTGCCAATTCGTAATCTTCGGACTATAAACGACTTCTAGAGCAAATTTAGAAAGCCTAGCTTCTATATAACGAGAGGCTGCTGCACCATCTCCTGTTAGTATATTCCCCCAGTTTCCCTGAGTATCGATCAATAAATCTTTTTGTCCTATTTGCACCATAGCATCGGCAATGGAGGCATCTCCATGTGGATGGTATTGCATGGTATGTCCCACCACATTAGCAACCTTGTTGTAGCGACCGTCATCCAACTCCTTCAAGGAGTGCATTATACGACGCTGTACTGGTTTTAATCCGTCTTCAATAGCAGGAACAGCTCTTTCTAAAATTACATAAGAAGCGTAATCTAAAAACCACTCCTTATACATGCCGGTAACCTTTACCAGGCTATCAGTCTCATTGGAATGATCTTCTGGAAGCTGTTGATCTATTTGATTTTCGTTATCCATAAGTGATTATGCTGTTTTTGAAACAATCTCCTCTTCAATATCGAGTTCAACTTTGAGATTCTCAATGATGAACTTTTGACGATCAGGAGTGTTTTTACCCATATAAAACTCTAAGAGTTGTTCAATTGTCATCGATTTGTCTAACATCACTGGTTCGAGCCTGATTTCTTCACCTATAAAATGCTTAAATTCATCTGGTGAAATTTCACCCAATCCTTTAAATCGAGTGATTTCAGGTTTATTACCCAATTTAGAAATCGCATTGCGGCGCTCTTCATCTGAGTAACAGTAGATGGTTTCTTTTTTATTTCGAACTCTAAAGAGTGGTGTTTGTAAAATATAGAGGTGATTCTCTTTTATTAGTTCTGGGAAGAATTGCAAAAAGAAGGTTATTAATAGCAATCGAATATGCATCCCATCGACATCGGCATCGGTCGCTATCACAATCTTGTTGTAACGAAGATTTTCCATCGAATCTTCAATGTCTAAGGCCGCTTGAAGTAGGTTAAACTCTTCATTTTCATAGACTATTTTCTTAGACATTCCATATGAGTTGAGCGGCTTACCTCTAAGACTAAAAACTGCCTGTGTATTCACATTTCTCGATTTGGTAATCGAACCAGAAGCCGAATCTCCCTCTGTGATAAAAAGGGTGCTCTTAATGGAATTGTCATTTTTTATATCGGTAAGATGTACTCTACAATCTCTGAGTTTTTTGTTGTGTAGACTCGCCTTTTTAGCACGATCTCTAGCGAGTTTTCGAATACCAGATAATTCTTTGCGCTCGCGTTCTGCCTGAAGTATCTTACGCTGTAAGAGTTCAGCGGTTTCTGGATTCTTGTGTAAATAATTATCGAGTTCGGTTTTGAGGAAGTCATTGATGTACGAACGAACTGTTGGCATTCCTCCTCCCATATCGGTAGAACCGAGTTTGGTTTTGGTTTGAGATTCAAAAACAGGCTCCATAACCTTGATCGAAATAGCCGAAATAATTGATTTACGAATATCTGCTGAATCGTAATTCTTACCGTAGTACTCTTTCACAGTTTTAGCAATCGCCTCTCTAAAAGCTGCTTGATGCGTTCCTCCCTGAGTGGTGTGCTGTCCGTTGACAAAAGAATGATATTCCTCGCTGTACTGTGTCTTGGAGTGCGTAATGGCAATCTCTATATCCTCACCTTTTAAGTGGATTATAGGATAGAGCATATCCTCAATCTGGTTGTTGTCCTCTATTAAATCCTTGAGTCCGTTTTCTGATATGTATTTTTCACCGTTAAAAACGATAGTCAACCCAGGATTGAGATACACATAGTTCTTAATCATCTTTACGATGTACTCAGAACGGAATTTGTAATTTTTAAATATGGTTGGATCAGGAACAAAGGTCACTTTAGTCCCCTTTCTTCTCGAACTCTCTTCAGGCCCTTCTTCTGAAATTAAATTCCCCTTTTCAAAGGTTGCGGACTTTAAGAGATTGTCGCGAGAAGATTCCACTAGAAAATATTCCGATAAGGCGTTTACTGCCTTGGTACCAACACCGTTTAAACCTACGGACTTTTTAAAAGCTCTAGAGTCGTACTTACCACCTGTATTCATCTTTGATACTACATCGACTACTTTACCTAGAGGAATTCCTCTACCGTAGTCTCTTACAGTGACCTGAGTGTCTTTGACTCCGATTTCAATCGTCTTTCCAGCACCCATTACAAATTCATCGATACAGTTGTCGATCACCTCTTTTAAAAGAATGTAGATTCCATCATCTGCAGAAGATCCATCACCTAGTTTTCCGATATACATACCGGGACGCATACGGATGTGTTCTTTCCAATCCAGTGATCGAATATTATCTTCAGTATAGCTAGTGTTTGTAGACATAATAGTAAATGCTAATAGGCACTAATATAACAAGTCTACTTATAAGAAAAAACAGCTGTCTATTAAAGTAATTAACAAGTTATCCAATAGTTGAAAAGTCCCTAAAAAACAAAAAGCCAGCTAAAAAACTGGCTTATATTCTGTGGGCGAGCACTATAGCTTAAACATTAAATCTAAAATGCATCACATCTCCATCTTTTACGATGTACTCTTTTCCTTCTACTCTCATTTTTCCAGCTTCTTTTACCTTCGCCTCTGAACCAAAATTGACGAAATCGTCGTAGACGATGACCTCAGCTCTAATAAAGCCTTTTTCAAAATCGGTATGAATAACCCCAGCTGCTTGTGGAGCAGTTGCTCCTACCGGAATAGTCCAAGCTCGAACTTCCTTAACACCAGCGGTAAAATAGGTTTCTAAGTTGAGTAATTTATAAGCTCCTCGTATCAATTTTGCAGAACCTGGCTCCGAAAGCCCTAAGTCTTCTAAGAACATTTGACGCTCTTCAAAGGAATCCAACTCGTTGATATCAGCCTCTGTACCTACAGCTAAAAAAATCACCTCTGCAGCTTCATCAGCCACAGCAGCCCTTACCTTCTCTACGTAATCATTTCCATTGACCGCTGATGCCTCATCGACATTACAAACATACATCACTGGCTTATCAGTGATGAATTGTAATGGTTTTACAAATTCACTGCGTTCATCATCAGTAAGCTCTACAGCTCTAACTGATTTTCCCTGCTCTAAACCAGCTTTGATCTTTAAGAGAACCGCTTCTTCTTTCTGAGCTTCTTTATTTCCTGTTTTTGCAGCTCTTTTAACCTTGTCCAACTTCTTATCTAAAGTTTCTAAGTCTTTGAGCTGTAATTCGATGTCGATGGTTTCTTTATCGCGAATAGGATCGACACTTCCATCAACATGAACGATATTGTCATCTTCAAAACAACGCAATACATGTAAAATAGCATCAGTTTCTCTGATATTACCGAGGAACTGATTTCCAAGACCTTCACCTTTACTAGCACCCTTAACAAGACCAGCAATATCTACTATTTCTACAGTAGCAGGTAATACGCGCTCCGGATTCACTAATTCTTCTAATTTACTCAATCGAGGATCCGGCACATTAACGACTCCTAAATTGGGTTCAATGGTACAAAATGGGAAGTTAGCACTCTGCGCCTTTGCATTGGACAAACAATTGAACAATGTCGATTTTCCTACGTTTGGTAATCCTACAATACCTGCTTTCATATAATATATAGCTACTTATGCATCTCTGTGCATAAATTGTTGTTTTTCAGTTAACTCTTCATTAGATTCTTGTCGATCATCATCCGGAACACAGCAGTCTACAGGGCAAACCGCAGCACATTGTGGCTCATCGTGAAAGCCGATACACTCCGTACATTTATCCGAAACGATAAAATAATACTCGTCGCTAAGTGGTTCTTGCTGCTGATCCGCATTTACAGCTGTCCCATTTGGTAAAACTACCGACCCTTTTAAGCTTGTTCCATCGCTGTAGGACCATTCCTCTGAGGCCTCGTAAATTGCATTATTTGGACACTCAGGTTCACAAGCTCCACAGTTAATACATTCATCTGTAATAATTATAGCCATAATCTAATTCTATTCCTTACTTTTGTGCGACAAAGTTAAACCAAAACTGCGCTTTCACAAGTAATATAATGAAGGAAAATAAAAGAATTCAAGCGGTATTAAAACTGGGAAGTTATTTGAGAACTAATTTTTGTTCAAATGATGCAGAAACAGTGGATGCAGACCTGGCTCATGTCATGAGAAAAGCCGAAGGTTCTAACAGTTGGTTTACCGCTAAAGAACTGACTCACAGCCTTGAATCATGGGGTGAATTACTGACAGAAAAGAAGCTTTTTGAATGGCTAGCTGCCTATGATCTCTCTATTGTTGATTCTAAGAAAATTTTACTCATACTCGCTGGAAATATTCCTCTTGTAGGATTTCACGATCTGTTGGTCTGTTACCTTTCTGGTCACAACACCTTAGTGAAATTATCTTCTTCAGATGCTCATCTTTTACCCTTTATGGTCAATAAGCTCAATGAGTTTAATCCAGAAGATCAAAATGCTGTAGAATATACCGATGAACTTGTAAAAGAATACGACGCAGTGATCGCAACAGGAAGTGATAATTCTGCTCGTTATTTTGCGCATTATTTTTCCAAAAAACCAAATATCATTCGAAAGAACAGAAATTCAGTCGCTGTAATAAGCGGTGATGAAACAGCTGAAGAGCTGAATGCTCTAGGAGAAGACGTCTTTCGCTATTTCGGTCTTGGATGTCGCTCTGTATCTAAAATTTACGTTCCAAAAGGATACGACTTTGACCTGTTGTTTAAAGCGGTTTTCCCCTACAGTGATTTGATTAACTTTGAAAAATACTCCAATAATT
Organism: Flavobacteriaceae bacterium; assembly: GCA_038125995.1. Lineage (GTDB taxonomy): Bacteria > Bacteroidota > Bacteroidia > Flavobacteriales > Flavobacteriaceae > MAG-120531. The sequence goes on from JAYPEX010000008.1 coordinate 11,463, forward strand.
ACGACTACAATAAAGCCGTATATTTAATGAGTGAATTTAAGATTCTTGACAATGGATTTTTGATTCTCAAAGAGGACAGCTCAATGAGTTCACCAATTGGAAGTCTTTTTTACGAGTTTTACGACTCAAAAGAACAACTCCTTCAGGAATTAAATTCACGAAAAGAAGAAATTCAATGCGTTGTAGCAAAAGACTTTCTTGCCTCAGAGATCGATTTTGGTCAAACTCAAAAGCCTGGTCTTAGCGATTACGCTGATGATATAGATACTTTAAAATTTGTTTTATCGTTATAATAACAACTTATGAAAAAACACAACTTTAGTGCAGGACCCTGTATATTACCTCAAGAGGTTATCAAAAAAGCTTCTGACGCTGTACTAAACTTTAACAACTTAAACCTCTCTTTAATTGAAATCTCTCACCGTTCAAAAGATTTCGTAGAGGTTATGGATAAGGCGCATCACTTAGCCTTATCTCTTTTAGGATTAGAAAACAAAGGCTATAAAGCACTGTTCTTACAAGGAGGAGCTAGCCTTGAATTTTTAATGGTAGCTTATAACCTACTCGAGCGAAAAGCTGGATACGTTGATACAGGAACATGGAGTTCTAAAGCCATTAAAGAAGCTAAAAACTTTGGAGCGGTTCAAGTCCTTGCTAGTTCAAAAGACAATGGATACAAAAGCATTCCAACCTCTTATGAAATTCCAACGGATTTAGATTATTTACATTTAACTTCGAACAATACCATTTACGGAACACAATATCAAAGTTTCCCAGAAACTTCAGTTCCTCTAGTATGTGATATGAGTTCTGACATTTTTTCAAGAGTCTTGGACTTTGAGAAATTTGATCTCATCTATGCTGGAGCACAAAAGAATATGGGACCTGCGGGTACGACTTTGGTTATTGTGAAAGAAGATCTTTTAGGAAAGGTTTCGAGAACGATCCCAGCTATGTTGGATTACCGTGTACATATCGATAAAGAAAGTATGTTTAATACCCCTTCTGTTTTTGCCGTTTACACTTCTATGTTGACTTTGGACTGGCTTAAAGATCTTGGAGGAATTGCTGCGATTGAAAAAATTAACGATCAAAAAGCAGCCCTTCTCTATGGTGAATTAGATAAGAATCCTCTTTTTGTTCCCTATGCGGACAAAGACTTTAGATCGAAAATGAACGTTACCTTTACCTTGGCAGATGAGCAATTAGGCGATCGATTTAACGCCATGTGGAAAGAAGCTGGAATCAATGGATTAAATGGACACCGCTCTGTAGGAGGCTATAGAGCTTCTATTTACAACGCCCTAAGTCTTGAAAGTGTTCAAGTACTAGTCGATGTCATGCGCGAATTGGAAAAACAAGCATAAAATGAATATTTTAATCAATGATGGATTGTCACAAGATGCGATAGCGCATCTTGAAAACAATCACTTTAAAGTATTTCAAACCTCTGTAGCTCAAAGTCAATTACTCAAATATCTCAACGAGTATGAGATTCATATTTTAGTGGTACGCTCTATGACCAAAGTGGATTCCACCATTATTAAAGAAGCAAAATACCTAAAGGCTGTAGCTCGTGCTGGAGTTGGATTGGACAATATTGATTTAGATGCAGCAAAAACGCATCAAATCAAAGTCATCAATACACCTGCTGCCTCTGCAAAGGCAGTAGCCGAATTGACGATAGCACATTTACTCACAGGAGTGAGACACTTACAAGATTCAAATCGCTCCATGCCCTTAGAAGGTGAATCTCGTTTTAAAGAGCTTAAAAAGAGTTATTCTTCTGCTCGAGAATTGGAGGGAAAAACTTTAGGTTTCATTGGATTTGGAGCTATTGGACAAGAAACTGCCAAAAAAGCTATCGGACTGGGTATGCGTGTGTTGTATCACGATATTGCTCAAACGAAAGTAACGCTTAAATTAGAATTTTACGACGGTCAAGAAATTGAATTTAACCTCATAAACGTATCTAAAAAACACCTTTTAGAGCAGTCGGATTATATATCATTACACATCCCTTCTCAAGAGGAATATCTTTTAGGAGAAAAGGAATTTAATATGATGAAAAAAGGAGCTGGACTCATCAACACCGCAAGAGGAAATGCGGTAGATGAAATTGCGCTTATCAATGCTTTAAACACCGATCAATTAGCCTTTGCTGGTCTTGATGTATTTGAATCAGAACCCAATCCAGAAGTAGCATTGTTGATGCATCCACAAATATCGCTTAGCCCTCATATTGGCGGGAGTACTAAAGAGGCTCAAACGAGAATTGGTATGGACTTGGCAGAACAATTAATCAAAACTTTTAAACCACTGCACTAAATTCATTATGGCATTTGAAAAATTAAAAAAACGCTGGGGTATTGAATCTAACTTTTCAATAATCATTATATTTATTGTTTTCTCTATTACGGGAAGTTCTGCTGTAAAACTCGCACGTTCTATATTGGAAGCAGTAGGAATGAATTATGACAGTTTACCAGATGTTTGGTATTGGTATGTCCTCTATTGGATGGTTCGTATTTTACTTATTTTCCCAACCTATCAGGTATTACTTATTATATTTGGAACACTGTTTGGACAATATCGTTTCTTTTGGAATTTTGAAAAAAAAATGTTGAAACGAATTGGTTTTAAACGATTTTTTAATGATTAAAGCACAGAACATAAGCAAAAGCTACGGCGATCTCTCTATTTTAAAATCTATTGATTTAGAAGTTAATCAGGGAGAAATCATCGCTATCGTAGGAGCTTCTGGTGCAGGTAAAACTACTTTATTACAAGTGTTGGGAAGTTTAGATAAGGCTTCAAATACCAGTGAATGCAGCATCCAAATTGGAGCGATTGATATCACCAAACTCTCTTCAAAGGAGCTAGCGCAATTTAGAAATAAGCACATCGGTTTTATCTTTCAGTTTCATCAATTACTACCTGAGTTTACTGCTCTTGAAAACATCTGTATTCCAGCTTTTATATCAGGAACTTCAAAACAAGATGCTATAGAACGAGCAAAAGAATTGCTTACTTATTTAGGTCTAAAAGGCAGAGAAAACCACAAACCCAATCAGCTATCGGGTGGTGAACAACAGCGTATTGCAGTGGCTAGGGCATTGATGAATCAACCTGATGTTATTTTAGCTGATGAGCCTAGTGGAAACCTAGATTCTGAATCTGCAAAAAATTTACACGACCTCTTTTTTAAGTTAAGAGATGAATTTAAACAGACCTTTATCATTGTTACGCACAATAAAGAATTAGCAGCCATGGCTGATCGAACTCTCTATATGAAAGATGGTAAATTGATCAACTAATGGAATTCAGTGAGCTCAAAGCCTTTATGGATGAAAAGGCCTATCAATACGAACATCCAGATTTCATAGAATCAGATCCCATTCAAATACCACATTCGTATCAGCTAAAAGAAGATATTGAAATCGCAGGCTTTTTAGCAGCAACTATCGCTTGGGGCAATCGAAAAAGCATCATTAAGAATGCCAAATCGATGATGGATCGAATGGGAAATAGTCCTTATGACTTTATTGTTAATGCTAATGAACATCATCTAGATCCCCTTGATGGTTTTGTTCACAGAACCTTTAATGCTGAAGACTTTAAGTGTTTTGTGCTCAATCTAAGAGAAATCTACTCCAATCACGGTGGTTTGGAATATCAGTTTAGCGGAACTTCAAGTATTCAAGAACAACTATCTGATTTTAAAGCACTGTTCTTTTCTAAACACTACCTGCAGCGAACGACCAAACATCTGGCAGATCCCAGAAAAGGATCAGCTGCCAAACGCATGAATATGTTTTTGCGTTGGATGGTACGACCCAATACCAAAGGAGTTGATTTAGGAATATGGAATACTATTCCTACATCTAAACTCTCTTGTCCTTTAGATGTTCACACAGCGAATGTTTCTAGAAAACTTGGACTTGTCAAAAGAAAACAAAACGATCACAAAACACTTTTAGAATTAGATCATTCACTTCGAATGATGGACTCCAATGATCCTGTCAAATACGACTATGCCTTATTTGGCTTGGGAGTCTTTGAGAAGTTTTAATTTCAGTATTTAAAATTGTCTATATTTTTTTTACATTTAGGAAAAGAAAAAAATCCTCAATGATGAAAAAAAGTAGTATTATAAGTTTCACAGCTTCTCTCTTTATGAGTATGGGTCTATTTGCTCAAAGTAGAACACTTGCAGTCGATACCATTGTAACCACTCATCACAAGCTCAATGCTATAAACGGCACCTTTATGTACACCGCTCAAACTGGTACACAGCCTGTATGGGATGAAAACGCAAATCCAGTGGCTAGCTTACACTACACTTATTACACTAGAGACGATATTCGAAATAGAGATAACCGTCCACTACTAATTTCTTTTAATGGTGGACCTGGTTCAGGATCCGTTTGGATGCACCTTGCCTACACAGGGCCAAGAGTCCTCAATATTGACGATGAAGGGTATCCAATTCAACCTTATGGATTTAAAGAAAACCCTTATTCTGTTTTAGAAGTTGCTGATATTGTATATGTCAACCCCGTAAACACTGGCTATTCAAGAACGATTCCTGCTTCTGGAAAAGAAATCGATCGCTCGCGTTTCTTTGGAGTCAATGCAGATATCAAATACCTAGCAGAATGGATAAATACATTTGTGAGCAGAAATAATCGTTGGGCTTCTCCAAAATACCTAATTGGTGAGTCTTATGGTACTACAAGAGTATCTGGGTTGGCATACGAACTTCAAAACAATCAATGGATGTATCTCAATGGTGTTATCTTAGTATCTCCTACCGATTTAGGAATTAAAAGGGAGGGTCCAGTTGAAGTTGCCAATAGACTCCCCTACTTCGCTGCAGCTGCCTGGTATCAAAAAACACTGCCGTCAGTCTTGCAGTCTAAAACTCTTGAAGAAGTCTTAGAAGAGGTAGAAAACTACAGTATTAATACCTTGTTACCCGGACTCATAAGAATTGGATTCGAGCCTGAAGAACACAAAAAAGCCCTTGCAGATAAAATGGCTTATTATACAGGTATCAAAGCAGATGAATTTATGAGACACAATCTCGATATGTCCTATAGTTACTTTTGGAAAGAACTCTTAAGAGATAAGGGTAAAACCATTGGTCGTTTAGATTCGAGATATTTAGGTATCGATCGCATGGAAGCTGGATCGAGACCAGATTTTAATTCTGAACTCACTTCATGGCTACATTCATTTACACCTGCTATTAACTATTATATGAAGAATGAACTCAACTGGAAAACAGATGTTAAGTACAATATGTTTGGCCCTGTTCACCCTTGGGATCGTTCCGGTGATAAAACTGGTGAAAACCTAAGACAAGCTATGGCGATGAACCCCTATTTACACGTGATGACTCAGTCTGGTTATTTCGACGGAGCAACAACTTATTACAATGCTAAATACAATATGTGGCAAATGGATCCAAGTGGTAAATTAAAAGATCGCCTTTCATTTAAAGGATATCACTCTGGACATATGATGTATCTCAGACATGAAGATTTAATCAAAGCAAATCAAGACGTTAAGGATTTTATCAATAACACAAGAACTAATGGTAAACCTGCCTTGTACACTCAAGATGAATAAGAAAAGGTATATTATTCTTGCCATCATATTTACCATATCGAGGATTTCATTTTCTCAGAAACTCGATACATCCCATTGGAACTCCGGTATTAATTACGATAGATACGCTAATGCAAATGCCGAATTACTTCAAAAAGAATTTGAACCTACTGCTGTTTTAATGGGTGATTCCATTACCGATGTCTGGATTAACAATCATCCTGAATTCTTTGAAGAAAACCATCTAGTTGATCGGGGAATAGGAGGAGAAACAACGGGACAAATGTTACTGCGTTTTAGAGAAGATGTCATAAATCTCAATCCAAAAGTAGTAGCTATTCTTGCTGGAATCAATGATATTGCAGAAAACACAGGTCCTATAGCGATTGAAAAAGTCTTTAGAAATATCATTAGTATGGCTGAATTAGCAATTACTAACGATATTAAAGTAGTTCTTTGTAAACTAGTCCCTTCCAATCGTTTTCCTTGGAGAGAACGCATCATACCAACTGAAAAAGTGCGAGTTCTCAATCAAATGATTGAAGATTATGCTAACAATAACCAAATTGTTTTAGTGGATTATTTTACTCCAATGAAGGATGAAAATAGTGGTTTGAGAAGCGATTTGGGAAATGATGGCGTCCATCCCAACACAAAAGGTTACCAAATCATGGAGCCGTTATTACTCGAAGGAATTCATAAAGCCTTAAATGAAAATTAGAATAATTGCAGGGTTTTCTATCGTTTTACAATTAGGTTTATTACTTTTGTCTAAATATCACTGATTTTCAATCAAAGTCTATGAATATACTCTTGCATCAAGCAACCTTGGTTCATCCCAATTCAAAGGAACTCCACCTTAAAAAAAGAGATATATTAATTAAAAATGGACGTATTGAGAAAATCGCTTCGAAAATTGATCTCCCCAACAACACTAAGAAAATTGCCTTAAAGAACCTTCACGTTTCTTTAGGATGGTTCGATGCATCTGTTAGTTTTGGAGAACCTGGATTTGAAGAGCGAGAAACTATAGAAAACGGAATTCGAACAGCTGCTCTTTCTGGCTTTACGGATATCTTACTCAATACCAATACGCATCCAATACCCGATAAAAGCACTTCTATTGGGTACTTAAAGAATATAACAAAGTCTTACTCTAACGCTAATGTGCATCTCTTAGGTGCACTGACAATCGAATCAAAAGGTGAAGCCTTAGCAGATTTATACGATATGTTTGAAAAGGGCGCTTTAGCTTTTAGCGATTACAAAAAGACCATCTCCAATGCCAATCTGCTCAAGATTGCACTACAATACAGTCAGAGTTTTGAAGGTTTGATTTACAGCTACCCTCAAAACAGAGAGGTCGCTCACAAAGGAGTTGCTCATGAAGGGATTCAATCCACTCTTCTTGGGCTCAAAGGAATACCATCATTATCAGAGCATTTACAAATACAAAGAGATTTACATCTACTAGAATACAGTGGAGGTCGATTGCACATCCCTACAATTTCAACAAAAGAGAGTGTTAAACTCATCGCAGCAGCCAAAAAGAAAGGTCTCAATGTGAGCTGTAGTGTCGCCTTACACAATCTCTGGGGAACTGATGTTTTACTTAATGATTTTGATACCAATGTCAATTTAAGACCCCCTTTACGAACTCAAGAAGACCAAAAAGAACTTCAAAAGGGACTATTAGATGGGACTATTGATTTTGTAGTCAGTGATCACAATCCAATAGATATCGAACTCAAAAATGTTGAGTTTGATAATGCCACACCTGGTTCCATTGGTTTAGAAGCTTCCTTTGGAGTTTTAAATAGCGTCTTTGGAATGGAAAAAGCCATAGAGTTGCTATGTGCGGGTAGATCGATTTACAACATTTCTTTACCTAGTTTTGAAGAAGGAGCGATGGCTTCTTTAAGCTTATTTGATCCCAACTTCGAATACGAATTCAGCAATTCAGATATCAAGAGTTCTTCCAGCAACTGTATGTACCTAGGTAATCAATTAAAAGGAAAGTCTTACGGAAGTATCAATAATAACAGTATCTTATTAAATGACTAATCTACAACCAAAAGGACAAAATGCAGCGATGATTTCTTATCTCACCATTGTAGGAGCACTGATTGCGATGAGTATGAATAGTCATGAGAAAAATGCTTTTGCACGCTTTCATATTCGACAAGCATTTGGTGTACATTTAATATTTCACGCCTTGGCAATTCTGGTAAGTAATTATCTTGAATTTTTATCATTTGGAATTCTTTGGTTGTTATACCTCTTAATGTGGGGACATGGATTTTGGAATGCCATTCAATCCAAAATGACACTAACTCCATTGATAGGATCGTATTTCCAAAAGTGGTTTACTTTTATCAATTAAGATGAATACTCCCCTAGAATATTTAGTTAAAGAACCCACTCAAAAGGATAAGAATCCGGCACTTATTTTACTTCACGGTTATGGAAGTGATGAAAATGACTTGTTTTCATTTAAACGTGAATTACCCGACCAGGCTTATGTATTCTCTCTCAAAGCCCCTATATCCCTACCCGACTTTGGAAATGCCTGGTATGCCATTCACTTTGGAGCCGATCAAACCAAATGGTCCGATGACCAGCAGGCTATTGAAGCTATTGAACTCATTGCGCAAACTATAGAATTCTTAATTAAAAACTATCCTATTGATTCAACAAATATCAGCCTGATAGGATTTAGTCAAGGAACGATTATGAGTTATGCATTGATGAGTCGCTATCCTCATTTAGTTAGAAACATTGTGGGTCTGAGTGGTTATATCAACGAAGGGATTTGTGAATTTAAATCGGATAAATCCTTATATGAGCACCTTTCAGTCTTTTCTTCTCACGGAAGTGAAGATCAAATTATTCCGGTCGATTGGGCTCGAAAAATCGGCGCTATCCTAGAAAGAGAACAAATAGATTCAACGTATAGAGAATACCCAATGGGGCACGGGATCTGTCCTCAGAATTTCTTTGAGTTTAGAGATTGGCTTTTAGAGCGAATCTAATTTGCTTTATGCAACTGTTTTAATGAATCCAATTCTTTGGTTAGCAGCTCTATTTCAGCTCTGTACTTCATCATTCTTTTGTCAGCAGATTCGACGTAATTTTTGGTGCTCACATATTGATATATAGCTATAAAAAACATAAAAATCGCTATGTAAATCAGTAATCGTTGTTTCATTTAATCGTAATTTTTAAGTTGTCGTAAGCTAAATTAATTCCCTTTGGAAGCTGATGATCAACTTCCTTGTGAAATCCTAACATATGACTAATATGTGTGAAATAGGTTTGCTTTGCTCCTATTATTTGAGCAAGTTCAACAGCTTCTTCTAAATTTAAATGCGAGTGATGTGATTCAATTCTAAGAGCGTTTAAAACTAAGACTTCAATACCTTCTAATTTTTTAAACTCATCCTCTGAAATATACTTTACGTCTGTTAGATAGACCAAATTATCAATTCTAAAACCCAATACATCAATTCTGTTGTGATTTGCAAGTATTGGAGTGACCCATTTATCTCCTATTTTAAAAGGTTGCTTCTCTGAAATTTCATTGACAGATACCCCAGGGGCCCCTGGATATTTGTTGTCAGCTTCAAAAATATAATCAAAACGCCTTTTTAGAGATGCTAAGGTCGCTTTTGAGGTAAACACATCAATTTCTCCCTGGCGAAAATAAAAAGGTCTGATATCATCAATACCAGCAGTGTGATCCGAATGCTCATGAGTAAATAAGATACCGTCTATTTTAGAAACTGAATGATGCAGCATTTGAGCTCTAAAATCAGGTCCACAATCAATAATATAGCGGTAGCCTCCCCATGATATCATGGCAGAAGAGCGCAGTCTTTTATCTTTTGGATCACTACTGTGACACACTGGATGATCGCTTCCTATAATTGGAATTCCCTGTGAAGTACCAGTACCTAAAAATGTCAGTTCCAAGAATCTTAATTTTTTATCAAATTTATGACTTTATTAGGGACTGCTCTTTTAAACTTTTATATTTTTGTAGTAAATTAAACTTTTTATATGGCATCTGTTACAAAATTAGAGACAGAATTCAACAATACTCCTTCTTCAAAAGCTAAAGCACTACGAATTAACTTAGATCAAAAAATTTACGGTACCTTTTCTGAAATTGGAGCTGGCCAAGAAACCGCACGTTACTTTTTTAGAGCTGGTGGAGCCTCAGGAACCATTGCAAAAGCAATGAGTGCCTATGATAAAGAATTTTCAGATGCGATTTACGGAAGTGAAGAAGACGGTCGTTACGTAACCCAATCACGTCTTAAAAAGATGTTGTCTCACGAGATGAATCTAATGGAAGAGCGATTAACTGAGAAAAATGACAAGCTCTTTTTCTCTTACGCCAATACGGTTGCAACCATCGATTTTGCTAAAAAATTTAAAGGTCATGGTTGGGTTGGGATCAAATTTCAATTAGAGCCTGATCAAAAAGAGTACAACGAGATTATTCTCCATATACGTTTTAAGCAAAACGAAGCTAGATTGCAACAAGAAACCCTAGGTTTACTTGGTGTCAACTTGATTTACGGTGCTTTTTTTACCTATGACAAACCTAAGAACCTTCTCAAATACCTCTACGATCACTTAGATCAGGACGTACTTGAAATCGATATGGTGAATTTTTCAGGTCCTGCATTCCACAATGTAGACAATCGCTTGATGAGTTTACAGCTTGTTCGTAACGGAATGACTGATGCAGTAATGTTTGGTCCTGATGGTACTAATGTACTTCCAGCAGCAGTACTCTATAAAAAAAATATATTAGCGATCAGAGGTCGTTTTAGACCTGTAACTTGTGTCAATCAAGACATGCTCAATAAATCTCTTGAAATATTTAGACATGAAAATTCAGTGGATATTGAGAAAACAATGGTCGTTTTTGAGATTACCTTGTCAAACTTAAGAGTCTCAGGTGAAATTGATGAGCAAGATTTCTTAGATCGCGCCGATTTACTCTGTCATCTAGGACATAATGTCATCATCTCCAACTTCCAAGAGTACTATAAATTAGTAGAATACTTCCACAGTTTTACCAAAGAGCGAATAGGACTTACAATGGGTGTCAACAACCTAGAAGCTATCTTTGATGAAAAGTATTATAGACATCTCAGTGGTGGTATCCTAGAAGCTTTTGGAAAACTGTTCTTTAAAAACCTCAAGGTGTATCTTTACCCTATGAGAGATGAACGTACCGGAGAAATCATTACTTCGAATACCTTAAAGGTTCATCCAAGAATGAAAGAATTGTACAAATTCTTCAAATACAATGGAAAAGTAATGGATATTATCGATTACGATCACGAAATATTAGGAATCATGTCTGGACATGTTCACGACATGATTACCAATGGTGATCCCGATTGGGAAAAGATGGTTCCTCATGGAATTGCTGAGATCATCAAAGAGAAACACCTTTTTACAGATAAAGATAAACGATCGAAAACTCTAGAGTTAAACTAGACTTCTTCAAGTATTTGTGCGGCGTGATCTTTGGTCTTTACCTTATCAATCACTCGTATCACTTTTGCATTTTCAACGATAAAAGTCATTCTGTGAATACCATCGTATTCTTTACCCATAAACTTTTTGGGACCCCATACTCCAAATAGATCGATTAGTTTTTTATCCTCATCAGCGATCAAAGGAAAAGGAAATTCGTGTTTAGATTTAAAATTTTTTTGTCTTTGGGCCGAGTCTGCACTTACACCAATCATGGCATAGCCTTTATCAAGTAGCAGTTGATAATTATCTCTTAGATTACATGCTTCCATCGTACAGCCTGGAGTTGAAGCTTTGGGATAAAAAAAGACAATTAATTTTTTATCTTTAAAATCGCTGAGATGTACTATTTTTTCCTCCTCGTCTCGGACTTTGAAATCAGGAACTGCATCTCCTACTTTTAGAGTTTTCATAAGAATTATATATTTAATTGTAAAAATACAAAAATGACCAAAGCTGAAAAAGTAAAATTCACAATAGACACCTTAGAAGAACTTTACCCAGAGGTTCCTGTTCCTCTTGATCACAATGATCCCTATACCCTTTTAATCGCAGTATTACTTTCTGCCCAATCCACCGATGTTCGCGTGAATCAAATCACACCTCTGCTCTTTGCTAAGGCTGATAACCCCTACGATATGATCAAACTCAGCCAGGAAGACATCAGAGAAATTATCAAACCTGTAGGACTCTCTCCAATGAAATCTAAAGGTATTTACGGATTGTCAAAAATACTGGTTGAACAATATGATGGTATAGTCCCAGAGGAACTTGAGAAATTAGAACAATTTCCTGGAGTTGGTCATAAAACAGCTTCTGTTGTGGTTTCACAAGCTTTTAATATCCCTGCATTTCCTGTAGACACCCATATTCATCGTTTAATGTATCGTTGGGGGTTTTCAAATGGAAAAAATGTGGTACAAACTGAAAAAGATGCTAAAAGACTATTTCCAAAAGATAAATGGAACAAACTTCACCTTCAAATAATTTGGTATGGTAGAGAATATTCCCCTGCAAGAGGTTGGGATTTAGACAAAGACATCATTACAAAAACAATAGGAAGAGCCTCTGTAATTAACGAACAATTAAAAAAGTCTAGTTCAAAATAAACTCCAAATGTTCATTATCAAAGGCTACGGTATAATAAGCTTGTGAAAACATACTTAAAAACAACAGACTATCAATACGATAGAATTGAAGGCTGTTTTGAGTTTCTGAACAGTTGAAGGTTGTATCATTCATCAACCTTATAACGCTGGTATTTTAAAATTATTGTGTTAGCAACTTAAAACTATATTTTTAGCTTCTATTTCTTTTCTGATATTTTGTAAGGCATAGCGCATTCTACCGAGAGCTGTATTGATACTCACTCCAGTGTTTTCAGATATTTCTTTAAAACTCATATCGCGATAGATACGCATTTCTATGACTTCTTTTTGATCTTTGGGTAAACGAGTCACCAATCCCTTAACTTCTAGTTCAATTTGACTTTTAACCAAACGTTCTTCCACATGTAGTGAATCGTCTGAAATCAAAGAAAATATATCAAAATCCATAGAATTAGAAAGGGTTGGAATCTTATTCTGATTTCTGAAATAATCCATAATTAAATTGTGAGCAATTCGCATTACCCAGGGTAAAAACTTACCCTTTTCATTATAAGATCCTTTGCGAAGTGACTTGATAACCTTCATATAGGTGTCTTGAAATAAATCCTCAGTGATATCTCTATCTTTTACCTTTGAAAAAATGAATCCCTTAACACGTGATTGATGGTTGACAATAAGTCTGTGAAGAGCTGTTTCCTCTCCGTCGAGATAACGCCTCACTAAATGAGCATCTAGTTCTATTGAGTTCATAAGTTACTTTATACAAAACACATAGATCAACAAACAATTGATCCTGTGATGGTTAATACTAAAATTTAAAAGTAACTTATGCTATAGGCATTATTTTTATTGTTAGAATCATAAATATAGAAAAATTTTCATTTAAATCCAACTAAATTTCAAAAGAAAAGAATTCAATTGATTAGGAGTTTTTTGATTTGGATAGTATATTTATCTTTTGACCTATGATCGATTTAAAAAACTGTAATCCAAGAGAAAACATTCTAATTAAGGGTGCTAAACTGCACAACCTTAAGAATTTAGATGTAGCTATCCCAAGAAACCAATTAGTGGTAATTACGGGTCTTTCTGGCTCAGGAAAATCATCTTTGGCATTTGATACGCTTTATGCAGAGGGACAACGTCGTTATATTGAGTCACTTTCGTCTTATTCAAGGCAATTTCTTGGAAAGTTGGACAAACCTTTAGTCGATAGTATTCAGGGAATTGCTCCAGCAATTGCGATAGAGCAAAAAGTCAATATCACCAACCCCAGATCTACCGTTGGAACTTCAACTGAAATTTATGATTATTTAAAATTGCTCTATTCGAGAATTGGAAGAACGTATTCTCCAATCAGTGGAAAAGAAGTCAAAAAGCACAAAGTTCAAGATGTCTTGGAATACATTCAATCCTTTGAACTGAGATCAAGGCTCTTATTACTTACTCCTGTTCAGATTGCGGATAAAAAGCAACCCTCTAAAACCATAGACCTTCTATTAAAACAGGGCTACGCTAGAATATACGCCAATGGAGAAGTCATCAAGATCAGTGAACCTTTAAAAAATATACCATCCTCATTTGAACTCGTTGTTGATCGTATTGTCCTTGCTGATGATGAAGATTTTGTAAATAGATTGAAAAACACCATTGAACTCGCCTTCTTTGAGGGAAAAGGAAGCTTAAGAGTCATAGAATTAAAAGATCAAAAGTCTCAGGTATTTAACAATAAATTTGAGATGGATCAAATGAGTTTTACCGAACCAAATACTCATTTTTTTAGTTTTAACAATCCCTATGGTGCCTGCCCTAGTTGTGAAGGATATGGAGATATCGTTGGAATCGATCCAGATTTAGTCATTCCCAACACCAACCTTTCCATCTACGAAGAAGCAATAGCTCCTTGGAGAGGAAAAAGTATGCAGCGTTATTTAGAAAAATTAATCCATGTCGCTTCAAATTATAATATTCCAATTCACAAGCCGTGGTGTGATATGACCAAAGAACAGCAAGACTTAGTTTGGAATGGAGCAAAGGGATTCACAGGGCTTCACCCCTTCTTTGAAAAACTTGAGAAAAAAAATTACAAAGTTCACAACAGGGTGATGCTCGCACGTTATAGAGGAAAAACCATTTGTCCTAGTTGTAAGGGAACCAAATTGAAAGAGGAAACTTCTTATGTTAAAGTAGGAGGAGCCAGTTTACAAGACCTAGTCGTCTTACCTATTGATGAATTAGCAGTGTTCTTTAATGAACTCCAACTTACTGATTACGAGCATCAAGTAGCTAAGAGAATTCTCATTGAAATCAATTCTAGAATCGAATACCTTCTCAAGGTAGGACTCCCTTATTTGAGTCTCAACAGAAAATCCAATTCACTTTCGGGAGGAGAGAGCCAACGCATCAACCTCGCCACCTCTTTGGGAAGTTCTTTAGTAGGATCGATGTATATTTTAGATGAGCCCAGTATTGGATTACACCCCAAGGATACTGAAAATCTTATTGAAGTCCTCAAATCACTTAAAGCACTGGGCAATACAGTGATCGTTGTCGAACACGATGAGGATATCATCATGGCAGCTGATTTGATCATCGATATTGGACCTGAAGCAGGAACCCAGGGTGGTACTCTTGTCGCCTATGGTGAAATAAAACAACTTTTAGAATCCAACAGTTTAACGGCACAATACCTCAATAAAAGCTTAAAAATACCAGTACCAAAAAAAAGAAGAGTATCCAAGGATTATATTGAAATCCGCGGAGGAAGAGAACACAATTTAAAAAATATCGATCTAAAAATTCCTCTTAAATCACTGACCGCCATCAGTGGTGTCTCTGGAAGTGGTAAGAGTACTCTTGTAAAAAATCTCATTTACCCTATTGTGTTAAAAGAACTAGGAGGTTATGGACAAAAAATTGGACAGCATAGCTTCTATCAAATTCACTCAAAAGATTTAAAAGAAGTTGAGTTTATCGATCAAAACCCTATAGGGAAATCATCCAGATCGAATCCAGTTACCTATATCAAAGCCTATGATGACATCAGAAGTTTATTTTCAAAGCAAGCCCTGAGTAAACTCAGAGGCTACCAACCTAAACACTTTTCATTTAATGTTGATGGTGGTCGTTGCGACAAGTGCAAAGGCGAAGGAGAGATCACTGTTGAAATGCAGTTCATGGCTGATATTCATATCGAATGTGATGCTTGTAAAGGAAAGAGATTCAAGAAAGAGATTTTAGAAATTAAATTCCAAGAAAAAAATATCATTGATATTTTGCATATGACCGTCAGTGATGCTCTTGATTTCTTCACAAAACATCGCGAACAAAAAATAGCTAAAAAATTACAACCTCTTGAAGATGTTGGTCTTGGGTATGTAGAATTAGGACAAGCCTCTTCTACACTTTCAGGTGGTGAGGCACAACGAATTAAGTTAGCTTCCTTTTTACTCAAGGGATCAAAAGACAATCACACACTTTTTATTTTTGATGAACCTACAACTGGCCTGCATTTTCACGATATCGCTAAATTATTAGCCTCCTTTAATGCTCTTTTGAAAAATGGACATTCCGTTCTACTAATCGAACACAACATCGACATGCTGAAGAGTGCTGATTACTTAATAGATCTTGGACTCGAAGGTGGTGATAAAGGAGGAAGTATTATCGTATGTGGAACCCCAGAAGAAGTCGCTAAAAACAACAAATCCTATACAGCAAAATACCTCAGAGAAAAGCTACATTAATTTCTTTTCAAGATTATGTCTATCAAATGATTCAGACTTATAGAAAGGTTCATTTTATATGAAATTCCAACAAAGATAAATAGGGTTACAAAACTTTTAACAAACATATCGACATAGTTATTGCTTGCACTACTTATATTGGTTACAATAATGTATGTAATTACAAACAATACAACCACCAAAGTGGTCTTGAAGGAATAAGGCTGCATTTTGTAATTGATCATCACCAATATCAACTTCAATATATTGTAAATAAACAATGCAAATAAAGAAGCATAGGCCGCTCCAACAATCCCGTATATGGGCAGTAACCACATATTAAACAACACAGTAAGAATCGCTAAAATTACCCCAAAGCCTAAAACATAGGCGTAAAAAGGTGAATTGTTGATAATCGCATTGTTGATACCAAGACTAGCGTCTAAAAACTTACTAATTCCCAATAGATAGACCACGAAAATAGCCTGAGAATAAGCCTCAGGTAATAATAAATAGAGATTGTCAATATTGACTAGAAGTAAGAGCAATATCAAAGCGGTAACGATACTTAAATTGAGACTACTTTTCTTGTATAGATCCGAAAGCCCTTTCAAATCCTTGTTGGCAATTAACTGAGCGGATATTGGTAGGGTAATTTGATGCATAGCTCTATAAGGAACATCCACTAGTGTGGCAATAAATACAGCCACCGTATAATAAGCCACCTGATCGAGATCTAAATACGCATTGATCATAATCTTATCCACTTCTAGGATTACTAAGGCTGCCGCAGATCCCATCAACATCACTAGAGCATATAACAAATGAGATTTTTTAAAGCTGTTCAATTTAAAAGACCAATGTATTGAAATCACTTTCAAACTATAAATAGCCATCAATAGCATTCGAAGACCGTATATAGCCGTTAAAATAATTATAAAGCTATTAAAATTGATCCAATCAAAAGAAAGTCCTATGAGTCCCAAAGCGATTAAGAGTCGGTGTAATACCTCTTTGGCAAAATTCCCATACACAGATTTTAATTGAGATCGACTCAGTGCATAAAAATATTCAAAAAAGGCCATAAATACAGCAATTAAGTAAACATCCCAAAGAAAATATGGTGTTAAAGTGGAGTCGCTCTGAACTAACTTTATAAGTGAATCATGAAAAAAGTAGAGCGCAATTCCAAATACAGCGCTCATCAATAGTGGAATTATAAGAGATGAGGTCAATAGCTTTGCTTGGTCGTCACCAGAGTATTTAGGATAAAAACGAATCAGCATTTGATGTGAACCAACGAGCAAAAAAGGTGCTCCAACTGTTCCTATGGAGAGCATTAAAGCGACAATACCATAATCGGAAGCACTCATAAAATGAGTGTAAAACACTAGGGTATTCAACGCACCAATGGCAAACCCTATGTAGGTACTCAAAGTGTTTTTAACTGTCTGTTGAATTACAATTCCCATAGAACTTTAGACATTTTCTCAGTAAGAGCTCTTCGATGATAGGCCTCTATTCCACTCGCAACTTTTTCTAAATTTCCTTTTTTATAGAGTCTATAATAAGTTAAAATATCACTTTTTAGTGAATTATGATCATCAAAGGTATAGGTAGTTCCTGCTTTAGTTTTCGCCAATATTTGATCAACATCCCAAAATTCAGGCCCAACAGCAATAATAGGACGCTTTGCAGAGAGGTATTCAAATAATTTTCCAGGTATAATTTGAGCCACTTTAGAATCAAAGCTCTCAATTAAGAGTAATAATTGGGATTTTCTTTGATAGTAAACCGCATTCTGATGTGAAACATATCCTATGTTTTCAATATTATTTTCAAGTTTAAAATCACTTATTTGTTCAATGATTTGTGGATCTGTTTTACCGACAAAGACCAATTTCAAATCTTCTTTAAATCCCGATTCTTCTTCACATAACTCTTTTAAGGCACTCCAGAGTAATAGAGGATTGCGCTGAGAAAGTAAACTTCCAATATGTGTTAAACTAAAGTATGAATCTAATTCAACTGATGATTCAACTTCTGTATCAAAACCATTGGTGATTAAATGAATTGGCTTGGAAGTGATGCCTTCAAAAGCGATTTTAGTAGATGGACTAGTGACACTGATGGCATCCGCTGCATTCAAAACTCTAGATTCCAATCGCTTGTGTTTATTTTGAGCCCAGGTACTCATATAGAGTTTGTCTTGATAGTGAATACTGGTCCAAGGATCTCGAAAATCTGCCAACCACTTAACATTAGAGACTTTTTGGAGACCCATTCCTATCAAGTGTAATGAGTGAGGAGGTCCTGTTGTGATAACCGTATTAATTCGTTCTTGTTCTAAAACAGTTTTTAAAAAAGAAATGGAGGGTTTTATCCATGATTTTCGAGCATCGGGAATAAAGAAATTACCTCGAACAAATAACATTAGTTTTGAAAGTAGGGACTTTTTCTCAGTTCCAACTACACCAGAACTCATATGGTCTGTATTGTTTTTGGAGAGCTTAGAAGCCCATCGATAAGGTTCCTTGATCGGTTGACTATAGATCTTTAAATCCTTTGGAATCTCATTTAACAAAGAATCATCTCTTAATGGATAATGTGGATTGGAAGGAATATAAAGAATTGGTTCCATATCGAACTGTTTAAAATACGTTACAAACTTCAACCATCGCTGTACTCCAGGTCCTCCGGCTGGTGGCCAATAGTATAAGATTAGAAGTACTTTCTTCATAGACGTATTATTCGTTCTTTAACTGATGATAGGCCGTATAACCGATTAAGAGCATAAGAATCCCAAAACTCAACAGTTGAATAAGCGATCCTGTTTTAACTACTTGAGGTTCAAATTTAAATTCAATATTGTGAGTTCCTTTTGGAACTAAGAGACCTCTAAGAGCGTAATCGACTCTGTAATGTGGGACTAATTGACCATCGATATAGGCATTCCAACCATTTTTATAATAAAGCTCAGAAAATACAGCAAAACCATCATCTGGATTGGAACTGCTATAACTTAAATGATCGGGTGCATAAGAGTCTAATTGAATGATTGCTTGACCTGTTCTTGAGAATACCGAGGGTATATTTGAATCGACCTCCCCTTTTACAGCAATCGCTTCATGTCTGGTAGAGGTCGCTCCTAATCGAGTCATGATGTAATCTTGTGAATCAAAAGTGCTCAAGGCTTGTACAAACCAAGCATTTCCATTTGCTTCCTCGTTAACAATTAAACTTTGTTCACCTTTTTCATCCTTTTGCATCACGTATTTCACATTGAGCATACGAAGCGGCTCCCATGATTCTCTAGCGATGTGATATTCAAATAACTCTTGGATCACTCTAGGCTTTGCAGCGTGATAACCTCCAATAGAATTGTGAAAGTAAGAGGTACGAGCTCCATTGATTCCTTCTGTATAATCAAAGACGCGGTAGTAGGATTTATCTTGAGCTATTTTTTTATCGATATCACTAGCTACAAAAGGTTTGCTCATTTCCTTTGATGAGACAAAATTATCACTGTTGAGATAACGCTTGGAAACTCCCCCTAAATCGAATAGAATTAAGAGCCCTAGACCGATATAAAAATAATTGACATTAAATCGTTTTACAGTGTAAATCCACAATAATGAAGCTGAAAGAATCACATAAATTGAAGATCTAAAAACATCACTTATATAAACAGATTTCCTATCCTTTATCAATACATCGACAAACTCATCTCCGTAATTGTATCGAAAGTATGGATCCATTCCTCCTTGAAATTCAAAGAAGAAGCTAAGTCCATACAATACCACTCCAAAAGAGATAAATCCTAGGAGTATCTTTTGTAGTATCTTAATTTTATAGTCATCGTCAGAATCGTTTAAAAAAGATTGAAGCCCTAAAAAGGCATAAACAGGTATCGTTAGCTCTGCTAGTATCTGAGCAGAAGAAACCGCTCTAAATTTGTCGTATAGTGGAAAATAATCGATCATCAAAGTCGTCAATAACTCAAAGTTCTTCCCCCATGAGAGCGCGATGGATAGAAGTGTTCCAATCAACAGCGGCAATCGATAGCGCCCCTTATAAAAAAACAGTGCTAGGACAAAGAAAAAGATCACGACAGCTCCAATATAGGCAGGCCCTGCAACAATAGGTTGATCTCCCCAATACAGAGGTGTTTGAGAAATAAATTGTTTGATAGACTTATAGGGAACTCCTTGATTGTTTAAAAAATGATACAAATGAGAGTCCTGACTTAATTGCTCCGATCCAGAACCTCCTAATAAACGTGGCACATATAAATTGAGGCTTTCAAAAATACCATAGGAATACTCGGTAATATAATTGTAATCAAGTCCTGTACTTGGCTCTTTGGTGTTTCCTTCTGGATCAATGCTGAGTTCAGAGGCCGCCCTAGTACTCCACTTGGAATATTCTGAAGTTGCTAAGATAGAAGTCGCATTAATACTAATTCCCAAGATAACTGCTCCTAAAAGAATTCCTATTTGAGTAAAATAAGATTTGAGTTCTCCTTCTTTATAAGCCTTGATCAAGAAAAGGATTCCAAGAAACAAACAGAAAAGCATAAAGTAATACGTCATCTGAAAATGATTGGCTACCAGCTCTAATCCCATAGCGATAGCTGTTATGACAGCTCCGATAAAATACTTTTTTCGAAAAACAAATACCATACCAGAAAACAACAATGGTAAATAAGCAATCGCATGAGCTTTAGCATTGTGACCAACGGATAAAACCACTAAAAAATAGGTTGATAAACCAAACCCCAAAGCTCCTAATACCGCTAATCGATATTCGATTTTGAGGCTCAACATCAGAATGTAAAAACTCAAAAAGAGCAAAAATAAATAATCAGCTGGTCTAGGTAAAAAGCGGAGCGCAGAATCTAA
Source organism: Flavobacteriaceae bacterium (assembly GCA_038125995.1). GTDB lineage: Bacteria > Bacteroidota > Bacteroidia > Flavobacteriales > Flavobacteriaceae > MAG-120531. The sequence continues at coordinate 32,367 of JAYPEX010000008.1, forward strand.
ATTCTTAATAAAATGATAGGGATATCGAGCACCTAACTGATAGGTAGGCATCCCTCCAAAAGCTGCATTGGTCCAATAGGTTTCCTCTCCTGTAGCTAATTTGTGATCCTTTTGTTGTTTTGACATTCCAATATACTGGACAATATCTGACTGAAACAATACCTTCGATTGAATAACCGGATAAAAGAATCCTATTGCTATAATTGCAAAAAGAGCTATTACTCCTATATGTTTTATTGAACTTGTTAATTTATTCATCATCTTTAACTTCTTCAAAATCAATGTAATCTCCAACGATTTCTTCTTTATCTTTCAATGGTTGTTGTGATTTAGCTGACCTATTGTGATCAAATGGATCTTGAAAATCACCCATTTTTTTCTCAAATCGTTTTAAAATATACTTCATAATATACGGTGAAGCCAATCTTAAAAGAAAACCCAAAACGTAAATACCCAATATAAAATAGAGAACTGTAGTAAAAAAACCCATTAACTTTATTAATTTTATCAAAAATACAATTCTAGATTTTTAAACGATGTTAGAACGGATAAAATATTTTTTAAGAATTCAAACGATACCTTATCATATTACCTATAGCTATATTTTTGTAATTGGGTTGCTATTAACATCATTTACTTCAAGGGCACAATACACTGATATTATTAATTCCAACACTCCTGGCAGAACCATGGGTGCCTATACGGTTGGTGAGGCTGTTTATCAACTAGAATCTTTATACAGTTCAGATCACCAAACACATATTTATACCGATAGTGATTATCACATCAATGATATAGAATCTACCTTTAGATTTGGGTTTAAAGAGCGGGTGGAACTCATCTATGAATTTGGGCATCGATCTAAAATAGATCATACTCAAAATATCAACTCTAAAGGGATCTTTAAGAATCGTTTCGGGTTTAAAGTATTGATATACGACCCACATCAGTTTGCTGAACCAGATTATTACTCTTGGAAAAACAACCATCGATTTGTTTTAAAGAATTTAATACCAGTTGTTTCGATCTATGCAGGACTTAACATTCACAAAAATGAAAGTTTATTCAATCGATTTGATCCCTATGATCCCACTAGTAAATCCTATGCCACTATATATGACAAAGAAATGTTGATTTTACAACAACATTTAAGTCCTTATTGGGTGTTGGTTACTAATTTATCGCTTGATAAACCCGCATCTAACAGAGCGTATTCAATCACTAGCACCTTAATTCACAGTTTTAAAAAATATTACAAATTAAGTCTCTTTATTGAAGGTCAAAGCATCATTAATGATTATTATGCAGATGAAATCATCAGGACTGGAGGAGCTTATTTAATTAACAATAATATTCAAGTTGATGCCTTTATAGGAACTAACTTTAAAGAGACTCCCTCGAGACTTTTTTTTGGTTTTGGCGCATCGATCAGAGTGGATAATCACTTCAAATAATGATACATTTAAAAGAAGTTCAAAACGCTAAAGAGCTTAAAAAATTTGTCACCTTTCCATTTGAGTTGTACAAAGACTCACCTTATTGGGTTCCTCCTTTGATTAAAGAGGAAATGGAGCAATTTCAAAAAGACAAAAACCCCGTTTTCAAAACAGCTCAAGCACAGTATTTTCTTGCATATAGAGATGGAAAGATCGTAGGAAGAATTGCTGCCATCATCAATTGGATTGAGATAAACGAGCAAAAGGTATCTAAGATGCGTTTTGGTTGGTTTGACTTTATCGATGATTACAAAGTATCAAAAATCCTTCTAGATAAAGTTTATGAGATTGGTAAAGCCAATGGTCTCTCCTTTATGGAAGGACCTGTAGGGTTCTCAAACCTTGACAAAGTTGGTGTGCTCGTCGAAGGATTTGATTCCATTGGAACCATGATTACATGGTATAATCACCCTTACTATGTAGAGCACTATCAAAAGTACGGTTTTACTGTTGAAAAGGAATTTGAAGAGAATCGATTTCCATTTAGCAATATCGACAACACAAAATTTGAAAAGCTTGACAAAATAATCGGGCACCGCTTAGGCTTATATGTAAAAAACTTTCATTCAACAAAAGAGCTACTTCCTTTTGTGGATCAAATGTTTGATCTCTTTAATGAATCTTATGCTGTTTTATCCTCTTTTGTACCTATTACACAGGTTCAAAAAGAGTATTTAACTAAAAAGTTTATCAGTTTTATCAACCCAGAGTATATTAAGTTCGTATTTAACAATGAAGGTAAGATGATTTGCTTTGCAATAACGATGCCCTCTTTTTCTAGGGCACTTCAGAAAGCTCGTGGAACACTTTTTCCATTTGGATTTTATCATCTCTTAAAAGCAAAGAAAAACAATCCTGACGCTATTTTTTACCTTATTGGTGTTCACCCCAACTATCAGAATAAAGGGGTAACTGCCATGTTATTTAGTCACTTTTACAAGTCTTTTGAAAAGATCGGAGTTGTTAATTGCGTCAGAACTCCTGAACTTGTCAATAATCTGGCAATAAAGAAGTTATGGACTGAATTCAAACCAGAGGTTTACAAAAAAAGAAATACCTATAAGTTAGATATCAAATAATTAGACGCGTAATTTAAAACAAAAATAGCCCTGATAACAGGGCTATTTTTGTATATCTATATTCAATTTGATTATTCTCCCATTGCTTTAGAAACAGCTGCTGACAATCGCTTATACGTACCGTTTTCTAAACGTTCTCTGATACTAGAGAATGCTTTGAGGGTGATTTCAATATCCTCCATTGTGTGAGTTGCAGTTGGAATTAAACGCAATAAGATTAATCCCTTTGGAATTACAGGATAGACTACAATAGAACAGAAAATTCCATAATTTTCTCTTAAGTCTTTAACAAGAGCCATCGCTTCAGGTATACTTCCTTTGAGGTATACTGGAGTTACACAAGAAGTTGTGGTTCCAATATCAAATCCTGCATCTTTTAAACCATTTTGAAGTGCGTTTACATTCTCCCAAAGTTTTGCTTTGAGTTCTGGTTTGGTTCTTAATAATTCCAAACGTTTTAATCCTCCTTTTACGTAAATCATCGGTAGTGATTTAGCAAACATTTGAGATCTTAGGTTGTATTTTAGGTAGTCGATGATTTCTTGATCAGCGGCTAAGAACGCTCCAATACCAGCCATTGACTTGGCAAAAGTCGCAAAATAAACATCAATATCGTCTTGAACTCCTTGCTCCTCACCTGCTCCAGCACCTGTTTTACCAAGTGTACCAAAACCGTGAGCATCATCGACTAACAATCTAAAGTTGAACTTTTTCTTTAGTTCTACAATTTCCTTTAGCTTACCTTGTTCACCTCTCATTCCAAACACCCCTTCAGAGATCACTAAAATACCTCCTCCAGTTTGTTCAGCCATCTTTGTAGCGCGCTCTAAGTTTTTTTCTAATGACGCAACATCATTGTGTTTAAATGTGAATCGTTTACCCATGTGTAAACGTACACCATCAATAATACAAGCGTGAGCATCTACATCGTAAACAATAATATCGTCTTTTGAAACTAAGGCGTCAATAGCAGACATAATACCTTGGTATCCAAAATTCAAAAGATAAGCCGCTTCTTTATTTACAAATGCAGCAAGTTCTTGTTGTAGTTGTTCGTGAAAGTCGGTATGACCACTCATCATTCTAGCTCCCATTGGATAGGCAGCACCGTGTGCAGCAGCTGCATCTGCATCCGCTTTGATCACTTCTGGAAGATTTGCCATACCTAAATAATCGTTGATACTCCAAGTAATTACTTCTTTACCTTGAAATTTCATTCGATTTGAAATATGTCCTTCTAATTTAGGAAATACAAAATAGCCTTCAGCTTGAGAAGCCCATTTTCCTAATGGACCTTTATTTTCCCTAATTCTATCAAATATATCTCTCATAGACTTTGATTGGTTTTGGTGCAAAAGTAACTATAAATTTATTAAGAATTAAATAATAGAGAGATAAAAAAAACGACCCCAAAGAGGTCGTTTTAACTATCGTTATGTGAGTGATTATTAACGCAATACTTTTTCTTTTTTCTTGGCTATTTCCATAAATCCTTGAGCACTCATCCACTCGTCAGAATAAACTTTAGACATATAACGTGAACCGTGATCTGGGAAGATGACTACTACCTTGGAATTTTCATCAAAAACACCTTCATCATTGAGTTGTTTTACAGCTTGAAGTGCAGCCCCTGAAGTATACCCTACAAAAATTCCTTCTGATTTTGAAATCGCTCTAGCCATATGAGCACTTTCACCGTCTTTTACTTTTACAAAACGGTCGATCACTTTAAAATCAGTTGCTGTTGGAATTAAGTTTTTACCTAATCCCTCAATTCGATACGGATAAATTTCGTTAGGATCAATCGTTCCCGTTTCATGGTATTTTTTAAGGACAGAACCATAAGCATCGACTCCAATGATTTGAATATTAGGGTTTTGAGACTTCAAATACTGAGCTGTACCTGAAATCGTTCCTCCTGTGCCACTACAAGCGACCAAATGAGTAATTTCTCCAGCCATTTGTTCCCAAATTTCAGGTCCAGTGGATTTAAAATGAGCCTCCGTATTTAATTCGTTAAAGTATTGATTGATGTATATCGAACCTGGATGTTCCTTGTGAATTCGCTTTGCAACTTCATAATAGGATCTTGGATCATCTGCAGCAACATGTGCGGGACAAACGTGAACTTCAGCTCCCATAGAACGAAGCATATCAATTTTGTCAGGTGAAGATTTAGAGCTCACAGCCAAAATACACTTATAGCCCTTGATAGCACTTACCATTGCAACTGAAAAACCCGTATTACCAGAAGTGGTTTCTACAATAGTATCTCCTTCTTTTAAAATACCTTTTTCTTCAGCAGTTTCAATAATATTCAGAGCAATTCTATCTTTAGCTGAATGCCCTGGGTTAAAGGCTTCTACTTTAGCGTAGAATTCACCCTTAAAAGAAGCTGTTGATTTATTAAGTTTCACAAGAGGAGTATTACCAATGAGATCGATAATATTTTCGTATGCTTGAATTTTGTTTGACATAGGGGTCGTCTTTGTAATTCGGTACAAAATTAAGTATTTTTTAATAAACTACCCTTTATTTGCGAGATTGATTATAAAGGAATACTCCTGTGCTACCTCTTTGAGTGATTCAAAACGCCCTGAAGCTCCACCATGACCTGCGTCCATATTGATTGAAAAGTACAATTGATTCGAATCTGTTTTTAAATCTCTTAATTTGGCAACCCACTTGGCAGGCTCCCAGTATTGTACTTGTGAATCGTGATAACCGGTGATGATGAGTGTATTTGGATATTCCTGTGCACTCACCTGATCATATGGAGAATACGACAGCATATAATCAAAGAACTCCTTTTGGTTAGGATTTCCCCATTCGTCATACTCCCCCGTTGTCAGTGGTATTGAATCGTCTAACATAGTGGTCACCACATCGACAAAGGGAACATTCGCTACAATCCCCTTATAGAGTTTTGGTGCCATATTCATCACTGCTCCCATCAACAAGCCACCTGCAGATCCGCCGTAGGCAAATAATCCTTCTTCGCTCGTATAGTTTTGAGCTATCAAATGCTTTGAACAAGCTATAAAATCAGTAAAAGTATTCATCTTTTGAAGAAGCTTACCCGTTTCATACCACTCTCTTCCCATATATTCAGAGCCTCTTATATGGGCTATTGCATAAATGAAACCTCGATCCAACAAACTCAATCTTAATGATGAAAAAGAAGGGTCGATTGTATGCCCATAAGAACCGTATCCATACTGAAACAAAGGACTACTTCCATCCAATGGCGTCTCTTTGTGATACACTAGCGATATAGGAATTTGAACCCCATCTTCAGCTATGGCCCAAATACGCTCTTGTATATAGTTAGTACGCTCAAAAGCACCTCCAAGAACTTCGACTTGTTTTAACAAGGTCTTTTCTTTGGTCTCCATATGAAAGTTGTACACGGAATTCGGTTCAATCAAACTCGTATATCCATAACGCAATTCAAGAGAATCAAATTCAGGATTGGATCCGATATAAGCCGTATAAGTTTCGTTGTCAAAGGGGATTTCAAAAAAGATTTCTTGATCCCAACTAGCTATTTTAATGCGACTCAAACCATTTTCTCTGGTAGCTAGAACATAATATTTTTTAAAACATGTAAAATCTTCAATTAAAGATTTAGAATCGTGAGTGATAAAATCTTCCCAATTTCCGACCGCAGTATGATCTATTGGAGTTCGCATCACCTTAAAATTAGTAGCCTCATCCTTGTTTGTGAGGATGTAAAAATGATCTTCAAAATGCGATATATCGTATTCTAATCCTCTTTGTCTTTTGGTGAATAAATCAAACTCACTTAAAGGCTGATCAGCATTTAAAATTCGGTATTCAGAAGTTAAAGTACTGGAGGAACCGATAACAATATACTTTCCTGATCTGGATTTTGACACAAAAACACTAAAGGTATCATCTTCTTCGAGGTACATCAATTGATCTTTTTGATCACCTAGTTGATGGCGATAAATCGCAATAGACCTCAAAGTTTGTTCGTCTTTTAGAGAATAGAATAACGTTTTATTGTCATTTGCCCAACTAGCTGAACCAGATGTATTGACAATCGTATCCTCAAGAATCTGACCACTTTCTAAATCTTTCACATGCAGGGTGTACTGTCTTCTAGAAACCGTATCAATACTGTAAACCGCTAATTGATTGTCAGGACTTACTGAAAAAGAACCCAAATGAAAGTATGAAAATCCTTCAGCCATTTGATTACAATCGAACAATAACTCTTCTGGAGCTTCAAGAGTTTCTTTTTTTCTGGTATAAATTGGATATTCTTTACCCTTTTCGAATTTAGTAATATACCAATAGCCATTCTTTTTAAAAGGAACTGATTCATCATCCTCTTTGATACGAGATTTCATCTCTTCAAAAAGCGTTTCTTGAAATGCTTCAGTTTCCTTAGTTTCTTGTCTATAATAGCTGTTTTCAGCCTCTAAATAATCCAAGACTTCTTTTAAATCACGCTTATTCATCCAGTAATAGGGATCTAAACGATCCACTGAATGATTTGATAAAACAGTATCGATTTTCTTTGCAATTGGTGCTTTTATCATCTATTCAATTTTGAAACCGCAAATGTACCTATTTCTCTTAATCTAGTCGTTTTAAGACTGAAATTAAATACTCGTGCATTGTATCCGTATAATCTCTATGAGTAACCATACGAAGCTTCCCACCACCCATGGCAATGATTCGAATTTGATGATCATCTAAAAACTTATTGAATTTTTGCTCAGAAGTACATTCTGTATTGAGTTCAAAGATGACAATATTGGTCTCAACCCGTTCCACCTTTAGAATCGAAGACTTAGTAGCAAGCAAAGCTCCTATTTCAGACGCCTTTTGATGATCTAAAGCCAGTGATTCTATATGGTTGTCCAGTGCGTAAATACCAGCAGCAGCTAAATAACCTGCCTGTCTCATCCCTCCCCCAAAAATCTTTCGAACTCTAAGGGCCTTATGAATAAAATCCTTAGAACCGACAACAACCGATCCAACAGGACAACCCAATCCTTTACTAAAACACACACTGATTGAATCAAATAAATTTCCATACTGCAAAAAGTTTTCTCCTTTTGCTACAACAGCATTCCAAAGGCGTGCACCATCTAAGTGATACGATAAATTGTGCTTGTCACACACAGCTCGAATCCTCTGTAATTCTGAAAAATCATAACAGGCCCCTCCTCCCTTATTGGTTGTATTTTCAATTTCAACAAGAGAAGTTAAAGGGCTGTGATAAAAATCTGGAGGGTTGATCGCCGCCTCGACCTGTTCTGCTGTGATCATTCCTCTTGTTCCTTCTATGAGCTTACAAGACACTCCAGAATTAAAACTGATGCCTCCACCTTCGTAATTGAAAATATGAGCGTAGTGATCACAGATCAATTGTTCTCCTGGTTGTGTGTGAACTTTTATCGCTGTCTGATTAGCCATGGTTCCACTGGGAAAGAACAAAGCAGCTTCTTTTCCAAATAGCTGAGCTACCCGCTCTTCAAATTCATTGACCGTTGGATCTTTTTTAAATACATCGTCTCCAACAGTAGCGCTCATCATCGCATCGAGCATCCCTTGTGTGGGTCTTGTAATTGTATCTGATATTAAATTTACTTCCATAGAGTTCTGTTAGAAATTAATTAAAACAATCCATTCCAATGGGTGAACCATCTGGAATTTGAAGTGTTTTAGGAAGCTCGAATTCGTATTTTCGATCAAAGAAATCAGCGATTCTCCTTTTCATTTCAGAGGAAACCAGATCATCACTCGATAACGATTTTGAAAGTTCTAAAAGAACATCAGAAGCAATTGCATTGACTTGAGGATATACAGAGTGATTGGATGAAAGTGCCATTATATGATCCAATAGTCGAAACGAAATAATTCTATTGACCTGGATTAAATAAGGATCCTGAACTGATCTTGAAGATCGATTAACAGTATAATTGATAAGCTCTTCAAGAACTTCTTCCAATCCCAATTGGTTTGGATCCAAGGCTTTTTGATGAATCAATCTTGAAGCACGTTCAGGGTTGAGTATATAACTAAAAGTAATGTCTACGGCAGTTTCAGCAGCAGAAAAAGGATCAAAACTCGAACCTGTTTTGGATTTAAATGATTCTCTTCCCCTAGGATATCCATAGGCTCTTGGAGGAAATAAGGATAGTTTTTCTTTTGGAACTGCAATCGTATTTGCGTCTATTGTTTTGAGCAAGCTCTTTAAAGCTTGACGTTGACGCTTGGCTGAAACCACTTCCATAACATCTTGATTGGAACCTTTTACTTGATAGTCAAAAACCATTCCACCAATTATTTTTGCAACTGCCTCCGTTTGATAACGGTGGTATAAATAGAGTGGAACAAAAACATCTTCAAGAACTGACAATGGTTCTCCTGTTCGAATATTGTCTAAGCCAAAATTTTCGATCGCCTTTGCTCTGAGTGCTAACATATCTTCCAACTCAGCGACAATATCTTTGCCATTATCCCATAAATGAGCATTGGCATGGGCACTAGAAGCAGGTCTAGCATCTTGATCGGTGATAAACCACAAGCCATTAGATTTAGCATCCTCCAATAGTTTGTTGAGCTTCGTTTGGACTTTAGTTTCATCCATTCCAAAGTCACTGTAGGCATACGCCACTGAAACTTTGTCCCATGCACCTATACCGATCTCATATGCCTTGCTGTAATCGATTTGATCACCCTCTAAAATTACCTGTGGATGTGGGTAATCCATCACCGATATTTTTCCAGCTGCACTTGCTGCATAATTATGTAAGAACCCAAGAGTATGTCCTATTTCATGAGCAGATAATTGTCGAATTCGAGCTAGTGCCATATCCAACATTTTTAGGTCATTATCATCTGCATCTGCAAATGGCTTGTTGGTAAGTGCCTGAGCGATCATAAAGTCTTGACGGATTCTCAAACTTCCCAAACTCACGTGTCCTTTAATAATTTCACCTGTTCTTGGATCTGCAACACTAGCTCCATAACTCCATCCTCTAGTAGAACGATGTACCCATTGAATGACGTTATAGCGAACATCTAAAGGATCAGCATCATCTGGTAACATCTTTACCTGAAAAGCATCTTTGTATCCGATTGCTTCAAAGGCTTGATTCCACCAGCTACCACCTTCTAAAAGTGCAGATCGAACTGGTTCTGGAGTACCGTTGTCTAAGTAATATACAATCGGTTCTACAGCTTCACTTACAGCTGCATTTGGGTCTTTCTTCTCAAGTCGATGGCGCATTGTAAAACGCTTGAGAATGGGTTCTTGAACTGGTGAAGCATAATCCATATAATCATATGAATATGAACCTGATCTTGGATCAAAAACTCTCATCTTAAAATTATTATCTGGTAATTCAATAAATGAATGGTGTGTTGCAACGGTAACTATATTACTATTGGGACTTACCGAACGAATATAATTTCCTTTTGCATCACCACTAAAAGTCAGCATTACATCAATTTCAGTATTTTTTGGAAAGGATCGAGTTCGATCTAAATTAATTGCAGATTTGGAGAGATCCAATTTATAAGATCCCTGATTCATTCTCGCTAAGCGATTGGAGACTCCGTGAGAATCCCTTTTGATAAATGAACTAATATCAATGAGATATGAACCTGATTTCTGATCCAATATGTCAAAACCAAATAAGACTGATTTTGCAAATGCCTGTTCCACTGATGCCTTTTCCAATGGGTTGTCGGTAATAGCTGTAAAGTATAGATTTGGCTGAATCATAAAGAGTTTGTTTCCCATTTTCTTAAATGAAACCACTTGTTCATTTCCCAATTGACCGCGATCTAAACCAATATCATTGGATCCAATACCACTACTAAGCGCATTGACATACAGAAATTCTTTGTCTAATTGATCAACCTTCATCAACATTTTATCTGATGATTCATCGTAATAGATTTCAAACAATCCCTCCAATTTTAAAAATTCTTTGGTCTTTTCAAACGTTTGTGACTGTAGCCAGAAACTAGTTGTAATAAATAAGAAGCTTAAAAAGTTTTTCATAAAGTGCGTTTTAATCTATTAAATTTATAAAAATTGATTGTACAACCAAGCATTAATCCTATTTTTGCCCAAACTCTTATCAAATGAAAACACAAGATCAAATACAAGATCTCAGAGATCGCCTGGCTGCGTTAAGGAGGTATCTTTGACATCGATCAAAAAAACATAGAACTACAAAACGAGGAGGAAAAATCCTTTGCACCCGACTTCTGGGACAATCCTATGGATGCTCAAAAGCAAATGAAGTTGATCCAATCGATTAAAAGCTGGATTGAGGACTTTGACAGAGCAACAGAAGCTGTCAGTGAATTGGAACTAGCCTATGAATTCTTCAAAGAGGGAGAATTCAGTGAAGAAGAACTAGATCAGAACTACCAAAACACTCAGGAACTTATCGAGTCATTAGAGTTTAAAAACATGCTCTCTGAAGAAGCGGATAGTTTTGATGCTGTCCTACAAATTACTGCAGGTGCTGGAGGAACTGAAAGCTGTGACTGGGCATCAATGTTGATGCGTATGTACCTGATGTGGGCTAGCAAACACAATTATAAGGTAAAGGAACTCAATCTTCAAGATGGAGATGTCGCTGGAATTAAAACTGTGAGTTTGGCCATCGAAGGAGAATTTGCTTTTGGTTGGCTCAAAGGTGAAAATGGAGTTCATCGATTGGTCCGCATATCTCCATTTGATTCTAACGCTAAAAGACACACCTCTTTTGCATCCGTGTACGTATACCCCATGATTGACGACAGTATTGAAATTGAAATCAATCCATCAGATATCTCATGGGCTTTTGCTAGATCCAGTGGAGCTGGAGGTCAAAATGTCAACAAAGTTGAAACCAAAGCTATTCTAACGCACCACCCTACTGGAATTGTCATTCAGAATTCTGAAACTAGATCTCAATTAGACAACAGAGAAAATGCGATGAAAATGCTCAAATCGCAGCTCTATGAAATAGAACTTCGAAAAAGAAGAGAAGCACAATCTGAAATTGAAGCCTCTAAAATGAAAATCGAATGGGGTTCTCAAATCAGAAACTACGTCATGCATCCCTACAAATTAGTTAAAGATGTGAGAACCAGTACTGAAACTGGAAATGTTGATGCTATTATGAATGGCGATATCGACGAATTTTTAAAGTCTTACCTCATGCTTATGGGGCAAAAAGAAACAAATTAACACCCTATTATGATTACTATTTATCACAATCCAAGATGCACTAAATCTAGACAAGGAGTTGCATACTTAAACGACTTGGGTATGGATTTTGAAACAGTTTTATATCTAGTCAACCCCATTGACACAGAAACTCTTAAAATCCTTTTAAAGAAATTGAATTACACTCCTATTGAATTGGTTCGTAAAAATGAGGCGATATGGAAAGAACAATTTAAAGGTAAACAGCTCAGCGATGAACAAATCATCGAAGCGATGATTGAATTTCCTAAACTTATGGAGCGTCCTATTATTGTCAAGGACTCCAAAGCAGTGATCGGAAGACCTACTGAGACAATCGATAAATTATTTTAACAATTAATTAACAAGTCTATATTAAACCAAATACGATCAATATCATCTTAAAAATGTAGTTATGAAAACAAATATTAAAATACTACTTGGACTTTTTGTCCTTATGATTTCAGCAGAAGCTATGGCTCAATATGGTTATGGAGGTTATGGCTACGGTAGAAGAGATATGTACGGAAGAAGAATGTCAGTGGTTCCTAGAACCATGACAGAGATGAATAGAGAACCTGAAAACCTCACTGCTGAACAAATAGTTGAACAACAAATGCCTGCTTTTAAAGAAGCTTTAGGATTAACGGTGTTTGAAGAAGCTATTTTAAGTACTGTACTCACTAAATACGTTCAACAACGTATTGAATTACAAATATTAAAATTAGATCCTCAAAAGATGAAAGAGCAATATCAGATCATCCAAGAGAATCAAGAAAAGGAATTGCAACAAAGCTTGCCTCCTGAAAAATTTGAAGCTTATATGGAGCTTCAAGAGGAAAATTTTAGAAACCTAGATAAAAAGGCTAAAGAAAATAATAAAGAAAACGGCAAAAAGAAAAATAAAAAAAAGAAAAACAAAGGCTAACAAATATTATTAATTAAAATACAGAATGAAAAAACACTTATCTTTATGGATTGCATTACTTATCGGATTTATAGGATTTGCGCAACCTTCGTCCTATCAAACCTCTTCACAACGCACTATTACCATCAAGGGTAAGGTTTTAGAACAAGACACTGAGATTCCTCTCGAGTACGCTACATTGATTCTTCAATCAACTAATGATACCTCAAAAGTGTCTGGTGGAATCACTGATGAAAATGGTGCCTTTGAAATTGAAACTGCTCCTGGAGTATACAATATTATCATCGAATACATCTCATACAATTCCTACAGAAATGAAAATGTTCAACTGAGAGCTAATATCGATCTTGGAACCATACACCTAAGTCCAAACCTCGAACAATTGAAGGAAGTTGAAGTCGTTGGAGAACGAACCACAGTTGAGTTACGTCTTGATAAGAAAATTTACAATGTCGGAAGTGATATGACTGTTAAAGGTGGATCCGTTACTGACGTTCTTGACAATGTTCCTTCTGTAAGTGTGGATATCGAGGGAAATATTAGTCTTAGAGGTAACGAATCTGTACGTATTTTGATCAATGGAAAACCTGCAGCACTTTCTGGAATACCTACTGAGGCACTTAGACAATTACCAGGAGATGCTATTGAAAAAGTTGAAGTCATCACGAACCCATCAGCACGATATGATGCTGAAGGAACTGCGGGTATCCTAAACATCGTACTAAAACAATCAAAGACCATTGGGTTTAATGGATCTTTGACTGCTACAGTTGGTACTCCAACTAATTCAAGAGCAGGTGCTAACTTAAACTTGAGAATGAACAAGTTTAATTTCTTTACCAACACATCCGTTAACAAGGATGCAAGCCCTGGAAATTCAAACTATTTTCAACAGTATTTTGACAATAATGGACAGACGACTTCTTATCAAGAAGAAAATCGAAAGACGATCCGAAACGGTCAAGGTATCAATGCCAATTTTGGAATTGAATACCTTATCGACGACAAAACCTCACTGACTAACTCTTTCGTATATCGTAAGTCTGATGGAGAAAACACCGAGGATATCGCTTTTAAAAACTTCGACGGATCGCTTAACCCTACTTTGGAACGCGACAGAAACTCTGTAGAGTCTGACAATAGAGAGTCCAAGCAATACGCGATGAACTTTATGAAGCGTTTTGACAAAGATGGTCATGAGCTCAAAATCGATTACCGCTACTCCATATCGGAAAACCCTGAAATTTTAACGATCGAAGAAGTTGTTCAAGGAACAACAACGGCTATACTTCCAACTGAACAACAATTCAATATTGGAGATGACTCATCTCAGCTTATTCAATTTGACTATGTATTACCTATGGGTAAAGAAAATCAATCTCAATTTGAATTAGGGTACCGTGGAAACTTCCTTAATCAAACAACAGCTTATGATTTTGGACAAGTAAACAGCGGAGCTTTTGTATCTGATCCCAAATTAAAAAACACCTTAGAATACACTGAAAATATTCAAGCTGCCTACACACAGTTTGGAACAAAATTCAACAAACTAAGTGTTTTAACAGGTCTTCGAATGGAACATACCGATATCATCATTGACTTAGTTGAAACAAATGACTACACCAAAAAGAATTATTATTCTTGGTTTCCATCTGTATTTTTAGGACTTGACCTTAATGAAACCGATAAGCTGAACTTGAGTTATAGCAGAAGACTTAGAAGACCGAGAAGTTGGTTTATCAACCCCTTCCCATCGAGATCTTCGAATACCAACCTGTTTAAGGGAAACCCTGATTTAGATCCTACATTTACCAATTCGTTTGATTTGGGATACTTGAGTCGAATCAATAAGGTGATGTTATCTTCTTCCATCTATTACAACATATCCAATAAAGTGTTCACCTTCGTGACTCAAGAAACGGGAGAAGTAGTGACCATTGTGAATCCAGATGATCCCTCAAATCCTGTCATCGTTCCTGTACAACTCAGACAACCCATCAATTTAGCTGACGAAGAGCGAATTGGATTTGAATTAACTGCTTCTTATTCTCCTAAAAGAAATTGGAGATTCAGCTTGAACTTTAACTTATACGATCGTAAAACCACCGGAAATTTCACCTACACCAACTACTTTGGAGAAGTCATTACTCAGAATTTTGATAATGAAAATTTAGAGTACTTCACGCGCTTCAGTGCTAAGTTACTTCTTCCTGCTAAGATTGATTTTCAGTCTAATATTATGTACCGATCTCCCTCTAGAGATGCACAAGGTACATCTGAGGGAATGCTTTTTACAAATTTAGCACTTAGTAAGGACCTCTTTAAAGACAAATCCACCTTATCTCTGAATGTAAGAGATTTGTTTAACTCAGCGAAACGCGTCAGTGAAACTAGAACACTCAATGTACTTACACAAAGTACTATGCAGTGGAGACAGCGTCAAATCAATATGACTTTTACCTACCGATTTAACCAAAATAAAAATCAAGGTAGAAGGCAACAAAACTTCCAGTCTCAAGATATGCAAGGGGAAGGAATGGAATTTCAAGGAGAATAAATCGAGAAATCGATCCACAAAAAAAGGGAGCAATTTGCTCCCCTTTTTATTTTATATAATTAACGAATTAAGGCTGTGCTTTTTTCGCAGCTTTCTTTTCTTTAAGACGTTCCACAATAGCTCCACTAATCCAGTAAGGAACTACAAATGAAATTAAAAAAATCATCAACCAAAAACCAATGGTTACGATGGTTAAAAATGCTAAAAATCCTAAATATTGGTCAAATTCAAACATGCTAATTTCTTTTAATGCTACAAATATAGTTTGATTTTACTTATTTGCACAAATGATTACTAAAAAAATAGATTTTTTTTTAACGATGAGCTACCTTTGTTCGCATACTAATCATTATTAAATATCATGAGTTTTAGAATTGAAAAAGACACAATGGGAGAGGTTCAAGTGCCGGCTGATAAGTATTGGGGAGCACAGACCGAACGTTCTAGAAATAATTTTAAAATAGGTGCACCAGGCTCTATGCCAATGGATGTAGTATACGGCTTTGCTTACCTCAAAAAAGCAGCAGCCTATGCCAACTGTGAATTAGGAGTATTAGAAAGCTCTAAAAGAGATTTAATTGCAAAAGTCTGCGATGAGATCTTAGAGGGCAAATTGGATGATCAATTTCCTTTAGTTATCTGGCAAACAGGATCAGGAACACAATCCAATATGAATGTAAATGAAGTCATTGCCAACAGAGCACATGAACTCGCTGGAAAAAAGATCGGAGAAGGAGAAAAGACTATTCAGCCTAATGACGATGTCAACAAATCACAATCTTCCAACGACACCTTTCCGACAGGAATGCATATCGCTGCCTATGAAAAAATTGTCAACGTCACCCTTCCAGGAGTCAGACAACTCAGAGACACCTTAGATCAAAAAGCGAAAGCATTTAAGGATGTTGTAAAAATTGGACGAACCCATTTAATGGATGCCACTCCCCTAACCTTAGGTCAAGAATTCTCTGGTTATGTGGCACAGCTTAATCACGGAATTAATGCTGTTGAGAACACTCTTGCTCATTTAGCAGAACTCGCCCTTGGAGGAACTGCCGTTGGGACAGGATTAAATACTCCAAAGGGATACGATGTTCTTGTAGCCAAATATATCGCAGAGTTTACTGGATTGCCATTTGTAACAGCAAAGAATAAATTTGAAGCTTTAGCTGCTCACGATGCGCTTGTAGAAAGCCACGGAGCTTTAAAACAATTAGCTGTGTCATTGAATAAGATCGCAAACGATATACGAATGATGGCTTCAGGACCACGTTCAGGTATTGGAGAGCTCATAATTCCAGCAAATGAACCAGGAAGTTCTATTATGCCTGGAAAAGTAAATCCAACACAGGTTGAAGCAATGACAATGGTTTGTGCTCAAGTGATGGGTAACGATGTAGCAATTACCATTGGGGGAACACAAGGACACTACGAACTCAATGTTTTCAAACCACTGATGGCAGCTAATATTTTACAGTCAGCTCAGTTATTAGGTGATGCGTGCGTTAGTTTTGATGTGAACTGTGCTACTGGTATCGAACCAAATCAAGCAGTGATTGACAGACTCTTAAAGAGCTCTTTAATGTTGGTAACAGCTCTCAATACTAAGATTGGTTATTATAAAGCTGCTGAAATTGCAAATGCAGCACACCAAAACGGAACAACGCTTAAAGAAGAAGCAGTACGACTTGGTTATGTCACTGAAGAAGAATACGACCAATGGGTAAAACCAGAAGATATGGTTGGAAGTCTTAAATAGACTTCATACAGATACCAAAATAAATGAGGCTCCTTAGGGAGCCTTTTTTTTTGCTTTTGCATAATTGGTTCAACAAAAAAAGGCTCCATTATGGAGCCTTTAATATTGTATTGTGGTAGATTATTTTAGAGTTACAGAAGCTGTTCCTAACAGTCTTAAGTTATCGTCATAAGCATTAACCATATAGTTTCCTTTTGCAAAAGAATCTCCTTTGATGTAATTACATACATCAATTGTCATGTTCTCATAGTTGAACTCAGACTTTTTAGAGTAGTTGATTGAAGCTCCTTCAGAGTTAGATGCAGATTGGCTGTTCATAACAGTTCCAGAAGCATCAATTACTTCAATATAAAAGGTACGTCCACCCGTATTAGCAATTGCGTTTTCAGCAACAGTAAAACAAACTTGTAAAGCATCAGCAGCAGCACCTCTTTTTGTTGTTTTGTAAGAACCGTTAGAACGTTCTTTAACAGCAGAAACATCGTATGAGCTTAAGTTTAAAGCAGAACCTCTTTTTACAGCTTCAGCTAATTTAAGGTTGTTGGCTAATAACTCTTCATTAGCATCAGTTTGTTTTTGTAACGTTTCTAAAGTAGCATCACGCTCTTGAGTTAACTTTGCATTTGCTGCTTCTAATTCAGCAACCTTAGCTAATAATTCATCTTTTTGCTTTCTCAATACATAGTAACGAGATCTAAATTTAGTAAGAGAAGCAACGTCTGCGTTCAATCCAGAAATCGAATCTACATATTTAGCGATTTCGTCTTTAGCGTTGTTTAACTCTTGGCTTAAAGAGGCATTTTCACTGGAAAGTTGGTCGTAATCAGATTTTAAACTGTTAAGATCTTTAATTACCAACTCTTTTTCTTCTGTTAATCTAGCTTCAGTGCTTTGCTTTGTTACAAATAAAGCGATTGATAAAATCACAAATAAAGCTAAAACAACACCTAAAATTGTTGTCGTCTTTTTTGAATTGTTTGTTCCGTTTGACATAGTATTAATAATATAATTAGATTTAATTGAGTTTTTCTTTACAATTTAAAGGCAAAAATAATATTTATAATCCGATAATTAAAATATTGAGCATCAATATGAAACTCTTTTGTCTATAATTATTGTGTTTTTTGTTTATAATTTATTGTGTTTTTATTGCTATATGTTGAAAATCAATTAGTTAAATTAAATGTATTCAAAATATTATCAGTGCGTTATTTTTGTTATTTTTTGAAAAAAAACTAATTTTAGTAGGATTACCTCAAGGTTTTTATATTAAAAATACTCAAAACATGATTTATTGTAAAAAAATAGCATCTTTCACAAAAGTAATATGGTTTTCATTCACACTTTTATTGAGCGTTGATGGCTTTGCTCAAAACTTCAATTCCAGGGGAATAGAACTGATTCCTCTCGAACACGCTAGCTTGCTTTTGAAGAGTAAAAAGCTAACTATAGCTGTCGACCCAACAGGATCGCATCAACAATATGATCAAAGAATAGATCTTATACTCATTACAGATATACACGGAGATCACTTTGATAAAAAGGTACTCAAAACTATAATCGGTTCAAATACGACCATTTTAGCTCCAAAAGCAGTTTACGATCAAATGGATAAAGCACTACAATCAAAAACTTTAGTGTTGAATAATGGCGAAGACTTCAACTTTCGAAGAGTCATTATTGAAGCCATTCCTATGTATAACTTAAGAGAAGAGGCTCTTAATTTTCATTCAAAAGGTAGAGGTAATGGATATGTGGTTTCAATGGATAAACAACGTATCTATATCTCGGGCGATACAGAAGATATTCCTGAAATGAGAACCTTGAAAAATATTGATATTGCTCTTGTGTGTATGAACCTACCCTACACGATGACGGAGACCTCTGCTGCATCAGCTGTAATGGAATTTAAACCCAAAGTGGTTATGCCTTATCACTTTAGAGGAAGACCAAAGGTTAGCGATATCGATGTATTTGAATCCCTGATTACGGATTCATCGATTGAGGTCGTTCGATTGGATTGGTATCCCAATGAAGATTACTAGTCTCTAGTCAGTTTTTTGTATTTGATTCGAGTCGGCATGATTTCACCTCCGAGACGTTTCTTTTTATTTTCCTCGTAATCACTAAAAGACCCTTCAAAGAAATACACCTTTGAATCACCTTCAAACGCTAGTATATGAGTACAAATACGATCTAAAAACCAACGGTCGTGAGAAATAATCACCGCACATCCTGCAAAGTTTTCTAAACCTTCTTCTAAAGCACGAAGGGTATTTACATCTAAATCGTTTGTAGGCTCATCGAGTAATAGAACATTTCCTTCTTCTTTGAGCGTCATTGCTAAATGCAGTCTATTTCGTTCTCCCCCAGAAAGAAGTGACACTTTTTTATTTTGCTCACTTCCTGAAAAGTTAAAACGACTAAGGTAAGCCCTTGAATTCACTTGTCTACCCCCCATCATGATGAGTTCTTGTTTATCGCTAAAGTTCTCCCAAATCGTCTTTTCAGGATCGATATTACTGTGCGATTGATCGACATAGGCAATTTTAGCTGTCTCGCCCACACTAAAGCTTCCAGAATCTGGAGTTTCTTCTCCCATGATCATTTTAAAGATGGTCGTCTTACCTGCACCATTGGGTCCAATAATCCCAACAATACCCGCCTGTGGTAAATTAAAGTTGAGATCTTCGTAAAGCAATTTATCATCAAAAGCCTTTGCTATGTTTTTGGCCTCAATAACATGAGTTCCCAATCGAGGACCATTTGGAATATAGATCTCTAGTTTTTCGTCGAGTTGTTTTTGATCTTGACTCATCAACTTTTCATAGTTGTTCAAACGAGCCTTTTGTTTAGCGTGTCTACCCTTGGTCCCTTGTCTAACCCATTCCAACTCTCGCTCCAAGGTCTTCTGACGTTTTGAAGCCGTTTTGTTTTCTTGAGCCAAACGCTTGGATTTTTGATCCAACCAGCTCGAATAGTTTCCTTTCCATGGAATTCCTTCACCTCGATCTAATTCAAGTATCCAACCTGCAACATTGTCCAGAAAGTAACGGTCGTGTGTTACAGC
The DNA here is from genome assembly GCA_038125995.1 of Flavobacteriaceae bacterium. Lineage (GTDB taxonomy): Bacteria > Bacteroidota > Bacteroidia > Flavobacteriales > Flavobacteriaceae > MAG-120531. The sequence continues at coordinate 52,485 of JAYPEX010000008.1, forward strand.
GATCACCGTTCCTTTATACGAGGCTAAATGATGTTCCAACCAATGCACAGATTCAGCGTCCAAATGGTTGGTAGGCTCATCCAAAAGCAAGATATCTGGTTCTTGGAGAAGCAATCTGCACAAGGCAACTCTTCTGCGTTCTCCTCCAGAAAGAACACCAATCTTTTTATCTGCTTCTGGAGTTCTAAGAGCATCCATTGCAATATCTAATTTAGTGTCAATTTCCCAAGCATTGGTAGCGTCAATCTGATCTTGAAGCGCTGCCTGACGATCCATCAATTTCTGCATCTTATCAGGGTCTTCATATACTTCCGGAAGGCCAAATTGATCGTTAATACTATTGTATTCATCTAAAATAGCCATCGTATCAGCAACTCCTTCTTTTACAACATCAATCACCGTCTTATCATTGTCTAACTGAGGATCTTGTTCCAAATAACCAACCTTGTAACCTGGAGAAAAAACAACGTCCCCCTGAAAATTAGTGTCGACACCAGCGATAATTTTGAGCAAGGTCGATTTTCCTGAACCATTGAGACCCAAGATTCCAATTTTAGCTCCATAAAAGAAGCTTAAATAGATATTTTTTAAAACAGGAGTATTACTACTTTTGAATGTCTTGGTCACACCAGACATTGAAAAGATTACTTTTTTATCGTCAGACATAAATTTGAATCACTATATATAATTAAACTCTTCCCTTAAGCGCATTAAACACCCATGCATTAGCAAAGAAACCTAATGAGACAGCACCGAATCCCCATCCGGCAATCTCATCATATTTGAAAATAGCTAAAGCAGCCAACAACAACCCCATAAAGATCATTATAAATGTAGCCCAGGCTAATACAGTATTTTTATTCATTTGAATGTCGTTTTTGTATGTTTGTTTGATCTAGCAAATATCGCAATAAAAATAAGAGTAAAATATAATTTCTATCTTAAAATTCAATAGCTGCATCAGCTCTGATATCATCCAATAGACCTATGAGATCCAAAGTATTTTGATGAGACCAAAGAATAGACTCGCATTGATTGTTAATTAGACAACGGTGTACTTCTTCTATTTCATAAGAAAAACCATTTCCTTTAATGTCGTGTTCAATGGTTTGAGAACCATCGCTAGTGTATTGATGATAGCGAGTCGGCTCATGCCATCTCGTATCAATATCAATTCTACCCTTGGTTCCTGAAATTTGAGCAGTACAATCGGTTTCACTTACAAAACCACTGTAGAGAACAGCCTGTGCATTGTCGTAATCAAAAATCATTGAAATTTGAACTTCTGCACCTGTTTTGTAAAACTTAGGAATCGACTTGATTTTATTCGGTTTTCCAAGCATTAAATAAGCTAAAAATACTGGGTAAATTCCAATATCAAGAAGTGATCCTCCACCAAGACTTGTATTGAGCACTCTTGAATCATCAGGGCGATTTAGAGCAAAGAAACCAAAATCTGCTTTGAGGTATTTAAGTTCTCCAAAAGTTCCCGATTGAACTTTATCATAGACTTCTTGGATCAAAGGATTGAATCGAGACCAAAGTCCCTCCATATAAAATAATCCTTTCTTTTTTGAAAGCTCTAAAACCTCTTCGATTTCAGCCTTGTTCATAGCCGAAGGTTTTTCGCTTAACACTGCTTTTCCGGCCAATAGAGCAGCTTTACTCAATTTTGCATGATGATTATGGGGGGTCGCTATATATACGATATCGACATTCGGATCATTTAATAATTGATCGTAATTGTCATAAAAGTGATCCACATGAAATTTATCTGCAAATACCTTAGATCGTTCTAATGACCTTGATGCTACAGCTGTAATTTGAGCTTGATCTATTTGTATTAAATCCTTGGTGAATTTTTGTGCTATATTACCTAGACCGATAATTCCCCATCTAATTTTATCATTCATAAATTTTGTTTTCATCAAAGTTAATCAATATTCCTACGTATATTTATATCGAAATATAACTGTATGGATTTAGAGTTTAATAAAAACGAAGACTTCAATAAATTAGCACTGAGTAAACTTAAAAAAAAGTTACTCAAAGTATATCAAGGTGGTGGAAAAGACAAACTTGAAAAACAACGTTTAAAAGGTAAACTAACAGCTAGAGAGCGAATTGATTACCTTTTAGACTCCAATAGAAAATCAATAGAGATTGGAGCTTTTGCTGCTGATCAAATGTATTTAGAACACGGAGGGTGTCCTTCGGCTGGAGTCGTAGTTAAAATCGGTTATATTCAATCCAGACTCTGTGTTGTGGTTGCAAATGACGCCAGTGTTAAAGCTGGTGCATGGTTTCCGATGACAGCTAAAAAGAATTTGAGAGCTCAAGAAATAGCGATCGAAAACAAATTACCCATCATCTATTTAGTGGACTCTGCAGGTGTTTATTTACCGCTTCAGGATGAAATCTTTCCAGATAAAGAACACTTCGGCAGAATATTTAGAAATAATGCCGTAATGAGTTCTATAGGTATTACACAAATAGCAGCCATCATGGGTTCCTGTGTTGCTGGAGGTGCCTATTTACCAATTATGAGTGATGAGGCCATCATCGTCGATAAAACAGCCAGTATTTTTTTAGCAGGCTCTTATTTAGTAAAGGCAGCAATTGGAGAATCCATCGACAATGAAACTCTGGGTGGAGCTACAACCCACTGTGAAATCTCAGGAGTGACTGATTACAAAGCAAAAGATGACAAAGAGGCCCTTGAGATCATCAAACGAACCATCGATAAATTAGGAGCTCCTCAATATGCAGGCTTTAGTAGAATTAAATCTCTAGCTCCTGCATTAAATCAAGAAGAATTGTATGGCAAGCTCCCTAAAGATCGTTCGACACCCTATGATATGATTGATCTCATCAAACGTCTGGTCGACGATTCGCAGTTTGATCAATACAAACAAGGTTATGGTAAAAGTATTCTAACTGGATATGCTCGTATTGATGGTTGGGCTGTTGGAATAGTTGCTAACCAACGAAAAGTTGTAAAAACTAAATTAGGAGAAATGCAATTTGGAGGGGTTATTTACTCAGATGCTGCTGACAAAGCTACCAGGTTTATTTCCAACTGTAACCAAAAGAAAATCCCACTAGTATTCTTACAAGATGTAACGGGTTTTATGGTTGGTTCTAAAAGCGAACACGGTGGAATTATTAAAGACGGCGCTAAAATGGTAAATGCCATAAGTAATTCAGTCGTTCCTAAATTTACAATTATTGTAGGTAACAGCTACGGTGCCGGAAACTACGCTATGTGCGGTAAAGCTTATGACCCAAGATTAATCGTTTCTTGGCCTACTTCAGCCCTTGCAGTGATGAGTGGTAATTCTGCTGCTAATGTCTTATTACAAATTGAAAAGCAGCGATTAAAAGCTCAAAACAAGAATATCGATCAACAAACTGAAAAAGTACTACTAGATAAAATCAAATCTGATTATCAGGAACAAATATCTCCCTATTACGCTGCAGCAAGACTTTGGACTGATGCCGTTATCGATCCTTTAAATACAAGAAATTGGATTTCTATTGGAATAGAAGCTGCCAATCAGGCTCCAATTGAAAAAACTTATAATACTGGGGTTTTACAAGTTTAATTTGAAATATGTGAAGAATTAGCGCCCACTAAAAGAAGTTCTTTTTGACGGCCGTTGATATATCTGAAGCCCTCTTTACCAAAATAACCGTTTTCTTCGAGCATCACTCTAATGGTTCTGTTCCACTCAGGTATCTCAACAGTCGTATTTAGTTCTATGGAATAAACTGTCGCTGATCTCATTGGGTAGGCTGTTCCATCTTCAGTAGTTACTCCATTCTGAGCATCCCACATCCCTATTGTTGTCCCTGAGGAGTGACCATAGAGACCTAATGGATGAGTGTAGATGGAAGGCTTTAACTCGTTTTCTTTAGCTTGAGCTAAAGATGCTTTTAAAATATCATTTCCCAAGGCTCCAACTTTAAAATTTGAAGTGAGGATATCTTGAAGTTGATTTCCTTTTTTTAAGGCCTCTACTAAATAATCTGGAGCACTAACCTCACCTGGTTTTAGAACGTATGCCAATTCTTGGATGTCGGTATTCAATCTCAAATAAGTAATTCCAAAATCACAGTGTAACAAATCTCCAGGCTGAATCACTTCATCATCTGGTCTTCCTGAAAAGGAATACAAATGAGATACCAACTTCTCTTCAGAGCGTTGTATATCTACAGTTGGGTGAAACCAGGTATCCAATCCTAAATCGATCACCTTTTGTCTTAAAAACCACTCTAAATCAGAGGTAGTGGTAACTCCAATAGTGATCTGTTTTGAAGAAAAAGCCTCTTCAATGATTGAATGAGTGATTTCAACTAATTGAGAATAGAGTTTCATTTCTAAAGGAGTTCTAGTCTCAATCCATCGAACTGCAAGGGGTTGGGATGAAATAATTCGATTCTTATATTTCTTAGGTAAATTACCCATAAACTCATGATAATCAGTCTTATCCAATCCATCACAAATATTGAAATCTCTTGAGTAATTCAGAGCAATTTTAGTGGGATTACGTTCCTTTATAAGCTCCATTAATCGCTTCCATTGATCTGGTTGTTGCTCTTTATCCCATGCTGATTGTATCGATTTACCAACAGCATATCGAGCAACGGCTAATTTATCAATACGATTCGAAGCCTTGTCCCTGTAAAATACTAAAATAGTTCTCCTTCTCGCATGTAACCAATTTGCAGGCAACATTGTATTTAATACGGGATCTTCATTGTATTCTCTTGAAATAAGAACCCACATATCAATATTGGTCTCATCCATAAGCGCAGGAAGAAGATTGTTCAATCGATCTTCCAAAACAGAGTCAATTACTTCAGCTTGATCTCTTACACTGAGTATTTGTTGACTGTAAGTATACCAACTTAAACAAACCAGAAATGTGAATGCAAATTTCTTTAACATCTTAATGAAGGTTGTATTTATTAACTGTTTTTTCTCTTCTAAGCTTACCATTTGAAGTGTACACAAAAGGTCCCGTTTGAATGAGTTCCTTTGGTATGTGATATTTTTCAACAGTAACAGATGAGGAAATTTGATCTAAAAGATCATCCTCTTGTTTGTCTTCTGTAATCAGTGTTAATTTCTGTCCTAAGGTTTTATCTTCTATACCGTATAAGAAGAAATTTCCTTTGACTAAATGTTTAATTTTCTTTTCGACATTTTCAGGAATTATTTTAACTCCGCCTGAATTGACTAAATAATCGATTCTTCCCAACCATGTAAATGAAAAGTCGTGATTAATAGTTACCAAATCATTCGTAGTCAATTGGCCATCGAATAATACTGGAGCAGTTATTTGCAAACAACCTCGATCATCAGAACTAATTTTAACCCCTTTTACAGTCATAAATTTCTTCTCTTTAAGGCTATCTTTTAAAAGTGGGCGAACAGCGATATGAGAAAGTGTTTCTGTCATACCAAAAGTTTGATACGCGCTTGTTTTATATGGGTCAATCGATTCCACGATACGCAATTCTAATTCTTCTGATATAGGTGCTCCACCTATAATAATCATGGAGATCAAATCCAATTTATCTAGTGAATTTTCAACCTGTAAAGGAATCATAGCACAGAATTCTACGCGTTCTTTGAGCTTTTGAATAGGCTTTGAAGTCGGTTCTACAAATTGTATGTTTAATCCTAATACCATCGCTCTTACAAGCATCATCTTACCAGCTATATATTCACAGGGAAGACAGTGGAGTACTTTTGAATTTGGACTTAAATTAAAATAATCTGCAGTAGCTAATGCTGATCCGTACATCGCAGCCTTTTTGACATGCATGATTTTTGGTTCGCCAGTAGTACCTGAGGTTTTCACTTTCACAGTGTCTCGATCCGAGAGCCAATCTAGGAGAAACAAACCGATTTCCTTTTCGAATGCTTCCCCTTCTTTAATATAGCTATAAGATACTTTACTGAGCTGTTCCTTTGAAATACTTATTCCGTCAATTGAAAAACTTGGGTGTACCAGCCTTAATTCTTGCTTTAATTCTTCCATTAAAAGTGTGTTTTATCTTTAGGTAATAGTGGCGAAAATAGTCGTTTCTTCCAATGCTTCCAATGATATTTCTCAGCAAAAATGAAAAGAACGATTGGATAAATTAGTAGCAAGGGTAAAAAAACTTCTGCTCCAAAACTGGGCTCAGATACATCTAAAAAAACAGAATCCGTCTGAAATGCAGTCCATGAAGAAGTTATAAGTAATGCCGATACTGTATTATTTGCAGCGTGAAAGCCCAATGCGAGCTCGAGTCCTTCATCCATTAGTGTTATTAATCCCAGAAAGAATCCAGTACTGATATAATAAATCAATATCCCAAATCCCATCTTCTCTACCTCTGGATTGCCGATGTGCATTAATCCAAACAAAAGTGAAGTCAGCACAAAGGGAACCCATCTGTTTTTAAATAACACTCCTAATCCTTGCATCATATACCCTCTAAATAAATACTCTTCAAAACTAGTTTGAAGAGGTATCATTATAACTGAGATCATAAATAGTGGGATAAATGCCTTGAGATTGAATTGAAACACAAAACTTTCAGGACTGATCCAGTATTCTACAAAAGTGACTGCTAGGGTGACACAAGACCAGAGCAATGCTGAGAAACAAACTCGTTTCCAATCGATTTTATTCCTGCTAGTAGTTAAAGATGTGAATGATTGTTTGTGCACGTATTTTACAATTAACAGCAGGAAGATGAAGCCAATTACAAATTGTAATAGGGTAATCGCTAAGAATCCGTTTTTTCCAAAAAGATCGATAAGTAGCTTCATTTGCTGCTCAACATTAATGTCTTTAGTTTGAATCTCGTAAAAATTCCAAGACATCATTCCAATAAAAGCTAGTGGAAAAGGCAGGTATTTCCAATAAGATCCTTTTGTTTTATATGCCTGCTCTATATACATAACCCTTTAATTTTATCTAGATCCCAATATATGGATTTTCTGTAATACAAAAGATCATTATCAATATGAAGCGGACTCTCAATATTATTTGTATACAATGCTCCTGTTCCCAATCCCTGAGGCATGCTTGCATTTAATGTTGAAGTCCATTGAGCAATAGCATTAAGTCCAATATTACTCTCTAAGGCTGAAGTAATCCACCAACCTATATTCATGCTTTCAGCTAGTTGAATCCACTTTAAACTGGCTTTGAAACCACCTACAAAACTTGGCTTTAAGATGATGTATTGTGGTTTGATGAATGCCAAGAGTTCTTCCTGCTCCTTGTGATCGAGAACTCCAATAAGCGACTCATCCAATACTATTGGAATAGGACTCAATTTTGAAAGTAGCGCTAAATCCTCTTTAAACTTAGGTTTGAGAGGTTGCTCAATAGAGTGTATTTGGTATTCAGATAATCTTTTAAGTCGTTCTAAGACATTTTTAGAATCAAAACCACCGTTGGCATCTAATCGTATTTCAACTGATGAGCTTTGTTCTCTTAAGTATTTTACCAACTCCAATTCTCTTTCGAAATCCAAAGCACCCACCTTAATTTTAATACAGGAGATCCCAGCATGTAGCTTTTCATCGATCTGCTTTTTCATAAAATCGATACTTCCCATCCAAATCAAACCATTAATTTTAATTGGAGATTCTAACTTTGTGAATTCGCTGTCAAAAAGCATAAATGGATTGCTGGATTCAAGAGATCTAAAGGCTTGCTCCAATCCAAATACAATACTAGGATACTGATTTAATTTTGAGATAAGTGTCTCTCTTCCCAAGTAGATGTGTTGACAGGCCCATTTAATCTTTTCCTCATAATTTGGAACATCATCAAAGCTTAAACCTCTGAGAATACCACATTCGCCTATCCCCCATCGATTACCATATTCGAGTTTGATAAACCAAGTTTCTTTGGTTTTCAAAACACCTCTGGAAGTACCACTAGGTCTTTTAAAAATCAAATCATAAGAACAATAGGTCGCTTTTAAATTCATTAGGTCTGAATTGATTTAGTAATAAACGCTTTAAATTCTCTAGAGATTGGGATGTGTACCTGATTAATTACCACATCAGCCTGATTGATGACCGATATTTGATTGATGTTGATCATATAGGATTTATGAACTCTATAAAATTGATCTGAGGGCAGCTTTTCAGTGTATTCTTTAAAGCTTGCTCTTACGAGATATTTATTCTTTAAAGTGTGTATTTCGAGATAGACATGATCTGACTTTATAAATAAAATATCCTTGTAGAGTATGCGTTTATACTGTTGGTTTCTTTTGACAAAGATACTGTCATCGATAAGATTTTTGGGAGTATTTTCCTCTGATACAAAATCTATATTATTAATTTTATATCCCAAATTTTCAATTAGTTGAACTATATCATCTCTACAGTCACTTTTAGGAATTACAGAAATATTTTCTAGCGCTAATTCCTCTTCAGAAATAACAGCAAACGGAACTTGATTGTCTCGGCTTATAGAAATCGCCTTATCCAATAATACCTTTTTTGAAGCTGGTGAAGAAATCAATACCAGATCAACAGGTTCAAACTGAAGAGATTCTTCAAATTCATCAATACTCTTAGTATTCAATAGATGATCGCACTGAAGATCAGAAATAGTTCTTTCAAAATCAGTGTTGACTTGAGAATAAAGTTCTAAAATTAAAATATTGATTCGTTTCTGTTGACTCACTTCATTAGTTTATACCCTAAAGATAACTAAGAGAGAATAAAATTGACCATAAAAAAGTTAGAGCAGCTACTTTTTTAAGTTCTGGGTCAAAATTTCGAGGATCTTTTACCTGACTAACAAATTTCAAATGTTTAAAAAGAGGAACAAAGACGATTATGTGTAGGACTGATTGTAAAGAAGTGTAGTGAAGAACGGTATAGATTAGAGCAGCTACAAAAGGTATCAAAATCAGACTCAAGTGGTAGTTTTTAGCCCATGAAAGACCAAAGTTCACTACCAAGGTGTTTTTACCACTGCTTTTGTCATTCTCACAATCTCTCATATTATTGAGATTGAGCACAGCAGTAGCTAATGAACCAATGATCAAAGCGATGTATGCATGATCGAGTTCTAATGATTTCGTATAAAGAAAAACTGTACCTAAGACTGCCAAAATACCAAAAAAAACAAAAACAAAAACATCTCCAAGACCTCTGTATCCATAAGAACGATCTCCAACCGTGTAGGCTATTGCTGCCCAGATACTCAAAAACGCAAAAAGTAAAAACAAGAGAATATACACCCAACTATCAAAGGCTAAATAAATTAAAGTCGAACTACTTAAAAAGGCTGTAATTGCAGTAATAATCATCCCTTTCTTAAGCGATGATCTCGAAAGCAATCCTGATTGCAAGACCCGTTTGGGTCCTATTCTATCTTTGTTATCTGTCCCTTTAACTCCATCTCCATAATCATTTGCGAAATTTGAAAGCACCTGAAACAATAAGGTAGTCAGCAGTGCAAAAGAGAGGATCTCGTAACGCAAAAAACCCTGTTGATACGCTAGTGAACTACCAGCTATAATACCCGAAAATGACAATGGAAGTGTTCTCAGCCGAGCGGCCTTAATCCAAACCGATACCTTAGTGCTCATTTAAATAAACTCCTTCGTCTTTTAGTGTTACTAGTTTATTTTTATAAAGATTCCCCAATGCTTTTTTAAAGGTTTTTTTACTCATTTCTAAGGCATCTTTAATCGCCTCAGGAGAGGATTTATCATTGAGTTCCATATAACCATCGTGATCATTTAAGAAGTCGATGATCTTTTGTGATGAAGGTTCGATAACAGCTAAACCAATTGGTTGTAAGCTAATATCTAATTTTTGATCTTCTCTAATTTTTTTGACGTAAGCTCTGAGTTGATCTCCAACGGCTAGTTTTTTAAAGATTTCATTAGCATAAATCAAGCCCTTATGCCTGTTGTTGACAATGACATCCCACCCTAATTCAGATTCACGAGTAAGAATTACAAATACCTCCTCACCTATTTCTAAATCCATGGAATCATTCGACAAGAACTTATCGAGCTTATTAGAAGCGACCAATCTAAAAGTTACTTCATCTAAATAGCAATATACGACATAAGATTGCCCTTCGATCATCTTATATCGCTGTTCTTTAAATGGAACTAAGAGGTGTTTTTCAAGACCCCAATCCATAAAAGCTCCTATTTCATTTACTTCAGCAACCCTTAGCAAGGCAAATTTATCTCTTTGAATATAGGGGTTGAGAGTAGTTGCTACAGGTCGTTCTTGATGGTCTAAATAACAAAAAACATCGAGCTGACCTCCTATTTGATACAAGTCTGGTTTGTATTTATTTGGAAGTAAAATATCAGTACCATCTTCATCACCTAAGAATAGTCCAACGCTGGTTTCTCTTAAAATTGATAAGTTGTTGAATTTGCCTAAATATATCATACAACAAAAGTAAACTTAATTCGGCAATCCTAAATGATTTGAGAACTCAAATGCGTAAAATAGTCGCTTAAGACTTTATCGTTGATCGATCTAGGTGTTTTTACATCCAGCACTTTAGCTTTATTTGAAGGCTCTAAAAATGTGCTGAATTCAAGATCAAGCGAAGCCATGTCATCAGCAGTACTGTAGGAGATCCCATATGCAGCACAAAGCGCTTCTATATTCACATTGTGCGGAGTTTCAAAGTAGGTTTCAAAGTCTTTATTATCGATTGAGGTCGGTAAAATTCTAAAAATACCTCCACCAGAATTATTGATAAGCAGCACTCTAAAATTAGGGTGGACGTAAGAATTCCAAAAGGCGTTTGAATCGTATAAAAAGCTCAAATCACCAGTCACTAAAACAGTTATTCCTTTAAACACAATACTGGCACCTAAAGCTGTAGAGGTCGAACCGTCGATTCCTGAAGCTCCTCTGTTACAATACAGTTGACGACAACTCATATTGGGAAAGAGCTGCGCATAACGTATAGAAGCAGAGTTGGAATAATGAACCAACACCTCCTTTAAATCGAGTTTTGATAAGGCTACATGAACTTGTAAGTCTGAAAATGGAAGTGTTTGAACAAAGTCTTCTGACCCTGAAAGAATGGAATTATAGGTTGAAGTCCATTGAGATTTATAGGTATTAGAACAACTAGTTTTGGAATCCGTTAAAAACTTTGTGAGCAACTCCTCAACACTGATATTTAAATGTTGTGTCAATTTAAAGAAAGTATCATTCGCTTTATTTTTACCCCAATGCCAATGTGTTTCAGGAGCATAGGTTCTCAAAAACTGTTTGATTTTCTTAGAAACAATAGCCCCCCCAATTGTGATCACTAAATCGGGTTGAAGATCGAACCACATTTGAGAATCGTTTCTCTTTTCTAAAGGAACCAACAAACTATCAATTCGTTCGATAAAATTGGGATGATGGGCATTCGAAGTTGTTTCAGTCAAAACTAAAAACTCATCAGCCTCCCCTAATCGATTAATTAAATCATCTGAAAGTTGATCAAAAGAACACTGTCCAATAATGATTAAAATTTTTCTAGAACGATTCCATACTTCTTGAAGTTCATCCCATTTATAATTGAGCGTTGGTTTTGATTTGATTTTAATTGGAGTTCTTTGATTGGCAACTTCTTCAAGCTGATATAGAGGCTCTTCAAATGGAGCATTGAGATGCACTGGCCATTGAAATAACAAAGCTGATTCTAAAGCTTCTCTAATCATCCTCTTGTTCGATAGAAGTATCGACTCCTGTTCTTGCTCTATCTCTAAATCCGATGCACATGAAATACCTAATCCCTTTTGCCATTTTGCAATGGCATGAGAACAATCTTGAATGAGATTGACTTGATGTCCAATATGATTAAAAAAGACCCCGTTTTGACGAATGGTCTGTCCATCACCCTTATCGATCAAATAAGCAGGACGATCTGCTGAAATTACAACTAGTGGTACTTGAGCGTAATAGGCTTCGACAATAGCGGGATAATAGTTTAACAAAGCGGAACCAGAAGTACAGACTAAGGCAACAGGCTTATTCGTTTGTTGAGCCATTCCCAAAGCAAAAAATGCAGCAGAGCGCTCATCGACGATACTGTAACATTGAAAAAAAGGATCCGCTGAAAAACTTAGGGTTAATGGAGCGTTTCGAGAACCTGGAGAAATAACAACACGCTCAATATTGAAATTTTTACACTCGGCGCATATCATTTGAGCTAATGGGATACTCGAATACTTCATATAACAAAAATACAGTCCCTAAAACTTAAAACCTCATAATTTTAAAAAATTATTCAAAAATAGAAGAAAGTGTCATTGATTTTTTGACTGTTTCTTCCCATTCTAATTCTGGATTAGAATCTGCAGTAATTCCACCACCTACATAGAGACTCGCAGTCTGACGATCAATCTTCATCGATCGAATATTTACCCCGAGATATGAATAGACTTCTCCTCTAGAATCAATTTGTTGCACTGGACCCATAAAACCGGCGTAAAAACCGCGATCTAAATCTTCATTTTCTTTGAGATACTGCTGTGCAAGATTGGCAGGCAAGCCACATACTGCAGGAGTTGGATGTAAGGCTTTTATGAGATCAATCAACTGTGATTCATTAAGTTGTCCCGTAAATTCCTGCTTGAGGTGTAATAAGTTTCCAGCCTGAATCGTTTCAACATCAAAACAATCAAAAGTAAGGTCTAAACCCCTTAATTGCAGTTCGATATATCGGGTAACTAATTGTTGCTCTTCTAATTCTTTAGATCCCCATTGAGTTGATAAATCAGCCCACCTGGTACCTGCAAGTGATACTGTTTTAAATTCTTTATCTGCTACAGACACTAACAGTTCAGGACTCGCTCCTAACCATAAACCTATTTGTGGATGATAAAAGCAATAGGTAAAAGCTTTTGGATAAGTCTTGTTGAGTTTGGAATAGATATTTAGAGGATTAGCCTTGATATGTGCTTTGATTTCACGAGCGAGAACCACCTTTTCCAAAGAACTGTTTTTGATGAAATTTACAGCTTTTTGAACACTTTGTATGTGTTTTTGGCGATCACCCTGATCAAAAATTGAGAATTCCATCAAAGCTTCACTACAGTTAAGCTCATTTACAGTCAAAACTTGATCACTTTCGATCGTATAGATAGCCTTTGAATCAAAACTACCAATGACAAAACCTTTTTTTTGAAGAAGAGCATCGTGATTCAATCGATCTTCATTCTGTAAAAATGCCGTCGTATGACTTTGATGAGGGAGTGAAAAGAGGACAAAAGGCAACTTTGAGTCCCACTGCTTTTGGATCTTTGAACAAAAATCTGGTTTCATCTACTTTTTAAGTGCTATTGTCGAAAGTTTACAAAGAGAAATCAATTGATCTTGTTCATCGCAAATCCTAATTTCCCATAATTGAGTCGTTCTGCCTTTGTGAATAAAACGAGCAGTAGCGTATACATAGCCTTCTTTAATACTTTTAAGGTGGTTTGCTGAAATCTCCATCCCTCTAACCACAAAGTGCTCAGCATCTAAGAAAATATATGAGGCTGCAGATCCTACACTCTCTGCTAATGCGACACTAGCCCCACCGTGAAGAATTCCATCAGGTTGATGAACCTTTGGTCCAACTGGCATTCGTGCAGTTAAATAATCGTCTCCCACATCGATATATTCAATCGACAAAGTTTCCATCAATGTGTTTTTACTGATTTGATTACATTTAGATAGTACGGCTTCTTTGTTCATACGTAAATTTTGAAATAAGGATTAGTTCTCATCAAAGTATTCAATAATTCTTGTCGTGTAGCTCATATTGGGCATCACAATTTGTTTGACCCAGTTTTGATATTGTGTTCCATCGGTCTGATAAACAATATTTTGCGTAAATGTAGTCGTTCCCTCTTTGGTAATCTTCTTGATCATTTGATTTTTTTCATTATATTCAAATTGTTCTTCCTTTTCGACATACCACTGATTTGAATCCATTAAATAAAATTCATTTTTGAGATAAATGACATTAGACCGTTGATCGTATTTTACAGTTTCAGCTCGATCTTTAATACCGTCTAAAAAAAAGACATTTCGAACATTTATCAGTGAATCGGACATCATCGACAAAGCAGGAATACTATCGGTTTGTTGTTTGATGACACTATCGATAAGCACAGTTGTTATGTAATGACCTAAACTGTCTTTTAAACGACTCATCTGTGTTGTCAATTGACCGTTTTTTGTAAGTTTTTTAATCTCTTTTAATCGATGGAGTGTATCGTAACTGTAGTTCGATTCCTCTTGAGATCTTCCCTTATAATCAACAATCACTTCTCTTTTTAAAATTGCTGTAGAGTCGTATTCATATATATTAATCACTGAGGCCTCCCCATCGAGTTGACCCGCTTCGTAGAGTTCGATTCTTCTTTCGACAAGCAGGCTGTCCTTGAAGGTATAGCTAATTTGTTGGTAATTGTTTTCATCGTAAAAGGAAATCAATTGTTCGAGTTTTCCATCTCTAGTAAAACTGAAAAGTTCCTTACCGTAGCTAGTGAGAACTGTGCATTTTTTTACAGGTCCATTAAGTCCGTAATCCCATCGTCCTTTGAATTGCTGTCCATAGCCATTAGCAGCTAAAAACAACCACAATAAGAATATTGTTATAAAGTTTTTGATCCCTTGTTTCACCTTGTAAAAATATCAAAAAAAAGGGCGGAAACCCGCCCTTTTCAACTATTAGTTTTATAAAATTACTTCACTTCTTCGAAATCGACATCTTCTACGTTGTCTCCTTGATTTTCGTTTGAAGCAGCATCAGCTTGAGCACCATCAGCTCCAGGAGCTTGTCCAGCTTCTGCCTGAGCCTTGTACATTTCTTCAGATGCAACTTTCCAAGCCTCGTTTAGAGCATCTAATGCAGGTGTAATAACCGCTACATCTCTTGATTCTAAGGCTTTTTTAAGCTCTTCCAACGATTTTTCAATCGGAGCTTTCTTATCATCAGAGAGTTTATCTCCAAACTCTTTTAATTGCTTTTCAGTTTGGAATACCATAGCATCGGCTTCGTTGATCTTATCAGCAGTCTCTTTTGCTTTCTTATCAGCATCTGCATTTGCTTCTGCATCTGCTTTCATTTTTTGAATTTCTTCTTCAGTCAATCCAGAAGAAGCTTCGATTCTGATATCTTGCGTTTTGTTAGTAGCCTTATCGGTAGCAGATACTTTGATAATACCGTTAGCATCAATATCAAAGGTTACTTCAATTTGTGGCACCCCTCTTTGCGCTGGTGGAATACCATCTAAGTGGAAACGACCGATCGTTTTATTGTCTTGAGCCATTGGACGCTCACCTTGTAATACGTGAATCTCAACTGAAGGTTGATTATCTGCAGCTGTAGAGAATACTTGAGATTTCTTCGTAGGAATGGTCGTATTTGATTCGATGAGTTTTGTCATCACTCCTCCCATAGTTTCAATACCTAATGAAAGTGGCGTTACATCTAACAACAATACATCCTTAACATCTCCGGTCAAAACTCCACCCTGGATTGCAGCTCCGACAGCAACAACCTCATCTGGGTTTACTCCTTTTGATGGCTTCTTTCCAAAGAATTTCTCAACTGCTTCTTGTACAGCAGGAATACGAGTAGAACCACCAACTAAGATGATTTCATCGATATCACTCTTAGAAAGACCTGCCGATTTTAATGCAGATTCACATGGTTTAATGGTACGCGCTACTAAATCATCAATCAACTGATCGAATTTAGCTTTAGTCAAAGTTTTAACTAAGTGCTTAGGTCCTGAAGCAGTAGCTGTAACATATGGGAGGTTGATCTCTGTTTGAGCAGAAGATGAAAGTTCAATCTTCGCTTTTTCAGCAGCCTCTCTTAGACGTTGAAGGGCCATGGCGTCTTTTCTGAGATCCATATTTTCTTCTGCCATGAATTCGTCTGCTAACCAATCGATAATTTTTTGATCGACATCATCACCCCCTAAGTGGGTGTCTCCATCTGTTGATAAAACTTCGAATACACCATCACCTAATTCAAGAATGGATACATCGTGAGTACCTCCACCAAAGTCGAATACAACAATCTTTTGATCTGTATCTTTTTTATCTAAACCATAGGCAAGTGAAGCAGCAGTTGGCTCATTGATAATACGCTCTACTTTTAAACCAGCAATTTCACCGGCTTCTTTAGTAGCTTGACGCTGTGCATCGTTAAAGTATGCAGGCACTGTAATAACAGCTCCTGTTACATCCTGTCCTAAATAATCCTCAGCTGTTTTCTTCATCTTTTGAAGCACCATCGCTGACAATTCTTGAGGAGTATACAAACGTCCGTCAATATCTACTCTAGGAGTATCATTGTCACCTTTAACTACTTTATAAGGTACGCGTCCTGCTTCTTTTGAAGATTCAGAAAATTTGTTCCCCATAAATCGTTTGATCGAATAAATGGTCTTTTCAGGATTGGTTACTGCTTGTCTTTTTGCAGCATCTCCGACCTTGATTTCACCACCTTCAACAAAGGCTATAACGGAAGGTGTTGTTCTTTTTCCTTCTGCATTAGGAATTACAACGGGTTCATTTCCCTCCATTACGGAAACACAAGAATTCGTTGTTCCTAAATCGATACCTATAATTTTACTCATGATTTATGTATTTAATTTTATTTTAATTTAAACTCACTCCGTATAAGACAACTATTGTGCCATAGATAAAAATATGACAGTCTGACAGTTTCTATTGGAGCTATAAATTTATTATGTCATGGTTAAGAGTTCTAAATAAATACTATTTTTATGATACCTTTAAACCTAAAACCATGGAATGCATCAGTGTTTTTGATATGCTCAAAGTGAGTATTGGCCCCTCGAGTTCTCATACCCTTGGGCCTTGGAGAGCTTGTAAGCAATACCTTGGGGAACTTTGTTCGAATCACTCCTTAGATCACATCAAATCCATAAGAGTTCATCTGTACGGTTCGCTTTCGTTAACGGGTAAAGGTCATGCAACCGATAAAGCAGTTATGCTAGGTCTCAGTGGTAAAGACCCTGAAACAATCAGTTCACAAGAACTTCAACAAACTCTTGATTTTATATCAAAAAATAAGAGAATTGTCATTTGTGGAATTCGTGAAATTGATTTTAATCCCAAAGTTCAAATCGATTTTAAAAATAAATTTCTCAACTACCATCCTAATGGAATTCGATTCATCTCCCTACTCGAAAGTGGTGAAGAATTTGTAAAAACCTATTACTCTATTGGCGGTGGATTTATCATTGAAAAGGGCGAAAAAAAAACGGTTGAAGTAGAACAATTCAAAACGGTCTTCCCCTTCCCTATTCAAACAGGAGGAGACTTGCTTAAACACTGTAAAAACAATCAAATGAGTGTGGATGAAGTCGTTTGGAATAACGAACTCACTCTTCGTTCAGCAGATCAAATCGACCATAAACTCCAGCAAGTATGGGACACTATGCTAGGAGCTATGTACGAAGGATGTCATACTGAAGGGATTCTTCCTGGAGGATTGAATGTCAAAAGAAGAGCCTTTGATTTACACTCCAAACTCATTGGAGAACATCCCTACTCTAATCCACAGCAGTGGATTGAATCCATTCGCAAAACAGAAGTAAAGTTTAAAGAAATTCTCAAGTGGGTTAGCTGTTTTGCACTCAGTGTCAATGAAGTAAATGCTGCGATGGGTAGAGTTGTCACTGCTCCTACCAATGGATCTGCTGGAGTCATACCGGCAGTTCTCATGTACTACATTGTCATTGAAAATCACAAGGCGAGTTTTAATAAAATCAAGAAATTCTTATTGGTAGCTGGAGAAATTGGTAGTATCTTCAAAAAAGGAGCAACCATTTCTGCTGCCCTTGGGGGCTGTCAAGCTGAAATAGGAGTATCTTCTGCTATGGCTGCTGCCGGATTAACAGCAGTAATTGGAGGGAGTCCAAAACAAATTCTTACTTCAGCTGAAATCGCTATGGAACATCACTTAGGATTGACTTGTGATCCAGTTGGAGGTCTGGTTCAAATTCCATGTATTGAACGCAACTCCATGGGTGCCATCAAGGCAATAAGTGCCTCAACCCTAGCCTTGGAAACCGATGTCGATTCCATAAAAGTTACATTGGACAAGGTCGTTTCAACCATGTGGGCTACTTCCAAAGACATGAACACCAATTACAAAGAAACATCAACTGGAGGTTTAGCTGTTAGTGTTGGTTTTTCAGATTGTTAATACAATTGATTATGAAATACACTTATCTTCTTATTGGACTTTTATATATTCAGTTCTCGAGTGCTCAACAAACGGAACATTCAGTGATTGATCAAAAAATACAAGCCTTTTTTGATGATTTTCATCAAAAAGACAGTACCAAGCTCAAAACCTATTTCGATGGGACTGCCACCTTACAATCGGTAATCAAAACAAAAGAGGGATCGACAAGAATGGTGGATGAAAGTATTTCAAAATTTATCAACTCCATTGGATCTATACCCGATAGTATTCATTTTGAAGAACGTATCTTTAAGGCAACCATAACGATTGACAAAGGACTTGCTCATGCCTTTGTTCCCTATCAGTTTTATGTCAATGAGAAATTGAGTCATTGTGGTGTAAATTCCTTTATATTTGCTCTCATTGAAGATCGATGGTTAATTAGCAACATCATCGATACTCGAACTAAAGATGAGTGCGACAACTTATCCCATTAAGCTTTTATTGGCTTTTTGTACATTTACAACTCAATACTCAGCTATGTCAACAGCAAAAAAAGAATTCAAACGCGTTACTGTAAAATCATTAGTAGATATGAAACAGCAGGGAGAAAAAATCTCCATGCTAACGGCCTACGATTATTCAATGGCAAAAATTGTAGATAATGCTAAAGTAGATGTGATTTTAGTGGGTGATTCTGCCTCCAATACCATGGCAGGTCACGAAACCACCTTACCTATAACTCTCGATCAAATGATTTATCACGCTCAATCTGTCATAAGAGCCATTGAAAGAGCATTAGTAGTTGTTGACATTCCTTTTGGGAGTTATCAATCGGATCCTAAAGAAGCATTGAAATCTGCGATTCGAATCATGAAAGAATCAGGAGCTCATGCCGTAAAACTTGAAGGTGGAAAAGATATCAAAGATTCTTTAAAACGAATCATTAAAGCGGGGATTCCCGTTATGGGGCATTTGGGACTCACCCCGCAGTCCATCTACAAGTTTGGAACCTATACAGTTCGCGCAAAAGAAGAGGCGGAAGCGGATCAATTAAAACAAGATGCCAAACTACTCGAAGAATTGGGTTGTTTTGCTATCGTATTAGAAAAAATCCCTGCTAGTTTAGCTGCAGAAATATCAAAGAGTGTGAGTATTCCAATTATCGGAATAGGAGCTGGAAATGAAGTTGATGGACAAGTTTTAGTCATTCACGATCTCCTAGGAATGACTCATGAATTCAATCCTAGATTCCTCAGAAGGTATATGAATCTCTACGAAGAAATGTCAACTGCGATCAAGCAGTACGTCACTGACGTCAAGTCTAAAGATTTCCCAAATCAAGACGAACAATACTAATAAAACTCTTGCTTAAAACTACCAAGACAACCGTTGATTCAATTCAAATACTCTACGAGGACAACCACCTCTTTATAGTAAATAAAAGAGCAGGTGACCTCGTACAAGGAGATCATACTGGTGATGCTCCACTGAGCGAACTCATAAAAGACTTTATAAAAAAAAGAGATCATAAACCAGGAGCTGTATACCTAGGAGTTCCACATCGATTGGATCGACCAACTACCGGCATTGTCGTATTTGCTAAGACTTCAAAAGCCTTGATACGATTAAACAAAATGTTTGCTGAAAAGGAATCTCAAAAAACCTATTGGGCCATCGTAAAAAATAAACCTCAAAAAAAAAGTGCTAGTCTGATTCACTATTTAGTCAGAAATCCGAAACAAAACAAATCTTATGCACATGACAAGGAGGTAAAAGATTCTAAACTAGCTTCACTTGAATATCAATTGATCAAGTCCTTTGATCGATTTCATCTCATAGAAATTGGCCTACATACAGGTAGGCATCATCAAATACGATCTCAACTCTCAAAAATAGGTTGTCCGATCAAGGGTGATTTAAAATACGGATTTCCGAGATCCAACCCCGATGGAAGTATTCATCTACACGCTCGAAAATTAGTTTTTGTACATCCAGTAAAAAAAGAACAACTGAAGATTCTTGCTCCAGTACCTCAACATGATCCTCTTTGGAAGTTATGTGACTAATTATCTGTTAATTAATTTCGACTTTTCTTTGATAACTCTGGCAATTGGTTTGTTGTCTAAATGACTTTCAAGCCAGGATAAAATATCGAGATACAAAAAGGCTCTCTTTTCGTAGGGGTGATCTTCGTATTTCTTTAAATCCTCATACAATTCCATAAAGGCAGACTTTAAATCCGATGGATAGATTTCTCCTAGTTTTCTCAAAAATTTAATGATCTCTTTTTGTACTGCTTGTAAATCATTCATTTTCAACAAAAACTTGTAGGTGCTTTTGAGTTGCACCTCTAAATGATAATCCATACCTGCTTCATAATGAGCTACTAAACTCAATAATCGAGAAAAACACATTAAGTCTTCACGCATTTTTAAGGACTTGTTATTGATGATAAATTTAAGATAGCGAATACTGCTTTTGTAATCCCCTACTCCAAAATACAAACTAGCTATTTTGTAATAAAGTACCATGATATGATGCTGATCAATTCGATCTTTGTGTTCTGAGATGCCCTTGTTGATCTTATCAACAAGATATAATGCATCCTCAAAAGATCCATCAACAAAAAATTGATTGAGCTTATGAGCATTTAAATACAAAAAACTCAAAGACAACAAATTGTCATTCTGAGGTATGGATCCTTTATCAATTTCAAGTTCCAATTTTGATAAGACCTCTTTAAACTGACTGCTGTATTTAAGAAAGAACAATGATTCTAATAAATAGTTATTCCCCTTCAAATAAAAGACTGGATTAAGGCGAATCATTTCAGGGTTGTCGTAAAATAAGTTGACGAGCTTAGCTGCATATTTATAAGAAGACAAGAAATCTTGAGTCAAGAAAGAATACCAAAGAAATGCCTTGTAATACCATAGCTTCTCTCTAAATCCAAGCTGATCTAATTGTACTTTTGGTAAGTTTTTTTTAAAGTATACCTCAACTTTTTTTAATTCTTCATCGGAACGGACATATCCAAATTTAAGCATCATCCCATAGAGCTGAAGTGATAAATTTGAAAGTTTACTGGCCAGTAAATTGTCTTTAGATAAAAGCTCTGATTCATTTGAAAGCTCATCAGCTCGTTCGGGGATAGATCTTGTAATGTATTGTGTTTCTATAACTTTCTCTAATTCCACGATTTCAAAAGCAATGCTTTTTTCCTGATGAGAATTTGCCAAACTCTTTGCCTTTTCTAAAATTTTAAGGCTCTGTTTATAAAGCCCTTTGTGATAGAGTATGGTAGCAAAATCCAACTGCTCTCTGAGCTGTATTCTCACATTTTGATTCACAGGATTTAATCGAAGACTGATCAAAATTTGTTTATACAGATGCGCTTTCAGGTTGGATAACTGAGCCTTTTTTACAATTCCGCTCTTTAAAATCACCTCCTCATCATACTGAGACATCTTGTCTAAAAGATTAAAAAGAGCTATGAATTTTGAATCTGCATTAACCCCTAAGCGTCCTGCGTAAAGCTTAAATTGTCTCTTTTCGGATTTGGACAGTGATTTAACTAAAACAAACAAAGAATCTTTATGTGTATTTGTCATCGTAAAAAATAGTTCCTAACTTGCTTAATATTAAAACTGTAATGCATTTGAAACTAGAATAAGCATTGTAATAATTTGCGACCCATGGGTGATTATTCAACTGCTTACACTATTTTCGTTTATTATTCAAAACTAATGAAATATAATGAGTAAAGAGCAGGTATATATTTTTGACACCACTTTAAGAGATGGAGAACAGGTTCCAGGCTGTAAACTAGACACTGAACAAAAGCTTGAAATTGCTGAACGTCTTGACGAATTAGGGGTAGACATTATCGAAGCGGGATTCCCTATTTCGAGTCCTGGAGATTTTCACTCTGTAGAGTTAATTTCTAAATTAGTCAAATACGCATCTGTTTGTGGATTGACTAGAGCTGTTAAAAAAGATATTGAAGTTGCTGCAGAAGCTTTAAAACACGCTAAAAGACCACGTATACACACTGGAATTGGAACTTCTGATTCTCATATTAAACATAAATTCAACTCCACTAGAGAAGAAATCATCGAAAGAGCAGTTGCAGCTGTAAAGTATGCTAAAAGCTTTGTCGAGGATATTGAATTCTACGCAGAAGACGCTGGTAGAACCGACAATGAATTCCTAGCTAGAGTTTGTGAAGAAGTTATTAAGGCTGGTGCTACGGTATTAAATATTCCAGATACCACTGGATATTGCTTACCTCATGAATACGGAGCAAAAATTAATTATTTAAAGGAAAATGTTACTGGTATTGACAAAGCAGTATTGTCTTGTCACTGTCATAACGACTTAGGATTGGCTACTGCAAATTCAATAGAAGGGGTCATTAATGGAGCACGTCAAATCGAATGTACCATCAACGGTATTGGAGAACGCGCGGGAAATACATCTTTAGAGGAAGTGGTAATGATTATGAGACAACATCCCTATCTCAATTTAGACACCAATATCAATTCAAAATTATTGTACAGCACCTCGCAAATGGTATCTCACCATATGGGAATGATTGTACAACCCAACAAAGCAATTGTTGGAGCTAATGCATTTGCTCACTCTTCAGGAATTCACCAAGACGGTGTAATAAAAAACCGTGAAACTTATGAGATTATCGATCCTCATGATGTAGGAGTTAATGAGTCTTCAATTGTTTTAACAGCTCGTTCAGGTCGTGCTGCTTTAGCATACAGGGCGAAGCTAGTCGGTTATGAACTTACTAAATTACAATTGGATGATGTTTATAAAGTCTTTTTAGAATACGCAGATCGCAAGAAAGAAGTACTCGACGAAGATATTCACGATATCATCAAAGATAGTAAGATCAACATTTAGTATGGATATTAACATTACGACCTTATCTACTCCTGGTACGGGTTCTGAAGTCCTACAACAGGCTTTAAAATGTTTAGATGCGATCAGTGAAAACTTCAATCACAATTTCACCTATACGCATCTCAGCAAACCATTTGAGGGGGGTAAAATAACTCTCAGCAATGAGGATATTCAACTATTAAAAAGCTCTGACGCAGTATTATCTAGCGTTAAAATCACTAGAAGATTTGAGCTCGAAAACCCTGAATTAAAGCATTTAACATTAACAGATGTTCTCGATTTATACGTGAGTATCAAAGCGACATTGCCCCTAAAAAATTTAGGATCTCAAGGAGTTTTCAAAGAAGATTTAGCTGCCCTTTATGAATTTATTCATTTCAAGGCAAACCCAACTCAAAAGCAGCACTCTGCTTTAAAATTAGGTTTGGGACGTTATAAGTACTCTGAGAATCATATTGAAAAAATGATTCACTTAGCATTTAGAACTGCAAAAAACAGAAAGAAAAAATTGACACTAATCAATCCTGATCACTTAGAAGATTCAAATTCTTATTGGCAGAACACTGTAAAGAGAATCGGACAGAGTTATCCATCGGTGAGTATTGAAATTATTAGTATTGCTAAGGCCATTGAAAAAATGTTGGTCAAATCCAAAGAGTTTGATATCCTGTTAAGCGATCACTTTTTAGGTGAAATTCTAGCAGCTCAATCCAAAGTACTCACTGGAACTGCAGCCTTATTACCAGAGGCTCACGACGGTATTCACAGTAACTTATTTGAACCATTGATCAGCATTCCTAAGGCTCTTGAATCTGATCGAACCAATCCTTTGGCTGCTATATATGCCGCTACTCTTTTGTTGTCTAGGTTTGGTTTAAACGAGGAAGCTTTATCGATTATGAGAGCGATTCAATCAGCTATCAACAACAATTTAGTAGACTCCTCGTATCAGCTTTCAGAAAATCACTTCTGTTCAACCATAGGAGATTATTTATCGGAAGCGATCAAAGAGTCTGACGATGTTTACAATTTCAATATTGAAAATATTGGATTGGGTAGATCAACTATTATTTAGTTGTTCATTAGACTTTTAATTTCCTCATCAAACTCCCTTTTAAAGTCTTCGTAAGCCTTTCCTGTTGCTGGTCCATTAAATCCAGTGTGAATAGAATGAACTTTTCCCAATTTATCAATAACAATCATCGTTGGATACGATCGTATTCCATCCAACATCGGTAATTTTTCTTGAGCTAGCTGTGTATCAGTACTTCCGTATTGAGCTAACAATACTGGATAAGGAATCTCCAGTTTATCGATCATTCTTTGAATTCTCATCATCGCTCGCTCTTCACTTCGTGCACTTTCAAAACTAAGTCCTATAAATGCTAAATCCTCAGATGGATTCTCTTTGATATAGGATAGAAAGAACTTAGTTTCATCCAAGCAATTAGGACACCAAGTTCCCATGATTTGAACTACGACAATCTTATCCTTAAATTGATCATCACTTAAACTAACCATATTCCCATCAGGACTTTTAAAGCTAAAGTCGATTCGATCGTAGCCTTCGTTTAATTTGGTGAGCTCTTTGGCTTCAGCTAATTGATAAGTATCGTCTCGAACCATCCAAAATTCAGTTACCGAATGGTTTTCGTAGTATAGATTGCCATAAATAGTATCTCCTTTTTTTTCAGCTCTAACCAAATACGGGTGCGCGCCGTCAAATGTCGAAAGCAAAATCGAATCACCACTTACAATTCCAGACAAAAAGCGATTATCCCCAGAGTTTTTTCTAAAAGTACCTGAAACCTCATTTCCATTCTGTGAAAAGATCCCTAATCCAGGATAAGGTTTTTCAGGTCTAAAAATAGTTTTGTAGTTACCACTGAGATCAAAATTTGCTTTTTTAGTCGATTCAAATTTAGGTGACATATTTAAATAGGCACTGAAAGGGGTTTCTCTTCCCGATTCTTCTTTGAGGTATCTTCCATTGAGACGACCTTCTCCAATTTGAGCTATAATTACAGCATCAAAAGGTGGCATATCGATTCGAATAGAATCTCCAAAAATTTGAATTTCTTCATAGATAAGGGTTTCTTTATCATTTTCCACCTTCATAATTAGCTGTTCAGAGCTCTTTAACAATTCAAATTTAAAAGGCAACACGGAATTGTCGACTGTTATCATTTCCGCTCTATACGTTCCTAATGTTGGCACAATAGATGAATTAGAACAGGAATAAAAAAGAAAAATGCTAATTACGAAACTAAAACAGGCTCTCATAGGGATATTTTTATATCCAAAGATAAGAATCTATCACATATCTATTTTTAAATTTCTGTAGAGACTGGTCATTGCTTATATTTGTGCTTTGTAAATTTCGGATATCCGAACGTAGAATTACTCAAATGAAAATATCGTACAACTGGTTAAAACAATTTATTGAAATTGACTGGAATGCTGATAAAACAGCAACTCTATTGACTGATCTTGGCTTAGAAGTTGAAGGTGTTAGTGATTTTGAATCTGTAAAAGGCGGCCTACAAGGTGTTGTTGTTGGAGAAGTACTGACATGTGAAAAACACCCAAATGCAGACCGTTTGAGCTTAACAACAGTATCTATAGGCGGAGATGAACCACTTCAAATTGTCTGTGGGGCACCCAATGTAGCTAAAGGACAAAAGGTTGCTGTCGCAACAGTCGGCACTACGCTTTATACTCCAGAAGGAGCGTCATGGGTGATCAAAAAAGGAAAGATTAGAGGTGAACTGAGTCAAGGAATGATCTGTGCTGAAGATGAAATAGGATTAGGAAATTCTCATGATGGCATTATGATTCTAGATTCAGAATTAGAACCTGGAACCCATTGCAGTCAAGTTTTTAAAGTAGAAAGTGATCAAATTTTTGATATAGGACTTACTCCAAATCGCTCGGATGCTATGAGTCACTTTGGAGTTGCCAGAGATTTAAGAGCTGGTCTTATTCAACAAGGTATCACCAAAGGAATCATAACCCCTTCGGTGATGAATTTTACTGTTGACAAAAGAAATCATCAAATACCTATCGATGTTCGCAATCCTGAATTAGCTCCGAGATACTGTGGAGTAACCATTACCGATTTAACCATTAAACCAAGTCCTAATTGGTTGCAAAACAGGCTAAAAGCTATCGGAATTAACCCTAAAAACAACGTTGTCGATATTACCAATTACGTGCTTCACGATTTAGGGCAACCCCTTCACGCTTTTGACTCCGATAAAATTAAGGGCAATAAAATTATTGTTAAAACACTGGAAGCAGGAACAAAGTTCACAACTCTTGATGATATTGAGCGTAGCTTAGATGCTGAAGATCTAATGATCTGTGACGCTGAAAAACCGCTGTGTTTAGCTGGTGTATTCGGAGGCAAGAACTCAGGGGTTACAGAGGACACTAAAGCGATTTTCTTAGAATCTGCTTACTTTAATCCAGTAAGTATTCGCAAATCTGCAAAAAGACATGGGCTCAGTACCGATGCATCATTTAGATTTGAAAGAGGAATCGATATTGATTTAGTTGATTTCGCTCTTAAAAGAGCTGCCATCTTAATCAAAGAATTAGCTGGTGGAACCATCAGCTCAGACATAGAAGATCTCTACCCTAAAAAGAAAGAAGACCATCAGGTATTTTTGACCTTTGATCGAATTAATTCCTTAATTGGTCAGGAAATTCCGAGGGAAGTGATCAAATCCATTCTAGCTTCTTTAGAAATCAAAGTCAACAATGTAACTGAAACGGGAATGGGACTCACCATTCCTTTTTACAGAACTGATGTTCAAAGAGAAGTTGATGTAATCGAAGAAATTCTAAGAGTTTACGGTTACAATAACATAGAATTTAGTACTAAAGTCAATGCTTCTACAGCAAAAATGTCTGTGTTTGACGACCACAAAGTACAAAACAGTATCGGTAATTTATTGGCATCTCAAGGTTTCTATGAAATCATGACCAATAGTTTATCATCTGAAAAATATCTAGAGTCATTACCCCTCGATGGTGAAGCTGTAAGTATGCTTAATCCACTATCTAGAGATCTATCAACCTTGAGAACAACGATGTTGTTTACTGGGTTGGAAACACTTGCATACAATATCAACCGAAGAAAATCAAATCTCAAACTTTTTGAATTTGGTAAGACTTACTCTAAAAATGAAGAGAAATTTCATGAACAAAAACACCTTGCAGTATATATTACTGGAAACAGAGAAGTTGATTCGTGGAATAGTTTAGAGAGAGCTTCTGATTTCTTTTATCTAAAATCTGTCGTCGAAAATACATTAATTCGATTGGGGGTACAATTCAACAAAAATCATCAAGCATCAACAGAACTTTTTTCTGAAGGCCTTACCTATGCTTATAAAAAACGAGAACTGGTCAGTTTTGGAATTGTAAAGAAATCTCTGCTCAGTAAATTTGACATTAAACAGGAGGTGCTTTATGCTGATTTTAATTGGGACCACATCCTAACGCTAATTCCTAGAGGAGAAATTCAATTCAAAGAAATTCCCAAATACCCTGAAGTCAATAGAGATTTTGCTCTCTTAATTCCAGAGGAACATCAATTTGAAAGTCTTAGAACTGCAGCTTTTAACTCTGAACGCAAGTTCTTAAAGGCGGTTAGTCTATTTGATGTTTACACAGGTGACAATCTTCCTAAGGGTAAAAAATCTTATGGATTGAGTTTTACACTTTTAGATCAAGAAGGCACACTTACAGACAAGCAGATCGATAAGATCATGTCGAAATTACAGGAGTGTTTTGAAAAAGATTTTGATGCGCAGCTAAGATAATTAGCTGTACATCTTATCTCTTTGATCTTTAATCGCCTTATCGTTCATATACTCGTCAAAGCTCAGATATCTGTCGATGATTCCATTTGGAGTTATTTCTACAATTCTATTGGCTACGGTTTGTGCAAACTCGTGATCATGAGTCGTTAAAAGAACGGTTCCTTTAAAGTTTTTAAGCGAATTGTTAAAAGCTGTAATACTCTCTAAATCCAAATGGTTTGTCGGTTCATCCAACATTAGAACGTTAGCTCTTAGCATCATCATTCTACTGAGCATACAACGCACCTTTTCTCCTCCCGAAAGAACAGTTGATTTTTTAAGTGCCTCTTCTCCACTAAAGAGCATTTTTCCGAGGAATCCGCGAACGTAAACCTCTTCTCTTTCTTCTTCAGTCTTCGCCCATTGACGCAACCAGTCTACTAAACTGATATTTTCATTGAAGAACTCACTATTGTCAGCTGGCAAATAAGATTGAAGTGTGGTTACTCCCCATTGAAATACACCACTATCAGCTTTCTTATTTCCATTGACTATTTGATAAAAAGCCGTAGTCGCTCTTGCATCTCTTGATATCAAGGCTACTTTATCTCCTTTTGCTAGGTTTAGATTGATATCTTTAAACAACAAATCACCATCTTCTGATGTCGCTGATAGATTTTCAATATTTAATATTTGATCTCCTGCTTCACGTTCACGTTCAAAAATAATAGCAGGATACCGTCTACTTGAAGGCTTGATTTCAGCGACGTTGAGTTTGTCAAGCATTTTCTTTCTAGAAGTCGCTTGTTTACTCTTGGCAACATTGGCACTAAACCTAGAGATAAACTCCTGAAGTTCCTTAGCTTTTTCTTCAGCCTTTTTGTTTTGTTGTGCTCGTTGTCTAGCTGCTAACTGACTACTCTCATACCAAAAGGTGTAGTTACCAGAATACAGATTGATTTTTCCAAAGTCGATATCAGCGATATGAGTACAAACAGCGTCTAGGAAATGACGGTCGTGAGATACCACAATCACTGTGTTTTCGTAATCAGCCAAGAAGTTTTCCAACCAATTGATCGTTTCGTAATCCAAGTCGTTAGTAGGCTCATCCATGATGAGTACATCAGGATTTCCAAAAAGCGCTTGTGCTAAAAGTATTCTCACTTTTAATTTTGGATCAATATCACTCATCAAACTGTAGTGACTGTCTTCTTTGATTCCGAGATTCGACAAAAGTGCTGCAGCTTCTGAATCGGCATTCCAACCATTCATTTCTTCAAATTGTACCTGAAGCTCTCCAATCTTTTCAGCATTTTCATCAGTGTAATCCGCATAAAGTGCATCGATTTCATGCTTGATCTTATAAAGTACTTTATTTCCTTTAAGTACTGTGTCGAGTACCGTATCAGCATCGTAGGCATTGTGATTTTGTTCCAAGATCGACATACGCTTTCCAGGTTCTAAGTGAACATGACCGGAAGTACTGTCTTGTTGTCCTGAAACCACCTTTAGAAATGTTGATTTACCGGCACCGTTAGCACCGATAATTCCATAACAATTACCCTGTGTAAAAGTTACATTTACCTCGTCGAATAATACGCGTTTTCCAAATTGAATGGATAAATTAGAAACTGATAACATATCGAAAAAATTTGTGCAAAAATACACATAATCTAGGGCCCTGCAATAACATTGTATATAAATTAATTTTGGAGTCTTTTAACTACCTATTAACACAGAGCTAATTTTAACTGTATTAAATTTGATTACAATAAAATGTGCTAGTGAAACAACTCGGAATTCTTATTGGATTTATACTCGCCATCAGCTGTGGTAGTATTGACCGCTCTGCTTCCAAGGTATATATTGGAGGTGAAATAGTCAATCCCACTTCAGACTACCTCATTTTATTTAAAGATGACAAGGTTATCGATTCCGCTCAATTAGATCACAATAATCACTTTAATATTAAATTTAAAGATTTAGAAGAGGGATTATATCACTTTTATCACGAGCCGGAATTCAATTATATCTATCTGCAAAAGGGGGACAGTTTAAATCTGAGATTAAACACCTTTGCATTTGACGAATCCTTAATGTTTTCAGGAAAAGGTGCAGAGGTCAATAACTTTTTAGTGGAACTCCTCCTTCAAAAAGAAGCGGAAGAAGTTCAAATGAATTCACTTTACGACCTTAATCCTCTAGCCTTTGATCTTGAAATTAAATCTCTAAGAGACAAAAAACTCCAAATGCTCAGTGATTTAGAAGTTGAGATCAAATTGAGCCCAAAAGCATTGGATATCATCAAAGCATCTATCGATTACAACGTTTATGTCTTCAAAGAAAAATACCCCTTCTTTCACAAAGTCAATAGAAAAACACACAATCACATCAAGCTCCCTAAAGACTTTTACAGCTATCGCAAAGATCTAAAACTCAATCACAAAGATTTGTACTTTTACAGCCCCTACTACAGTTATATGAAGTATCAACTGGGCAATTTAGCTTATTTAAACTGTAATGAAAACTGTCCACAGCCTATTGTTCAAAATCAAATCGTTCACTTCAACAAACACAAATTATTCGTTGTTGACTCCCTTGATATTGACAAGCGACTCAAAGACAACCTCTATAGAAACATCGCTATTCAATACTACATTAAGTCTCGTGATTCAAGAGAAAATATTGAAGATTTTCACAAAATATTTTCAAAATACTCAGCGCATAATACACACTTCAATGAAATTGAAGATGTCTATCAAAATATTCTAAATCTTCAACCTAAAAGAGAAGTTCCTTCAATTGAAATTGTTTCTTACAAAGGTATTCGAACCGATTTAAATCAAATTTCTAAAAACAGAAAAGTGGTCCTATACTTCTGGTCACCGAACTATGAGTCCACTTTTTACAAGATTCAAGAACGTGTTAAACAACTAGAAAAAAATTATCCAGAGTACACATTTATTGGAATCAGTCCTAATGACAATGATTACAGATGGCGCTCGTTAGTCAGAGACTCTCGACTCAATTCTGAATACCAATTCTATGCTCCACAATACGATATACAAAACCGCCTTGTTATAGACAATCCATATAAGAGTATCATTCTACAAGACGGTTTTATCGAAGATGCGTTCGCTAATCTTCTAACTTCTTTTTGGGAGGAATAATTAGTCTTAGTTTCCTTTTTTATAGTCTGCCAAAAACTGAGCGAGACCACTATCTGTAAGGGGGTGTTTCAACAGTCCAACGATTGAAGAAAGAGGTCCAGTCATGACATCAGCACCAATTTTTGCACAGTCAATAACGTGCATGGTGTGACGAACTGATGCTGCCAAGATTTCTGTTTCAAACCCATAGTTGTCAAAAATATGACGAATTTCTGAGATAAGATGAAGACCATCTGTTGAGATATCGTCTAAACGACCGATAAAAGGTGATACATAGGTTGCTCCAGCTTTAGCGGCAAGTAATGCTTGCCCTGCAGAAAAAACTAAAGTTACATTGGTCTTGATTCCTTTAGAAGAAAAATACTTGCAAGCCTTAACCCCATCTTTAATCATCGGTAATTTAATAACGATTTGATCGTGAAGCGCAGCTAGAGCCTCTCCTTCTCTTACCATTCCTTCAAAATCTGTAGAAATCACTTCAGCAGACACATCCCCATCGACGATATTGCAGATATCTACATAGTGTTGTAAAATATTCTCTTGTCCCGTGATTCCTTCTTTAGCCATCAATGATGGGTTTGTAGTTACTCCGTCTAAGATTCCAAGTGATTGGGCTTCTTTAATTTGATCTAAATTAGCAGTATCGATAAAAAATTTCATGAGGTGTTATTTTTAAAATATAGTTCAAAGATAGAACTTCTATTGTATAGTTAAGTAATGAGGATTTAAATTTTATAATGATTCATCAACATACGCTCGTAGGTTTTTGAAGGCAATATTTTTTTTAAAATTAAAGAGAATTTTTGAAGTGGACTCCCCACTACATAATGAACCTTAGGATTCTCAGTGTTGATGATCTTTTCAACTTTACGAGCTACTGCAACAGGATCTTTTCCCCCTTTAACATGATCATCCATCTGTTTTAAAACATCTCGGTATTGAGGATGATAAGGGGATTTTTCATCGACCTTCGTATGAAATCTTCCAGCGGCAATATTGGTTTCAAAATCTCCTGGTGCTAAAGCGCACATTTGAATTCCAAAAGCTTTTAGCTCCATTCGGTAAGCCTCGGTAATCATTTCAAAAGCTGATTTAGTAGCGGAATAAACACCTCTATATGGTAATCCCATATATCCAGCGACTGAAGTAATATTGATGATCAACCCACTGTTATTGAATCTCATCGATGGAACTACAGCATTGATAACTCTCATAGGTCCCTTAAAATTGGTATCCATAACACGATCAATTTCATTGAGTGGGGTCTCTTCAAGTGCTCCAGTGATTCCCATACCAGCGTTGTTAACCAATACATCAACCCTTCCTTCCAATTCTCTGAGTTCACTGACACATAGTCGAATACTCGTCTGATCAGTAACATCTAAGGCTAATAACGGAAATTCTTTATGATTAGGGTAGTTTTTTGGATTCCTAGCTGTTCCGTAAACTTTATATCCTTTGTTTGAGAGAAAAACTCCAATCGATTTACCTATTCCTGAAGAAGCTCCGGTAATCAGTACAACTTTGCTCATGTAGTATAATTTTCTAGTAGCAAATTAAGTAAAACTGATTATACTACCATAAGAAGAAAGGAAAATAAAAAAGGGCAAGCGATCTACATCGCACCGCTACAACCCCATACCCTTGCTGCGTTCCCACCCTGGGGGATTCTGGGGGAGCTGGTCGTGTAGGACTTGCCCGCTGCAAATATACATCCTTTTATATTTTGCACAATCGAATTACATCCTTAATTTTAACTTTTTTAATAGTTAGTCCAATTCTATGAAGCTGTATCAATTTGGAATCGTATTCGCCCTTTTAATCAATCTATCCTGTGGTAGTTCCAATACCAACACAAAAGTATTTGAACTTGTATTGCAACCCAATCAAAAGAGCTATCAAAAAAATGACCAATTGAAGGTAAAAATCAACAATCCTGAAGAGCATTCAATTGAAGCTATTCGTTTTGAGTTAAACAACTCACCTATTGAATTCAACAATGACAGCATTACTCTAAATACGGAGCAGCTAGGAACTCTAAAGCTCTCTTACGATATCGACTACGAGGGAAAGACTTACAAAGATTCAAAAACCATCCAAGTATTTAACGACAAAGCCCCAAAAATCTACACTTATGAACTTGTTGCTACGTACCCTCACGATCAAACGGCTTTTACACAAGGATTAGAATTTTACAAGGGTGTACTCTATGAAAGCACTGGACTAAGAGGAGCATCTTCGCTTCGAAAAGTAGATTATACGACAGGTAAAGTGCTAAAAAAGATCGATTTAGATCCAACTGTATTTGGGGAAGGAATCACGATTATCAACGATACCATATATATGTTGACTTGGCAGTCTAAAATAGGCTATCTCTTCGATTTAGATTTTAACAAGATTGGAGAATTCACCTACGGACAGAGCAAAGAAGGTTGGGGACTCACCCATGATACATCCAACCAAATTTACAAGAGCGATGGAACTCAGAATATTTGGAAGTTGAATTCCAACAGCCTTATAGAAGAAGATAAAATACAGACTGTTACCAACAAATCATTTTTTAATAAAACCAATGAACTGGAATACGTCGATGGCAAAATATACGCCAATGTATACCTTAAAGAAAGCATGATGATTATCGATGCTAACTCAGGTGCTATTGAAGGAGTCATCAATTTTGGCGGTCTAAAAGAAAAGGTTAGTCAACATCCTGCTTTAGATGTACTCAATGGAGTTGCCTATCACCCAGATCGCAAAACATTCTTTGTGACTGGTAAAAAATGGGATCAACTCTTTGAAGTTAAAATAGTTGAAAAAAAATAACCGCCTCGGTCTCCCAAAGCGGTTACTATTTTTAATCTAATAAATTTCTTAAGCTACAAACAAAGGTCTGTTCGACATAAGCTCGTTTACCTGAGCTCTAACCTCTGAAATTAGAGCCTCATCTTCTTTATTCATAAGAACCTTATCGATAAGTGATACGATTGTTTCCATATCAGCTTCTTTCAAACCTCTAGTAGTAATAGCTGCTGTTCCAAAACGAATACCTGATGTGATAAATGGTGATTTGTCATCAAATGGAACCATATTTTTGTTCGAAGTAATATCCGCCTGAACTAATACCGCTTCAGCTTCTTTACCTGTGATGTTTTTATTGCGAAGGTCAATCAACATCATATGGTTATCTGTACCCCCTGAAATGATATCGTATCCTCTTTTCACAAATGCTTCAGACATGGCTTGAGCATTATTGCGAACCTGAATCATATAGTGTAAGTACTCATCTGTTAAAGCTTCTCCGAAGGCAATTGCCTTAGCAGCGATAATATGTTCTAAGGGACCACCTTGATTCCCTGGAAATACTGCTAAGTTTATTAAAGCAGACATTTTCCTAGGGGTGCCATCCTTAAGAGTAATACCAAATGGGTTATCAAAATCTTTACCCATTAAGATCAATCCTCCTCTTGGTCCTCTAAGGGTTTTATGAGTGGTTGTCGTTACAAAATGGCAATGTGGAATTGGATCCATTAATATACCCTTCGCTATAAGTCCAGCTGGGTGAGCGATGTCTGCTAAAAGTAACGCTCCAACTGAATCTGCAATTTCCCTAAAACGCTTGTAATCAATTTCTCTTGAATATGCTGAAGCACCTGCAATAATTAGTTTAGGTTGCTCTTTTTCAGCAATCTTTTGGATATTGTCATAGTTTAAACGACCTGTTTCTTTTTCAACGCCGTAAAATACTGGGTTGTATAGTTTTCCTGAAAAGTTAACTGGAGAACCATGAGTAAGGTGACCTCCATGAGAAAGATCAAACCCTAGAATCGTATCACCAGGCTTTAAACAAGCGTGATATACAGCAGCATTGGCCTGAGATCCAGAATGAGGCTGAACATTGGCGTATTCAGCTCCAAATAACTCACAAGCTCTATCAATAGCGAGCTGCTCCACTTGATCGACCACTTGACAACCACCGTAATAGCGCTTTTCTGGGTAACCTTCTGCGTATTTATTAGTCAGTACACTACCTGCAGCCTCCATTACTTGTGGGCTTACAAAGTTTTCAGAGGCAATGAGTTCCAATCCTTCTAATTGGCGTTTCTCTTCCTCTTTTATTAAATCGAAAATGATCTGATCGCGTTCCATAAATTTTTATTTTAAAGGACAAAAATAATGATTGAATTATTAATCGAAAGCATTTCTGATAATAAACTACAATGAGTTATTAACGTGCTTTTAAACATCTAGAGATACTGTCCTAACTCAACAGTAGTTATATCGTAATGTGAATCGTTGTGTACAGCAGTTCCATTTTTTAGGATGATCAGCTGAGGCGATTGATGCATGACACCATAACGAGCTGCTATTGCATTGGACACCTCTCGATTGGAGATAAGGTCCACCATATAAAAATCCATACCTGATATTACTTGTTGTGGTTGTCTTTCAAATCTTCTGAGTACCATAGAACTCACTCCACAACGAGTGGAATGTTTAAATAGGATCTGTGGCTTTTGTTTGGATTGCTCATCGATTAAATCCAATTCCTGCTCCGAATTGGTTAATTTCCACTGAACAGTTTCAACTACAGCTTCTTGATCTGAAGGTGATGTTGATCGGGATGTAAGTTTTTTTAAAAAGCTCATAATTTACTTTATATGTGACAAAATGTCTTTAAAATCAAGTGTTTAACAGACATATTGTCTTTTTTTTAATCTTGGTAAGATAATTGAAATTAGAATTTGCAAATATAAAGTATTAACACAACATTTTGAACATATGCAATTTAATAATTACACCATAAAAGCACAGGAAGCAATTGGTCAGGCTCAGAGCATAGCAATGAGTCTTTCACATCAGCTGATCGAAAGCGAACACCTCTATAAAGCCCTATTTTTAGTGGATGAAAATGTACTGCCTTTTTTAATGAAAAAAATGGCTATTAACAGTACATTGATCAATCAAATCGTCGATAAAGAAATCGAGCGATTCCCTAAAGTTAAGGGTGGTGAGGTTCAATTATCAAAGTCAGGAGCAAGAGCACTACAAGAGGCAACTGCTGCAGCTAAAAACCTCAAAGATGAATATATCACACTAGAACACCTTTTAATTGGTGTTTTAAAATCTAACTCAAAGGTTTCTCAAATCCTTAAGGATCAAGGAATCAAAGAAGCAGATCTTATCAAAGCGATCCAAGAACTCAGAAAGGGAGAATCGGTAAAATCTCAGGATGCTGAATCGACCTATAACGCCTTGGAAAAATACGCTAAGAATTTAAACAGTCTTGCAGATAGCGGAAAATTAGATCCAGTAATTGGTCGTGACGAAGAAATCAGAAGAGTACTTCAAATTCTTTCAAGAAGAACTAAGAACAACCCTATGCTTGTCGGTGAACCTGGAGTGGGTAAGACAGCGATTGCTGAAGGCTTAGCGCATCGTATCGTTTCTGGAGACGTACCTGAAAACCTCAAAGAGAAAACCATATACTCTCTAGATATGGGGGCTTTAATTGCTGGTGCAAAATACAAGGGAGAGTTTGAAGAGCGATTAAAATCAGTGATCAAAGAAGTTACAACTGCCGATGGAGACATCGTATTATTTATCGATGAAATTCACACGCTGGTAGGCGCTGGAGGTGGTGAGGGAGCCATGGATGCTGCCAACATCTTAAAACCTGCCTTAGCTCGAGGAGAACTCAGAGCCATCGGAGCAACTACTCTAGATGAGTATCAAAAGTACTTCGAAAAAGACAAAGCACTTGAGCGAAGATTTCAAAAGGTAGTGGTTGATGAACCCAATATCGAAAGTGCGATTTCAATCCTTAGAGGAATCAAAGATAAATACGAGGCCCATCACAAGGTTCAAATTCGCGATGAAGCGGTTATTGCTGCGGTTAATCTATCACAGCGTTATATCACCAATCGATTCTTACCAGACAAGGCGATTGACCTAATGGACGAAGCAGCTTCTAAACTCAGAATGGAAATTAATTCCAAACCTGAGGAGTTGGATCAATTAGATCGTCGAATCATGCAGTTAGAAATTGAAATTGCAGCAATCAGCAAGGAAAAAGACACCTCCAAGCTCAAATCATTGAACGCAGAACTCGCCAATTTAAAAGAAGAACGAGGAACAATCTTCAGTCAGTGGGAACAGGAAAAAAACTTAGTCGATGAAATTCAAAAACAAAAACAAGCTATTGAAAGCTTCAAGTTAGAAGCTGAAAAAGCAGAGCGAAGCGGTGATTACGCTAAGGTTGCAGAATTGAGATACGGTAAGATCAAAGAAGCACAAGAAAAACTCGAATCGCTTCAAGGTGTTTTGGATGAGCAAGATGCTTCCAACAGTTTAATAAAAGAAGAAGTTACTAAGGAAGATATTGCAGATGTGGTCGCTAAATGGACAGGCATCCCAGTGAGTAAAATGTTACAGACAGAGATCGATAAACTACTCCAATTAGAAGATGTTTTACACAAAAGAGTGGTTGGTCAGAATGAGGCCATCGAAGTTGTATCAGATGCTATTCGAAGATCTAGAGCTGGTTTACAAGATCAGAACAGACCTATTGGTTCATTTCTTTTCTTGGGAACTACAGGGGTTGGTAAAACAGAGCTTGCCAAAACACTAGCCGCTTACCTCTTCGATGACGAGAACGCTATGACGCGTATCGATATGAGTGAATATCAAGAAAAGCATTCGGTGAGTCGACTAGTTGGTGCTCCTCCGGGGTATGTAGGATATGACGAAGGTGGTCAATTGACAGAAGCGGTTCGTAGAAAACCTTATTCTGTGGTATTGCTCGATGAGATCGAAAAGGCGCACCCAGATACTTTTAATGTTTTGTTACAAGTGCTTGACGAAGGACGTTTAACAGACAATAAAGGACGTATCGCTGACTTTAAGAACACCATCATCATTATGACTTCCAACATAGGATCTCAATTGATTCAGGAATACTTCGACAGTGAAAAAGATTTGGAAAAGGCCTCAGAAAAATCTCAGTTTGCTGTGTTGGAATTACTCAGAAAATCGGTGCGACCAGAGTTTTTAAACAGAATTGACGACATCGTCATGTTTACACCACTCGATCGAGATGCAATCAAGCAAATTGTTCGATTACAAATTGATCTTCTCAAAAGAATGCTCTCTAAACAAGAGATCACAATCGATGCTACCGATCAGGCTATCGACTATTTAGTTCAAGCGGGATTTGATCCACATTACGGAGCGAGACCTATTAAGAGAATCATTCAAAAGAAGGTTACCAATGCTC
This sequence comes from Flavobacteriaceae bacterium, assembly GCA_038125995.1. Taxonomy (GTDB): domain Bacteria; phylum Bacteroidota; class Bacteroidia; order Flavobacteriales; family Flavobacteriaceae; genus MAG-120531. The sequence continues at coordinate 90,886 of JAYPEX010000008.1, forward strand.
TTTCAAAAGAGATCTTGAGTCAAAAAATAAGTAAAGACTCAGTGGTATTAATTGATGCATTTGAAGACCAATTGGTATTTAGAAATCAAGAAGTGCATTTGTAAATTCAAATTTTCAAAAATTTAAAAGGAGGTTTATGCCTCCTTTTTTTTATATTAGTGAAAAATTAACCCATGCCTACAAAAGCAGAAAGAACCACTCAGTATATTATTGAGACTGTTGCTCCCCTATTCAATCAAAGGGGTTATTCTGCTACAAGTTTAAGCGATATCACTTCTGCTGTTGGACTTACCAAAGGAGCTGTTTACGGTAATTTCAAAAACAAAGAAGAATTAGCACTCAAAGCATTTGAACACAATAAAGGCCTGTTGATTTCAGCTATCAAAGAAGCAGTTAATCAATTAGATAACCCAAAAGACAAACTCTTTGCCTTTACAGATTTTTACGCTCATTACAATTTGTTTTCAGATCCAATTGGTGGTTGCCCCATACTCAATGTAGGAGTTGACTCCAACCAAACCAATCCTGAACTCTTGAAAGCCGTAAGGGAAACCATCAATGAAATCAGAACGATTATCACCAACATTTTGGAAGAAGGTGAACAAACCAAAGCGTTTCATATTCCCATCAAGGCTTCTCAATTTGCGAGACAACTCTTTACGATGATCATGGGAGCTGTGAGTATGTCTACTATTACTCAGGATGTGAAGTTTCTAAAAAATACGGTTGCGTATATCAATCTGTTGATTGAAAAAGAAATCAATAAAAATTAATCATGAAATCATTTATCAAAATTAGCTTAGGAGTACTGCTATTTCTAAGTAGTCATAGTGTATTCGCTCAACAGACAACCACAATCTATTTGATTAGGCATTCCGAAAAAGTCAAAATAGATCCCTCTGATCGAAATCCACACCTGAATACTAAAGGAGTTCACCGCAGCCATACATGGGCTAACTTCTTTAAGGACATACCCTTAGATGATATCTATTCTACATCCTACCATCGAACAGAGGAAACCGTCAAAGAGATAGCACTAGAAAAGAATCTAAAAGTTAAAAGTTATACCCCCTCTAATGAGGCAGTAGCATCAATCGTAAACAACAATTTAGGCAAAAACCTCCTGCTTGTAGGTCATTCGAATACCGTTCCAGGTCACACCAATCATCTACTCGGACATCCTCAATTTGAAGATATAAGTGAAGGAGATCATCATTCCCTCTTTATTGTTCAACTTGAAAATGGAAGTGCAAATGTTGTTAGAATCTTTGTGGATTAAACAAGGCACATTGCACAATTGTTAGTATTTTTGTATCCATGCAAAAAAGAGTGCAAATCAAAAATAGAAAGGCCAAATTCAACTATGAATTTTTGGACAGCTATATCGCAGGAATTGTTCTCAGTGGTACGGAGATCAAATCCATCAGGATCGGTAAGGCTTCTATTGCTGAAAGTTTTTGTGAATTCAATGAGGCAGGAGAACTATTTGTAGTCAATATGCAGATCGAAGAATACGCCTGGGGAACACACTACAATCACAAGCCAAAAGCTGCACGTAAGTTATTACTCAATAAAAAAGAGCTTAAAAAACTACACAAAGAAGTTAAAAACTCTGGGGTAACAATTGTCCCTACCCTCCTGTTTATCAATGATCGAGGGCTTGCAAAACTCAAAATAGCTTTAGCTAGAGGTAAAAAACAATACGACAAGAGAGAGGTAATCAAAGATCGAGACACCAAAAGGCAGTTAGATCGCGTTAAAAAATCCAGAAATAGCTAGTATTGATGATTGATAGTTCAAAGCATTTAGGAAAACGCAAACAATTAGCTGAGCTTATAGAATCCAAAGGAATCAAAGATCGATCAGTATTGAATGCGTTAAAAAGTATTCCTAGGCATTTGTTTTTGGACTCCAGTTTTGAAGATCACGCCTACCAAGACAAAGCCTTTCCTATAGCAGCCGACCAGACTATCTCTCAACCCTATACAGTAGCATTTCAAACTGAACTACTCGCTGTTAAAGCAAACGATAAAATCCTTGAAATTGGTACAGGATCTGGATATCAAACTGCTGTATTACTGTTTTTGAAAGCACGGGTTTATACTATTGAACGTCAAAATGAACTTTTTAAAAAGACCTCCCTATTCTTTAAGAAAATAGGCTACAAACCCAAAAAAATGATTTTTGGAGATGGCTACAAAGGACTTGTAGAAGAAGCTCCTTTTGACAGTATCATCGTAACTGCAGGAGCCCCTTTTGTCCCTAAACCACTATTAGCACAACTTAAAATTGGTGGTAGATTAGTCATTCCAGTGGGAAATAAAACTCAAATCATGACCTTGTTTACAAGAATATCGGCTACTTCCTTTGAGAAAAAAGAATTCGGAGATTTTAGCTTTGTACCCTTATTAGAAAATAAATCCTAGCCAATACAAAAAATTAAAGAACGAAACACATGCTTAAAATAGGAGTTCTCGGTGCAGGTCACCTCGGTAAAATTCACTTAAAACTAGCAGCACAATCATCCCTGTATACACTTGTAGGCTTCTACGATCCCGATCAATCGAATGCTAAAAAAGTAGCTGAAGAATTTGGATATACCTATTTTGATAAGATCAGTGAACTCATTGATGCTGTTGATGTAGTGGATATTGTAACTCCTACTCTAGCACACTATCGGGTTGCAAAAGATGCACTCTCTAAAGGCAAGCATATTTTTATCGAAAAGCCTATTACCAAAACACTTGAAGAGGCACAATCACTTATTGAATTAAGCGATCAATACAACTGTATAGGTCAAGTCGGTCATGTGGAGCGTTTTAATCCTGCCTTCACCGCAGTTCGAGATGATTTTAACAATCCAATGTTTATTGAAACCCATCGTCTTGCAGAATTTAATCCTAGAGGAACAGACGTTCCCGTAGTATTGGATTTAATGATCCACGATATTGATATTGTATTATCCATTGTAAAATCAGAGGTCAAATCCATCAGTGCTAGTGGGGTTTCTGTCATCAGTGAATCACCAGATATTGCCAATGCGCGTATCGAATTTGAAAATGGATGTGTCGCCAACCTCACAGCCAGTAGAATTTCTCTAAAGAATATGAGAAGAACTCGTGTATTTCAAAAGGATGCCTACATCACTATTGATTTTCTAGAAAAGAAATCGGAACTCATCAAAATTAAAGATGCACCTAAGAACCCTGGAGATTTTGATATGATTTTACAAAATGCCGAAGGAATCAAAAAACAAATCTATTTTGAAAACCCAAAAGTAGCTACTTCTAATGCCATATTAGACGAATTGGAAAGTTTTGCGAAGGCAATTGATGAAAATACCAGACCTATTGTTAACTTAGAGGATGGTAAAAAAGCCCTCGATATCGCTTTACAAATTATAAATGCTTTTTAAATGTCAATAACATCTGATTTAAAACAACTTATATCGGAACTACCAGAATCGGTCACCCTAGTTGCTGTATCTAAAACAAAACCCAATGAAGCCATAGCAGAGGCCTATCAAGCTGGTCAAAGAGATTTTGGAGAGAACAAGGTTCAAGAACTGGTCTTAAAATGGGAAACACTCCCTAAAGACATTGAGTGGCATATGATTGGACATCTTCAACGAAATAAGGTGAAATACATCGCCCCTTTTGTAAGCTTGATACACTCAGTTGACTCGGTTCGATTACTTCAAGAAATTGACAAGCAAGCAAAGAAAAACAAACGTGTGATCGATTGTTTACTACAAGTGCATATCGCACAAGAAGACACTAAGTTTGGATTTGACGAAGCAGAGCTTATAGAATTTATTAATTCTACTTATTACAACGAATTGAGTAACGTTCGCATCAGAGGACTGATGGGTATGGCCACCTTTACCTCTGAAGAAGATCAGCTAAAGGCTGAGTTTTCTAGCTTAAAACAAATCTTTGAGCGGCAAAAGAATGCTTTTGAAGATTTTGATATTCTTTCCATGGGCATGAGTGGAGATTATCAACTAGCAATAGAGGAAGGAAGTACCATGATACGAGTTGGATCGGCAATATTTGGTGCGAGATTTTACAAGCATTAATGTATTGTGTTGTAGACATAGAAACATCTGGAGGTAAATTCAATGAAGAAGGAATTACTGAAATTGCGATCTACAAATACAATGGCAGTGAGATTATAGATCAATTGATTAGTCTTGTAAATCCTGAAAAACCCATACAACCCTTTGTTGTCAAGCTTACCGGTATTAACGATCGAATGGTTGCCACTGCTCCTAAGTTTCATGAAATCGCTAAACGCATTATTGAAATTACCGAAGATGCTGTCTTAGTAGCTCACAATGCTCAATTCGATTATCGAATCCTGAAGAATTGTTTTCAGCAACTGGGTTATGATTTTAATCGAAAAACTATCTGTACTGTTGAACTATCCAAAAAACTGATACCAGGTGAAGAATCATACAGTTTGGGTAAACTGACCAAATCCCTAGGTATTCCTTTAAAAAAACACCATCGCGCAGAAGCTGACGCCTTTGCAACTTTAAAATTATTACAAGTATTACTCGACAAAGATTTGGAAACTGGTTTATTCAAGTCTGCCGTAAAATCAAATGACAAAGGCCTTTTGAACCCAAAACTTCAGGATACCCTGGAAAGTATCCCCTATTGTGAAGGATTAGTCAAATTTTACGACAAAGAAGAACAACTCATATTCGTGTTAAAGGACAAGGATATTCACAAAAAAACAACCCAACTCTTCTTTAGTGAATCCAAAAGACACAAACAACTGTGCAAACAATTTCGAAGCATTGAAGTTGTGGATTATCCTTCCAAATTAATCATTGAACTTATCTATCATCAACTGCTCATTCAATCAAAACCAAAGTTTAACAAAAGACGTAAAAAACCAAACAAGGCTCTCGTCTTTGATTTAATCAAAGAAAAAAATGTCGTAATTTTAGATTGCGGTAGAGTTCATGGTGAAAAGAGTTTTATCTATCTCGAAGCCGGTTATTTAAAAGGTTACGGATTTGGAAATCTCAATATACAACACTCGAAGCAATCTATAGTTAAACGATTAATAAGCCCACTGATGGCAGATGAAACTTCACATGAAATCATCACCAGATACACCGACAGATATCGGTACCAAGTACTGGAACTAAAGGATTAATATGAATTGGAAAGACAAATTACACGAAATCATATACGAGGCTGATACTCCAGCTGGAAAAGCCTTTGACGTAGCTTTAATTTTCTTGATTCTCTTTAGCGTGATACTTGTAATGCTCGAGAGCGTTAGTAGTATCGATTTAAAATACCACGACGAGCTTCTCTTTTTAGAGTGGGTTATCACTGTTTTATTTACTATTGAATACATCCTAAGAATCATCTGTATTGAACGACCAAAAAAATATATCTTCAGCTTCTATGGAGTCATTGATTTTTTATCGACAATCCCCCTCTACTTATCCTATATATTCTCTGGGTCTCAGGTGTTTTTAGCACTTAGAGCTCTTCGTTTACTTCGAGTTTTTAGAATTCTGAAATTAGTTCAATTCATCGGTGAATCTTCAATATTATTAAATGCACTGAAGAAAAGTAAAGCAAAAATTGCTGTATTTATCTACGCAGTCCTCATACTCTCAATCATATTAGGGACCCTGATGTACTTAATCGAAGGAAATGAGTCTGGATTTACCTCCATTCCTAGAAGTATATACTGGACCATCGTCACTTTGACTACTGTTGGCTATGGCGATATTGCACCTCAAACTCCCTTTGGACAATTTATTGCTACAATCATCATGATTCTAGGTTATGGAATCATCGCTGTCCCCACAGGAATTGTAACTATAGCCTTTAATAAAGAAAAAAAAGATTTGATTCACCTCAACACCCAGAGCTGTAAAAACTGTTCTTTAGAAGGACACCGAGATGATTCCGTGTATTGTTATCACTGCGGCCATAAACTATGACACAAAAAACACTCATATCTGTTGTGGGACCCACGGCAATTGGCAAGACAACTCTTGCGATTGGGTTGGCAAACGCTTATAATACTGAAATTATTTCTGCAGACTCTAGACAGTTTTACAAAGAAATGAGTATAGGAACTGCTGTTCCAACAAAGGAAGAACTCGCTTTAGCAAAACACCACTTTATACAACACATCAGTATTTTTCAAGATTATTCAGTTGGTGATTTTGAAAGAGACGCACTTGACTGCTTAAACGAATTATTTCAAAATAAGGACATAGTCGTTCTTGTTGGTGGAAGTGGGCTCTATGTGGATGCACTAACCAAAGGATTGGATCAATTTCCTGAGGTTCCATCTCCTATTAAGGAATCACTTCAAAAAGATTTCAGTGAAAAGGGGCTCCCCTACTTACAGGATCTATTAAACGAAGTTGACCCTGAATATTACAAAAAAGTTGATCTAGAGAACCCAATGCGTATTTTAAGAGCCCTGGAGGTCTCTATGACAGAAAACAAGCCTTACTCCTCCTATATCGGTAAAAGTAAAAAAGAACGTCCTTTTAAAACAATCTATATCGGTATCGATGCTCCTAGAGCAATCGTTTACAAAAGAATAGAAGTTCGAGTTGATCTCATGATTCAAAAAGGACTACTAGAAGAAGCAAAAGCTTTAGTAGAACACAAAAGCTTAAACGCATTAAACACAGTTGGATACAAGGAGTTTTTTTCTTATTTCGACAAGGAGTGTGATATAGAAACTGCAATTAGCGAAATAAAGAAAAATACCAGAAGGTTTGCCAAACGTCAAGGAACCTGGTTTAGAAAAAACCAGAGAATCCATTGGGTATCATGGGATCAAGCCTTAGAACAAGCTTTAGAGCTACTTAAAAAAGAAGTCTAATTACTCCTCTTTTTTGACAACCAATCTAAATCCCTCTCCGTGAATATTCAAAATGGAAACATTCGGATCCAATTTTAAATACTTTCTGAGTTTTGCGATATACACATCCATCGATCTTGAAGTAAAGTAATTGTCATCTCTCCATATTTTGGTCAATGCTAGTTCTCTAGGCATTAAATCGTTTTCATAGATCGCCAAAAGACGCAACAATTCGTTTTCCTTTGGAGAGAGCTTAATAGATTCCTGATCTTGAAAGGTTAAGAACCGAAGTTTAGAATTAAAGTTAAACTCTCCTATCAAAAATTCAAATTGATTGCTATCGGTAGAGACCGCTGAAGATTTACGTTGTAATATAGCTTTGAGTTTCATCAGTAAGACCTCAGAGTCAAAAGGCTTGTTTAAATAATCATCCGCACCAGCCTTATAGCCTTTTAATACATCTTCTTTCATGGTCTTAGCAGTCAGAAAAACAATCGGAATATGTTCGTCTTTTTCTCGAATCTCTTTAGCTAAGGTAAATCCATCTTTATAAGGCATCATGACATCTAAAATACAGATATCAAAATTTTCCTTTTTAAACTTCTCAAATCCTTCCATTCCATTTTTAGCTAAAACGACATCGAAATCGTTCATACTCAAATAATCTCTGAGAATGCTTCCAAAATTTGGATCATCCTCTACCAAAAGTATTTTCTTGTTTACTGTTTCCATGATATTATTTTTTGAAGGGTAAGTGTATATAAAATGTGCTTCCTTTGCCTACTTCACTCTCTGCGTGAACAGTTCCTTTGTGAAGCTCTACAATTTTTTTTACATAGGCCAATCCTAAACCGTGGCCCTTGATGTTGTGAATATTTCCAGTGGGTTCTCTATAAAATTTATCAAATACCTGTTTGAGTACTTGTTTACTCATACCAGCTCCACAATCTTTTATCGCAATCTCAATTTGATTGTTTCTCTCTCGAGTATATATATCGATTATGGGAACCTCAGGCGAATACTTTGAGGCATTTTCTAAAATATTGACAATCACATTGGTCATATGCATTTCACTGGCCATCAACTCAGTGATCTTAAGATCAAAATGAGTTGTAATTGAACCTTTTCGATCGCTAACAATAAGATCTACATGCGCGATGGCATCTTCGATAATCTCGTGAATATTGACTTCTTCCATTTTGAGGTCCAATTCATTTTTATCCAATTTTGAAATTTGAAGAACATTTTCTACCTGAGCATGCATTCTATTATTTTCGTCTCGGATCATATTGGCATATCGAATAATTTTCTCTTGATCTGAATTGATCTTCGGATTTTTAATCGCTTCAACTGCTAAATTAATAGTCGCTATAGGAGTCTTGAATTCATGAGTCATATTATTGATGAAGTCCGACTTGATTTCAGATATTTTCTTTTGCTTAATCCACTGATAAACAGCAGCTATAAATACAAATAAAATGATTGATCCAAAGAGGAATGACAAAAGGCTCATTCCGATAATGGACTTAATTAGGAATGCATTCTTATTCGGGAAATACAGATGTAATGTAAAATCACTATTTCCATCGGAATCCATAAACATTGGAGCCTTGTAGGTTGAATTTGGATTGTAGACAAAACCATCAGATTTGATTCTAGTAGGTAAGTCTTTTGAGTAAATACCGTACTCAAAATCGAGATCCAAGCCACGTTCATCAAATTCTTTTATAAGTGCTAATTCCAATTCTTGTTTTGAAATTCGCTTGTGAATTGGCACTAATCCAGCGTGTTGCCTAAAGAGTTCCTCAAACATGGCGCGATCGATAGCAGACATACGACCGGACTCCGTATAAGTCTCAATAGGAGTAATCGTATAGTTATTTCCATCCAAGCCAAAATCCTCCTTTAATGTGATTTTAGTTTGTTCACTTGAATAACCTTTGAGAATCGAATCTAATCCCAATTGATTGTCAAAGAAATCAGATCCTACACTAAAATCTTTTTCGAGAACCTTATGTGAATAAAGGTGTGTCTCTTTGTTATTGAGATCTTGATCTAAAAAAATAATATTCTTAAAACGAGTTTCTTTTGGAGCTCCAATACTGTCCTCTGGAAGTGAAGAAAATTGATTGTAATAAGACACAATCTCTCTGTTGGTGATCTTTTCAGATACCTTGAGCAAGATTTCAGAGATTGATACCGTAAATTGATCTTCTTTTATAGCAATAGATCGTTTGATCCAGTACCCCTGAACAATGAGAATTCCAATTAATGAAAAACTCATTAAAATAACCAAAGCTAAAAAATTGACTTTCTTCATTTGTTAACAAAATTAAATATTTTAATTTAAATCGTTAACTATTAATATATATAATATTAATTGAGTTAAATTTTTATTAAATATTAATTTATTTAGTTAATTTGTTATGAATATTTATACAAATTAATTCTAAATTTGTCAAATTATCGTTATTAATAACAAAATCTGATAATTTCTCATTCTTTGAAGTTTGCTCTTGAAGTGCAATTCGATTTTTAACTTCAGATTCTGTAGTGCGATCCCTTTCCAAAACTCTTTTTATTCTAAGATCTAATGGCGCCTTTACTAAAATAATTTTATCGAAATAAGACGCTATATTTTTTTCAAAGATCAACGCTGATTCATTGATTACATAGGGAGTTTTTTGTTTTGAAGCCCACTTTTGAAATTCTTCTCGAACTCTAGGATACAAAATTGCTTCTAAAGAATTTCGCTTTTTTGGATCCACAAACAATTGATCTGCGATATGTTTTTTATTGAGTTGATTTGAATCATATGATTCCTTTCCAAATAAATCAACAACGTGGGATCTGATCTGCGCATCAAACATCAAGGCCTTAGACTCTATATCTGAATAAAATACAGGAATTCCAAAAGATTCAAAGATCTTTGCCACAGTAGTTTTACCCACACCAATACCTCCTGTTAATCCAATTTTCAACATCTTATCTAAGTATATATTCCACCTGCTTTTCCAATAGAAAGGCTGATCGAATTTTCGGGTTATTAACCGTTAGATGAAGTTCAAGTACTTCACTGGTGTTTTCAATTGCTTTCTGAGCATCGACAAAAACCTTGAAATCACCAGGAGTAATCTCTTTTAAATCTTTTACTAATGCATAAGCCACAAGACGCACTCTAGATGGGAAGGTTTTTAATTTCAAACTATCACTGCTGTTGATTTGCTGTATATCCAATTCATAATAGCGATCCATATAACGTGCCACTGATGCGTTCAAAGTCACTGATTCTTGAGAGAGCTTTATATTAAAAGCGTCTTGAGGAAGTTCAAGTTGCAATTCTGAAACAACATCCTTATCTACTTTATTTAAACGAGTATAAATAGTGTTTATTGAACAGTGCTTTTTGAGCTCCTCCTCTGATCCACTAATCTCTATAGAATCTGGGACAACACTCATTTGATCAATGATATAATCTGGCATCAATCTAAAATTCACCAAGGCGTTTACAGGAACCTTTTTTGATTTTAATTCAAATAGACTTATGGTGATATCTGAAGTGTTAACTGACAAAAATTCTAAGTGAGTGGGTAATTGAGATTTAATTTGATTGATTAAATTTTCTGTAGACATATGATAGATACCACTCTTAGACTCCAGATTTCCCATGGAAAGTGCTATATGGTATTTGTTTATTTGAGATCGCATCAGCGCAAATCCCTTAGCTCGAACCTTCACAGTAATTGTTTTGGGGTTATTGATTGCTGAAAACAAATTTGCAGGCACCTCTAAATACGATACTTTGAGCTGAATATCTGATTGATAAACCTCTGAGAGTCTTCCAAAAAACCACACTGAGAAGGATATTGCCAGAAAGACTAAGAAATACTTAAACTTCCTACTGTTGATATTTTTATAGATACTCTTTACCATGACTTAGTTTTTAAAAAACAAATGCGGAAAAAGCTCCTCAGCTTCTTTTTTAGTACAACACATCCGAATGGAAGTATTCAAATACCCAAATCCATAGGCAGTATACATGAATAGTACTGCTCCAATAGACATCAAAGCGATCAAGGGATTAGTCGTTTTGACACTTGCGTGAATAAAAATAAGAAAAACATAGGTGACATACACATACAACAACTGCTCATATCCCAACAAGAATAACACTAATGACAATAGCATTCCTAATGTAAACAACAGTGGCAGCCAATAGATAAAGGTTACTTTTCGTTGGTGCCAACGATTTAATATAGGTCTAGTTGAACCAAATTTATAGAGCTGCTTATAGAACAACGTCCAGCTTATTCTCCTTTTGTGAAATACATAAGAATCTTTAAAGAGCTGAGACTTAAAACCCAATTTCCAAAGCCGTAATGTTAAATCAGGATCCTCACCCGGATGTATATTTGAAAAACCACCACTTGCTTCGAACGCTTTTTTGGAGATTCCCATATTAAAACTTCTAGGCTGAAATCTCTTTGATATAGCCCCTCTAATGCCTGCAGTGGTCAATACGGAAGTCATCGCATAATCGATCGCTTTTTGAAGAGATGTAAAACTCGAATGGGCTTTATCAGGACCACCAAAAAAATCTACAGGAGAATCTTTTAAAGATTGGTGAATGGATTCAATATATTTTTTTGGCAGAATGCAATCAGAATCTAGAATGACATAATAAGTTCCTTTAGCACTACTCATTCCATAATTTCTAGAATCTCCTGGGCCAGAATTCAGCTTTTCAAAATAGCTAATCGCTAAACGATCTTTATAAGATCTCACAACCTCCTTGGAAGAAAAACTAGATCCATCTTCAACAATCACTACTTCATCTGGCAATACTGTCTGATAAGTCAAAGACTCTAAAAGCTCACGAATTTCATCAGGCCTGTTGTAAACTGGAATTACCAAAGAAAGGGTTACTGCCATAGCTACCAATTAAAAAGCCACCCTAATGGATGGCTTTGTATGATTTATCAAATATAATTATTTAGAAAACATTTCAACCACCTCTTGGCTTACTCCCGTATTCGAAAATCCTCCATCGTGGAATAAGTTTTGCATGGTTACTTTTCTTGTTAAATCAGAGAATAAACTCACTGTGTAGTCAGCACAATCCAATGCAGTAGCATTACCAAGTGGAGACATTTTCTCAGCATAAGAAATAAATCCATCAAAACCTTTAACTCCTTGTCCAGCAGTCGTAGGTGTTGGAGATTGTGAAATCGTATTCACTCGCACTCCTTTTTCTTTACCAAAGAAATAACCGAATGAACGTGCAACTGATTCTAAATAAGCTTTATTATCAGCCATATCGTTATAATCTGGAAAGGTTCTTTGAGCTGCCATATACGTTAGAGCAACAATAGACCCACCCTCGTTCATCGCATCAGCTTTGTACAAAGATTTCATCACCTTATGAAAAGAAAGCGCAGAAACATCCCAACCTTTGGTTGTGAAATCATAATTTTCATCAGTATAAGCTTTACCTTTTCTTACGTTTACAGACATACCAATCGAGTGAAGAACAAAATCGAGCTTACCTCCTAAAATTTTAGTAGCCTCAGCAATCAAATTGTCTAAATCCTCCTCACTAGTTGCATCCGCAGGTATAATTTGAGAACCTGTTTTTTCAGCTAGCTCATTGATGGTTCCCATTCGCATTGCAATTGGAGCATTGGTCAAAACAAACGTACCTCCTTCTTCATGTACGCGTTCAGCTGTTTTCCAAGCAATTGAATTGGAGTCTAAAGCACCAAAGATGATTCCTCTTTTTCCTTTTAATAAATTGTACGACATTATAAGTGTGTTTAATTATTTTTAGTTTACAAAGATATTAATTTTAGTTATGCAAAAGTTGTTTTGCGTGCTCTTGTGCTGAAGCAGAATAGTTTTTACCATCGAGCATTTGGGCAATTTCTTCAATTCGCTGCTGATCAGTCAACTTGACGATACTTGTTTGAGCCTTTACGCCATCATCATCTTTAAACACTTTATAGTGGTTTTTACCCTTTGCGGCTACCTGTGGTAAGTGTGTGATAGAAAACACTTGAATATTCTGAGACAATCGTTCCATTATATCAGCCATCTTATTGGATATTTCACCTGAAACACCTGAATCAATCTCATCAAATAAGATACTTGAGAGTTCAATATAGGGAGCTAAAACCGCCTTAATAGAGAGCATAATTCTAGAAAGTTCTCCTCCTGAAGCTATTTTTTTCAGAGATCCGAAGGCCGTTCCGCTATTTGCTGAAAACATAAATTCCAACTGATTAATGCCTAAATCGTTTAAAACGGACCCTTTACTTAAAACAATTTTAAAACGCGCATTAGGCATTCCAAGCTGCTTGAGGCGATCAACCAAAGCTTCCTCCAAGGGTTGTATTGTTGCAGCCCTACCTTGGTGTAATTTCTCACCTATGGCAAGCAACTGCTGAAAAAGATCTTTAGTTGTTTTTTGAAGTGAACTGATACGTTCTTGATCTTCTTGAAAACCAATTTCCTGATTTACCAATGAATCTTTTATCGCAATAAGTTCTTCTACAGAAGAAACTTGATGTTTTTGTTCTAAATCATAGAGTTTTTGCAAGGCAGCATCCACCTCTTCTAATAGACCTGGGTTGATTTCAACAACATCTTTTTGATTTTCAATCTCCAAACGAATGTCATTGAGCTCAATCAACACCGATTCAATACGGTCAAATAATTGCTGATAAGTCGATCCATAGGTACTCAATTTTGAAATCGACAGACGAAGTGAAGTCAACTGATCTATAAGTCCATAACCTTCTTGATTGAGTAGCGAATGAGATTCCGATAATTGCTCGATGATCGAAGTAGCATTCGAAAGCTCTGATTGCTGTTCTTCCAATTCTTCTTTCAGGCCAATTCTCAATTGAGCTTGTTCGAGCTCTTCCCATAAAAACTGCTGATAATCTCTAGCCTTAATACGCTCTGATTGCTGATGTTCTAACTTCTCTAACAATTTAATATCCTCTGTATAGCGCTTGAGAAGCTTGTGATACTCTTCCAGGAGTTCACTTTGACAAGCAAAACCATCTAGGATGGCCATTTGATGTTTTTGACTAAAGAGATCAAGGGTTTGATGTTGTGCGTGAATATCGATCAGCATACCTCCTAATTGAGCAAGTAATTCCAATCGCACTGGAGTATCATTGATGAATGCTCTTGATTTTCCAGAGGGAGTTAGCTCTCTTCGAAGTCTTAATTGAGAATCCCAATCCAATTCTTCTACATCAAAGAACTCTTTGATAGTAGTTGAATTCGATTCAAACACCACCTCTACAATACATTTTTTATCGGGATTATTGATCTGTTTTAAATCAGCTCTTTTTCCCAAAGCTAATGACAAACCACCTAATAGAATTGACTTACCTGCTCCAGTTTCACCCGTAATCACATTAAATCCAGATTCAAACTCCATATGAAGCGTCTCTATTAGTGCGTAATTTGATATGTAGAGTTCTTTGATCAATGTTTCAGTTTTAGGATAAAGATAAAAGTTAATTCAATGATTCAAAAGCTAGGCGTTTATTTGATCGCATTCCAGGAATTCGAAAAAATAGGAGCCATTGCTATTAAGTTAGATTTTAGTGTTTGAGTCTTTACCTCTGGGCCCTGAGAAAAAATTGATGTGATTTCTTGAGATTTTGCATCAAAAAACATTTTGATCAATGTCGAAGAGGAATCTCTATTGAATATCGAACGAAGCCTATTAATAGCCTGAGCTATGACAGTTTTAGAGTTCAAGGCATTTTCTACCATCGTATCCAATCCGAGTCGATGGTATTCATAGAGTGCCAATCTAAAATCCGAGTAAGTATTTGATAAAATGTCTTGAGCAAATCGCGTTCTCGAAGTTCCTGTCGAAGAAGAACTCCAACCAGAAAAGTTTGAAGATCTGGCTAAATCAGCTATGTTTTGTGCTTCATTATAGAATTTAGTACCTCCATTTTGAGCAAAACTATCTGCATCCATTCCTAAAATAAAGTAGATATAGTAAGAAAATACAGCTACCAGATTACTATCTAGACTGTTCTTATTAAGTACAAGTGGTGTGAAAGCCGTATAGTTAAACGAAAACTCATTGTCTTTAACCATCAAAACAGGAGATTGATAGATAGCGTCATAAACTGGCCTAGAATACTGTATCTGCAAGCTCGCTTTAAAGTTGTTGTTTTCGTATTCGCTAATACTGAGGTAGAAATTCGCCTTGATTTTCTCCATCGTGTTCAAACGACGAGAGGTCCAATTGGTTGAATTGACAAATTCATTGAGTGATTTTCCCAACTCATCAAACACTTGTCTATTTGATTGACCTATCCTTGAAGCATCGACAGTAACTCTTGCACTGATATCCTGTGCTTGAGTCGTCAGAAATGTCAAAAAAACTAATAAACTAAACCAGATCGATTTATTCATTTGATGCGATAATTTGATTCCAAATATCAATAGCCACTTCTGATTTTGGCTTTACATCAAATGTAAGTTTTTTTCTGTTCTTATCAATAAAACTAACTTTATTGGTATTGGATCCAAATCCAGCACCGACATCTTCAAGTGAATTTACGACTATGGCATCTAAGTTTTTATCTTTTAATTTACCTTCAGCGTATTCCAGTGCATTCTGAGTTTCAAGAGCAAAACCCACTAAATATTGATGCTTTTTTTGCTTGCCCAACTCTTTTAAAATATCGGGATTTTTGACCAGTTCAATACTCAATTCATCATTTTGCTTTTTAATCTTTTGGTCTGAAAACTTCTTGGGTCTGTAATCAGAAACGGCAGCTGCACAAATCACTATATCCGCATCTTTGAAGTGTCGCTCTGCTAGTTCTTGCATTTGCATAGCAGAAGTAACATCAATTCGAAGAATCGCTCCGTGATTTGTAGGAACCGAAGAAGGTCCCATCACCAATGTAACCTCTGCCCCCAAACGAGCAGCTCTTAATGCCAACTCTGCTCCCATGGTACCACTACTGTGATTTCCAATGAATCGAACGGGATCAATGGCCTCATAAGTTGGACCGGCAGTGATCAACACTTTCTTCTGGTACAACTTTAGATTTTTTCGGTGATATTGGATTAAAAAATCAATAATCTCTTCAGGTTCTGCCATTCTTCCTTCACCAGATAATCCACTAGCAAGTGGACCATCTCCTACTGGAATAATCGCGTGACCGTTTTTTTCTAAAATTGATAAATTTTCTTTGGTTGTAGGATGTTTATACATGTCCAAGTCCATTGCAGGGGCAATCAATACAGGACATTTAGCAGACAAATAAGCAACTAGTAACAAGTTGTCTGCTTGACCACTGGCCATTTTAGCAAGAGTGTTGGCAGTCGCGGGAGCAACGATCATATAATCAGCCCACAATCCCATATCAACGTGATTGTTCCAACTGAGCTCTCCTTTTTCAGTAGTTTTAGTAAACTGAATGCCGACAGGATTTTCAGAAAGAGTCGCTAGGGTAAGTGGAGAAACAAAAGAGCTGGCATTCTCTGTCATAACAACTTTGACATTGGCGCCAGCCTTCTTTAATAATCGTACTAAAAAAGCAGTTTTATAGGCAGCAATTCCCCCCGTAATTCCTACAAGGATGTTTTGGCTCCCTAACATAAACTAGGCTTCTTTATCGGTAAATCTGTGATAAATTTTATCATCTAACCACTCTTGTACTGCAATAGCATGTGGCTTTGGAAGTTTTTCGTAGAATTTTGAAACTTCGATTTGTTCCTTGTTTTCGAACACTTCTTCTAAACTGTCGTTATAGGTAGCAAACTCCTCTAATTTTTCCAATAATTCTTTTTTGATTTCAGAATTTACCTGTACAGCTCTTTTAGCTGCAATAGACAAAGCTTCATAGATGTTTCCAGTAGAAGCATCAAACTTATTTTTGTCAATAGTAGTAGTACTAACAGCTGCTTTTGAATATTTAAAATCGCTCATTTCTCTTAATTTTCTGATGCAAATGTACTCAAATTAGATTCAATTTGAGCAATAAGATTATCTGATTCTTTTTTGTAATGGGTTTCGGGGTAGTATTTAATCAAAGTTGAATAGGCTTTTTTAGCTTCTTCTAAACGTTCATTTTTCTTTGCTTGAGTCGAATTAAAGGCCAATTTACTCATCGCATCAAACTTAATAAACATCACATCTTCTCTGTAAATTGAACCTGGATAATCGACTAAAAAGTTCTCAGAACTCTTGATTGCAGAGTTGAGAATCGTCAATTGAAAGGTTCCTAGTTTGTTGTACTGCTTGGAAATTTCAAAAGCTTTGCGCTCCTTTTTAACATCCAATTCTTGAGCGAGTAAGTTAGCTTCATTCGCCAAAGTAGAATCTGGAAATGTATTGATAAAGGCTTGAAGTTTTTCGAGTGCCGTCTCTGTATCAGTCTGATCTAATGAATAATTTGGAGAAAGCTCGTAATAACTCTTTGCCATTAAGTACGAAGCTTCTTCTATTTTATCACTTTGGGGATAAGACTTGATAAAACGTTCAAACTGATAACCTGCTAAATTGTAGTTTTTAGTTTTGTAATACGTATCCGCTAAGAAAAACAATACGCGTTCCCCTTGTGGTTTCCCTACAAACTTAGGAGCTATTTTTTCAAAGAGATAATTCGCCTTTCTATAATCTCCCTCTTGGTACATTTTTTCTGCGTAATCGTATTTAACTTTAATCTCTTCACTCTTAAGCACATCACTGTACTCTCCGCAAGAGAAAAAAGCTAGCGATAAAGCTACTATACTTGTATATTTTATGGTTTTAAAAAGCATCCTGCAAAAATATATAAAGTTAATGGATATAAAAAACATATTTTACTTCCACAAACATAAAATAAGAGATAAGGATATGCTAAAAAAAATAGTTAATAAAAACTAAATTAAAGCGACAGGCTTTTTTGGAATTCTAATGCAGATATTAATTTTGATTCTAACGCATGAGATGCTTCTACAAGTGGAAGTCGAACCTTTGCAGTACCATACCCTAAATGACTACACAACACCTTAATTCCACTAGGATTTCCCTCTTCAAAAATCAATTCTGAAAGAGCGGCTAATTGACCGTCCAACTCCTTTGCCAATGGAATAGATCCATTTAACCCTGCGTTGATCATCATGGAAAATTCTTTTGGCAAGGCTTGTCCTAAAACAGAAATCACTCCGTCTCCTCCTACTAAAACAGTTTGTGAGGCAGTTGCGTCATCACCAGAAATAACTAAGAAGTCCTCCTCAGTTCTGGCAACTAATTGATGAATCTTTTCAATAGAACCAGCGGCTTCTTTGATACCAATTATATTTGGAATTGCTGAGAGCTCAACAATGGTGTCGACACTCATATCCACACCAGTTCTTCCTGGTACATTATAGAGAATAATATCTTTAGAAGTAGACTCGGCAACAGCTTTAAAGTGGGCAATTAATCCTCTTTGAGAAGGCTTATTGTAATAAGGAGTTACCGATAAGATGGCGTCAAAAACCGATAAGTCTTGACGCTGCAAGTCTTCAATTAAAGCAGCAGTATTATTAGATCCCATTCCCAATACTAGAGGCACCCTTTTCTTTGTGGCCAAAACTACAGTATCGATAATCATTTGCTTTTCAGAGGCATTGAGCGTTACGGTTTCCGCAGTAGTCCCTAATACCACTAAATAATCAACACCAGCTTCAATATTGAAATTGACTAATTCCGTCAAAGCATTCGTATCTACAGCACCATTGTCAGTAAATGGAGTAATTAACGCTACACCTGTTCCTTTTAAATCACTCATTTTTTAAAACATCCAGACGGGATATGTATTTTTCTATTTCTTTTAGAATCTCATTGCAGGAATAAGAGTCCATATTAATTATTAAATCGCATAATCTAGGATTATTTGTTCCTAGACCAATTCTAAAAGAGGATTTAGTATGAGCACTTATCCATTGAATTCTAATATCATCTTCCGTATAGAGTTGAATGAGAATTCTAAAGGATTTGTCTATAAAAAAATTAACTTCTGGATGATCAATGATCGATTTACTATTGGGAGTAAGTGCTTTTATCGCCACAGTTGTAGCGTAATCATCTTCAGCTAGAGTATCGATTGACAATATCGTAATTTTAGTTCTATTGACATTGAATAGCAATGCAAGCCGATCTTTTAACACATCGTTTTCACACCAAGATTCATCCACAATACACCCTATGGTCTTTTGATCGATATCACTAAACCCAAAAGAATCATCTTCCAACTTATTTTGAAGGCTTTTGACAAATTTGTAAGCGTTGTATTTTTTAACTAACCTCTTAAAGAACATCATCGTTTAGTTGCGCACTAAATAACAGTGCAAATATAAAACCTTTATATATCTTAAATAATAAACAAATTGTTATAAATTTAACACTTTATTGGATCATCTCCTGAAAATCAACCTCTGAAATAATGGGAACACCTAATAATTCTGCCTTCTGTAGTTTTGAAGGACCCATATTATCACCAGCGATTAAATAGTCTGTTTTTGAAGATATGGAAGATGAAACCTTGGCTCCATTATCTTTAATAAGACTCTTGAGTTCGTCTCTTGAGTAGATACTAAACACACCTGATACTACAAAAACTTTACCCTTTAATACATCAGATTGAGATTTGAGCTTTTCCTCTGAAAGAGCTAATTGCAAACCGTAGGTTTTGAGTCGCTCTACAATTATTGTATTGCCGAGATCTTCAAAAAACTCGATCACACTTTTAGCAATACGCTCTCCAATTTCATCAACTGCTATTAGGTTATCGAAAGTAGCTGATGCAAGTGCATCAATTGATTTAAAAGCCATCGCTAATTTTTCTGCAACCGTTTCTCCAACAAATCGAATACCCAAGGCAAAGAGCACTTTTTCAAATGGCTTTTGCTTGGAGGCTTGAATACCTTCAATCATATTGGTCGCTGATTTTTCTGCCATACGATCCAGTTCCATTACATCTTCAGCTCTCAAGGTGTACAAATCAGCATAAGTAGAAATAAGTCCAGCATGAAACAATAATTGAACAGTCTCTGCTCCTATTCCATCAATATCCATAGCTTTTCTGGATATAAAGTGTTCAATTCTCCCTGTAATTTGAGGAGGACATCCATAGGTATTTGGACAATAATGCTTTGCGTCACCTTCTTGCTTTGTCAGTGCTGTATGACACTCTGGACATTGATGGATAAATTCTATCTCTGATGTTGAATCTGATCGCTTAGAAAGATCTACGCCAACTATTTTGGGGATGATTTCTCCACCTTTTTCGACAAATACAGAATCTCCTATTCTGAAATCTAATTTCTTCATCTGATCTTCATTGTGAACAGAAGCTCTTTTGACAATTGTACCCGCTAATAAAACAGGTTTGAGATTGGCAACAGGTGTAATGGAGCCGGTTCTACCCACCTGATAACTGATGGATTCTAGAATGGTCGACTTTTGCTCAGCCTTAAATTTGTAAGCAATAGCCCAACGAGGTGCTTTTGAGGTATAACCCAACTCTTCTTGATGCGCAAACGAATTGACTTTGATGACCACACCATCGGTTTCATAGGGCAGTTCATGTCTTGCCCCATCCCAATAATCGACAAAATCAAACACTTCTTCTATAGTTTTACATTCCTTTGCCGTATCAGGTATTTTAAAGCCCCATTGCTTGGCTGCTTGAAGAAAACTCATCTGATTCTCGATGTTCATATCTTCAGAGGCAATACCATAGATCAAACAGTCCAAGGGGCGTTCAGCAACTATGGCACTATCTTGAAGCTTTAAACTCCCTGAAGCAGTATTTCTAGGATTCATATAGGGATCCTCTCCCTCAGATATTCGCTGCTGATTCATTTTGTGAAAACCCTCAAGTGGAAGTATGATCTCTCCTCTTAATTCCATACTTACAGGACATGCTCCATTTAAAGAGAGAGGAATTGTTTTAATCGTTCTGATATTAGCAGTCACCTCATCTCCCTGAATACCATCCCCTCTAGTTACGGCTCTTATCAACTTTCCATTTTCATAGGTGAGATTGATCGAAGCTCCATCGTATTTCAATTCACAGGTAAAGCTAAATGCATTATCAGAAATATTTTTAACAATTCTCGCCTGCCAATCTAATAAATCTTGACGATCATAAGAATTGTCTAGTGAGTACATACGATGTGTATGAACCACGGTTTTAAAATTTTTAGTCACTTCTCCCCCAACGCGGACAGTTGGTGAATTGGGATCGTAAAATTCAGGATGATGAGCTTCTAATTCTTGAAGTTGTTTTAAAAGCATATCAAACTCAAAATCACTGATCGATGGTTGATCTAAGACGTAATATTGATAATTATGGGCTCTTAATTGAGCTCTGAGTTCTTCTATCTGTTGTTTAATATTCATCGTATTGCAGATACTATTCGATTCTTTCCAAATCGATCGTTAATTAGTTCAATTTTTTTATATTTCAAATCTTCTAACAGAACCACGATCTCTTTTCCAAATGCTTCGTTAATTTCAAAACAAAGCAGACCTCCTAAATTTAAGTGATCTTTTGCCAACATTGCAATTTTTCTGTAAAAAAGCAAAGGATCCTCATCAGAGACAAACAATGCCAAATGAGGTTCATGATTTAAAACGTTAGGCTTCATTGCTTCCTTTTCGAGATTTCTTACATAGGGAGGATTGGAAACAATAAGGTCGTAAGAACTTTTTAGTGAAGTTGTTTTCAGAACATCTTCTTGCAGGAGCTCCACTTCTAAATTATTAATTTTAGCATTCTCATTAGCAATTTTTAAAGCCTCATTAGACACGTCCATCAAACTCACCTGAGCGCTTGGAAACTTATGCTTTAGACTGATTCCTATACAACCTGAGCCTGTTCCAATATCCAGTATTCGATAAACTTCGCGCTTCTTTAAATAAGAATCTAAATAATAGATGAGATCTTCGGTTTCAGGTCGTGGAATTAAGACGGATTCAGTTACTTTAAAACGAAGCGACACAAATTCACTGTATCCTAAAATATATTGAATGGGTAGATGCGATTTTAAATCTTTTAGGGCCATTTCAAACTTTAAGGCCTCATTGTCATCTATTTCAAAATCTGGCTTTAAATGAAGAACAAAGCGTTGCTCTTTTAAGAATTCCTCAATGAGTTGATAAAAAAAGCTCAACACTTCTTCCCCGTCATACTCTGAATTCAAAGCTTCTAAAAAGGATTGTTTTACAGCACTTAATTTCATTCTAAAGATCAATTATCATATGCACAGGACAGGAATGATGACCCGTATCACCTATAGGCCCGTCAATATATTCAAACCCTGTTTTGCGATAGAGAACTTGCGCAGCTTCCATTTGAGGCATGGTTTCTAAATAACACTTTTCAAAACCAAGACTTTTGGCCGTATCCAAACACTTTTGCATCATTTGAGCACCGAAACCTCTTCCTCTAGCCTGTTTCAAAAAATACATTTTTTGCAATTCACATACAGGTCCAATGTAATTATCCAACTGACAAACCCCTGCGCTTCCGATGATCACTCCATCTTCTTCAATAACAAAATAGATCCCTTTTTCTTTAGCCTGGTAGGATTCATACATCTGATCCAATGCTGTATCAGCATAAGCCGTTCCTACTTTTGGAACATCAAATTCAATCAAGACTTTTCGAATTAAATCTGCAACGGCTCGATTGTCTTTTGCTTCTATTTCTCTAATTAATACACTCAAGAAAAAAATCGTTTAGAATAGTTTATTTTTGTGATGTGAATATACATGAAAAATACATGAATCGAGCAATTGAATTGGCTAAAAATGCCATAAGATCTGCTTATCCAAACCCAGCAGTGGGCTGTGTTATTGTTCACCAAAACAAGATCATTGGAGAAGGATATACGAGTCCCTACGGAGGTACTCATGCCGAAGTAAACGCTATCGCTAGTGTTAAAGATCCTTCATTACTATTAGATTCAGAACTATACGTTACTCTTGAACCCTGTGCACATTTTGGAAAAACTCCTCCCTGTGCTAATTTAATTGTATCCAATAAAATACCAAGAGTTTTTATAGGTCTCTTAGATCCCAATCCACAAGTAGCTGGTAAGGGAATTGAGACTCTAAAAGAACACCACATTAAAGTTACTAAAGGAGTTCTTGAGAAGGATTGCAAAAAACACCACAGAAGATTTCTTTGCTTTCAAGAAAACAGAAGACCTTACATCACCTTAAAATGGGCTGAAACAAAAGATCATTTCATGGCCCCCACAAAGGAGATGAGGTCTCAAACAGCCGAACCTTACTGGATTAGCTCTAAAGCATCTAGGGCTAGAGTGCATCTTTGGAGATCCAAAGAACAGGCCATACTCATTGGAGCAAACACTCTAAGAGAAGACAATCCCTTACTCGATGTTCGAATGGTTCATGGAATGAATCCTATACCTATTATAATTGACCCAAAATTGAGTATTGATTCTTCTTACCATTTATATTCAAATCCTGATTTAATTGTATTTGTAGATTGTACTACAAAATTTAAGCAAGAAGAATTTCCTTTTCGTATTCTTAAGATCGATTTTTCCAAGGAGGTCATCCATCAACTATTGGAGCACTTATACCTTTTAAAGATACTTAGTCTTTTTGTTGAAGGAGGAGCTCATACTTTAAATGAGTTTATAAAATCTGGAATATGGGATGAAGCAAGGGTAATTCAGTCGACTAATGAATTTAAAGATGGCATTAGAGCTCCAGAAATAAAACTCAACCCAATACACAAAGAATTCATCGAAAGCGATTGCATTTCATATTATATCAATTCACCAAATGAATAGTTATAAAACCATTGCAAGAACTGTTGAAGCCGTTTTACACAAAGAACGCAAAAGTAAGTTTTTTACATACGCTTACCCTTTAAACTCTGAAGAGGAAGTCAAACCCATCGTAGAGCGATTGAGAAAAGCATATCCAACAGCTAATCACGTTTGTTACGCCTGGCAATTAGGAGTGGAACAACCTCATTTTAGAGCTAATGACGATGGAGAACCGAACAATTCAGCTGGACAACCGATCTATGGACAAATACAAGCTTTCGATCTTACCAACGTCGGAATCTTTGTCGTTCGAATCTTTGGAGGCACCAAATTAGGTGTCGGAGGTCTTATTACTGCTTATAGAACAGCAGCTCAATTAGCCTTGGAAAAAGCTGTAATTATTCAAAAAGAATTAGTAAAAACCATCGAACTTCAATTTGATTATAAATATTTGAGTTTTGTAATGAGTGTGATTAAAAAAATCAACTTAAATATTCTAAATCAAAAATCTGATTTAAAATGCACTTATTTAGTTGAAGTCCCTCTAAAGGATGAAAAAATCTTCTTGGCTCAACTTGATCTACACCATCAAATAGAAGCAATAGTAATCGATTAATTAAGAGCTCTTAAGATGATTTCAGGACACTTCATAGGTTTATCGGTTTTCATATCTACAAAAACCAAAACAGAACTTGCAGTCGCAGCTAATTGATTTTCTGAATTATAAATTTCATATTCAAAAATCATCTTCGCTGTTGGAGGCTCTGCTAGCCAACATTCTACCCTTATTTCTTCTTCAAAATAAAGCGGAAGTTTGTAATTGACATTTAAAGCAACTACTGGTAATTTGATTCCTTCCTTTTCCATTTTGGCATAAGAAAATCCCAATTGTTTTAACCAGTCAAGTCTTGAGATTTCGAGGTAAAGAGCGTGATTGGCGTGATGAACAACTCCCATTTGATCCGTTTCTGCGTAACGAACAATTATTTGTGATTTAGAACGATTCAATTTAATATATTTCGTATATTACTGAGTTAATTTGCAAAAAAAAATTGATTGACAAATATAAATCATCTCTACCAGCAGAATCTAAATTAAAAAAAGTTAAAAATCAATACCTTTTTAATTTTTTTTATAAAAGAATTGTTCACATATTTGTCAATGTATTTCGACTGAGATTTACGTTCGTTTTTTTTTCTAAAAACACCAACCAAAAGTATTTGGTGAGCTTTTAAAACATCACTAAAAAAACCAAATTAAACCAAAAAATACCTAATAAAACATGAGCTTAACTGCGAACGATGTATGGAATAACTGTCTCCTTTTCATAAAAGATAACATACAAGCGCAGGCGTATAAAACATGGTTTGAACCTATTAAACCAGTTAAACTTCAAGATCAAGCTCTCAGTGTTCAGGTTCCTTCAAAATTCTTTTACGAATGGTTGGAAGAGCATTATGTAAAGCTCTTAAAGGTAGCACTCACCAAACAACTAGGTGAGAGTGCTAAATTGGTTTACATCATTAAAATGGAAAACACTTATGGCAATAAGGAGCCTTTTACTGAAAAAATTCCTTCTGCCAATAGAGTAACCACTAATGAACCTCAGGAGCTCGACGTTCCTATCAAGTCAAAGAGTCCAGAGTTAAAGAATCCATTTGTGATTCCAGGAATCAGAAATATTAAAATTGAATCGCAACTCAACCCCAACTATAATTTTGAAAATTTCTTAGAAGGTGATTCTAATAGACTTGCTCGTTCAGCTGGTATGGCCGTTGCAAATAAGCCTGGGGGAACTTCATTTAATCCACTGTTAATTTTTGGAGGAGTTGGTCTTGGAAAGACACATTTAGCTCATGCTATTGGCGTCGATATCAAAGATAAATACCCAGAGCGTACCGTATTGTACATCTCTGCAGAAAAATTTACTCAACAATATATTGAGTCTATAAAAAAGAATACGCGTAACGACTTTATTCACTTTTACCAACTCATCGATGTATTGATCATTGATGATGTACAATTCCTTTCTGGTAAGTCAGGAACTCAAGATGTATTCTTTCATATATTCAACCATTTACATCAAAATGGAAAGCAGGTTATTTTAACTTCCGATAAAGCTCCTGTCGATATGCAAGATATCGAGCAACGACTGCTATCGAGGTTTAAATGGGGACTCTCTGCTGAGCTTCAATCACCAGATTACGAAACTAGAGTATCAATTTTAAAGAACAAGCTCTACAAAGACGGTGTTGAAATGGACGATCAAATAGTTGAATACGTCGCTAAGCACATTAAATCGAATATTAGAGAACTCGAAGGAGCCATTATATCTTTAATCGCTCAGTCCTCTTTTAACAAAAGAGAAGTAACACTTGATTTAGCGCAGCAGGTTGTTGAGAAATTTGTTAAAAACACCAAAAGAGAAGTATCGATCGACTACATTCAAAAAGTGGTCTCCGACTATTTTGAAATGGATGTCAGCACACTACAATCGAAAACCAGAAAGCGTCATATTGTACAAGCTAGACAACTCGCTATGTTTTTTGCTAAAAAATTCACAAAAGCTTCACTAGCAAGTATTGGATCTCAAATTGGCAAAAGAGATCACGCTACCGTATTACACGCTTGCAAGACCGTAGACAATCTAGCTGAAACTGATAAACAGTTCAGAAAATACATCGAAGACCTCTCTAAAAAGTTCTCCTAAACCCTTACACTTCCCTTATGGAAGCACCTCAATACGGCAAGCTCTATTTGATACCCACTACTCTTGGGGATACAGAACCACTGGAGGTATTACCTATTTCCATAAAAAAGGCTATTGAGCGCATTGATTATTTTGTCGTTGAGAACGAAAAAACAGCTCGTAGATTCATCAAAAAAATTACTCCTTCAAAAAAACAAGAAAGTATAAAGTTAAGTGTCATTAACAAATATACGGACCCTTTGGAACTACCAAGCTTTTTAAATCCTTGCTTGGAAGGTCATACAATAGGTGTGATTTCTGAAGCGGGTTGTCCTGGCGTTGCTGATCCTGGTGCAGATTTAGTAGCAATTGCTCACCAAAAAAACATACAGGTTACTCCCTTAGTTGGGCCTTCCTCAATTCTTTTAGCATTGATGGCAAGTGGGTTTAACGGTCAAAATTTCGCCTTTATCGGTTATTTACCAATTGATAATACCGTTAGAAAATCTGCAATAAAGCGTTATGAAAAT
Organism: Flavobacteriaceae bacterium; assembly: GCA_038125995.1. Classification (GTDB taxonomy): domain Bacteria; phylum Bacteroidota; class Bacteroidia; order Flavobacteriales; family Flavobacteriaceae; genus MAG-120531. The sequence continues at coordinate 117,784 of JAYPEX010000008.1, forward strand.
CAATCTAAGTCAAACCATCAAGCATTGATTTGTATTGAAACACCTTATCGCAACAATAAATTATTTGAAGAATTTTGCAATAGCTTATCGCCCCAGACCAAGCTTTGTATTGCTTGCGACATCACCTTGCTGACAGAATACATCAGCTCCAAGACCATAGGGGATTGGAAAAGAAGCAAGATCGATCTCCATAAAAGACCCTGTATTTTTATTATTCAAGCTTAAATTAATTTGGGATCCTTACGCATTTCCACTATGGAAACATCATATCCAGCAAACATTTTTATATAGTTGGAGACAGAGGTTCCGTAGGCATCTTTAAAATCTTCTTTTCCCCAACTGATCAAGAATTTCTTTACATTACCAGGGCCTGCTAAGTGAGCTGCTGCCAAGATACCACTCTCAGTGATCTCAACTCCCCCAATCATTCTACCACTGTAAAAGTTGATGTAATTTCTAAGAACCCATTTGTTACGCGAGGTATTGTGATGGAATACACGCTCTTGAAAAGCGGGATCGTTTAAAAAACAATGATAATCTTCTACACCAAAATGATTTAAAGTTGATTTACCAAATTGGTATTTACCCATATAACCAAGCGTATTGACTCTAGAATAATCACCTTGAGATTCTCTAAAGCCGAGCGCTTCTTTAAAAGCGATATATCCAGACGACAAATAAGGGATGAATGCTTCAGATTCGGGATAGGTTACCCCTACGCCGTAAAAAAATTCTTTAGTATTTTTTAAAGAATTAGGCACTGAAACTTCGATGTGTGTGTTGGAGTTAAAACTACTTGTCAAAAAAATTAGTGCACTTCCAACCAACAAAATGAACTTTCTCATATTTTGGTTTTTTAGCAATTACTGCTAAAATTCGCTGCAAATTTACAACTATTTTTTTTATTCAAGCAAAAATGATTTTAATAAACTGATTCACAGTGTTTTATCTTTTTATTTTTTGTTCATTTATCCAGGCTACGTATTCCTTCTTATTCTTATTGTGCTGTCTAAGCGTACTTGCAAACTTGTGATAACCGAAATTTTTAACATCAGCTACAAAAAAGATATAGTCGTGCTTTTTAGGGTTTAACACTGCGTCTAAAGCTGAGAGATCTGGCATTGCAATAGGTCCCGGGGGTATTCCTTTGTATTTATACGTATTGTATGGTGAATCAATTTTTAAGTCTTTATAGAGAACTCTTCTGATCACCAAATCAAAGTCATTGGCTTCTTTTCGAAGTGCGTAAATAACCGTTGGATCGGCTTGAAGTTTCATTCGTTTTGCTAATCGATTTAAATACACTCCAGCTATAGTAGGTCGTTCATCAACCTTAACAGACTCTTTGTGAACAATTGAAGCCAAATTATAGACCTCTGTAGGAGTTAATCCGTGTTTCTTTGCTTTAGCAATCCTAGATGAATTCCAATACTTTTTATATTCGTTTAACATTCGATCCCTAAATTCATCAGCAGAGGTATTCCAATAAAACTGATAAGTATTTGGAATATACATACTTAAAGCAGTATTTTCATTAAAACGATTAGCTTTCAAAAACTCTTTATCGGTTAAAGATTGAATCAGACTAAGAGAATCAGCTTCTATTTGCTCAGCGATCTTTGCAGCGAGTTTATCCAATCGATCCAAATTATTAAAAGTAACATTGATCGGTTCTGACTTTAATCTGAGCATATTGATCATCTCATTATTGCTCATATCTTTCAAAACAGTATACTTTCCAGGTCTAATTCGATCGAGATATCCCTTTTGCTTAGCAATAATCATAAAAGTTTTAGGATGCTTTAAATAGGGACTAATCAAATTTTCCAAATCCTTTTCATTGGATCCTGTAGGAATGAAGAGCTCCACTTGATCCTCTTCAAATGAGGTATTTGAAAGAATGATTGAAGAATAAATCTTATAGGAAATTAAACCTCCAATAATCATCAAACCAATAACAACATTCAATACTATTTTTCTCTTTTTAGCCATGGCTTATAATATAAGCTGATACAATAATTCATTTTTAAAATTACCTTTTGAATAGTGCCAATCTCTTTTAATAGCTACTTGTTCAAATCCCATTTTTTCAAACAGGGCTATGCTCTCGTTATTATCTTCTACAATGTTTGCGTATAGTTGATGTAGCTTTAATTTACTTTTCGCATAATCACATATCAACTTTAAAGCCTCGCTTGCAAATCCCCTTCCTCTATATTTTTTTTCAATAATAATGCCAACTCCTGCTCTACTGTGAAGATAATTAAAATCAAATAAATCGATAAATCCAACAGCAGTTTCATCCGAAATTACAATAACAAAGCGTTGTTGATGGACTTCTTCAATCGATTTATCAGAAGCTTTTATATATTCAACCAGTAATTCTCTAGAAAAAGGTTCTGTAGTATCACTGAGTTCCCAATAGTCAAAATTGTTTTCGATTTGCTCCAAAAAGACCAAATCATTCATTTTTAATCCTCTGAGATGAATTTGATTAAGCATTATTAATTGAAATACTTCCCTCAAATACCAATTGCGCAGGGCCTTCTAAAAAAACATCCTTATAGATATTGTTTTCATAACTAAAATGAACACGAAGATCTCCTCCTTTGGTGTGTAATACGATTGGTGAACTCGCTCCATTTCTAGAATGAAGGCAAATAGCAGCAGCTGTGGCTCCCGTTCCACAGGAAAAGGTTTCATCCTCAACACCTCTTTCATAAGTTCTAATCGACAAACTACCCTTAGAATTTTTAGAGATAAAATTCACATTGGATCCGGCCCGTCCATAGATACCATATCTAATTTTTCTCCCTTCTTCAAAAACATTGAAATCCTCTAAATCTTTTACAAATTGAACATGATGTGGTGATCCTGTATCAGCAAATAGGTATGTCTGATTGTCGACAATCTTGTTTACATCTGTCATTTGAAGTTTTACCAATCCATTGACAACCGTTGCATTGTGCAATCCGTCCACTGCCATAAAAGTAGCGCTAGAATCAATGACTCCCAATTGTTTTGCAAAAGCCACCAAACACCTTCCTCCATTTCCACACATTGTGGAAGGATTTCCATCTGAGTTGTAATACACCATCTGAAAATCGTATTGTGGATGATTTTCAAGTAAGATAAGTCCATCAGCTCCAATACCAAATCTTCTGTGACAAAGCCTAGCCACAAGCTGGGTATCTTCTTTTGGAAACTGCTCGTCTCTATTGTCGATCATTACAAAATCATTTCCAGTTCCTTGGTATTTGTAAAATTTTAAATTCACTTTAATCGTTTTAGAGTCACAAATATAGCCATTTATTAAGGTTTTTTTAGTAGTTAAAGAGTCGTTAAATATTTTAGTTAAATTCACATCTTGTATACTTTTGAGTTATTAAATCAAAAATTTTAACAAGAGATGAAAAAAACTGCAACAATAATTGGAATTTCACTTTTCAGTAGCGTATTAACATTAGTACTTTTTATCACTTTAAAACCTGATTTGAATTCAACTTATTTAACCCACGAAAAGCATCCTCCTTATTTTCAAACTAATTACTCTAGTGCTATTGTAGCTGGAGAATCTACAGATTTTACGACTGCTGCCGATAAAACCATCAATACGGTAGTCCATGTAAAAAATGTGACTGTAGCAAAATCAAATCCTCTTATGGAATTCTTTTACGGATACAAATACCAGGGAGATCCTCAAGTGGGTACTGGTTCAGGAGTCATTATTTCTCAAGATGGTTATATCGTCACTAATAATCACGTTATCGATAATTCAACAGAGTTAGAAGTGACCTTGAATAACAATAAAACCTACAAGGCCACACTTGTTGGATCTGATCCAAACACTGATATCGCCCTTATCAAGATTGAACCAGAGGAAATACTTCCTTATTTAGCATTTGGTGATTCTGACGCTACAAAAATTGGTGAATGGGTACTAGCAGTGGGAAATCCTTTTAATCTTACTTCAACAGTAACAGCAGGAATCATCAGCGCTAAAGCGAGAGATCTTGGAAAAAATCAATCGTTTATTCAAACCGACGCAGCAGTTAATCCAGGGAATTCTGGAGGTGCTCTAGTGAATACCAATGGTGATCTGATAGGAATCAACACAGCAATCACATCGATGACTGGATCCTATATCGGATATTCCTTTGCAGTTCCAAGTAATATTGCAAAAAAAGTGGTTGAAGACATCATGGAATTCGGTACAGTTCAAAACGGAATATTAGGTATTTCTACCATTACTTCTCTTAAAGTTTTGGAAGAACAAATGGGCGTAAATGATCTCGAGGGTGTTTACATTCAGAGTATTGAAGAGGGTTCAGGAGCTGAAAAGTCAAATCTAAAAGAAGGAGATATCATCAAAAAAATTGACCGTATTAAAGTGACAAAATTTGCTGATTTGACTACTTACCTCAAAGCCAAAAGACCTGGTGATATAGTTGAATTAGAAATCTCAAGAAATGGAACGATTGAATTGATTCCTGTGACCTTATCTGAACGAATGAGCATCAATTTACCGATTCTTGGACTTACGGTTAAAAATCTCACTCGTTCTGATCAAAAATCCTATGGAGTTAAACGCGGTGTCAAAATAACTGACGTTCCTAGAAATTACCAAGGTTATGGTTTAGAAGGAAAGGTCATCACCAATGTGGATGACCAAGAAATCCACGACATCAACGACGCTAAGCACATTTTTGAAAACCTTCAAAGATTTCAAAGAATCGTCATTAGTATGGTGAATACTGATGGTGAAATTGAACGATTGATACTACAATAGAGTTTAAAGGCTTTTAATTTCGATGATTATCAACTATATTTGATATACATCGATGTATCAGATGAAGTTAAAAGCCTTTAAATTATACCTAGTTCTTACCTGCTTTGGATTTCAGTTTTCTTTTGGTCAATCTCAATCTGCTGTTGATAGAACCAAGGAAGAGCTCAAGAGTTTAAACGAGATTCAAAGTCCTTCTATAGAAGAGCAATTTGAATATATTTTAGACAAAAGCTACAATTATTTGACTGATGACATTCCATTTGAGGTCATTAAAAACAGATATATTCTCGCTTTTAAAGAGAACTTAACGGATTCTCTAGCACTTCTTCAACAAAAAATAAATGCTCAAAAAGGTCTTGTTGATGAACTCTATCAACAGATTAATGCTTCAACAAATACGATAAATCAACTTGAATCCGACAAAAGCGATCTCAGCACTCAGACATCAACGATCAACATTTTAGGATTTGCCATTGAAAAATCTCTGTTTAAACTTATAGTATTAAGTGTATTCACAGTACTGATCATCGTTGTTGTAGTATTGATTTCAAAGCTTAAAGAAGCTAATGAAATTGTAGAAGAAGCCAAAAGTGAAGCTGAAGCTGCTCAAAAAGAACAAGAAAAGTTTAGAAGAACTTCCATGGAGCGTGAGCAAAAAATAAAAAGAGAGTTACTTAATTTGAGTAAACAAAATACTACTTCGATTAGCTCAAGTACAAATAATATAAGTTCTGCGCCAAAAAAGAAAGCACCTATAAAGAGCTCTACAACTGCAAAGAAATCTCCAAAAAAGTAGCATAAAGTAAATTATCTCATCCCTTTGGCTTAAATTTGTGCCATGAGAATTGATATCGTCACCCTACTTCCTGAACTTCTTAAAAGCCCTTTTGAAGCCTCAATAATGAAGAGAGCTATTGAAAAGGAGATCGTAGAAGTATACTTTCACAATTTGAGAGATTATACTGATTTGAGCTACAATCAAGTAGATGATTATCAATACGGAGGTGGTGCTGGAATGGTCTTAATGATTGAACCCATCGACAAATGCATTTCGAAGCTCAAGAGTGAACGAAACTATGAAGAAGTTATCTATCTCACTCCTGACGGTGAAACGCTTAATCAACAAATTGCCAACAATTTATCTCTAAAAGGTAACATCATCATGCTCTGTGGTCACTACAAAGGAATTGATCAACGTGCAAGAGACCTCCTGATCACTAAGGAGATTTCAATAGGAGACTATGTGCTTTCTGGTGGCGAATTAGGAGCAGCAGTTTTATGCGATGCCATAGTTCGATTACTACCTGGGGTCCTCAATGATGAAACTTCAGCCTTAACAGACTCTTTTCAGGATCATTTATTAGCTCCACCTGTATATACAAGACCAGCTTCTTACAAGGGTTTAAATGTTCCTGAGATTTTACTCAGTGGCAATTTTCCTAAAATCGAAAAGTGGAGAGAAGAACAAGCGCATAAAAGAACTGAAGAACGTCGCCCCGACCTTCTCGAAAACAATGAAAATTAAGCGGATTTTTATTTGTAGATTCAAGGGACAAGTACTAAATTTGCAGTCGATTAAATTCAACCTCTGACGATACCCGTGAATGTTGCTTTTAACTAATAATAAGAAAAATATACAATGGAGTCATTAATTAAGTTTGTACAAGACGAATTTGTTCAAAAGAAAGAACTTCCTGATTTCTCATCTGGTGATACAATTACTGTTTATTACGAAATCAAGGAAGGTGAAAAAACGAGAACTCAGTTTTTTAGAGGTGTAGTTATTCAACGTAGAGGTACTGGTTCATCTGAAACCTTTACTATTAGAAAAATGTCAGGAACTGTTGGAGTTGAGCGTATCTTCCCAATCAATCTTCCTGCACTACAAAAAATTGAAGTTAACAAAAAAGGTAAAGTTCGTCGTTCTAGAATATACTACTTTAAACAACTTAGAGGTAAGAAAGCTAGAATTAAAGAGGTTAGATCTTAATTCAAACTTATCTGTTACAATTAAAATCCCCATAGCGACTATAGAGTTATGGGGATTTTTTAAAATTATTATTCTACAAAACAAACAGCTTTATGTCCACAATCATATACACTAAAACTGATGAAGCTCCAGCTTTAGCTACTCAGTCACTATTGCCAATTGTAAAAACATTTACCAAACACGCATCAATTGAAATTGAAACAAAAGATATTTCTCTTGCAGGAAGAATCATTGCTCAATTCCCAGAGCGTCTGAAAGAAGATCAACGTATTAACGATGATTTAGCTTTATTAGGTGACTTAGCTAAAAAGGATGGTACCAATATTATTAAACTTCCAAACATTAGTGCTTCTATTCCACAGTTAAAGGCTGCGATTATGGAATTACAAGATAAAGGTTACAACTTACCTAACTATCCTGATTCTCCTGCAAATGAATTAGAGTCAGAGATTAAAGCTAGTTACGATAAAATTAAAGGGTCAGCTGTAAACCCAATATTAAGAGAAGGTAACTCGGATAGACGTGCTCCAAAGGCAGTTAAGAATTTTGCTAAGAAAAATCCACACAGTATGGGTTCATGGTCAAAGGATTCAAAAACTGCTGTTGCAACTATGGATGGTGGAGATTTTAAATCAAATGAGAAATCAGTTACCATTAACAAAGCAACTTCCATCAAAATTGTTTTAAATTCAAATGATGGATCTCAAAAAGAACTCAAAGGAAATTTAAACTTACAGGCAGGAGAAATCATCGATGCGACTGTTATGAATAAGTCTGCATTAATTAATTTCTTAAAAAATTCGTTTCTAAAGGCTAAAGAAGAGGGAGTATTATTATCACTTCACCTAAAAGCAACCATGATGAAAGTTTCAGATCCAATCATCTTTGGTATGGCTGTTGAAGTTTTCTTCCAAGACGTGTTCTCAAAACACGGTGAATTATTAAAATCTATCGATGTTAACCCAAATGATGGTTTAGACACCATGCTTTCAAAGATTGACGCTTTAGAAAAATCTGATAAAGAACTTTTACTAACAGCAGTTGAAAACGCTATCAATGATGGTGCTGATTTAGCTATGGTTAACTCTGATAAAGGAATTACTAACTTACATGTACCATCTGATGTAATCATTGATGCTTCAATGCCTGCAATGATCAGAAATGGAGGAAAGATGTGGGATAAAGAAGGAGAAGAAAGAGATACTTTAGCTGTTATTCCTGATAGCTCTTATGCCAGTGTCTATCAAGCTACTATCGAATACTGTAAAGAAAATGGTGCCTTAGATCCTTCTACTATGGGAACGGTTCCTAATGTAGGATTAATGGCACAAAAAGCTGAAGAATACGGATCTCATGATAAAACCTTCCAGATCGAAGCAGCCGGTACAGTTGATGTTATCGACAATGAAACAGGCGCTACTTTAATTCAGCATATTGTTGAAGAAGGTGATATTTGGAGAATGTGTCAAGTAAAAGACGCTCCTATTCAAAACTGGATAGAATTAGCTGTTAACAGAGCCAAAGCAACCGGAACTCCTGCAGTATTCTGGTTAGATAAAAACAGAGCTCATGACGCTGAATTAATCAAAAAAATCGAAAAGTATTTACCAGAGTTTGATACTACTGGATTAGATTTACAGATATTAGCTCCATATGAAGCGACAATATTTTCACTTGAACGAATTTCAAGAGGAGAAGATACAATATCAGTTACTGGAAATGTACTTAGAGATTACTTAACTGACTTATTTCCTATTTTAGAAGTAGGAACTTCAGCTAAGATGCTTTCTATTGTTCCTCTAATGAATGGTGGTGGATTATTTGAAACTGGTGCAGGTGGATCAGCTCCAAAACACGTTCAACAGTTTGTAGAAGAAGGTCACCTAAGATGGGATTCTCTTGGAGAGTTCCTAGCATTAGGAGTTTCTTTAGAATACAATGCTGAGAAAGAATCAAATCCTAAAGCTAAAATTTTAGCAGATGCATTGGACAAAGCCACAGAACAATTATTAACTGAAAATAGATCACCATCAAGAAAAACAGGGGAACTTGGAAATAGAGGTTCTCATTTTTACATAGCAATGTACTGGGCAGAGCAATTAGCAGCTCAAAATACAAATGCTGACCTTAAAGCGAAATTTGCTCCACTAGCTAATGCATTAAAAGCAAATGAGGATGAGATTATTACAGAATTGTTAGCTTCTGAGGGTATTGCTCAGGATATCGGAGGATACTATTTACCGGATGCGGTTAAAGTTCAAACAGCAATGCGTCCTTCTAAAACGTTTAATGAGATCTTAAATCAATATTAAAAATGGCCGATCGATCTAAAATAACTGATGGCATTAAAACCCTTGTATTTACTATAGGATTGATGTTTTTAGCTCCTTTTACGATCTATGAAGCCTTTAAAAACCAACAACATCCACTATATATTCCTGTACTTGGACTCGGAATCATACTTGCAGTTTTAGCAATTGTATTTGGATTCAAAGGAATTAAGAAAATTACGGATGGGTTTTTTGATTAAATAACATATCTACTAAATAATAAACCAGCTTAATCAAGCTGGTTTTTTTATGAGTATACAACATTACGCTCTTTGCTTTATAAAAACCCCGCTTTTAGGGGTTACTTTTCATTTCACTTTATTCCATAAAACCCCGCATGTAGTCGGGTTGCTTTTTACTTCGCTTTGCTGCATAAAAAACCCCGCTCGTTGTCGGGTTACTTTTTATTAGACATAAAAAAACCCGCTT
>JAYPEX010000009.1:0-100792 GCA_038125995.1 Flavobacteriaceae bacterium
TGTTCTTCCCAGCAATAGGGACATAAAAAAATATGTTCTAGCATAATTAATTGGGGCCTTTTGTGTAAAAAAGAAACCACGTCCTAGACGTGGTTTCTAGCTTGTTAGAATTTTTTTAATGGTTCTTAAAACAGAAAAAGCCTCTATGAATAGAGGCTTTTGAGTGCAGTTAGTTTCCTATTTGGATTGATCCGTAGCTAAACCATAAACTACCAAACCAAAACCAATTTTGTTAATGGCATCACCAATGTTGTATACCACATCTAAGTTTAAGTTTCCAAAAATGCTATCGTACCAACCTGGAGTTCCAGCCATATAGCCTAAAGGATAAATGGCCCATCCAACTAATACAAACCAACTTAACATTTTGTGTGCTGAAAGGACAGAACCTCCAGCTGCTGTTGCCAGCTTCTTGGATTCTCCCATCCAGATATCATACACAATTGCAAAGTAGGCGATTCCGGATACCAATCCCCAAACCTGAGCATTTGGACGATCTACAGCTTCTCCGAAATACCCAGTCACTAACATAATCAATGACAAGACAATCATTTTCCACATGAGTGATTTTTTAGCTCCTGCAGCCTTTAGAATTAAATAAAACTCAACGCACATAAGAGGAACTGTAAGCACCCAATCGACGTATCTGAAGAATGTTGGAGACTCGCCAAAATCAGCCCAATAGTCTCTCATGTACAGATAGTGAACGGCCGCGATAAAGGTGATTAAACCCGATACGAGTACCGATGTTCTCCACTTTTTATCAAATCCATTCATGGATAAGAAGAAAAATGCAGAAGCTGCCATCATGGCCATACAACCTACAAAAAAGGTGAAGCCCACATAATCATTAGAAGCCATCTTGGCGGCTAATGGAATTGATGTAAATAAATCTAGCATAATGTTTTTGTTTAATGTTTGTGATGTAAAGTTATACAAAAAGTTGATATTTCAAAATTTTAATTGTTATTTTGATAAAATATTTTTAAAAAAATGGGGTATTACCAAAATTTTAAATTGATAATTACGGTATTCGTAATCTGGTTGAGTTTGTTTCTGTCCATTGAAATTGAAGAAATTGCTGCAGTCGTTGCGGTGTTCACTCTTGGAATTTTTCACGGATCTTTTGATGTGTACCTTCTTCAAAAGCAGTATCAAAAAAAATCTTACAATACCCTTCAGTTCACAGTTCTCTATTTAAGCCTTGCGGGGATGATGACTTTTTTAGTCAACCTCATGCCGCTGATTGGATTTTTATGCTTCTTGATCTTTAGTAGTTATCATTTTGGAGAGCAACAATTAATACACCACTCTCATTCTATCAAAGCAATTCGTTCCTTATATTATAGCGCCTATGGTTTATTGTTATTTTCAATCTTAGCAAGTTCCCATCAAGAAACAGTAGATGAACTGCTACTTCATTTAATTGAAACAACAATTGACGTAAGGATTTGGGAGTTCTTACAATGGTGTTGTGGCCTCCTGTTTATACTTTTAATTGGGATCAATCAATCCATGACTATTGAACAAAAGTTTCGAGAACTACTCTACATGGTCTTCTTTGTGATCATCTTTAAAAGCACGAGTTTGTATTTTTCGTTCGCCTTTTATTTTATTATTTGGCATGCGATCCCTTCAATTATGGATCAAATAAAGATTCATTATCAATCCGTCAATAGATCCAATACGCTGTCTTATTCGAAAGCGGCACTTCCCTATTGGTTGGTTGCTCTAATTGGGTTGTTTGGATTAATCCAAATCGCTTCGAAAGGCAATCTTATAAATTATCGATTGATTTTCTCTTTAGGAATCGCCATTACCTCTGTACATATTGTTCTGATTGCCCTGCTTTATTCAAAAAACAAAAAAACAGTTCTGAAGAATTAAGCTATTGACAGAGTTCAATCAGTACCCCATGAGAATCCTTGGGGTGAATAAAACAGACAAGTTTCTGATCTGCTCCTTGCTTTGGTTCTTTGTTTAAGAGTCTGTATCCCTCTTTTTTTAAGCGACTCATTTCGTTTTTAATGTCTTCCACTTCAAATGCCATATGGTGGATACCCTCTCCTTTCTTTTGAATGAATTTGTGGATTGGACTTTTTTCATTTGTGGCTTCAAGGAGTTCGATCTTGGTGTGCTCAGTTTGAAAAAAAGCAGTAATGACCCCTTCGCTTTCTACTGTTTCTCTCTTATAACAGTTCGTGCTTAAAAGAGTTTCATAGGTCTTAATCGAAACTTCTAAGTCTCTTACAGCAATGCCAATATGTTCTAATTTGTAATTCAAATTATTCGATTCTTTTTTCGAAGTAATACTAAGGTACGTATAATGTTGTATTTTTGTCACATGGAAGAATCACAAAGACAGAAAAAGATAGGAGGAGTCCTCCAGAAAGACTTAGCGGACATCTTACAACGCGCTGCAAGTGATGGCGGCCTTATGGGTACTTTAATCTCCGTTACAAAAGTTAGTGTTACAGTGGATTTATCAGTAGCCAAAGTATACATCTCTGTCTTTCCTGAAAACAAAGCTGATGCGCTTATAGCAGGGATTCGTTCCAATCAACCGTTAATTCGAAAAGAACTGGCTGCTCGAACACGCAATCAACTTCGTAGAATGCCAGAAATGCTCTTCTATATTGACGACACCTTGTCGTATCAAGAAAGCATCGAAAAGTCTCTTAGAGGGGAAGAAAACCCTATTATCAACCCTGATCTTTTAGAGCGAAGAAAGAAAAAATAGATCGGGTGAATTTTCCCTTTTACATAGCAAAGCGTTACCTCAAGGCTAAAAGCAGCCAAAACGCTGTCAATATCATCAACTATATTACCTTTTTTGTAGTAGTCGTTGGATCTGCTTCTTTGTTGATCGTGCTCTCTGCTTTTTCAGGGCTTAAGGATTTAGGACTTCAATTTAGCGAGCTTACCGATCCAGAATTAAAAGTTGTTCCTGTTTCAGGAAAGTTCTTTGAGTTTTCAGAGGCACAGCGTCAAGCTTTAGATTCAATGCAGGGAATTCTAGCTTTTAGCGAAGAGCTAGAAGAACGTGTCTATCTCTCTCATGAAAACAAGAGTCAAATTGCCTATATCAAAGGGGTTTCTCCTTCTTATACAGAGGTCATCCCAATTGAAGAAGGATTGTATTTTGGTTCTTGGAACTTGAGTGATCAAGGTGTCATAGGAATTGGCCTGGCAAACCTCTTAAGCGTCACCGTTGACAATTATACGGACCCCATTCGTTTGTTGCTTCCCAAGCCTCTAGAAGGAAATAGCTTGAATCCTACATCGCTTCCCTATTACGAGTCCTTTTTAAGTATTAGTGGCGTCTATGCCGTCGAACTCGATTTGGACAACAAATACCTTTTTAGCGCTATCGATTTTGCAAGAGCATTGTTGCGCAAATCTCCCTCTGAAATCTCTGGAATCAATCTAAAAATCGAAGACGCTTCCAAAGAAGATCTTATCGTCTCGCTCAATGAGCTGTTTGCTCCAAGTGCTGAAGTCAAAACTAGAGAACAGCTCAATGCATCCCTGTACAAAATGCTCAATACAGAAAATGCAGCTACTTATTTAATTTTCACACTGGTATTGATGATCGCCCTGTTCAACGTAGTGGGTGCAACACTGATGGTCATCTTGGACAAACGAGCACATTTAAAAACCCTTTTTGCAATGGGTCTTGAGATTCCACAACTCAGAAGAATCTATTTCTTTCAAGGCTTTTTACTTTCTGCACTTGGAGGATTAATCGGTGTCATGATAGCAAGCCTTGTCATAGGGGCTCAGCTGCTCTTTGGCTTTGTCAAAATAGGTGTAGAGTTGTCCTATCCCGTAGCATTCTCGCTCGAGAATTTCATTTTAGTCTTAGGAACTATTTTTGTACTAGGCGCATTAGCAGCTTATGTGGCTTCGAGAAGAATCAACAAAAACCTTTTGGGTTAATTTCCACCTGAATCTGATCCGCCTGGAGGCTTACCTAAAGCTTTCGTCTGATTCAGCATACCTGATATTTGATAGGCACTATATTGAAAACTACGTGTCAATAGCTTAAAGGTTACTGATAGAATCGAACATAGTCTACTTCCATTACTTCTTGATTAAAATCTGCTGGGACAGCACCTCCTAAATTCCCCCCTACAGCAATATTTAAAAGCAAATAATGAGGATTGTCATAGGGGTTGAGTGTTGTGTTTTCTAGGGTTACATTTAATTCGTCATCGATGAATAATTCCAACGCTGTTTCAGTCCAAACCAAGGAATATACGTGAAATTCCGTGTTTGTATTGGAAACAGATGCGATCGTTCCATAATTCTCATAAGCTCCTGATTGCGTATTTCCCCAATGAAAATGTCCGTAAACCTGAGTTTTATCCCAACCGTTTTGTTCCATGATATCTATTTCACCACAAAGTGGCCAACCGACACTTCCCTGAGAATCTCCGTAAAAATTTCCTGGTTCATTGATATTCGCACCCAATGTCCAAATAGCTGGCCAAGTACCAGCTCCAGATGGAAGTTTAGCACGAACTTCAATTTTTCCATAAGTCATACTGAATTTTGAGTTAAGCCTTGCAGAGGTATACTCTTTAGTGCTGTTTTGTGTGGTATAGGAATCATGAATCGCTTTTATCTTCAAGGTACCATCACTTACATAAGAGTTCTCGTCTCGATCTACATAGTGTTGCAATTCTCCATTGAACCAGCCTCCATTGTTTGGAGCGTAGGTTTGGTGGTGCCATTTGGAGTCATCAGGTCGTCCCTGGTAATCAAATTCATCACTCCATACTAAGTCCGTAAAACTAGGGGGCACTATTGAGGTTTCTTTAGGTTTGGTCAATGTGATTGAGTCCAAGTAATAGGTCATTTGCGCGGTGTTTTGAAAAGTAGTATTCATGATCAACACCAAACGGTCAAATTGATTGGAATCTGCTACTGAAAAATGATAGGTCATGCGTTCCCACTGATTTTCAGAGGTAGTGACTTGAACCAATTCTTTAAATTGGCTCGGGTTGTTGCTGTTTTCTAGTTTTAACAATACCGACTGGCCAACTTCTAATGAAAAAACCTGAAGTGCAATTGCAGTTAGATCTTGCTTGAATTGAATGGGTTCTTCTAAATCAAAGAAGAAACCCGACCATGGCATATTGAAAGCCTCCTCAACTACTGCCAGAACTTTAGAAGAAGTATTGGTTGGATCTACTGATGGATTGTCTTGGTATAGAAGTGCCACAGATCCTCCAAAAACACCCCATGTTCCATTTGAATTCGCATCATCTAGTTCATCTTGATTTAGAAAAGCATTGCCGCGACATTCAAAATCGATACTGTTCACATTCAAATTTAGTTGATTCTGTTCAAAAAAAGCACAGCCTTCAACTAGAGGTTGATCTATTAAATTGTTGTTCTCTTTCGAACAGGACCCCAACAGTAAACCTGTTAAAATAAGGGTTGGAATCACAAACTGTTGTAGTTTCATAGTTTAAATTTCAACGAAAAAAAAGCTCCTTTAAGGAGCTTTTAATCATAGGTATTAGCTTTTTTGATAAACCCTTACGTAGTCGACTTCCATTTGATCTTGATCAAAATCAGGGGTTACTTCACCTCCTAAATTTCCACCAACGGCTACATTGAGAAGTAAGTATTGGTCTTTGTAAAAAGGCCAAAAGTCCTCGGAGCGATCTTCAGGGTTGTAAGTAAAAAATACGTTTCCGTCCACGGTAAAATCTATTTTTTCTTCATCCCAGATCATTCCATATACGTGAAAATTTTCAGTCACATCAGTTACCTTCACTTGTTGAAGCGCTGGATGATCACCGTATCTTCCTTGTACATGAATGGCAGATTGAACCATCAAATGATCTTCAAAAAGTTGTTCCATAATATCAATTTCACCACATTTTGGCCAAGGTACTTCATTGATATCGGCGCCCAAGGCCCAAATAGCAGGCCAACTACCCTGTGTTCTTGGTAGTTTTGCACGAACCTCAACTTTTCCATAGGTAAAATGAAGTTTCGAATTCATTCGAGCGGAGGTATATTCTTTTGTTGTTCCACTAGAGGTATACTGTTCTTTTTTAACTACGATCTTAAGGGTCCCATCACTGACATAAGCGTTATCCATTCGATCTGTATAATGTTGTAATTCGTTGTTGTGCCAACTTCCATTTTCAGGAGCTTCTGTTTCGAAAAACCATTTATCCGTGTCAACGGATCCTTCATTTTCGAATTCATCAGCCCATACCAATTGGTAGGGGTTATCTTCGGTTGCTTTCTGTGCACAACTTCCTAAAAAGAAGGCGCTCACAGCTAAATATAAAATGTTAATTTTCATAAAGTCTGATATAATCAATGGTAAAGGTGTCGCTGCTAAAATTAGTATCAATAGCTCCTCCTAAGCTTCCTCCCATAGCTAAATTAAGCAACAAAAAGAAGGGTTGATCAAAAGGCATGCTTGAGTTGATACTCATTTCAAAATACTTCACACTTTCAACGTACATTTTAATGGAACTGTTATCCCAAATTAGAATGTATTCCTTGAATGAATCTCCAAGACTGCTCGATACGAGCTCTGTTCCAAATTTAGCATTGCTGTTATCTGCTGAATTTAACCAATGTACTGTTCCTAAAATTTTATTTTTTTCTTGTCCATTCTGCTCTACAAGATCAATTTCACCACAAGTTGGCCAACCGACCTGATCAATGTTTTGACCCATGAGCCATATCGCAGGCCACGTTCCTTTTGATTGAGGAAACTTAGCGCGAACTTTTAACCTGCCCTTTTTAAAATCAAATTTGTTTTGACTTTTAATACGAGCAGAAGAATAGCTTTTGTTGTCGACGTTTTCTTTTCGGGCTGTAATTTTCAAATATCCGTTTTCCAACTTAATATTCTTGGTATTTGAAGTATACGATTGTTCTTCCTGGTTTCCCCATCCTGGTATTCCGTATGCAGAACCATCTCCTAAATCATAACCCCATATTTGTGAATTAAGGGTGCTTCCTTCAAATTCTTCAGACCAAACCAACCCTACTTTATCTTGTTCGGTCAATGAAAGTCCCGGCTCTTCTTTAGAGGAGGTATCAGGTTCTGTCGTGGGCTCTTTAGAGCACCCTAACAAGACTATAAAAGAGCACAAAAGCAACTGTAATTGTAAATGTTTCATCAAATAAAAATATTAAATTAAATTCTTTTGTGCTCTAATTATCACTTATTGTTTGTAAAAATACAGGTTGTCAATATATACGGTGACACTTGCGTCATCAGCTACCAGGTTGTCAAATAAGATTTGAGTTACTGCAGAACGATCCATATCAAAATCATCTAAAGCAATATCCACACTTACCCAAGCGCCTTGTGTAACGGTTCCAACTGATTCTAAATCTTCATCTGCTGGATCAACTGTCGTATTAACGATTTTAATACCCAGTCCTGTTGCGTCTGCTGTCCAGTAATCAAAGTGTACATAGTCCATTGTCGACAAATCGGTTGGGTTTCCGTAATCCGTTACAATTCCTGTAAAGTCAAGATTAGCGTATTTGATGGTGTTGTTACCTTCAATCTGAATCGCCTCAAATCCTGAACCTGACCATGAAGTTGGAAGTTCTGAAACCGTAATTGGAGTGTATGCATCACTGTAAATGGAGATGACATTGGCAGCATCTACCTCAGGAGTTGGAGCAGCTGATGTAGGCTCTGTTACAGTATTGGATGCGTAAAAATACAAGTTGTCAATATATACGGTGACACTTGCGTCATCAGCTACCAGGTTGTCAAATAAGATTTGAGTTACTGCAGAACGATCCATATCAAAATCATCTAAAGCAATATCCACACTTACCCAAGCGCCTTGTGTAACGGTTCCAACTGATTCTAAATCTTCATCTGCTGGATCAACTGTCGTATTAACGATTTTAATACCCAGTCCTGTTGCGTCTGCTGTCCAGTAATCAAAGTGTACATAGTCCATTGTCGACAAATCGGTTGGGTTTCCGTAATCCGTTACAATTCCTGTAAAGTCAAGATTAGCGTATTTGATGGTGTTGTTACCTTCAATCTGAATCGCCTCAAATCCTGAACCTGACCATGAAGTTGGAAGTTCTGAAACCGTAATTGGAGTGTATGCATCACTGTAAATGGAGATGACATTGGCAGCATCTACCTCAGGAGTTGGAGCAGCTGATGTAGGCTCTGTTGCCACTTCTGCAGGAGTGTGGAAATAAATATTATCAAAGAATACCGTTCCATTGCCGTCTACTTTAAACTGAATCACATCTGACAAATCGACTCCAGTAAAATCACTCAATGGAATATCAACAGAAATCCATTGTTCTTTAGTGCTGACATCAAGTGCCTTTGCCGTTTCAGCAGGTCCAGGACTGATCATAAAGAAATTGAGAGCTGTAGCATCTGCAGTCCAATAATCGAGGTGAACAAACTGATAAGCTGAAACATTAATTGCAGAAGCAAACTCCGTGCCTTGATAATTGATTCCTTCGTATTTCAACACATTATTGTCGGTTGAAATTTCAACGATGGAGGCTGCGGTAGCCTGACCCCAATCTGGATTAAAATTGGTTCCTTCAAGATCCGTATAGGTGTCACTAAAAATAGAGAGAACTTCAGAAGCCTCTTTTGTAGGAGCGTCCGCAACTGTTGTAGGGGCAGCACCGTTATCAGTAGGTTCTTCCTCAGGAGTTGTAAAACGAATATTATCAATATAATAAACTGCCTGAGCCTCGTTTGTCTTCGTAATGTTGGCAATCACAACAACGCGATCATATTTGGCTGAATCATCTGCCGTGAAATTGTAGGTAAGCGTTTCCCAGGCACCTTCTGCTGTTGTTACGACGCGTGATTCCTTAAAAACATCTGAATTCGTACTGTCTTCTAACTTGAACAACACATCTTGTCCGGCGGCTGCAGAATGCACATCAATTGCAATTGCTTCTTGTCCTGAAGGGAAATTTACTTTCTCATTAAGATTAAAGAAAAATCCAGCCCATGGCTCGATTCCTGAGTCTTCAGTGATGGAGAGCACTTTTGAGGACGTATTAATTCCAGAAGCATTTGGGTTGTCAATATAGGCTAACTTTAAATAAGCTTGGCCCTCCGGACCGCCAAAACGACCCCAATTACCACTTAGATTGTCAGCTGAGAGCGCGTCTTCTTCTAAGAATGCATTTCCCGCGCACTCAAAATCGATGGTTGCTGTATTTAAACTTGGATTTCCTTCTGTAAACGTATCGCAACCCTCTACTACTGAAGTTGGATCTGGATCCGGATCTGGTTCAGGTTGTGGTTCCTTTGAACAGTTCATGAATAACAGCGAACTAATCGCCATCAATGTCAAAATTTTACTCGAATTAGAAATAGTTGTTTTCATTAGAAAAATTGTTTGTTAAGTCCACTAAGGTAAGCCTGTTTTAAGATTGCTTATTATTTTACAACACTACAAAATGACTACGATGGAAAAAAAATTTAGTATAAATCTCATTTTCAGTTAATTATTTTACTTTATTTGTAGTTATATAATAATATTATGAGTGGTATTGTAGGGGTAACAAAAACACTGGCTCTATACTTTTTGAGTGTCTTATTCGCGTCTGCTTACGGCCAATTAAGTCCTCCTTTATTTAATTTTAGTCCCTCTGAGTATCAAGGCAACAATCAAATATGGGACATCGCCCAGAATCAAGAAGGTGATTTGTTTTTTGCGAATCACGATGAATTGCTTCATTATGATGGCGCTAATTGGGATATTTTAAAAATAGATCAGCCGACCATATTTAGAGCTGTCCATCATTTCGGAAATGCAATTCTAAGCGGAGGGCTTATGGATTTTGGGATGTGGATTCAAAACGATTTAGGAGTGTATCAATACCGGTCAATCGTTGATCAAATGGGGATCAAGAGGGTGGATGGAGAATCCTTTTGGAACATTGCTGTTTTTCAAGGATACTTAATTTTTCAATCGCTTGAACGGGTGATTATCATCGATCAAGAGCTCGAAAATTACAAACAAATTGACGGACGGTTTAGCGCAAATAGCCTTGTTTATATTGAAGGTGTTCCCTATCTAATTGACCTGCAAAAAGGATTGTTCAAATTGTTTAGTTCGCCTAAAAATTATTGGCAGCTTGAGGGACTTTCATGGGCATCAATTATCGGTGCCATAAAAATTATGGGGCAACATTATCTCGTTTCTAACAATGGCAACTTATACGTAAGGGGTGAAGAATTTTCGCTATTAGAAGCCGATTTAAAAATTCCTCAAGAGAACATCTATTCGATCCATCAAATGAAATCTGGACTCATTGTACTAGGAACGGTTGGGAATGGAATTGTATGGCTTACGAATAGTTTAGAGTTTAATGGCTCTTTAGAGCGAAGTAATGGGCTTGAAAACAACACCGTTCTTTCGCTTTTTGAGGATCGTGACTCCAATCTATGGTCAGGATTGGATCGAGGGATCGCGCTGTTGAATATTGGAAGCCCTCATTTAGAGCATCGAAATAGCTCCAAAGATATCGGATCAGTATATACGGCAGTTGAATGGAATAACGGCACATATATAGGAACCAATCAAGGGCTTTATTTTTTAAGTTCTAATCAAAAGGAGTTGACTAAAATAAAAGGAATTGAGGGGCAAATCTGGAAATTAGATCTGATCGAAAATGTTTTGTTTTGCTCTACTAATAATGGTCTTTATAAAATACTCGACTCCAATAACAGCGTCTTGATCTCAAACGAAAGCGGCTTTTGGGGTGTTCAAAAACACAAACAATACCTGATCGGAGGAACCTATAACGGCCTGTATATTTTTGACTACAACGAAGGAGATCCTCAGTTTAAAATCCATCCTGAAGAATTAAAAGTCTCTTCACGGTTTTATGAATTGGAAGAAAATAAGATCTATGTCAACAACGAATACCTAGGGGTATTTGTCTTAGAGTTCGATCGAGAATTTAAAAGCGTACAAGATCAATGGACTCTTGAGAAAAAAGGAACCAAAAGTGCTCTTTTTAAATTAGATGAGCAGCTATACTACAAATCCTCTGAGGGAATATTCGCTATTGAACAAACGACAAAAACGTTTGTTATCGACACCGTTTTAACTGCAGTTTTAAAACCTTCCCGGCTCATTTCTTCTGAGCTTACAACGGGTATAGATCATCAATTGATTGGATTTAAAGAACAGTCTGTTTTTGGGATTCGCAAAAATTTCACTACCAATAGCTATTCATCTTTTGAATATGAATTACCGAGTTTTGTATTTGAAAATCTGGGAAATTCTGGCTTTGAAAACATCAATTACTTATCTGAAGAGCGCTATTTAATTGGGCTTTCTGACGGGTTTGTTATAGTAGACTTCAATCGTTTGAATAAAGAGGTTACGTCTGAACCAAGTATTAGCAAGGTGCAACAATTGATCAAAAACTCCTGGGTGACGCAGCCTTTGAATTTGAAAGACGCCGAATTTAATTATCAAACTAATTCCATTCGATTTTCAGTTAGAATACCATCATACGATAAATATTCCCCCTTGGTATATGAAACTCAATTAATTCACAATGGTGAATTGTACGCCAAGCAAAAAATGATTCCAGAAGTAACGTTTCTAAATCTGGAACCTGGAGCCTACGAGTTTCAATTGATGACTCCTCATCAAACAACAAATGACACTCGTGTAAATTCCTCTTACGCATTCACCATTAAGGAACCGTGGTTTCTTCAAAAGACTGTACAAATCGTGAGTACAATGGTTCTTCTTTTGATATTGTTTTTCGCGTTTTTAATCACGCGAAGAGTCTATAAAAAAAGAGAGCGAGCGTTGGCCCAAAAGAATCAAAAAAAGTTAGATTTTCTTCAACTTAAAGAAAAAGAACGCATCAATAAAATCAATCAAAAGACGCTTGAAAATCAGTTGAAGAACAAAAAGCGAGAGTTGACCATTTCAACGGAACACTTGCTTTCAAAAAACCGATTGTTAGAGCAGCTGAGTAAAAAAATCCATGAAGTAGAGAAAAAGCATCATATTGACCTCAGTAATCTACACGAATTCATCAATGATAATATTAAAGAGAAAAAAGACTGGAATCGGTTTGAGAAAGCCTTAGCGGATTATGATGAAGAATTTGTAAAGCGAATTAAAAATCAATTCTATCAGAAAATTTCGAGGCAAGACTTTCTGTTGATGACCTATATTAGAGGTGGTATGAATTCCAAAGATATAGCTCAGGTACTTGGAATCAGCGTTAAAAGCGTTGAAATGAGAAGATATCGTTTGAGAAAAAAACTAGGGCTAAACGAGGTGGTCAGTTTGACGGATTACATCAACAACTTATAGATATGAGAATTGTTCTAAAGCCTCATCAAAGGCTTTAAAAACATCCTCAGCAGCATCAGAGGAGACCATCTTCATTCGAAGTGGTTTAAAGTTTGGAATTCCTCTAAAATAGTTGGTATAATGACGTCTGGTTTCAAAAACCCCCAGCTTTTCTCCTTTCCAGTCTATCGCCATCTGAAGGTGTCTTCTGGCTATTTCAACCTTCTCTTCTAATGTAGGTTCTGGAAGGTGTTCTCCTGTTTTAAAGAAGTGTTTTACCTGCTTAAAAAACCAAGGGTTTCCAATGGAAGCTCTTCCAATCATCGCTCCGTCTAAGCCGTAATCATCGCGCATTGACATTGCTTTTTCTGGACTGTCTACGTCGCCATTCCCAAAGATGGGTATGTGCATTCTGGGGTTGTTTTTAACCTCAGCGATTGGAGTCCAATCTGCAACCCCTTTATACATCTGAGCTCTAGTTCTGCCGTGGATGGATAATGCTTGTATTCCTACGTCTTGAAGGCGTTCAGCTACCTCCATGATTTGAATGGAATCGTGATCCCAACCAAGTCGTGTCTTTACGGTAACTGGCAACTTGGTTCTCTTAACCATGGCTTCTGAAAGTTCCACCATCAGTGAAATGTCTTTGAGAATTCCAGCACCCGCATTTTTGCTGACTACTTTTTTAACAGGGCACCCAAAATTAATATCAATAATATCAGGATTCGAAGCTTCAACAATATCAATAGCTTGAAGCATCGACTCTAAGTTAGCTCCAAATATCTGAATGCCCACTGGGCGTTCCTGTTCGTATATGTCAAGTTTTTGAGTGGACTTTTCTGCGTCCCTGATGAGTCCTTCAGAAGAAATAAACTCCGTATAAACCACATCGGCTCCTTGCTCTTTACAAAGTGCTCTAAAAGGAGGGTCGCTCACATCTTCCATGGGTGCGAGCAGTAGAGGAAAATCTCCGAGTTCGATGTCTCCAATTTTAGCCATAGTCGTTTAAAGTAACTTAGTCGTTGAGCTTTAGAACCGCCATAAATGCCTGTTGAGGAATCTCCACATTCCCCACCTGACGCATACGTTTTTTACCTTTCTTCTGTTTTTCTAGAAGTTTACGCTTTCTAGAAATATCTCCTCCATAACATTTTGCGGTCACATCTTTGCGAAGCGCTTTGATGGTTTCTCTAGAGATGATCTTTGCACCAATCGCCGCCTGAATTGGAATGTCGAACTGTTGCCTTGGGATCAGTTCTCTTAGTTTTTCACACATTCTACGTCCGATAGATTCAGCATTATCCAAGTGAATTAATGCTGAAAGCGCATCCACAGATTGTCCGTTTAGTAAAATATCGACACGAACAAGCTTGGATTCTCTCATGCCAATAGGAGCGTAATCAAAAGAAGCGTACCCTTTCGAAACGGTTTTTAATCGATCGTAAAAATCGAATACAATTTCTGCAAGTGGCATATCAAAACTGAGTTCTACTCTATCGGTGGTCAAATAAGTTTGATTGGTTATCTGGCCTCTTTTTTCAATACAAAGTGACATCACATTCCCTACAAAATCAGCCTTAGTAATAATCGTGGCCTTTATATAAGGTTCTTCCACTCGATCTAAGTAAGAAGGGTCTGGAAGATCCGATGGATTATTGACAATGACTGGAGTGTCTGGTGTTTTCTTGGTATAAGCGTGATACGATACGTTTGGAACCGTAGTGATCACGGTCATTTCAAATTCGCGTTCTAAACGTTCTTGAATGATTTCCATATGGAGCATTCCTAGGAATCCACAACGAAAACCAAAACCAAGGGCCGCTGAACTCTCGGGAGTAAATACCAAAGAAGCATCATTGAGTTGTAGCTTTTCCATCGAAGCT
The DNA here is from genome assembly GCA_038125995.1 of Flavobacteriaceae bacterium. Lineage (GTDB taxonomy): Bacteria > Bacteroidota > Bacteroidia > Flavobacteriales > Flavobacteriaceae > MAG-120531. Next base: position 14,207 of record JAYPEX010000009.1, read on the forward strand.
CTAAGGTCTTCGTAATCCTCGGTATCAACAGGATAAATTCCTGCGAATACCATCGGTTTTACATCCTCAAATCCTGAAATCGCTTTTGTAGTAGGATGCTTCGCGTCTGTGATGGTATCACCAACTTTTACTTCTTTAGCCTCCTTAATTCCCGTTATCAAATAACCTACATCTCCTGCCTTGATTTCATTTTTAGGTTGCTGATTGAGTTTTAAGGTTCCGATCTCATCTGCATAATAGGTTTTTCCAGTGTTCATGAACTTGATTTGCTGTCCCTTTTTAATAGAGCCGTCGTAAACTCTAAAATACGTTTCAACCCCTCTAAAAGAATTGTATACTGAATCGAAAATCAATGCCTGAAGCGGCGCCTCCGGTTCTCCTGATGGCGGTGGAACTCTCTCGATAATTGCTGCTAAGATTTCCTCAATTCCAATTCCTGACTTTGCAGACGCTGGTATTACCTCTTCTGGGTCACACCCGATCAGATCTACAATGTCATCAGTAACCTCTTCAGGATTGGCGGAAGGAAGGTCAATTTTATTGAGTACAGGAATAATTTCTAAGTCGGATTCTAAAGCTAAATAAAGATTTGAGATGGTTTGAGCTTGTATGCTTTGAGCTGCATCGACAACCAATAACGCCCCTTCACAGGCCGCAATTGATCTCGAAACTTCATAAGAAAAATCCACGTGGCCCGGAGTATCAATCAAATTGAGTATGTAGGTCTCTCCCTTATACACATACTCCATTTGAATCGCATGACTCTTGATGGTAATACCTCGCTCTCGTTCCAAATCCATATTGTCCAACAACTGGTTTTGTTTCTCTCTTTCGGTCACAGAGCCCGTAAAATCCAATAGGCGATCCGCCAAGGTGCTCTTACCGTGGTCAATATGGGCAATAATACAGAAGTTTCTGATGTTTTTCATGGCTGCAAATATAGTTAAAAACTACATCCTAATGCATATCTGGTTTGCCAATATAAACCAAGGCATATCCTTTTAAATTTTCAACTCCCTCGAGATTAATTTGATGAAGCATATGCAGGGTTCCGTCTAGGTCTTTGATAAAGATCGGAGCCATGTCTGGATCTGAAGAGCAAATCTCCATAAGTTTTTGGTAATGATCCAAAGTTTCAAAATGAACCTCGTTGACTTTTGGATACTTAAAAGAAACTTCTTCAAAGGAAGCAAAATCGTCTTTACAAGAAAATAGCTGATCGGTTTTTCCGCTGAGATCATTGCTCTTTTCATCGGCATGCATCAATCGAAATGTACCGTTCTCACCAAAATTGTTTTTAAATTTTGCCAATGCAAAATCATTGATTTCTTCATTTCCTGTAAACGCCAATAAATATCCTACATCATTGAGCTCAATATTGTCGGTTATGGTATCTGAAAATATATTCCCTTTAAAGGCATCTAATCCTTTATCGGCCGCTTTTCGAATATTGATTTCATTATTGTCCATGATCACTACATGGCGTTCATTTTCTTGTAGGTATTGAGCAATGAGTTGAGAAGTTTTAGAAGCTCCAACGATCAGTATTCCATCAGACCTGTCTAAATATACCTTAGACCATTTAGCGACGATTCTCGCTGTTGTGGCGTTTAAAAGCACTGTTCCGAGTACTACTACAAAAACTAATGGGGTGATGTACTCTGCTCCTGGTTCTCCAGCAGCTACAAGCTTGGATCCAAAAAGAGAGGCAATCCCAGCAGCAACAATTCCTCTTGGTCCCACCCATGAAATAAAAAAGCGCTCGTTCAATTTGAGAGAGGAGCCTCGTGAGCTCAAAAAGACTCCAAGAGGTCTAATAAGGATCACAACTGCACCAAAAAGCATCGCTGTTTTTTCGTTATATACCAATAGCAAATCGTCTAAATTGATGTTTGCTGCTAATAGAATGAACAGAAAAGAAATTAACAGAACACTCAAGGATTCTTTAAAGTAGAGGAGCTCTTTGATATTGGGAAGGTCGATATTTCCGAGAACCATTCCCATCACCACTACTGCCAATAATCCTGATTCATGTGCAAATATGTCAGAGCCCACAAAAACCAACAAAACCATTGAAAGAGTCACTACATTGAGTAAATAGTGAGGAATCCATTTTTTCTTAATAGCAAATCCAAGTGCATGTGCAAAGGTGAATCCAAATGAAATTCCAAAAAGCAGAATCTCTCCAAATGCAATAAGTGCTGTTTTGGTAAATCCAGCTCCTGCTTCGATGCTGATAAATTCATAGACCAATACCGCAACCAAAGCTCCGATGGGATCAATTAAAATTCCCTCCCATTTTAAAACAGCGGAGACCTCTTTTCGAAGGGGTATATTTCTAAGAATAGGTGTAATTACCGTTGGTCCTGTAACGATGATCAGTGAAGAAAACAAGAACGAAATAGGCCAACTCAAACCAAAAATATAATGAGAGGCAATTCCCGCACCAAAAAAGGTGACTACGGAACCTAGGGTGATTAATTTTGAAATCACAGGGCCCACATTGGAAAGTTCTGATCGCTTGAGGGTCAAGCCTCCCTCAAAAAGAATAATACTAATCGATAATGAAACGATATAATAGATCATTTCACCTGGAAATAGTCCCGAAGACCCATTCCAAACCGGTTCGATAAGTTTTGTTCCATCCGCGGAGTAAAGTGTGGAAAAAGGGCCTACTAATAAACCGATGATGATCAGAGGTAAGATCGCGGGTAGCTTCAATCTCCAAGCCATCCATTGAGCGATAATTCCTAAAACAATAATTCCTGCTAATTCAATCATAATAGCTGTTTGATTTCTATTTCAAGGTACTAAAAATTCCTGCCACATTCCTTAAAATTGTGTTATCCTTGTTTAATTCCTATTTGAAATGATTAATTTCACATATCCAACAAGGAGAAAACAAAGATACGATGAAAATTTATCCTATTGAAAGCGGTCATTTTAAGCTCGATGGAGGAGCCATGTTTGGAGTAGTTCCCAAAAGCATTTGGAATCTAACCAATCCTGCTGATCAAAACAATATGATAGATATTGCTGCTAGGTGCTTGCTTGTTGAAACCTCTGATCGAAGAATCCTCATCGACACCGGAATGGGAAACAAGCAGTCAGAAAAGTTTTTTAGTTATTACCATCAGTGGGGAAATGCAACATTAGAAGGCTCTTTGGCTACAAGTGGAATTGATCCTGAGAGTATTACCGATGTATTTCTTACCCACCTTCACTTCGATCACTGTGGTGGAGCAGTGACTTGGAACAAAGACCGCACAGGCTATGAACCGACTTTTAAAAATGCCCGTTATTGGACCAATCAAAAACACTGGGATTGGGCCATACGTCCCAATGACCGAGAAAAAGCTTCTTTTTTAAGTGAAAATCTGTTGCCTTTACAAGAAAGTGGTCAATTACATTTTTTAGACATCAATGACCGGTTCGTTCAAGAGACTCCTTTTGGGTTTCAAATGGTACTGGTTGACGGTCATACCGAAAAACAGATGTTGCCACTCATTGAATACAATGGAGAGCGTCTTCTTTATGCCGCTGATTTAATCCCTACTGTAGGACATCTCCCTGTTGCGTATGTTATGGGCTATGACGTACGACCACTGATCACTCTCAAGGAAAAAAAAGAGGTGTTGGATTTAGCTATACAAAACAATTGGCTGCTCTTTTTTGAGCACGATGCTCATCACGAGCTCTGTTCTTTAAAGAACACTGAAAGAGGTATTCGATCCGATAAAATCATTACTTTTAATTCTCTATAACACACTCAAATGAAGTACTCGATCTTTAAACCAATTAGTCTCTTGCTGCTGTTGCTGTTTGCTTCTTGTAAGAGTTTGCTCATTCCTGAATTTGTCATTGATTCCTATGCCTTTGTAGAAAAAAAGGAGGCCTTATCAGAATTCGAAAAACAGCAGTGGCGATTTGCAGACCCATTTAGAGATTCCATCCCTGGAATTAGTTTAGACAAAGCTTATGAGTTTGTCGCTGACAAGCCTTCTCAAGAGGTGATTGTAGCGATATTAGATTCGGGCGTGGATTTAAATCACGAAGATTTCAAGGGAATGTTATGGGTCAATGCAAACGAGATCCCCAACAACGGTATTGACGACGACAACAATGGGTATGTCGATGACATTCACGGTTATAATTTCTTGGGAGATGCTTATCAAGAACAGCTCGAAAACACTCGAATTCTAGCAAACAATATTGGAGATGCCAGCCTTCAAGAAAAAGTCAAGGCTGAAGTTGAAAAAGCGCTAGTCGAAGCGATTCAAAACAGAGATCGTTACAAGAGCATTAAGATGGCGGTCATCGAAGCTGACAAAGCCTTTAAAAAGGCTGCTGCTCTAGAGCAGTACGGCATTGAAGATCTCGAATCTTTTGAGACTGCCAATTTCATTTTAAAGGGTCATATTGGCTTACTAAAACAGATGTTAGGCTTTACTGTTTCTATTGAAATGGCTCTTGAGGAAATCGATTCTGGTATTCAATACTTCAGCGATCAGGTGGATTACAGCTATAACATTAACTTTAATGGAAGGGCTTCTGTCGGGGACAATCCCTATGATTTATTGGATGTGCCCTATGGAAATGGGAATCCTAAAAACCTCTTTCCAGAAGAATCCCACGGAACCCATGTAGCGGGAATTGTCGGAGCGAATCGAATGAATCAGCTAGGTGGTAATGGAGTCGCAGACAACGTAAAACTGATGAGCATCCGCTCTGTTTCCAATGCGGATGAATACGACAAAGATATCGCCTTAGGCATTCGCTATGCGGTTGACAATGGCGCTAAAATCATCAACTGCAGTTTTGGAAAACGCTATTCTCCAAACAAAGAATGGGTTTACGATGCGATTAAATACGCTCAAAGCAAGAACGTGCTCATCGTTCACGCAGCGGGCAATGATTCAAAAGATATTGACTTGGCGTCAAAAAATCCAAACTATCCAAATGACCACAAAGGAACAAAGGGTGAATTTGTAAAGAATTTTATTTCAGTAGGGGCCTTAGCACCAAGTTTTGGAACTGATATAATTGCTTCCTTCTCCAATATTGGAAAAGAAAATGTCGATGTATTTGCTCCAGGAGATGAAATTTATTCAACCATTCCGCAGAGCAACTACAAATACGAGGGAGGAACCTCTATGGCGGCCCCAGTGGTGTCTGGAATTGCTGCTTTGGTGTGGTCTAGATATCCAAACTTAAAAGCTTCTGAGCTCAAAAAAATTCTCATGCTATCGGGAACTAAAATCAATTTAGACGTCATCGATGTCAGTGAAGAAGAAGCGACCTTAAAGCCTTTTGATTCCTTTTCAAAGAGCGGACGTATCGTCAATGCTTATCAAGCTTTAAAACTAGCAGATCTCATCACAAACAAACGATTTAAACTAAAACAATATGACTATTAAAACCTTCAAAGCTTTTGCTTTATTTTTTAGTATCAGCACGCTTGCTTTTGCGCAACAATCCTCTTATTGGCAACAAAAGGTCGACTATCAAATGGATGTTGACTTCAATGTTAAGGACTACACCTATACAGGAACGCAGCAGCTGATCTACACTAACAATTCTCCTGATGAATTAAATAAGGTCTACATTCATTTGTACTACAATGCCTTTCAACCGGGAAGCGAAATGGACATTCGTCTCCAAAATATAGCAGATCCAGATCGCAGAATGATTACGGAGGACCAAAAGAGCAGAATTGCAACTCTATCTGATAAACAAATGGGCTATCTACACATCAGCGAGGTAACTCAAGACGAAGCATCAGTTTCATTTGTAGAAGAAGGAACTATTGCTAAAATCGTTCTCGACCACCCACTTGCAAGTGGCAATTCGACCACATTTAAGCTCAAATTCTCAGGACAAATTCCTGAACAGATCAGAAGATCGGGTCGTAATTCAAAAGAGAGCGTTGCCCTTTCGATGTCGCAATGGTACCCCAAATTAGCCGAATATGATTATGAAGGATGGCATGCCACACCTTATATCGCTAGAGAGTTTCACGGGGTTTGGGGTGATTTTGATGTTAAAATCACCATCGACAAAGACTATACGGTTGGGGGAACTGGATACTTACAGAACGCTCAAGAAATTGGACACGGCTATCAAAGTCCAGGAACCCAAGTAAAAACTCGTGGCAAAAAATTAACCTGGCATTTTAAAGCGCCGATGGTTCACGATTTTATGTGGGCTGCTGATCCCAATTACATCCACGATGTTCGACAAATGGAAGATGGGCCAACACTTCATTTCTTTTATAAAAACAATGATGAAATCATCGAAAACTGGAAGAAACTTCAAGCTAAAACTGAAGAAGCCATGCGCTTCTTTAGTGACAATGTTGGTGAATACCCTTACGAGCAGTATTCTGTTGTTCAAGGAGGTGATGGCGGTATGGAGTACGCAATGAGCACCCTTATTACAGGTGGTCGTGACTTTGGTTCTCTTGTGGGGGTAATGGTTCATGAAATGGCTCATTCTTGGTTTCAACACATCTTAGCAACTAACGAAACCAAACACTCTTGGATGGACGAGGGGTTCACTTCTTTTATTTCTTCGCTTTGCATGAATCAACTGATGGAGAAAAACTTAGACAACCCCTTTGAAGGGTCATACAGAGGTTATAGAGCGCTTGTAACTTCTGGAAAAGAACAACCGCAAACAACCCATTCGGATCGATACGATTTAAATTTTGCATACAGTATTGCGGCCTACTCTAAGGGTTCTGTGTTTTTGTCTCAGCTCGGTTATATCATCGGTCAAGATAATTTAATGAAAACCCTCCAACAATATTACGAGGATTTTAAGTTTAAACACCCAACTCCAAACGATATTAAAAGAGTCGCTGAAAAGGTGTCTGATATGGAATTGGACTGGTATTTAACCGATTGGACGAAGACCACGAACACCATCGACTACGGCATTAAAAGTGTTAAAGAAAACGCTAATGAAACTAAAATTGTATTAGAGCGAAAAGGTTTGATGCCTATGCCTATAGATCTTTTAGTAGTTTATAAAGACGGTTCTTCTGAAACATTTTATGCGCCACTTCGAATGATGTATGGCCAAAAAGAAAATCCCTATCCAACCATTGATAGAACTGTTTTAAAATCATGGCCGTGGGCATACCCAACTTATGAGATTACGATTGACAAACCCATGAATAGTATCCAAGGAATACAAATTGACCCTTCTGGATTAATGGCTGATATCGATTTAGAAAACAACAGCTACCAAGGGGAAGAATAATGAGTATCTCTATCGCAAATACCTCAAGATTAAAGAGTAAGAAAAAAATTGGACTGCTCTTTGAAAAAGGAAAGCACCTTAGCGTTGGTCCCTTGCACTTGAGGTATTTGGAGGTCGATCGTAATGAAGATTCTTTGTTTGGATTTTCTGTTCCAAAGAAAAATCACGCCTTAGCGGTACATCGAAATAGAATCAAAAGACTCATGCGTGAAAGCCTGAGAATTCAAAATGACACTTCTCTAGAAAAGGGAATGCTTTTCATGTTTATCTATTTGGGAAAAACCGTTCCTGAATATGAGGAACTGTGTGAATTAATGAACAACATTTTAAAAAAACTATCAAATGAAACAGCCTAACTACCTGCTTAGCATCGCAACGCTGTTCACAATTCTATCTTGTCAAAATACTCCACAGATTCACAGGGAACAATCATGGCAATTAGGTCCCTTTGAAAAGCTCGATAAGGTTAATCCTATTTTAAAACCCAGCACTGATCTTTCTTTTGTGGATCCCATTCGAGAAGAAACGGTGTTTTTTGAAGAAAAAAACGTATTGAATCCAACCGCTGTTGTTAAAGACGGCAAGGTACATCTTTTGTACAGAGCTCAAGATTCAATGATGACTTCTCGAATTGCATTAGCAATATCAACCGATGGGGTACATTTTGAAAAACAGACCGCTCCTGTATTCTATCCAGATGAAGATTATTTAAAGTCTTACGAATGGCCAGGAGGAGTAGAAGATCCAAGAATTGTACTTTCAGAAGATGGTCGTTATATTTTGACTTATACCTCTTACGATGGAACAACTGCTCGACTCTTTGTGGCGACCTCTGAAGACCTCTATAGTTGGCAAAAACACGGCCCTATTTTTAAAGATGATAAATACATCGATATGTGGTCAAAGTCAGGAGCTATAGTAGCCGAGCAAAAGGGTTCTAATTTTCTGGCAAAAAAAATAAACGGACGTTACTGGATGTATTTTGGTGATACTGATTTATTTGTGGCAAGCTCTCAAGACCTTATCACTTGGTCGGTTCTTGAAAACGCTGAGAACCAAGAAATGATTTCTGTTTTACATCCAAGGCCTGGTTATTTTGATTCCCGCCTGGTAGAGCCTGGTCCTTTTGCGCTGTATACTAAAGAAGGTATTAAACTGATATACAATGCCTCTAACGCCAAAAACAACAACGATCCAAACTTGCCAGACTTTACTTATGCTGCTGGTCAGGCTTTATTTGACAGCAACACTCCCTATAAGCTCATCGATCGTTCTGAGTCTTATTTTATAAAACCCGATAAAGATTACGAACGCGTTGGGGAGGTAAATGAGGTGTGTTTTGTAGAGGGATTGGTTTATTTTAACAATCGCTGGATGCTCTATTATGGAACTGCAGACTCAAAGGTGGCTGTTGCCCAGACGAATTAGTCCATAATCATTTTGCGGTGTGGGATGCCGTCTTCTAAGTAGGTGGGTCCTATCGGATTAAATCCTAGGTTTTTATAAAACTCCAATAAATATTCTTGAGCAGATATCTCGATACTGCTGGTGTTAAAAGTTTCTTTTAGTGCTTTAATAGTAGCGTTCATCAGCTCGTAACCTAATTGAGAGCCTCTATGAGATTGTTTCACTACGACCCTTCCGATAGAAGCTTTATCAAAATAGTCGCCTGCTTTAAAAAATCGAGTATAGGCAACTAAATGGTTACTGTCGTATCCTAAAACGTGATAGGCCTTTTGGTCTTTATTATCAACATCTTGATAAGGACAATCTTGTTCTACTACAAAAACCTCCGCTCTTAATCGAAGCGCTTCATAAAGCGCTTCTTTGGTGAGCTCGCTATACGATTTAATTAAAAAATCCATCAGTCTTGAACGATTAGAGGTTTCTCTTCTTGGTATCCGTGCTCAGGTTGAAGTGTCACGTGATTGATCTTGTATTTTTCTAAGAGCATCTGTTCCACTTCTTTGAGTATATTTCCAAAATCAATCAAAGTAATGTCTTTGTCAAAATCAATATGCGCCTCTAAATGAACTTCGTCTTCATTGAGTTGCCATACGTGAACGTGATGAACATTGTTGACTAGTTCAATGGTTTTAATTTCTTTTTCTAAGGCGACTAAATCGATGTCTTTTGGAGTAAATAACATTAAAATACGTGTAGAATCTAAAAGCAGACCATAACTAATGACGATTAAATACAGAGCAATGCTAAAGGTAAGTAAGGCGTCGATCCAATACCAATCAAAATAATACATCAATATTCCTCCAAAAAGCACAGCAACAGAAGCTAACATATCGGTTAACAAATGAAGGTATGCTGATTTCATATTCATATTGACATGAGCATCCCTTTTGATTAAAAAAACAGAAAAACCATTTACAGCAATCCCTAAGATAGCAAACCAAACCACTAAACCTCCGTTAATCGGTTGAGGATTAATGAAACGCTCGACCGCTTCAATAACTAACATCACTCCTACAATGATTAAGGTGGAAGCGTTGACAAAGGCGGCGATGATTTCCGCTCGTTTATATCCAAAAGTTTTGTCTTTACTAGCATCATTTTTACCTAAGAGCAATGCCACATAGCTGACTGTTAGAGAAATAACATCAGAGAAGTTGTGTAAAGCATCTGATAATAGCGCTAAAGAACCTGATAAAATACCACCCACCACTTGAGCTGCTGTAATGATCACATTTAAAAAAATAGACCATTTTAAAGAAGCTTCTCTTCTATTGTGATGGTGGTGATGTCCCATTTATGCGCAAGGAATTTTATCAATTCTATTTTGGTGTCTTCCTCCTTCAAATTCAGTATCTAAAAAAGTTTCAACCATTGCAATCGCTTGCGGTATTGAAATATATCGAGCAGGTAAGCTTAAAATATTTGCGTTGTTGTGTTGTTTCGCTAAGGCCACGATTTCTTTATTCCAACAAAGAGCAGCTCTAATTTCTTGATGTTTGTTTGCGGTCATTGCCGCTCCGTTTCCAGATCCACAAATAATAATTCCTAAATCAGAATCTCCAGTCGCTACAGATTCTGCAACAGGGTGAATAAAGTCTGGATAATCTACAGAGTCCTCTGAATTGGTTCCATAGTTGATAACTTCAATATTTCTCTCTTTTAAAAGGTTTACGATTGCCTCCTTATATAAAGGACCAGCGTGATCATTTCCAATAGCGATTTTCATAAGTAGCTTTTTATGGTATAAATTTACAACTATTCACTAATATGTCCTTATAAACATACTTATTAATAAGTATAGTTTAATAACCACAAAGCCAATCGATTAACAATTAACCACTTTGTTGATAAAAAGACTTAAAATTTAAGGGTTAAAAATTTGTCTATTTAAAATCAATTCTCTTATATAATTATTCTTAAATAAATGGGTATTTTCTTTTTAGAGTTTATTGACTTTTTATCAGAACTAAAGCTGTAATTATTAACACTTATATTATAAAAATTTATTAAATTTTAGTTGTCAACACGGCTTATGAACAGCATTTAATAAGTAAATCAACTAATTGATTTAATGTGTTTTAATTAAATGAAAACTTGTTGAAAAACTAAAAAATATATTGATATTCAAAAAGACTCTCGTTTATTATCAACCTTATTAACACACTATTATAATCATAAAAAATGCATTTAAATAAAAAATAAAATAATAATTGTACTTAAAAGTGTTTATAACATTTTAGTCCTTTCGTTGTTTGAAAACTTATAGGATGTAGTTTTGTAACTAATGGGAAAGAAAAAGAAAAATAAAAAGAATTCGAGTCAGAAGAATGGGATTACAAAATTAGTGATGCAATTTTTAGATGACGCTCCCAATAAATCCTTTACTTACAGACAAATAGCTCATAAACTCAATCTTAAGGATGAGATTTTAAAGAGACAAATGGTTGCTGCAGTGCAGTTTTTAATTAAAAAAAATGCAGTTAAACAAGTACGTAAGGGTCAATATCAAGCAATACCTAGTTTTCAGAAATACGAAAAAGGAGTTTTCGATATTACTTCTAGAGGAAATGCTTATGTACGTATTGAAGGAAGAGATGAAGATGTTTTTATTGCTGGAAGAAATACCAATAAAGCTTTTAATAAAGACATTGTTAATGTCTATATATATCCTCAACGAAAAGGAAGTAAAGTTGAAGGAGAAGTTGTCAGTGTTGTTGAGCGCTTTAAAACAAGATTCGTAGGTAGGGTTGATTTACAAGATAAATTTGCTTTTGTTGTACCTTCTGATCCAAAACTACACAAGGATTTCTACGTTCCTCTATCCGATTTAAATTCGGCTCATGACGGAGATAAGGTTCTTATTGAGTTTACACATTGGTCTGATAAAACAGATTCTCCTTCTGCAAAGGTGATCGAAGTTTTAGGAAAACCAGGAGAACATCAAACAGAAATACATTCGATATTAGCATCTTATGGATTACCACATGAATTTCCAAAAGAAGTATTGGATTACGCTGATCAAATAGACACGTCCATTACAGCAGATGAAATTGCGAAGCGAAGAGATATGCGATCGGACCTCACCTTTACCATTGATCCAAAAGATGCTAAAGATTTTGATGATGCGCTGTCGTTTACTGCTTTAGAAAATGGAGATTACGAAATTGGAATCCATATTGCAGATGTATCACATTACCTAAAATTTGATACAGTCTTAAACGATGAAGCTTTTTCAAGAGCTACCTCTGTTTATTTAGTAGATCGAGTCGTTCCGATGCTTCCAGAGATTCTCTCCAATCAAGCCTGTTCACTTCGACCCCATGAAGAAAAGTACACCTTTTCAATTGTATTTATCATCGATAAAAATGTGCAGATTAAAAACCAGTGGATCGGAAGAACCGTTATCGATTCAAACGAGCGCTTTTCTTATGAAGAAGCTCAACATATTATCGAAACAAAGTCCAATGAAATACCAGAACATATTTCGATTCGATCCTCTTCTTATAAAGTAGATAATTCTTTTGTTGATGCGATTATTACATTAGACCAACTCGCTAAAAAACTCAGAAAAAAGAGAATGAGTTCTGGGGCTATTTCATTTGATAAAATAGAGGTTAAATTTAATTTAAATCAAGAAAATCAACCGACTTCGGTCTTTTTCAAAGAGTCAAAAGACGCTAATAAACTCATTGAAGAATTCATGTTACTTGCTAATAAAAAAGTAGCTGAATTTATTGGTAAACAAGACCCGCCAAAAACCTTTGTATACCGTGTTCACGACGAACCTAATATCGATAAACTAACCGCTTTAAACAAAGTTGTTGCTCGTTACGGTCACAGTCTAAATTTAAAAGACCTCCTCAGTTTAAGCAAATCAATCAATCAATTACTCAAAGATGTCGTTGGAAAAAAAGAACAGAATTTAGTAGATACACTTGCCATACGTTCCATGTCAAAGGCGGAATATACTACTGAAAACATTGGTCATTACGGATTAGCTTTTGAATACTATACCCATTTTACTTCACCGATTCGACGCTATCCAGATGTAATGGTTCACCGCTTATTAGAGTTTTATTTAAACGGTGCTAAGTCTAGAAAGCAAAAAGTAATAGAAGAAGCTTGTAAACACTGTTCTAAAATGGAAGCAGTGGCTACTTCTGCAGAACGCGAATCGATCAAGTACATGCAGATTAAATATATGGAATCTTTAGATCAAGATGAGTTTTTAGGTGTTATTTCTGGTGTGACTGAATGGGGTATGTATGTAGAAATCATCGAAAATAAATGTGAGGGAATGGTTCGTATTAAAGATATTCCAGGTGATTTATACACTTTTGATCCACTGCACTATACAATGATTGGTGTGAATACTAAAAAAACCTATCAACTTGGAGATGAGGTTACTGTAAGTATTAAGCAAACCAATCTTGAGAAAAGACAAATGGATTTTAATCTTATCCAAGAGTCAGATAGTTAAAGATTTGTAACTTAGTTTTATCTTTAAGACACCCATGAGTTTACAATTAAAACTAACATACCGTCTATTTGTTCTATTTATTCTAAGTAGTTTAACTGGAGCTGCTCAAGATTTAGGTGATTTTAATCAGATTAAAACCTATGATGGTTTAGCTGTTGAATTAATTGCTTCTGATAAAAACGTAGTCGAATTCAGCGGTCAAGAAAAAGACAATATCCAAATAGAAAACAAAAAAGGAACCCTCATTATTCGTATGAAAATTTCTAAATTATTTTCTGGATATAAAACCTTTGTAAAACTCTATTACAAAGATCCACTTTCAATAATTCAAGCTAATGATGAAAGTTTTATTTCTATAAAAGAAACCATAGTACAAGATCAACTTTTATTAGAAGCTTATGAAAGTGCTTTAATAGAAGCAAATTTAAAACTCGATCAATTATTAGTAAAAGCTTTTTTTAACGGAGAAGTAAAGCTAACAGGTAGTAGTAAGCTACAAGATATTAACATTAATACAGGAGGAACTTATTCAGGAGAAAATCTCAAATCTTCTTTTACTACTATTGTTGTAAACGCAGGAGGGAACGCTTCTGTTAACGCAACAGATTATGTCAATGCTAATGTAAAAGCAGGAGGCACGGTCTTAATTTATGGCAATCCAAAAAAAGTTGACGAAAAAAAACTCTTTGGAGGATTTATTAAAAGAATGGACAACTGATGTTTGAAGATATACAAGCAGCAATTCCCATTGGCATCCTATTGAGTTTTATGATAGGTCCTGTTTTTTTTGTCCTTATTGAAACCTCTGTAATTAGAGGAGTTCGTTGTGCTTTGCTCTTTGATTTAGGAGTTGTTTTAGCAGACATTGTCTTTATATCTTTAGCTTATTTTTCATCCTACCAACTTCTAAATCAACTCACTAATTTACCTGCTGTTTTTATTTTTGGAGGAGTCATTTTATCAGTATACGGTATCGTTATTTATTTAAAGAAAGTTCGATTAAAGGATTTTAGACCTAAATCTTTAAACGATGATTATATTCACTTAATTATTAAAGGATTTCTATTAAATTTTGTCAATATAGGAGTCTTAATTTTTTGGTTGGGCTTGTTGGTTATTACGGGACCTAGTTTAGATAATGATCCTAAAAGAATAGGATTATTCTTTGGAACGATCTTAATCACTTATTTTATTATTGATATTTTTAAAGTAGTTCTTGCCAAGCAACTCAAATCTAAACTCACCTTTCGAAGAATCTTTGTGTTGAAGAAAACCACAGGAATCATCTTATTTGTATGTGGTTTGTTTTTAATTGTCAAAGGGTTTTTACCAAAAGAACAATTAAATATAGAAAAGGGAATTGAACTAATAGAACAAAAAAACCCGTCAATCGACGGGTTTTTTGAGGCATCGAGCAGATTCGAACTGCTGTACAAGCTTTTGCAGAGCTCTGCCTAGCCACTCGGCCACGATGCCATTTACAGGCTGCAAAGTTAATAGTTTTTTTAAATTCCCAACAAAATTTAACGGCTTTTAGTAAGAATGACAGAAACCGCCTGAACGTCTCCTCCTATTGGAGGATTCAATTTTTCTACTTCCACACTGATTTTAGCTACTAAGGGGTGCTCATTTAAAACGCGATCCACGATTCTTTTTCCAACAACTTCTAAGAGCTTGGAAGGAATCGCCATTTCTTCTTTTACAATAGCATTGAGATCGACATAGTCAACAGTATCGGTGAGATCATCTGAAATAGATGCTTTTGATAAGTCTGCTTCAACACTTAGTTGTACCAAATAATTGCTTCCAATGGCGGTCTCTTCTTTTAAGCATCCGTGATAAGCGTATACTCTAATATTTTTTAAATCAATTCTTCCCATACTGTAAAAGTACAATTTTCGATAGGAG
This sequence comes from Flavobacteriaceae bacterium, assembly GCA_038125995.1. GTDB lineage: Bacteria > Bacteroidota > Bacteroidia > Flavobacteriales > Flavobacteriaceae > MAG-120531. The sequence continues at coordinate 29,325 of JAYPEX010000009.1, forward strand.
TATTTTAATGAAATTTTCTCCTTTTGAATCCCTATCTTTGCCACTCAAATATAAGAATATGAGTTCCACAAAGCGATCGCTTAATTTTATAGAGCATATCATAGAAGAAGATTTATCTAAAGACTACTCTAAGAGCAGTTTGCGTTTTCGTTTTCCACCTGAACCAAATGGTTATTTACACATAGGTCATGCGAGTTCTATATGTTTAAATTTTGGTCTTGGATTGCGTTATTCAGCTCCAGTTAATTTAAGATTTGACGACACTAACCCCACAAAAGAAGAACAGGAATATGTAGATGCGATTAAAAGAGATGTTAAGTGGTTGGGATTTAAGTGGGATAAGGAGTGTTATGCTTCTGATTATTTTGGACAACTGTATGATTGGGCTGAGGAACTCATCAAGCAATCGAAAGCTTATGTGGACAGTCAAGATGCCGAAGCTATTGCTCAGCAAAAGGGAACTCCAATAGAGCCCGGTGCCGCTAGCCCCTTTAGAGATCGAACTGTTGAAGAAAACCTTCGTTTGTTTAGAGAGATGAAAGAAGGAAAACACCCAGAAGGAGCTCATGTATTGAGAGCAAAAATAGATATGAGCTCATCAAATATGCTGATGAGAGATCCAATTATGTATCGCATTCTTCACAAAGCACACCATAGAACGAAAAACGATTGGTGTATTTATCCAATGTACGATTGGACCCACGGTGAAAGTGATTATATCGAAAGCATTTCACATTCGTTTTGCACCCTTGAATTTGCGATGCATCGCGAGTTATATGATTGGTTTTTAGATCAAGTGGTAACTCCAGAAAACTTAAGACCAAAGCAGCGTGAGTTTGCTAGAAGAAACTTTTCACATACGGTTGTCAGCAAGAGAAGATTGTTGCAATTAGTAGAACAAGGGGTTGTTTCTGGTTGGGACGATCCACGCATGCCAACTATTTCAGGACTTCGTAGAAGAGGTTATACACCCTTGTCAATTAGAAATTTTGCAGACACCATAGGAATTGCAAAACGCGACAATGTCGTTGATTTATCCCTCTTAGAATTTACAGTTCGTGAGGATCTCAATAAGACAGCTGATAGAGTTCACGCTGTTTTAGATCCACTGCTTCTTGAAATTACCAATTACCCTGAAGACCAAGAAGAATGGATTGAAGCGGAGAACAATCCAGAAGATGAAAATGCTGGAAGCAGAAAGGTTCCTTTTTCAAAATACCTCTATATCGAAAGAGAAGATTTTAAAGAAGAAGCCAACCGCAAGTTTTTTAGATTAAAATTAGATTCAGAGGTGCGACTTAAAAACGGATATATCATCAAGGCTGTTTCTTGTGATAAAGACGCCGAAGGAACCATCACTAAGGTTTACTGTACTTATGACCCTGATACGCGCTCAGGAAGTGGCAGCGAAGCTTCAAAGCGAAAAGTCAAGGGAACGCTTCACTGGGTGTCCAAAACACACGCAAAGACCGTTAAAGTTCGTCTGTACGACCGTCTTTTTACAGATGCTACACCAGACGCACACAAAGACAAAGACTTTATGGAATTTGTCAACCCCAATTCATTCGAAGAAATCGAGGCTTATGTGGAACCTTCTCTGATGGATGCAAAAGTTGAAGATCGTTTTCAATTTCAACGCATCGGATATTTTGTTGTAGATAAAGACAGTACAAGCGAACAACTAGTTTTCAATAAAACAGTTGGACTTCGCGATACTTGGGCCAAACTAGATTCTTAGATCACTCTTTGTTTTCCTTAGACACCTTGTTTTTTTTAGCCCTCATCGCTTCTCCAATTTGGTTACTAGCCGTAAAGGAAGCCACCATATTGTTGAGCATGTCTGAGGCGGCATGAGGAGAGTTCGGAAGTAAGATCAAATTCGAATCTGTTTCTTCTCCAAGCGATTGTAAGGTATCATAGTGTTGAGTGACTACAATAAGCGCTGAGGCTTCTTGAGAATTAATACCCACATTGTTGAGTACATCGACAGATTCTTCTAATCCTTTAGCGATTTCTCGACGTTGATCGGCAATACCTCGCCCTTGGAGACGTTTGCTCTCCGCCTCTGCCTTTGCCTTTTCAACAATTAAAATACGAGCAGCATCTCCTTCAAACTGAGCAGCAATTTTTTCTCTTTCAGAAGCGTTAATGCGATTCATGGCCGCCTTCACCTGAGCATCTGGATCGATATCTGTTACAAGGGTTTTAATGATATCGTATCCGTAGTCGAGCATTGCGTCTTGTAATTCGCCTTTTACTGCGATAGCGATATCGTCTTTCTTAACAAACACATCATCTAATTTCATCTTAGGAACTTCGGCACGAACCACATCAAATACATAAGAAGTAATCTGATCATGAGGAAATTCTAATTTGTAAAAGGCCTCGTAAACCTTTTCTTTGATCACAACGAATTGAACTGAAACTTTTAGCTTGACAAACACATCGTCTAAGGTCTTTGTTTCAATAATCACATCGAGCTGTTGAATTTTTAAACTCACGCGACCAGAGATACGATCTACCAATGGAATTTTCATTTGAAGACCGGAATTGCGAACACTTAAAAAGCGACCAAAACGCTCAATGATTACAGCAGTTTGTTGTTTGACTGTAAAGAATGATGCAAACAGTAAAATTGCCAATACAACATAAAGGGGGTATAATAGATAGCTCATTTTGATAATTTCTCATCAAGTTACGAAAAAACCTATCAAACAGAAAGCGATTAAGACAATCGTTCAACAGCAGATTGAATTCTAGAAACAGAAGCATGTTTGCCAATAAGGGCGGCAATATCAAAAAGATGAGGACCTTTGAGAGCACCAACCAACACCAATCGAAGAGGCGGCATGACCTGACCAAAAGAATAAGCCTTTGCTTCAATCCATTTTTTAGTTTCTTCTTCTAGAGTAGCAGCATCAAATTTCTCGATAGAATCCCATAGTTCAATAAGTTCTTTCATGATTTTCGGGCTCTGCTCCTTCCACTGTTTCTTTAGATTTTTTTCATCATAAGATTCGGGAGCTACAAAGAAATAATCGGACAACCCCAATAAATCTTTTGCAAAAACCGCACGCTCTTTTACTAGAGAAATAATCCTCACTAATTCTTGATCAGAATAGGAACTCGATAGTTGATGAGCTGCTAAAAGCTGTTTAAATCCCTCAAGTAGTTCTTCTTCTGATTTGAGTTGCAAATGTTGCTCGTTAAACCATTTATTCTTTTCAGGATCGAAACGAGCACCTGATTTATTGACTCTTAAAAGATCAAAGAGCTGTATCAATTCATCAAGGCTAAAGACTTCTCTTTCATCACCAGGATTCCAGCCTAAGAGCGCTAAAAAGTTGATGACTGCTTCAGATTCAAAACCTTCCTCTCTATAACCAATCGAATCATTCCATGCCAAAGGAAATACAGGGAAGCCCATTTTATCTCCATCTCTTTTAGAGAGTTTTCCTTTTCCAACAGGCTTCATAATCAGCGGTAAGTGAGCAAACTCAGGGATCTCCCAACCAAATGCTTGATAGAGCTGAATGTGTAAAGGAAGTGATGGCAACCATTCTTCTCCTCTGATGACATGAGAAATATTCATCAAATGATCATCTACAATATTAGCCAAATGATAGGTTGGCATTCCATCAGATTTATAAAGTACTTTGTCGTCCAAGGTGTTGGTATTAAAAACCACATGTCCCCGAATCAAATCATTAGCACTTACCTTTGTGTTTGATGGTATCTTAAAACGAATTACAAAAGGAGTATTTGAACTCAATTTTGCTTCAACTTCTTCTTGCGATAGATTCAAAGAGTTGTTTAAGCCCTCTCTATTAAATGAATTATAGGTAAATGTAGATTTGTTTTCCTCTGCTTCTTTTCGAAGTAGGTCTAATTCTTCTGGAGTATCAAATGCGTAATAAGCACTACCATTATCGATCAGTTGCTCTGCGTAATCCTTGTAAAGTGATTTGCGCTCACTTTGGCGATAGGGACCAAATCCCCCATCTTTTCCTGGCCCCTCATCATAAGGAATTCCACACCAGTTTAAACTTTCTACTATATAATCTTCAGCTCCCTCAACAAATCTAGTTTGATCGGTATCTTCAATTCTAAGGATAAATGTACCACCCTTATTCTTTGCAAATAGATAATTGAATAATGCCGTTCTAACCCCTCCAATGTGTAAGGGGCCAGTTGGACTTGGTGCAAATCGTACGCGTACTTGATCTTTCATTTTTTAGTTTTACTCTGCAAATATAATTACTATTGTTTACTAAGCAGCCCTATTGACATTGAAGAAGTGGTTCAGCAACAGTAATTTTGTATCTTTGCAACCATTATATACTTAAAGGTGATCGAATATTCTTATAATACTGATTTTGATTTAACACAAGCTAATGAAATTAGCTTGTGGTTACAAAATGTAGCTCAATCAGAGAACTTTGAAATTGCTGATTTAAATTATGTTTTTGTTTCTGACGATGAACTCTATGAAATGAATGTTAAGTATTTGAATCACAACACATTAACCGACATCATCACCTTTAATTATGTTGAAAATGAGTTAGTTTCAGGAGACATTTTTATTTCTGTTGATCGCGTTAAGGATAATGCAGTTGATTTCAATGTTTCTTTTGAACATGAATTACTCAGAGTCATGGTTCATGGCCTACTTCATTTGATGAATTACAACGACAAGACTGATGAAGAACAAGAATTGATGACCCAAAAAGAAGAGGATAAACTAAAAATGTTCCACGTGGAACACTAAAATATGTTCGATAAAAAGTACGATGTTATAGTTGTTGGTGGCGGACATGCCGGCGCAGAAGCTGCAGCTGCAGCTGCTAATATGGGAGCTTCTACCCTGTTGGTAACTATGCAATTGCAAAATATTGCTCAAATGTCATGTAATCCAGCTATGGGTGGAATTGCTAAGGGACAAATTGTAAGAGAAATTGATGCTCTCGGAGGTTATAGCGGAATCGTCTCTGATACTTCTGCTATCCAGTTCAAGATGCTTAATAAATCTAAGGGGCCCGCTATGTGGAGCCCAAGAACTCAAAATGATCGTATGCTCTTTGCAGAACACTGGAGATTGATGTTGGAGCAGACCCCCAATGTCGATTTTTATCAAGACATGGTCAATGAATTAATCATCAGAGATTCTAAAGTTTGTGGCGTTAAAACTTCTCTAGGAATTTCCATAGAAGCTGACGCTGTAATTCTTACTAATGGTACATTTTTAAATGGTCTAATTCACATAGGAGAAAAACAATTCGGAGGAGGTCGCGCTGGAGAAAAAGCAGCCACAGGAATTACTGAACAATTAGTTGATTTAGGCTTTGATTCTGGAAGAATGAAAACAGGAACTCCGCCTAGAGTAGATGGTAGATCTTTAAACTATGATTTAATGATTCCTCAACCAGGAGATATTAATCCTGCAACGTTTTCATACACCAATACGAAACCATTAAAGCGACAATTGGATTGCTACATGACCCACACCTCTAATGAGGTGCACAACCTTTTAAAAGAAGGTTTTGATCGCTCTCCTATGTTTAATGGTAGAATCAAATCTTTAGGGCCGCGTTATTGCCCCTCTATCGAAGATAAGATCAATCGTTTTGCTGATAAAGATGCTCATCAAATTTTTGTAGAACCTGAAGGATGGAACACTGTTGAAGTGTATGTCAACGGATTCTCAACTTCACTTCCTGAAGATGTACAATTTAAAGCCTTGCGTTCTGTAAAAGGGTTTGAAAAAGTTAAGTTCTTTAGACCTGGTTATGCCATTGAATACGACTACTTCCCTCCTACTCAATTAAAGCATAGTTTGGAAACAAAACTAATTTCAAATCTATTTTTTGCAGGTCAAATTAACGGTACTACCGGCTATGAGGAAGCAGCTGCACAAGGACTAATGGCAGGTATAAATGCCCATTTAAAAATTAACGAAAAGGAGCCCTTTGTCCTTCAAAGAGACGAAGCTTATATTGGAGTTTTGATTGACGATTTAATTACTAAGGGAACAGAAGAGCCTTATCGTATGTTTACTTCTAGGGCAGAATATAGAACCTTGCTTCGACAAGACAATGCGGATTTTAGACTCACAGCACGTGCCTTCAACTTAGGTATTGCTAAACAAGATCGAATGGATCGAATGGAGCATAAGATGAAAGAATCTCAAGAGTTTGTAGAGTTCTTTAAAGAAACTTCCATTTCACCGAATCAAATAAACCCCATTTTGGAAGAGGTAGGTTCTGCCTCAGTAAAGCAAGGTGGGAAACTATTCAAAGTTTTTTCTCGTCCAAAAGTAAGCTTGGAACAGCTTAGTAAGTTAGATGTAGTTGCTTCTTATATTGAAGAAAACAACCTAGATGTAGAGGTTTTAGAACAGGCAGAAATTCAAGTAAAATATGCCGGATATATTGAAAAGGAAAAGAACAATGCTGATAAATTACACCGTTTGGAATACGTTAAAATTCCAGAACACTTTGACTATTCAAAATTCAAATCTTTGTCTTTTGAAGCTCGCGAGAAGCTACAGTCAATACAACCAGCAAGTATCGCACAAGCTTCTCGAATCAGCGGTGTTTCTCCATCAGACATTAGTGTTTTATTAGTAGCTTTAGGAAGATAATCAAATTGTTCCACGTGGAACATATTGGTTTTTTTAAATTCAAATTATGAGCAGATCTCCACTTAAAGTAAAAGATTTTAGCTGTAGTTTAGAAGACTTCAGCTTGGAATACGACGCTCACTATAAACTACTACGCACAACTCCTGTTCCTTCCGATATTGAAAAGTATTATCCACGGGAGGAATACATCTCCCATCAAAACGAAGCAAAAGGATTGGTGAGTATCGTTTATCAAATAGTCAAAAACTATACAAGTTCTCGTAAAATTAAATTGTTTCATAAACTAGTTGATTCTTCTTCCTCCTCTGTTCTAGATTACGGCGCAGGAAATGGCTTTTTGGTTTCTAAATTAAAAGAACAAAATTGGAATGCTTTTGGAGTTGAACCGAGTTCTTATGCTCGTAAACAGGCGGAGCATTTTAACATCGAACTCTATTCATCATTAGAAGAGCTGGGTGATCAAAATTTTTCAGCGATTAGTCTCTGGCATGTTTTAGAGCACGTTCCCAATTACAAAGAAGCCCTTATTCAATTAACGACTCTTTTAGTAGAGGAGGGCTATTTGATTTTAGCGTTACCTAATTACAATTCTTGGGACGCATCTTATTATAATTCTTTTTGGGCCGCTTATGATGTCCCAAGACACGCTTATCATTTTTCAAAAGATTCAATTCATATTATTGCTCAAGAATTTAATTTAAAAGTTCTTAAGATCCAACCCATGCTTTTTGATTCTTTTTATGTAAGTTATTTATCAGAAAAAAATAAAGGATCCAAAATCCCATTCCTTAAAGGAGTTTTTATTGGATTTCTTTCCAACGTTGTAGGATTCTTTAAAAAGGAGTATTCTTCCCATGTTTACATCCTTCAAAAGCCCAAAAAGATCAAATAAAGCCCGCAGCCTTTTTAATTTTTTTAATAAAGGGATTTGCTTTACAATTTTGCAAAAGTCGCTTAGAGGTCTTTATATGAAGTCGATTTCGATAAGAAACGATTATTAATCGCGTGTTATGCTATAAGAAACGTCTATAATTGTTTAAAGAGCCATTTCTGACAGATAGAGGCTTGTCATGCAGACTAAAATATAGATCATCAAATTTGCAGAGGATTGATAATCTTTTGCGATTCGTTGACCGATGAGTAAGATCAAAAAACAACTAAACGAAGCCAAGCTTCCGAGATAAACAAATTGAAAATTCTCAAAACGAATAAGTTCATACAGACCATAAAGCAATAACATACTGCTGATCAATTCCAGAGCGATTATTACATAAAAAAGAAGATTGATATAAGGAAGAACCACGGTATCTTTAAAATGTTCTTTTAGCCAATATTGATAGGATGAAATGTCTACTAATTTTTCACCTATACTAAAGATAAACGTGATGAGTAAACTCATAGACAAGAGCATAACTGCCGTGGAACTAATCATTTTATACCAGTAGGTTTTTTATGAATATATCTTGTGAGCTCTAGGGCCATATCGGTTAGAATGATTTTGGAATTTCCATTTCTTTCGATGTGATACATGGCCTTTTCAAGCGCTTCGACGATGAACTCAATATTGTTTTCGTGAACATAAACAGCGAATTTTTCAAAGTCAAAACCGGCGACATCTACCTTCATAAAACACAATTTATCGACACCGTAGTTGGCCATAAGAGCTTGACGCATCATTCTTAAAGCGTAATTCAAAAAATTCTTTTGAGTTTCTCTTCCTGTTTTTGATACTTCTGTAGCCCACATCAACAAATCGTGTACAGCAGCTTTGTTGCCTTTAGCCTTAAATGCTATTCGAACCCAATGTACAAACCACCTAGCAAATACCTGGTCTTCTGAAGTGTTGTGAATTAAATCAAAAGCCTTGTTGAGATCTCCATGGGCTCTATGGGCAAGTTCTTTTGCTTTGTCAAAAGAAACCCCTTTATCAATAAGCGCTACCTCGATTTCAGATTCTGAGATTCGTTTGAAAAAACTGATTTGACAACGCGAACGAATCGTTGGTAATATATTTTCAACGGAATCAGCAACTAAAATAAAAACGGTGTCTTCTGGGGGTTCTTCCAAGAGCTTCAGCAATTTGTTAGCCGTCTCGGTATTCATGGTATCTGCCCGCCAAATAATCAACACCTTATAGCCTCCTTCATAGGATTTAAGGGAGGTCTTTTTAACAATTTCAGAAGCTTCGTTGACTCCTATTCTCCCCTGTTTATTTTCAACTCCTAAGACCTGATACCAGTCGAAAAGATTCCCGTAGGGTTGATCGATTAAGAAGTTTCTCCACTGTTCTGTAAAGTGATCGCTGACTGGCTTTTTAAATTCAGTTGTCGGAACCACCGGATATGCGAAGTGGATATCAGGATGATTAAAATGAGAACATTTGATTAGACAGGAATCTCTTAGTTGTGGATCTAAGTGCTTACTAGACACGAGTTCTGTCGCAAAAGCCAGGGCCATTCCTAGCGTCCCACTGCCCTCTTCTCCAATGAATAAGTGCGCGTGAGCCACTCTTGACTTGTCAATCGAAGCTTTAAGTTGCTTTGCTATAAGTGTATTTCCAATAAGCTCGTCAAATTGCATACGCTAATATAACAAAGACCGTTTAATCAGCTTCTACAGTTCGTTAAATAATTAAAAGCAGCTTTTTAGAATTAACATTTGAACTGTTAGTTTTAGGCAGAATTAAGTACATTTGTGTTTCAAAAATTATAACTATTATGAAAAGCATTTCTGAAATTGATTTTAAGGGAAAAACCGTACTGATTCGCGTTGACTTTAATGTGCCATTAAACGAGGATAAAAAAGTTACAGATAACAATAGAATTACTGCTGCAAAACCAACAATTGACGCAGTTGTAAAAGGAGGAGGAAAAGCCGTTTTAATGAGCCATTTAGGAAGACCGAATGGAGAGCGAAATTTTGATTTTTCACTGAAGCATATTTTATCTGAAGTAGAGGCGGTTTTAGGGCAGAACGTTGTTTTTTCAGAAGAATGCGTGGGAGCTACTGCAAAAGAAGCGGTTGATTCACTAGCTGCAGGAGGAATCCTATTATTGGAAAACTTGAGATTTCATAAAGAAGAAACGGTAGGAGATGAAGTTTTTGCAAAAGAGCTTTCTGAATTAGCCGATTTTTATATCAACGACGCCTTTGGAACTGCTCATAGGGCTCATGCTTCAACAACTGTAGTAGCACAATTCTTCAAAGGAAACTGTTGTTTTGGCAGTCTATTGGCAAAAGAAATTGACGCAATTGAAAAGGTGATGAGAACAGGTGAAAAGCCAATTACCGCAATCCTTGGAGGATCTAAAGTTTCTTCAAAAATCACGATTATAGAAAACATCTTAGACAAGGTTGATCATATGATTATCGGTGGAGGTATGGCGTATACCTTTATCAAGGCACAAGGAGGATCGATTGGAAACTCTATTTGTGAGGACGATAAAATGGAATTAGCTCTTGATATTTTAAAACAAGCGAAGGCTAAAGGCGTTCAAATTCACTTACCAGTAGATGTGGTGGCGGGGGATGATTTTAGCAACGACGCCAACACGAGAGTATTTCCAAGTAATGCCATCGAAAAGGGATGGGAAGGAATGGATTCCGGACCTGAAACTCAAAAGCATTCTAGAGAAATTTTATTGTCTTCTAAGACCATCTTGTGGAATGGTCCTGTAGGAGTTTTTGAAATGGACACCTTCTCAAAAGGAACCATCAATATCGGAAATTCTATAGCTGACGCCACTAAAGCAGGAGCCTTTTCACTTGTTGGCGGAGGTGATTCAGTTGCAGCTGTAAAACAATTTGGCTTTGAGCACAAAGTCACTTATGTGTCTACTGGAGGTGGAGCGATGTTAGAATCCTTAGAAGGAAGAACGCTTCCTGGAATCGCCGCGATCTACGAAATGGCCTAATCAGATGAAAAAAATAACGGTCTTTGGGTTTTTTATTCTTGTATTCTTGGGGGTCAGCGCTCAAGAGGGAACTACTGTTTCATTAGAACAAAAACCCAAAGACAGTATTAAAAGCAAGAAAGAAACTCCTCGAGTCTTTCAGGATCTTTTAGCGACTGCTCACACCGACAGTCTCTGGCTTGCTTCTTTAGCAGAGATGATTCCCCTTGGAGAAATCGCCTCAGACTTAGTAGCCCCTATCGATCACAGTGATTTTAAGAAAGACAGCATTATGAGTCGTTTGGATCTATTAGATCAGAAGACGATTTTCAATGTGACTTACCATCCTTCATTGGAATCCGTTATTCGCACCTTTCTAACTGATAAAAGGGAATTGATGCAGCGTGTTTTAGATCGTTCAAAATATTACTTTCCACTATTTGAACAAGAATTAGACGCGGCTGGATTACCTCTGGAGATCAAGTATTTGGCTATTGTTGAATCAGCCTTAAATCCACAGGCCAAATCAAGAGTTGGAGCCACAGGACTTTGGCAGTTTATGTATGCCACCGGTAAGATGCATCAGCTTTCTGTTTCAAACTACGTGGATGATCGTCAAGACCCTGTAAAATCGACAAAAGCAGCTGTCGCCTATCTCAAGCAACTCTATAAGATTTTTGGGGATTGGAATCTCGCTTTAGCAGCCTATAATTCGGGTCCTGGAAACGTCAATAAAGCGATTCGAAGATCCGGCGGAAAGAAAGACTTTTGGGCCATAAGACCCTTTTTGCCTCGTGAAACTTCAGGATATGTTCCAGCTTTTATGGCCAGTATGTTCATTTTTGAATATGCGGAAGAACTCGGATTTCAAAACAGAGCCATTGACACACCGCTTTATGCAACGGATACCATTCACGTCAAGAACTGGATTAACTTCGAGCAGGTTTCGAGACTGGCAAATGTCGATATCGAAAAAATAAAACAACTCAATCCGTCTTATAAACTCGACATTGTTCCATATGTAAAAGGCTCTGATTTTAGTCTTCGATTACCCCTCGATGCTCTTGGTCGATTTGTTGCCAATGAAGACAGCATCTATTCCGTAATCGCAGCTGAGTTTGAAGCCAACAAACCCAAAAGCCCAATGCTCGTAGAGGCTGAAGCTCCTCTGAGGTATCGTGTTCAAAGTGGTGATTTCTTAGGAAAAATCGCTGAAAAATACGGAGTGTATGTCAGTCAAATTAAGCGTTGGAACAACTTGAGTTCCAACACCATTCAAGTTGGCCAACTGCTGCTTATTTATCCTAGAAAATTTCCAAAGACGACTGCAACTTCGACAACTAGTTCGAATCAAAAATACTATACGGTTCGCTCTGGAGATTCGCTCTGGAGTATCTCTAAGAAATTTAATGGCATAAGTTTTGAGGATTTAAAAAAGTGGAATGCACATTTGGGGTCTAATATTGCTGTTGGTACCAAGGTGCTTTTGTGTAACTGCACGCCTTAAATTATGAAGAAAATTCTTGTCATTCTAGCTATTTTATCGACCTTAGGCTCTTGTAAGAACACTACAGATTCCGATTATACTTTTTTACCTAAATCCATAGGCCCCATTCATTCCGTTTTGGTTGTCATGGAAGACGCACTATGGAATTCAGCACTAGGAGACAGTATTCGTTCTTCTTTTTACGCCCCCGTTAAAGGGCTTTCGCTTGTGGAATCTCGTCTGCAGATTCAGCACATTCCACCCTCCATATTTACGGGAACCATCAAGCAAAACAGAACCGTTTTATTTGCGGAAATAGATTCGCTTTCTCAAGCCTATATGAGACAAGACGTCTATGCCACGCCCCAGCAGGTTGCTGTGATTAAAGGCAGAACAACCCAGGAGTTGATCGATTCCTTTGCGGATCACTATGAGGAGTTTATAGAGGCGTTTAGAGATATAGAATTAGCAGAAACTCAAGAGCGCTTTAAGCGATCTCTGAGCAAAGATAAATGCCTTGAAGAGCTCTTTGGAGTTCGATTGAATATGCCGTCGATCTATCAACTCGGAAAAAAGTCGGATGACTTTCTTTGGTTTGATCGCCCAGTGCCCAAGGGGACCTTAAACCTCATTGCCTACGAACTGCCTTCAGGAGTTTTTACACAGCCCAATGATTTAGTTGGAGACCTTATTTTTAGAAGAGATGCGGTAGTGAGTGAACATATTCCAGGACCAGATGTCCCTGGCAAAACAACTTATATGCTTACTGAAAACATCTTGAGACCTTATGTAAAAGCTGTTACAGTTTCTGGACTACCGGCTGTTGAAATGAGGGGGATGTGGGAAATGCACAACTATGCGATGGCTGGACCCTTTGTAAGCTATTTTATCAACGACAAGAAAAACGACCGTATATTAGTGCTCGAGGGCTTTGTGTTTGCTCCAAATGAGCTCAAGCGCAATCTTTTATTTGAACTAGAAGCCATTATTAAAACGCTTGAAATAGTCGAATAAAAAAACCGCTCTAAGGCGGTTTCTTACAATTTTATTTTAAGAAAATAACTTATTCTTTGTTTTCCTTTTTAGGGTCCACAGTGTCGTTTTCTTCTTTAGAAGCGTCCTTAAACTCTTTAATTCCACTTCCTAATCCGCGCATTAATTCTGGAATTTTCTTTCCTCCGAATAAGAGTAATACGAGAATTACTACAATTACGATTTGGTATGGTCCAGGAATTAAGGGTAAAAACAGTGATGTCATGATTTTGAAATTTTGTAAAAACAAATGTAATAAAAAACTTCAAAGATGCTTGTGTTTCGACACTTTTAAGATGAATTCTCTGTATAATTCAACATTTTTTTGGCCTATATTTGTTTTTAAATGAACAAACCGAAGAAAAAAAACAAGGAACTCAAAAAGAAATGGCTTCATCACTATCGGTTGGTAGTGCTCAATGAAGACACATATGAGGAAAAGTATTCTCTAAAATTGAACAGGCTAAGTGTGTTCGTTTATTTGGGGCTTGGTTCTGTTTTTTTAGTGGCAATTACAACTTTAATAATTGCCTTTACACCTCTTCGAGAATATATTCCGGGTTATTCTTCAACAGATCTCAGAAGAACGGCCTTGCTTTTAGAAGAACAGACCGATTCACTGTCAAGGGCGATTCGACATAACAACCTATATCTAGAGCGTATTCGAATGGTATTAAATGGCGATTATACGACTGCTGAAATGGATCGTGATTCGCTTTTGCAAAATTATAATTTGGATACGGTTGCCATAAGTATCAATCCTATTAAAGAAGATTCAATTCTCAGAGAACAGGTGTCCATGGAGGAGAAATACAATTTATTTTATCAGGGAGGGGAACCAACAGAATTGGTGCTTTACCCTCCTTTAGAAGGAGTGGTTTCGGACTCATTTGATCCACAGAACAATCATTACGCTATTGATATTATCGCTCAAACAAAGGCTCCTGTTAAAGCAATAGCCGAGGGAATGGTGGTGTTCTCCGATTGGACCTCAGAGACTGGCTATGTCATCATCATCGAACACTCAGACGATTTTATATCAGCCTATAAACACAATGGGTCCTTATTCAAAAAACAGGGAGATCAAGTAGAGGCAGGAGAGGCAATTGCTACTGTTGGAAATACTGGAGAGTACACCACTGGACCTCATTTGCACTTTGAACTTTGGAAAGAATTGAAACCCGTAAATCCAACCAATTATATTGATTTTAACTAGATGATTCCATTAAAAGCCATAGCCGCTAAGCTCTTTGCAGCTCGAATAGACAAGAGTACAAAAAAGTGGAGTTCTAATCCTGTTAAAATTCAAAAAACTCTTTTTTATTCACTGATCGAAAACGCTAAAGGGACGGCTTTTGGTAAAGATCACGGATTTGACAGAATAAAGAGTCATCAAGACTTTGTAAATGCAGTGCCCATTCGCGATTATGAGGATTTAAAGCCCTATATCAATCGTGTGATCAATGAAGAAAAGGACGTGCTGTGGCCAGGATTTCCCTCCTACTTTGCAAAGACCTCAGGAACCACCTCTGGAGCCAAATACATACCGATAACTGTGGTGTCTATGAAACAGCAGGTGCGCGCCTCTAGAGATGCAATTCTATCCTATATTCACGAGACTGGAAATGCAGATATCGTTCTAAGAAAGATGATTTTTTTGCAGGGAAGCCCAAAGCTCGATGCATCTAAAAAGATCAAAACAGGCCGACTTTCAGGGATTTCAGCACATTATGTGCCTAACTACCTTCAAAAGAACAGATTGCCTTCTTGGGAAACCAATTGTATTGAGGACTGGGAAACTAAGGTAGACGCTATAGTTGAAGAGACGATCCATCAGGATATGGGAGTGATTGCCGGAATTCCTTCATGGGTTCAAATGTATTTTGAGAAGCTCAAGGAGAAATCTGGTAAACCCATTACGGAGCTCTTTAAAAACTTTCAATTGTTTATCTACGGAGGCGTGAATTACAAGCCGTATCAAGCCAAGTTTGTCGAGCTCATGGGCAAGGAGGTCGATTCTATTGAATTATTTCCTGCAAGCGAGGGATTTTTTGCCTACCAAGATCAACAAAGCGAAGTTGGGATGCTACTTTGTTTGGACCACGGGATTTTTTATGAATTTATTGAGGCTGATCACTTTTTTGATGAAACCCCCAGGCGTTTAACCATCGCAGAGGTTCAAAAAGGTGTGAATTACGCGATGATTATTTCAACCAACGCAGGACTTTGGGCTTATAATATCGGGGATACAGTTCAGTTTGTGTCGACAGACCCCTACCGAGTGATTGTTTCAGGGCGTATTAAGCATTTCATATCAGCCTTTGGAGAGCACGTTATTGCGAAAGAGGTCGAGTATTCTATGAAAAAGGCAATCGACGATTGTGGAGGTTCTGTGGTAGAGTTTACAGTAGCCCCTCAAATTGTTCCAAAAGATGGAGAACTCCCCTATCACGAATGGTTTGTAGAGTTTGAACAGCTTCCTGAAGACCTCAATGCTTTTACCCAGGCATTGAACTTAGAAATGCAGTCGCAAAACACCTATTACGACGACCTCATCAAGGGAAATGTTTTACAGCGACTTCAAATTCGAATTGTTCAAAAGGGGGGTTTTACCAACTTAATGAAGAAACGAGGAAAATTAGGAGGTCAAAATAAAATTCAACGACTGGCCAACGATCGCAGTTTAGCAGATGAACTCGTCGATTATATCCAATAAGAGATTAAAGCCTTATTTTTAAACTATGAAGGAGTCAAAAAACATATTGATTACAGGAGGAGCTGGATTTATCGGCTCACACCTCTGTAGGCATATGGTCAGCTCTTATCCTAATTACCGTGTGATCAATCTCGATCTACTCACCTATGCTGGAAATAAAGACACTATTGAAGATTTAGAGTCGTATTCCAATTATCAGTTTGTATGTGGAGACATCACTGACAAAGACTTTGTGGAACAACTTTTTATAGAAAAGGAAATCGACAGCATCATTCACTTAGCGGCAGAATCTCATGTAGATCGTTCGATCACCGACCCCCTAACCTTTGTAAAGACCAACGTTGAAGGGACTGCGAACTTGTTGAATGCCGCTTTAACACAAGAAAACTTTAAACGATTTTATCACATTTCTACCGATGAGGTGTTTGGTTCACTGGGTGCTGAGGGTTTTTTTACTGAGGACAGCCCCTATGCTCCTAATTCTCCCTATTCGGCATCCAAAGCGAGTTCGGATATGCTCGTAAGAGCCTACGGGGAAACCTATGGATTACCTTATGTAATCTCCAATTGCTCTAATAATTACGGGCCTTGTCAGTTTCCGGAAAAACTGATACCCGTATGTATTGAAAATGCCTTAAACAAGGAGGCTATTCCAGTATATGGTGACGGCAAATACACCAGAGACTGGCTGTATGTTCAGGATCATGTCGAAGCGATGGATCTAATTTTTCACAAGGCTGAAAACACTAAAACCTATTTGATCGGTGGTTGTAATGAGGTTCAGAATATTGACTTAGTCCATTTGATATGTGAACAGCTAGAGGAGAAGCTCCAAAAAAAAAGCGGGAGCCTTCAAAAGCTGATACGTTTTGTTAAAGATCGACCTGGACATGATAAGCGCTACGCCATTGATGCTTCCAAGCTCGAAACCGAATTGGGATGGAAGCCCAAATACAATTTTAAACAAGGCCTGGATTGCACCATCGATTGGTATTTAAACAACAAGAAGTGGTTGGAACGCATTCACTCTGGAGCTTACCGAATCAATAATTCAAAAAAAAAGCACTAATGCAGCATCATAAAACATCAATAACGGGTTGTTTTGAGCTTATTCCAAGGGTTTTTAAGGATGAGCGCGGGACGTTTAAAGAGTGTTTTAAAAGTTCAAAGCTAGAAGAAATTCTAGGCTATGCTCCTGACTTTGTTCAGGAAAACGAATCGGAATCTCATTACGGCACCATAAGAGGGTTGCATTATCAAAAAGGAGCAATGGCTCAAGCCAAGCTCATTAGAGTCGTTGAAGGGCTTATTTTGGATGTTGTCGTAGACCTTAGAGCTGACTCTGATAGTTTTGGAACACATTATGCGGTTGAACTCTCGAAAGAGAAGGGAAATCAACTCTTTATTCCAAGAGGCTGTGCTCACGGTTTTGTAGTCTTATCTAAAACAGCGACCATTACCTACCTCTGTGATAACGAATACCATCCAGAGTCAGAAGCTGGGATACTGTACAGTGATCACCATTTAGGAATCGATTGGAAATTAAACTCCAACGAACTTATTGTCTCTAAAAAAGATCTCGAATTGCCTTTATTTAATGAAATCAGTTATGAGTAGAATTCTCATTACAGGTGCCAACGGGCAGCTCGGTCAATGTTTTAAGCAGATTGAAAAACAGTTTGATTTGGAGCTGGTCTTCGCTTCAAAGGAGACACTTGATATTACTGACCAAGAAGCGGTAGATCAGAAGTTGAGTGACCATCAATACGATTATCTAATTAACTGCGCTGCTTATACGGCGGTTGATGCAGCAGAATCTAATGTGGAATTGGCTCAACGACTCAATGAAATGGCAGTAGGGTTCATTGCAAGCGCTTGTCAAAAGCATTCTGTTCACCTGGTTCATATTTCTACAGACTTTGTTTTTGATGGGCTTAAAACAAGCCCTTACACCCCTGAGGACGCAACCAACCCTCAATCGGTTTATGGAAGCACTAAAAGAGCAGGAGAGGAGTGCATCGAACAAAGCGGTGCGACTTATAGTATAATTAGAGCTTCATGGCTGTATTCTAACTTTGCCAACAACTTTTATAAAACCATAATTCGTCTAGCTCAAACTAAAGATCAGATCAATGTGGTCAGTGATCAAATTGGCGTTCCTGTATCGGCTCAAGAATTAGCCAAACAATTGCTTCAACTTATTTTCAATAAGAAGCTCCCCACAGGAATTCTTCACTTTGCTCATAGCGGTCACTGTTCTTGGATGGAATTTGCACAAAAAATAGTGGAGCACCAAAAGCTAGACCTAAGAATTGAACCGATTAGTACAGAAGCTTATGGTGCTGCGGCAAAACGACCTGCGTACTCAGTTATGAAACCGAGTTCTTGTTTTGAACAATTTCCTTGGGAAAAGGCATTAAAAGATGTGGTTTTGGCTTCCAAACACTAAACAAAAGTGTATTTTTGTAAAAAATAATACACGATGAACATTTTTATTCTAGGAAGTGGAGGTAGAGAACACACCTTTGCTTGGAAATTAGCACAAAGTGAATCAAAACCCAACTTGTTTGTTGCTCCAGGTAATGCTGGAACACACGAGATCGCAACGAACTTACCGATCAATGTCAATGATTTTCAAGGGATTAAAGAAGCGGTTTTAGCTCATGATATTGATATGGTAGTCGTAGGACCAGAAGACCCATTGGTTAATGGCGTACACGACTTTTTCCTAGAAGACGACCAGTTAAAAAAAATACCCGTCATTGGTCCTCAAAAGGCCGCGGCTGAACTTGAAGGTTCAAAAGCTTTTGCCAAAGCCTTTATGGAGCGTCACCATATTCCTACAGCGGCTTACAAAGAGTTTACTCAAGAGAATTTAGAGGAAGGCTATGCATTCTTAGAAAGCCTAAATCCTCCCTATGTACTCAAAGCAGATGGATTAGCTGCTGGAAAAGGAGTGTTAATCCTACAAGACCTTCAGGAAGCGAAGGACGAGCTAAAATCCATGATTTCTGATGGAAAATTTGGAGCAGCTAGTGCGAGAGTCGTAATTGAAGAGTTTTTAGATGGAATCGAACTTTCTGTGTTTGTGTTAACTGATGGAAAAAACTACAAAGTGCTTCCAACTGCTAAAGATTACAAGCGAATAGGAGAGGGGGATACTGGACTCAATACCGGAGGAATGGGAGCTATATCTCCAGTTCCTTTTGCCAACGAGGAATTTATGGCAAAGATTCACGATCGAATCATCGAACCTACCGTAAGAGGCCTCGAAAAAGACAACTTACCTTATAAAGGATTTATCTTCATTGGTCTTATCAAAGTTGGAGAGGACCCTAAAGTGATCGAATACAATGTTCGTATGGGAGATCCAGAAACGGAAGTGGTATTACCGAGATTAAAAACTGATTTTGTTGAGATATTTAAATCGGTAGCCAATGGCACCTTAGATCAGATACCTTTTGAAATTGACTCTAGGGCAGCAACTACTGTGATGAACGTGGCTGGAGGTTATCCAGAAACTTACCATAAAGGTGATGAAATTACCGGAATTGACACTGTAACAGATCAGATTGTATTTCAGGCAGGAACAACGATAAAAGACGGAAAAACTGTAACCAACGGAGGTAGAGTTCTCGCAGTTACTGCTTTTGGAACTGACTTTAAAGAAGCACTTCAATCTTCTTATGAAGGGGTTTCAAAAATTCAGTTTAAAGACCGTTACTACAGAACAGACTTAGGATTTGATTTGTAAGTTTTAAATTAATTAAGACCACAAAAAAAGGCCCTAATTGGGCCTTTTTGTTTTATTGTAGTATATTCTGATTAAAGGAACGAATGAGAAGTACTTGACTTATCTTCTTCATTGTTATCTTCGAATATTTTTAATTGTTTCATCCAGTAAACAAAGGCAACAAAACCAATAATTACAAACATCCAGTTAACAGTATTTTGTAACCACCAGTTGTCTGCAAAACGAATAGCGTCTAATGGTGCAAATAATACATCTACAAATAAGGTTTCAATACTTTTCCATATACTAGTCCAAAATCCCATAACTTTAATTTTTTTGTGGTTCTTTAGTTCACTTTAAAAGCGAAGCTTATCTTTATGGGACAAAAATATAAAATCCTAAGATGATTTCAAGTGTTTTTGACAAAACTAATCCAATAAATTATGTTGTAGCCCTGTTATTGTTCAGTGTTCACTACTGGTTTTGGTTTTGGGCAACAGGAGATGAAGTCTATTCAACCGTTGAATTGCTGGTG
Source organism: Flavobacteriaceae bacterium (assembly GCA_038125995.1). Classification (GTDB taxonomy): domain Bacteria; phylum Bacteroidota; class Bacteroidia; order Flavobacteriales; family Flavobacteriaceae; genus MAG-120531. The sequence goes on from JAYPEX010000009.1 coordinate 49,360, forward strand.
TTTTTTGGCAAACTCACTGTTGTTGGTTTGGGAATGTTACTCGTTGAATTCACGGTAAAGAAGAATCAGATAAGCAGTAAAAACACCTATGTCATTCTATTGTTTACCGTGTTTTTTGGGTTTTTTCAAAATCACATATACGACAGAAATACCCTTCTCGCCCTTTTTTTCTTATTGCTAGCTTTTAGGAGAATCTTAAGTATTCGCTCTTTGATTTCTATTAAACTAAAGGTTTTTGATTCTAGTTTTTGGATTTTAATAGCCTCTTATTTCAATCCTTCCGCTTTGCATTTCTTTTTGATTTTGGCTTTTGCGATTTATTTTTATCAATTTGAAAAACTCAAAAATTGGCTAGTAATCCTTCCTGCAATTGGAGTCTATTTATTGCTTGTGTTTGCTTACAAGGGAATCGATGAAGCCCAGGCTTTTTTTGATCAACACTATCAGTTTCAAATAAATTTTGGCGACTTGAGCTTTTCAAAGAATCATTTGGTCGTTTTGGGATTTATCTTTTTGGGAATTCTCGCATCCATTGTCACTTATCACGGACTCAGTAGGACATTGATCGGAAAACTAATCAGTATACGATTAGTTCTTTTAAGTTTTTTTGTCGCTGCGTTTATCGCTCTAGCGAACCTATCTAAGGGACAAGATGCCATCTTTTTATTGTTCCCGGTTTCTGTGATTTATACAAACGTCCTTGAGGCGATTCAAAAATTCTGGATTAAAGATCTAATCCTCCTCGGGTTCATCGCACTTCCATTCGTATTGTATGCTCTCTAATAAAGTTTAGACGTCGTCGTAGTCCAACTCAATTTCTGAAGAGGTAGCGTGTGCCATACAGCTCAGAATCAACCCTTCTTCAATTTCAGAATCGGTTAGAACTTCATTTTTTTCCATGACAGCCGATCCCTTAGTAACTCTTGCAATACAAGTGCTACATATGCCACCGTGGCAGGAGTAGGGGACGTCAATTTTTTCCTTAAGACAGGCGTCTAAAAGAGTGGTTTTTGAATCGCAGCTCAGTTGATAATCAACTTCGTCAAGCACAACTTTAACTTGAACGGTTCCTGTTGCCGTTGGAGCGGATTCTGATTTAGTGGTGTTACTGACAAATCGTTCGAAGTGAATACGATCTTGATCGATACCAAGCGCCTCCAAAGTTGAAAGGCTAGTGTTAATCATATCTTCAGGCCCACAAACAAAATAGTCATCAAAGGATGTATGGGAATACGTATTTTTGAAAAAGTGATTGATAATTCCCTTGTCAATTCTTCCAAATTGAGTTCTTGGGACATTCGCTCTACTGTAAACCCATTCGAGTAGGAAACGATCTGGATACTGTTCTTGTAGTGCTAGCAGTTCATTTCGATACATGACTTCTTCCACTGTTTTGTTTCCGAAAATCAATAAGACTTTTGAAGTGTCATTGGAGTTCAAAACAGATTTGGCAATACTCATCATAGGAGTAATCCCTGACCCTGCAGCAAGTAGCGCTATATTTTGAATGTTTGGATTTGGATTCCAAAAAAAGGTTCCAAGCGGAGTCATGACATCGAGATGATCACCTTCTTTTAGTTTTTCTACAGCAAAAGTCGAAAAAATTCCTCCAGTTACTTTTTTAATTCCCACACTGAGATCATTCTCAAAAGGAGCAGCAGAAATTGAATAGGCTCTTCGAACAGATTCCCCGTTGATATCGGCTTTTAAAGTGAGGTATTGCCCCGGATTAAATTCATATGAATCTTTTAGATTTTGAGGTAGTTCTAACTTCAGATTAACGGCGTTTGCAGCTAATTGATCGATTTGACTTATTTTTAGAGAATAAAATTCGGACATTCGTGTAAATTTTAATTCAAAAGTACGCAATTAAAAGAAAATTTATGAAAACCATTCGGCAATTTCTCTATTTAGAATGGAACGCTTTTAAACGTTCTCCCACTTTTGAAACGAACCTCTCCATTAAAATTCTTATGGGTTTAGTGGCGCTTTATTTTATCGCCGTATTTTTGGCATTGGGAGTGGGTGTTTTCTTTATTGCTAAAGACGTCGGAGCTGAAGACCCTCTTGTTTGGGTCAATAAGTTTATGATTTATTATTTAGCGGCTGATCTTTTCATGCGTTACAGCATGCAAAAGATGCCTATTACTAGAATCAAGCAGTTACTATTAACACCTATCCACAAGAATCAAATCATTAGATTTTCATTATTAAAAACGAGTTTCTCATTTTTTAACATCATCCACCTGTTCTTTTTGATTCCCTTTTCAGTGGTTTTGATCGCTCACGATTATTCCATTTTTGGTGTTTTGTCATGGTTTTTGGGTGTGTTTATGCTGATTTTGTCTTCGAATTATCTGAATGTTTTTGTCAATTCAAGTGATAAGACTTTTTATATAGCGGCAGCGATCTATGTCATTTTAGGCTTAAGTCAGTATCTAGAGTATTTTGACATTACAATTTATACAGCACCTTTTTTTAATGAACTATTTGAGCATCTATATTTCCTGATTTTTCCGATGGGGTTGTTGTTTTTTATGCGTCTTAGAGCAGTCCGGTTTTTTACGAATCACATGTTCTTAGATACGGGATTGTCTCAAAAAGAAGAATCCGTTCGCAACATCGATTTTGATTTTCTCAAGCGATTAGGCTCTTTAGGAAATTTATTGACCAATGATATGCGAATGATCCTTCGCAACAAACGACCTAAACAAGCCGTGATTGCAGGGATTGCCTTTTTGTTTTACGGTTTGTTGTTTTATACAGGCTCTATAGAGGCATATGAATCTCCAATGATGAAAATGTTCGCAGGAATATTTGTCACAGGAGGGTTTCTTTTTATGTTTGGTTCCTATGTGCCAAGTTGGGATTCTGCCTATTATCCGCTTTTAATGACACAGAATTTGTCGTATAAAGAGTATTTAAAGTCCAAATGGGCTCTTGTAGTTTTTGCAGTCATTCTCAGCACCATTATCTCGAGTTTTTATCTCTTCATCAGTCTTGAGGCTTTTGGATATATTTTGGCTGGAGGATTCTTTAATCTCGGTCTTAACGCCTATTTGGTGATTTTTTCAGGAGCCTTTGTCAAAGTTCCAGTCGATTTAACATCCGGCAAAAAACCCTTCGGAGACTCCCAGGCTATGAACGCCAAAACCATGCTGCTGAGTTTGCCAAAGATTTTATTCCCTGTAGGAGTTTACGCTCTAGGTTATTATACGGCTGGAAACTGGTTTGGAATAACCCTGTTAATATTATTAAGCCTACTCGGGCTTCTGTTTCACAATAAAATACTCGATGCCTTAGTCAAGCTCTACAATAGAGAAAAATACGACACTCTGGCCTCATACACTAAAAATTAATCGATGATACAAGCAGTTGATTTGTCAAAAAAATACGGCGGGAATACCGTTTTAAACATTGAAGAACTGAACATTCCAAAAGGAGAGTGTTTTGGTTTGGTCGGCAACAATGGAGCCGGAAAAACAACCTTGTTTAATTTGATACTAGACCTCATTAAGCCTTCTTCGGGTTTTGTTTTAAGTAAGGAAACAAGAGTGGATCAAAGCGAAGCCTGGAAGTCCTTCACGACAGCCTATATTGATGAGAGTTTTATCATTGGTTACTTAACCCCTGAAGAATACTTTAATTTCTTGGGAAACCTAAGAGGAATTTCAGCTGCGAGAGTAGAGGAAGAATTGACTCCTTTTAAGGCGCTATTTGGAGATGAAGTTTTGGGTCAGAAAAAATACATCAGAGATCTTTCTAAGGGGAATCAAAAAAAAGTGGGTATTGTTGCTGCTTTTTTGGGCGCTCCAGAATTAGTCATCCTTGATGAACCCTTTGCAAATTTAGATCCCACAACTCAGATTCGACTCAAGAATTACCTCAAGGAGGTTCATTTAAACGGAGCGACTACACTGCTGATTTCATCTCACGATCTCACCCATATCACTGAGGTTTGTGAACGCATTGTTGTGCTCAACAAGGGAGTTGTCGTTAAAGACCTCAAAACCTCTGAAGAAACCCTTAGAGAACTAGAGACCTACTTTTCGGTCTAAAAGCTACACTTAAAATTGTAAGTTTGTACAATATTCATTGTAAAATGGTGTTATCTTCCCTACATGAAACAACTTATGATTAATTACAGATTCTCTATTGTTTGGGTTTCACTTCTAATAAGTGTACTAATGATCTCTTCGTGCTCTACTTCTAGAGATCGATTGATCAATAGAGAGTGGCATAAACTCAACACCAAATACAATGTTGTTTTTAACGGAAATGAATCTTTTAATGAGAACTGGAACACCCTCCAATCAGGGTATCGTGAAGACTTTTGGAAGCTATTGCCAATTGAACGACTAGATGTCGATCAAAAATATGTATTCAAATTTGATTCCGATGAAGATTCTCCTTTTGCAATTGCTGAAGAAAAAGCCGTTAAAGCAATTAAAAAGCATGGAATGATGATTGAAGATCAGGAGGTCAATGCTCAAATGATAGAGGCCTATTTGCTTTTGGGGAAGGCTCGTTATTTTGATCAGCGATTTGTGCCGGCTTACGAGGCCTTCAGTTATATCATTAAAAAACACCCCGCTACGAATCGACTCAACAAAGTTCGTATTTGGAAAGAACGCACCAACATCCGTTTGGGAAATGAGGTCATTGCCATTGAAAATCTTAAGCGATTGATGAAATATCGCGAGCTTAAAGATCAAGAACTGGCAGATGCCAATGCTACTATGGCTCAGGCCTATATGAATACAGACTCCATTGCTCAAGCAATTCACAAATTGACCATCGCGGTTGGAGTGACTCGTAAAAATGTAGAACGCGCTCGTTATCATTTTATACTCGGACAACTCTTTACCTCTAGCGGGGATATAGAGAAGGCTCAAGATCACTTTCAGCAGATTGTCGAACAGGGAAGAAGAGCTCCAAGAGCTTTTTGGGTTCACTCCAAGCTTCGAACACTTCGTTTTGCAAACCTCGACAATGAGGATCAAACGGAGCAGTTAATAGAGCTGTCTGAAATGGTCAAAAATTGGCAAAATCAAGAGTATTTAGACGTGATTCACTATCAACAAGGGGTGGTGTATTTGGAAGAAGAAATGGACAGCTTAGGAGTAGTTTTTATCAACAAGTCGCTAAGAGCTAATCAGAATGACCCTACACTGACTGCTATGAGCTATGAGCTATTAGCGGATCACTATTTCGACAACAATGAGTATTTGTCTGCACACACCTATTACGACAGTTTACTCCCCTATTTGGTCAATCCATCTGAAAAATACAGAGCGATTCAAAAGCGTTCTCTAAAATTAGCCGAAGTAGCACTTTACGAAACAAGAGTAGCAGCAATTGATTCCATCTTAGATCTCGCAAATGCTCCAAAAGATCGTCAACTTGAATTAATCGAAAAATACGTACAAACTCTACAGCTTCAAGAAGATAAAAAACAGCAGCTTCAAAAAGAAGAAAAAGAGGCCAAAGAAAAGAAAGCCAATGAGGCCTTTTCAAACCCTTCTTCTCCAACTCGAGGAAGCTTCTACTTTTACAATCCTACAATGATTGAAAGAGGTCAAAAGTCTTTTAGACAACAATGGGGAGATCGTGCGTTGGCTGATAACTGGAGATCGGAACAAAAAACGAAGCAGGTCAAATTAATTGATGAGGAGGAATCAGCAGTGAATAAGCAAGTTATAGAAGAACAAGAAAAGCGTTCTTCTAAATTTGATCCAGAATTTTATCTAAGTCAAATACCAATAGAAGAGAAGGCGCTCGACAGTCTTGAAAGAGAGAAAAACTACGCTCATTTTAGATTGGGAACGATCTATAAGGAAAGTTTTGAACGTTACGATCTGGCCCTAAAAAACTTGATGATATCGAGTTTGTACACCCCCTCAGAAGCCCTATGCTTACCTTCTTTATACGCTATTTACAAAACTTATGAATTACTCGACGATGACCAAAAAGCCATTCAGGTCAAAAACAAAATCATCAACAGCTATCCTGAATCGGTATACGCACAGGTCTTAAAAGACCCATCTAAGGCGTTACTGTTGTCTGCGTCTGATTTTGACAAACAGTATCAAAGGGTCTATCAATCCTTTAAAAATCAAAAGTACGACTCCGTTGTAAGGACTGTTAATGAGATCTTAGATCGAACAACTGATATCGAAGAAGCTGGTAAATGGACCAACTTAAAAGCACTTGCTGTGGGTCGATCTGAGGGTTTTGTTTCCTATAAAAGAGAGATGGAGCAATTAGTTAAAGACTATCCATCATCATCAGCTGCAGCAAACGCAGTAGAATTTCTTACCAAGGCTAATACAGCTATAGGAAATCCTGAATTTGGAGATCCACTCGATAGTGATCATTGGAAACTCGCTATTTGGGTCAACAATCAACAAGCGTCTAATGACTCCATTATTGGCCAAAGAATTCGTTCGTTGTTTAAAGACGATTTATCCCATCTTCGCTATTCAAAAGAATCCTATTCTCCTGTTCAAGATGTGTACGTCGTTCATGGCTTTCCAACTCAAATTGAGACGGTTAGATTTTCAAAAAATCCAATTTTTAATGATCCTACCTTTGACAACGGAGAGTTTTTTGTAATTTTAGCATCCCACTATAGAACCATACAGCTCTATAAGAACTTAAAGGCCTATAGCGAAAAACACAAAGCATTAAAACGATAACCATGTTTACAGACAACAACAAAAAAACGAGCGCTTCAACTGATTTGAGATCGCAGCCCAATAGAATTGAAAAAGAAACAACAATCATTGGCTCTATCGTATCGAAAGACGATTTTAGAATCGAAGGAAGACTTGAAGGAAGTTTAACGACTTCTGGAAAGGTAGTTATAGGTAAATCGGGGTCTATAGAAGGACAAGTTGATTGTGTCAACGCCGATATTGAGGGAACTTTTAAAGGAGAGATCAAAGTTGCTGAATTACTCAACCTTCAATCTCAGTCTTCTGTTGAAGGAACGGTTCAAACCACTAAATTAGCTATTGCTCCTGGGGCTATTTTTGAAGCAGAATGCAGCATGAAACCCAAAGGAGTATCGAGTTTGAAACCAGATCGAAAAGATGACCTCGCCCAAGAAGCCTCGTAACAACAACCTTCGAAATTTTGGACTCTTATCAGCTATTGCTATTCAAATGGGAGCTATCATTTACTTTATGGTACAGATTGGCAAATGGGTCGACACCTATTTTGAATTCGAAGGAAGACTAGGGCTCATTGTCTTTACCTTTATAGGAATCGTCATAGCGATGTGGTTAGTGATCAATCAAACAAAAAAAATTAAGAATTGACTTCTAAGCATTTTTTTTATCGATTTATCTTAGTGTTGTTTTTATTGCTTGTGGTGAGTTTTGTAATTCACTTCGTTGTACTTAGAGCGATCGACGAAAACTTTGAGTTTCATTTATTGCTAATGACTTATTTGTCACTATTAGGAATGACAACTTTGATCGTTTTTGCAATTTATAAATTCCAAAAAAAATACTTTAGTCAGGTCGGTTTTTTGTTTTTGGCGGGATCCCTTTTAAAATTTGCCTTTTATTTCACCCTTTTAAATCCCTATTACGCCCATAATGAGCTTCCCAAAACAAAGGCATTTTTGGTGTTTTTTGTTCCCTATGTGATTAGTCTTATCACGGAGTCCGTCTATGTTTCTAAGCTATTAAACAAGAAGGGACCACAAGGCGATCACTGACCCCCATAATTTTATCCACAAATTATCCTCAATAGACTTTTTTTAATTTAACGAAATAGCTTACATTTGCAGCGATTTTTAAGTGAATTAAAATTTACAAATGTCGAAAGCGCTTAATATGAAGTTTTTTAGTCTTGCTCTAGTATTTTTTGCAAGTATTAGTTTCGCAACTGCAAATACGAGTAATGATAGCTCTAATGGAGAAAAAGATCTCAAAACGGAGATTAATGAATACATCCAACACCACTTACAGGATTCTTACGATTTTTCTCTTTATTCATACACCAATAGTGAGCATGAACACGTGTATATTGGATTTCCACTTCCAGTAATTTTATGGGACAATGGACTTCAAGTATTTTCATCTTCAAAATTACACCACGGTGATGCTATTGCGGAGGTAAACGGAAACTACTATGCTTTAATTCACGGAAAAATTTATAAAGGAGAAGCTGGTGTAAGTATCGATCAAATGAAAGAGGCCTTAGAGCACGATCATCACGCTTACCACAAAATAATGAACGACTTTTCAATTACAAAGAGTGTTGTGATGATGCTACTTACAGGATTGTTGATGTTCATGCTGTTCTCTTCTCTTGCCAAGTCTTATGCTAATAACAAAGGAATTCCTACGGGTTTTGCTAGAATCTTTGAGCCCATCGTATTGTACATCCGCGATGATATCGCTCAGCCTAATATCGGACCTAATTACAAGAAGTACATGAGTTATTTGCTCACTATTTTCTTCTTTGTGTGGTTCTTAAACCTTTTTGGTTTGACGCCTCTAGGGGTGAATGTCACTGGAAACATTGCGGTGACTTTTGGATTGGCCTTATTGACATTCCTTATCACGAATCTTACTGGAAACAAAAATTACTGGGGACACATCTTCTGGATGCCCGGAGTTCCAGTTCCGATGAAAATATTATTAGCTCCTATTGAATTATTAGGAGTGATTATCAAGCCTTTTGCACTGATGATTCGTCTTTGGGCGAACATATCAGCAGGGCATATTGTATTAATGAGTATTATCGGTTTAATGTTTATTTTCCACTCTTGGTTGGGATCTAGCTTAAGCTTTTTACTGTCGTTTGTCTTAGCGATACTGGAGGTATTAGTTGCTGCTTTACAAGCGTATATATTTACGATGTTGTCTGCTTTGTATTTTGGTTTTGCCAACGAAGAAGCACATCACTAAAATTGAATGTTTAATTTTTAATAAATAAATATGGAAATCCCAACTATTGTAGGAGCAGGTTTAATCGTTATTGGTGCTGGTATAGGTATCGGTAAAATTGGTGGATCTGCTATGGAAGCTATTGCTCGTCAGCCAGAAGCTACAGGTAAAATTCAAACAGCGATGTTGATTGCTGCAGCGCTTATTGAAGGTATTGGTTTCGCTGCTTTATTCGCAGCCTAGTACAACAATCAACAGTTAGGGCGGTTGGCTTTAACTGTTGTTTTTAGATTTTTAACAGAGAATCCTATTTAGAATATGGAAAAATTAATTGAAGAATTTTCTTTTGGACTTTTTATTTGGCAGACCGTAATTTTTGTCGGTTTGGTACTTTTATTAAAGAAGTTTGCCTGGAAACCGATTTTGGATGCCGTTAACGAGAGAGAAGAAGGAATCAAAGGAGCTCTAGAAGCTGCAGATGAGGCTAGAAAAGAATTACAAAACCTTAATGCTGACAACGAAAAGCTTCTTAAAGAAGCTAGAGCAGAGCGTGAAGTAATGATCAAAGAAGCTAGAGAGCTTAAAGAGAAAATGATTGCTGACGCTAAAGGTCAAGCAAAAGCTGAGGCTGATAAATTAGTAGCTCAAGCACAGGAAACAATCGAAAGCGAAAAGAAAGCGGCAGTAGCTGATATTAAAAAGCAAGTAGCTGAACTTTCAATTGCGATTGCAGAAAAAGTTATTAAAGAAGAACTTTCTAATACGTCTAAACAAGACCAACTAGTAAGTGATTTAGTAAAAGATATCGAGATAAACTAAGAAGTATGAAGGATTCAAGAGCTGCTGTCCGTTATGCAAAAGCTGCACTTGCCCAAGCGAAAGAGGGGAAGCTTGCTGAGGTTGTAGAAAAGGATATGTTGAGTATTATCGCAAGCGTTGAAGCGAGCGAGGAACTTTCAGATTTATTAGACAGTCCAACGGTTGCTTCTACAGACAAGCAAAAAGTATTAAAGGCAGTTTTTAAATCAGCTGATAAAATCACTTTAGATTTGATTGATGTATTGATTCAGAATAAGAGAATTTCTATACTATCAGAAGTAGCTTCAGCTTATGTAACTCTTAGTGAATCAGAAAAAGACGAGGTTGTTGTCAACGTGGTAGCCGCAAGCCCACTTTCAAAAGATCTCGAAAATGAAATTATTTCAAAAATGAAAAGCATCACGGCTAAGAATGTTAGTTTAGCAGTGAGTATAGATGAATCCTTAATCGGAGGATTTGTTCTAAGAGTAGGAGATCTACAATACAATGCCAGTATCGCGCATCAATTGGATCAATTAAAAAGAGAATTAACAGCATAGTATATATTTTAAAACCATGGCAGGAGTAAAAGCCGCTGAAGTATCAGCAATTTTAAAGGAACAATTATCAGGATTCAAATCCACTGCATCATTAGATGAGGTGGGTACTGTATTACAAGTAGGGGATGGTATCGCCAGAGTATATGGCTTATCAAATGCTCAGTACGGGGAATTAGTTGAATTTGAAGGAGGAGTTAAAGGAATTGTATTAAACCTCGAAGAAGATCATGTTGGGGTGGTATTGCTTTCTCCATCTAAGGTCATCAAAGAAGGATCTACAGTGAAAAGAACGCAACAAATTGCCTCTGTCAATGTTGGAGAGGGAATCGTTGGTCGCGTTGTAGATACGCTTGGTAATCCAATTGATGGTAAAGGTCCTATCGAAGGAGAAACCGTTGAAATGCCATTAGAGCGTAAAGCTCCAGGGGTGATCTTCCGTCAACCAGTAAACGAACCACTTCAAACTGGGATTAAAGCTGTTGATGCGATGATTCCTGTAGGTAGAGGACAACGTGAGCTTGTGATTGGTGACCGTCAAACAGGTAAAACAACTGTTTGTATCGATACCATCATCAACCAAAAAGAATTCTACGATGCTGGTGAGCCAGTATACTGTATCTATGTTGCTGTAGGTCAGAAAGCTTCAACTGTTGCTGCTATTGCAAAAACACTTGAAGACAAAGGTGCTTTAGCATATACAACAATCGTTGCTGCAAATGCTTCAGATCCTGCTCCAATGCAAGTATATGCTCCATTTACGGGTGCTGCGATTGGTGAGTACTTTAGAGACACCGGTCGTCCTGCATTGATTATCTATGATGATTTATCAAAGCAAGCTGTTGCTTACCGTGAGGTATCACTTCTACTTAGAAGACCACCGGGACGTGAGGCATATCCTGGAGACGTATTCTACTTACACTCTCGTTTGTTAGAGCGTGCTGCAAAAGTTATCGCTGACGATGCTATTGCTAAGAATATGAACGACCTTCCAGAAGGTTTAAAATCAAAAGTAAAAGGAGGAGGCTCTTTAACCGCTCTTCCAATTATTGAAACACAAGCAGGTGACGTTTCTGCGTATATTCCAACGAACGTAATTTCGATTACTGATGGTCAGATTTTCTTAGAGCAAGACTTGTTCAACCAAGGGGTTCGTCCTGCGATTAACGTGGGTATTTCGGTATCTCGTGTGGGTGGATCTGCTCAGATTAAATCGATGAAAAAGGTAGCAGGTACCTTAAAATTAGACCAGGCACAATTTAGAGAGCTTGAAGCTTTTGCTAAGTTTGGATCTGATTTGGATGCTGCAACTTTAAACGTCATTGAAAAAGGACGTCGTAACGTGGAGATCCTAAAACAAGCTCAAAACGACCCTTATACTGTAGAAGATCAGGTAGCAATTATCTATGCAGGTTCTAAAAACTTATTGAGAACTATTCCTGTGGATCGCGTTAAAGAATTCGAAAGAGATTTTATCGAAGTATTGAATTCTAAAAATAGAGACGTATTAGATACTATTAAATCTGGACAATTGACGGATGAGGTGACCGATACACTAACTACTGTATGTAAAGATCTCGCTGCTAATTACCAATAAGCTCAAGCTAAATAACAATGGCAAACCTAAAAGAAATACGCAACAGAATCGCTTCGGTTTCATCAACCATGCAGATTACCTCTGCCATGAAATTGGTATCGGCTGCAAAGTTGAAAAAAGCTCAAGATGCGATTACTGCGATGCGTCCTTATTCAGACAAACTCACCTCTTTATTACAAGCGCTTAGTGGTAGTATCGAAGGCTCAAATGCAGCTGTATATGCCCAAGAGCGTGATGTTGAAAAGGTTTTAGTGGTTTCGATTACTTCCAACCGCGGTTTGTGTGGAGCGTTTAACACCAATATTATCAAACAATCGTTGCGATTGGCTTCTGAAACCCATAAGGGAGCATCTGTTGATGTTGTCGCTGTAGGAAAAAAGGCAAACGATTTATTGTCAAAACAATTCAACGTGGTTGCAAACCACTCTGATGTATATGATGATTTGACTTTTGACAATGTTTCTAAAATCGCTGATCGATTGATGAGTGATTTTGAATCAGGAACTTATGATAAAATCGTTTTGGTGTACAACCAATTTGTCAATGCTGCTAACCAAAATGTGATGACAGAACAGTTTTTGCCAATTGTTGCAGCAGAAACAACAACGCAGTCAGCAGACTATATCTTTGAACCTTCTAAGGCAGCAATTGTTTCTGAATTAGTTCCAAAGGCGTTAAAGACTCAATTGTACAAAGCGATTCGCGATTCTTTTGCTTCTGAGCACGGAGCGCGTATGACCGCAATGCATAAAGCGACTGATAACGCAGGTGAACTCAGAGATCAATTGAAGCTCACCTACAACAAAGCACGTCAAGCTGCTATTACCAATGAAATCTTAGAGATTGTTGGTGGAGCAGAGGCCTTGAGTGCGTAATTAGCGAATCGATTATAAAATCATAAAACGTGAGTCATCAAAGGCTCACGTTTTTTTGTTATTTTTAATGAATTAAACGACGTGCTATTGTTCCCAAAGCTATTTAAACAAACCTTTATCTACGGATTATCGACGGTTCTTCCAAGGATGATGTCCTTTCTGTTGTTACCGCTTTATACAGATGTCTTAGTGACTTCTGGTTTTGGAGCCGTAACGGTGATCTTTTCTTGGTTTGCGATCTCAAATGTGGTTTTAGCATATGGGATGGAAACAGCTTTTTTTAGATTTTATCAGCAGGCCAAAGAACCCATTAAAGTACTTTCGACTTCGCTGATGAGTATTTTAATTACTACGTTGGTATTTGTTGTCGTTGCTCTGAATTTTAAAGCAGCGCTTGCCTCGATGATTCAAGTGAATACCACCATTATTGTACTTGCCATAGGAATCCTTGCTTTGGATGCATTGGTCATCATTCCCTTTGCTCGTTTAAGAGCTGAAGAAAAGGCAGGAACATACACGCTCATTAAGATTTTAAACGTTGCTATTAACTTAGGACTCAACCTTGTTTTTTTATTGCTCTTTCCAGCAATTCACAAGATGGACGCTGCTCTTTTAGAGGGTTTTTACAGAGAGAACTTCGTAATAGAATACATTTTTATATCGAATCTTATAGGGAGCGGTCTAACCCTATTGCTAGTCCTTGGAACCTATTTGAGTATCCCTTGGAAACTCGATCGTCATCTGATCAAAAAGATGTTGGCTTATGGTTTGCCTATTATGATTGCAGGAATTGCGTTTACCATCAATGAGGTATTCGACAAAATTTTACTCTCCAGATTGCTGCCTTCGGATATCGCCAATAGTGAAGCGGGTAAGTACGCTGCCTGTTACAAACTAGCCCTGTTTATGACACTTTTTGCTACGGCCTATCGATTGGGGATTGAACCTTTTTTCTTTGCTCATCTCAAAAACAAAAATCCTCAGAAGGCCTATGCTCAAATTCTGTACTATTTTGTACTCTTTGGATCGGTTATTTTACTCTCTGTGATTGTCTTCTTAGATTACTTAAAGCAACTAGCCATCTTAAATCCCGATTATTGGGAGGCCATGCCCGTTGTTCCAATAATTTTATTGGCAAGTTTTTGTTTGGGAATCTATCACAACCTGTCGGTCTGGTATAAGGTCAGTGACAAAACACATATTGGAGCCTATATATCGGTTTTTGGAGCACTGATTACCATTGTTGTCAATTTTCTTTTTATTCCTTCTTATGGCTATTATGCTTCTGCGATTGCAACACTTATGGCCTATGGATCGATGATGATTATTTCGTTTCTACTTGGAAGAAAACACTATTATATCCCTTATGACCTCAAGAGAATAGGAGCCTACTTTTTTAGTTCTATCTTTTTAGCCTCAGTGGTGTTTTACGGTTTTTCAAACGATTTAAAAATAGGGCTTCCAATCCTGAGTTTATTTGTAGTTTTACTGTATATTTTTGAACGCAAAACACTAAAAAAGCACTTTTTAAAAGCATGAAAATTCAGATCGTTAATAAGTCTAAACACCTATTACCCTCCTATGAAACCCTAGCTTCTGCTGGGATGGATCTCAGAGCTAATTTAGAAGCCCCAGTGCTCTTACAGCCTCTGGAGAGAGCCATAATTCCAACAGGACTTTACATCGCTTTAGAACCAGGTTATGAGGCACAGGTGCGACCTCGTTCGGGCTTGGCTGCCAAGAAGGGAATAACAGTGCTCAACGCCCCTGGAACAGTAGATGCCGATTACAGAGGTGATATTGGTGTGATTCTTGTGAACTTGTCTAGTGAAGCTTTTGAAGTTTGTGACGGAGATCGAATCGCTCAATTAGTTATTGCAAAACACGAGCGCGCTGATTGGGTTGAGGTTGAAGTCCTCAGCGAAACCGATCGCGGTCAAGGAGGCTTTGGATCTACCGGTGTAAAATAAAAATTATGAGACAACTCATCTTGGCATTATCGCTTCTTATGGTGCTCTCCTCCTGTGGTAGTCGGAAAATTAAGACGACTCCTGGGGTGGCATTGGTCGCTCTATCTCCTAGATTAATCATTAAAGAACACGGAGAGATCAACCGAGAATTCAACAGTTTAAGTGGTCGAATGAAAATTGAGTTAGATGCAGGGGATAAAATTACTTCTGTTCCGGCCAGTTTTCGAATGATAAAAGACCAGGGGATTTGGATCTCAGCATTTTTTGGACTGGCGAAAGCACTAATCACCCCTGAGGAAGTCTCCTTCTATACCTCAACTAATAAAACCTTTTTTAAAGGTACTTTTGAGCAGTTTAGCGCCCTTGTTGGAACAGAGCTCAATTACGATTTACTACAGCGTTTTCTCTTGGGATATACCGCTGTAGAACTCAAAGCACAGCGCTCCTTATGGGAAGTAACTAATAATTTCTATCGCTATGCAATGTTCGACAAAAAAGACCGCTTTAAGCTCCATATCGATATTGAACCTGGAAGTTATCAACTCAAAAACACGATCATTAGTGAAGGTTCAGGCGAAGGTAGTATCAAAATAGAGTATTTAGGATATCAGAATATCGATGGCGTAAGTATTCCTGAGCACCTCAGATTATCCGCAGAGGCGAAGCAATTTAACTCAAGTCTCGATATCGAATACAAAAATCTCAGTCTCAACCGTCAATTGAAATTCCCCTATAAGATTCCAGAAGGCTATAAAGAATTAAAACTCATCAATGATTAGAGTACTCCCATACCGATTGATTTTGATGTTATTTCTTTTGGGAACGGGAATGCTAATGGCTCAATCGAATCAGCAGAAAAAACTGGAAGAAGAGCGAACGAGCCTTCAAAATGAGATTGCTCAAATCGAAAAACTACTCTTTAGTACTGGGAAAAAAGAAAAGAGTTTTGAAGATGAGATCGAAGATTTGAATCGCAAAATCAGTGTTCGAGAACAACTCATTCGAGTGACCAATCAACAGGCTAATAGCATTAACAAAGCGATTGAAAAAGAAGAATTAACGGTTGGCTCTTTAGAGAAAGAAATTCAGATCCTAAAAAAAGATTATGCAGCGATGATCAAGCGGTCCTATATTTCTAAATCCAAGCAAAGTAGACTGATGTTTTTGCTTTCTTCAAAGAACTTTTATCAGGCCTATAAACGAATGCAATACTTAAAGCAATTTGCTCTGTATCGCAAAAAACAAGCCCTTCAAATCAGTTCTAAATCGGAAGAATTACTCAAAAAGATAGAAGTCTTAAGAAGTCAAAAAAAACAAAAGGAGGTATTGTTGGCCGAGAACAGAACAGAACGTTCTACTCTTGTAAAGGAAAAAGGAAACCTTCAAAATTCGCTAGGATCTATTCGAAAGAACAAAACAAAATACCAACGAGAAATCGCTCAAAAGACCAAGAGATCTAAGGCTATTGACGCTCAGATCGAAAAGATGATTAAAGAAGCCATTGCAGCTGCTAATAAGAAAAAGGAGGCTGCTGCAAAAAACACATCTAATACTTCTAATGGTTTTGTGTTGACTGCTGAGACTAAAAGAGTCGCTAGTGACTTTGAAGCCAACAAAGGAAAGCTCATTTGGCCAGTAGCCAAAGGAATTGTCAAAAGAGGGTTTGGAGTTTATACGGATCCTGTCTACCCAGAGATCAAACACCAAAATAACGGAGTTATTATCGCAACAGAAGCCAATGCAGAGGCTCGATCTATATTTAAAGGAGAGGTCGTTGCTATACTGAGAGTTCCAGGAGGAGGATTAGGTGTCCAAGTTCGACACGGAAACTACATCAGTACCTATTACAACCTAAAAAGTGTTACTGTGAGCAAGGGAGATCAAGTAGTAGAGAAGACTCCTTTGGGAATTGTCAGCACGAATGCATTTAATGGACAAACACAGCTCAAATTCTACCTCTATCAAAACACGACAAAACTCAATCCACAGCAGTGGATCTACAAACTGTAATAATACCTTTACTTAAACGATTAACGATGAAGCCAAAAAAACCCTCGGAATCTAGAACAATCATGACCGATATGGTCTTGCCAAGTGAAACCAATCCTCTCAACAATTTGTTTGGCGGAGAGCTCTTGGCTCGAATGGATCGTGCAGCGAGTATATCAGCGAGAAGACACTCTCGAAGAATTACAGTGACAGCATCTGTAAACCACGTTGCATTTAATAGAGCAGTTCCTTTAGGATCGGTAGTTACTGTAGAAGCAGCTGTTTCTAGAGCCTTTAAAACTTCAATGGAAGTGTTTATCGATGTTTGGATTGAAGATCGTTATACCGGTGAGCGCACTAAGGCTAATGAAGCGATCTACACCTTTGTAGCAGTTGATGACACAGGAAAACCTACCGAGGTGCCAGAACTTCAGCCTGAAACAGCTTTAGAAAAAGAGCGTTATGAAGCTGCACTAAGACGCAAGCAACTCTCTTTGGTACTCGCCAAAAAGATGAAGCCATCTGAAGCTACTGAATTAAAAGCGCTTTTTAAAGAGGATTAATTACTTTACAAGTAACCATGCAGATTCATTTCCATTTGCTCTAACAGTTGCAAGAAATGTTCTCGCTTCAAGTTCTCCGACGAAAGCATTGAGGCCTACTTGGTACAATCCAAAAGGATTTTGACCGATAATTTCTGTAGCGTCGAAGCCTTTCTTTTTGAGTTTCTCGATGTGAGCTAAGGCATTTTCTTCTTTGATGAACGACCCAGCGATAACAAAGTAGTGCATTTCAGCTTTTGGAATACTCACCTCAACCTCTAACGCAGGCAAATCTACTGGGTTATCACTAAAAAAGCTCGCTTCCTGAATTGTTTTTTCAATCGTTTCTTGTGCTATTTTAGCTGCTAAAACACTGTTATTCTCATATGAAGAACGCAGTTGAAGACCACCTAAAGCAGTACTGATTGCAATTAAACCTACTGCAGCGTATTTCAATAGTGATTTTCCTATCTTGAAGTCAGCTTGTGATTCAGGGGTTAATGGACGAACAATAGGCTGAGTAGCTTTCTCAATAAGAGTTGCATTTACTGGAGCAAGCCCAAAAGAACTGTTGAGGTAATTGTGATGATTATATGGATGAAAGACGATATGCCCCTCATCGTTTTTTGAAATGAGACCTATATGCTCTAAATCGAGACTGTGACCATTGGCTAAATCAGCTTTCCACTGATTGACAATTCTTGTTAATTGCTCTTGTGCTTGATCGTATGAACATCCTTGAATGGTAGCAATATAGCTCACTAATACTCCGTCAGAAGTCTGAAGTTGTCCATTAAAAGACAATGCTTTTGAAGGAGGGTAAAACGACTGTGTTTGTGGGTTGTAATAGGCAGCTATTTTTCTAGTCAAAAATGCTCCGAATTCAGGGACAACAACACAGTGGTGTCTGTAAAGTAAAGGCGCTATATGCTGTTCTAATCGCATTGATATCGTTTGGTTTTGGGTTCAAAATGATTTGGGAAGAGTAAATGTAAGAATATTTTTAGTAAAAAAGATGCAAACAAACGGTAAAAATAAGATGGAACAAGAGCTTCTATCTCTTGTGAGATTACATATCATTCCAAAAATTAGTCCTCTAAAAGCAATGCGTTTATATAAAAAATATAAATCAGCTACAGCTATCTTTGAAAGCGAGCTTCATAAGCTCCATTTTAAAGACTTATATCAGGAAGTCGATTTCTTTTCAAAAACCCATTTAGATCGAGCGACGACTGTTTTAGAGGAGGCTAAAAACAGCAACCACCAACTAATGGGTTACGGCCAAAAGGGATATCCTTCGCTGTTGATGGAATGCGAAGACGCCCCCTTGATCTTATTTGCATCGGGATCGATTCATTGGAATACCCAGAGATGGATCTCAGTTGTGGGGACTAGAAACCCAAGCCCTCAAGCTTTGAAATTAGTTGAGAAACTGATCAGAGAACTAGCCCCTTACCAACCTACAATCGTATCGGGACTGGCCTATGGTATTGATGTTGCAGCACATAAAGCGGCCCTTAAATACGATGTATAAACCATTGGTTGTATGGCACATGGTCTTCAAAGAACCTATCCTTTCGCTCATTCACAGATCAGAAAAGAAATGGAAAAAAGAGGAGGAGTTATCTCTGAGTTTCTTCCAAAGGAAACAGCGCTTCCGTATAAATTCGTTCAACGAAATCGGATTATTGCAGGACTCACAAAAGCGACCATTGTGGTGGAATCACCTCTCAAAGGAGGAAGTTTGATTAAGGCTGATTTAGCGAATTCTTACCATAGAGAAGTCTATGCTTTCCCTTCGAGTTGCAGTTATCCGCATCAGGGCTGCAATCACCTTATAAGAGATCCTAAAGCACAATTAATCAGTAACGCTCAGGACCTCGTTCAGTTTTTAGGTTGGGATTAGTATCCGAGTTTGCTTCTCACTCTTGAGAGTACTTCATTGGCAACAGTAGCAGCTTTTTCAGCCCCTAAGGCAAGTGCTTTGTCAATTTCAGATTTGTTGTTCATATAGAACTTAAACTTCTCTCTAGGCTCCTTGAACAGCTCCATAATCAGCTCAAATAACGCTTGTTTGGCATGTCCATATCCGTAATTACCGCCTAAGTAATTCGCTTTCATCTGAGTGATTTGTTCTTCGCTTGCTAACACTTTATACAAAGCAAAAACAGGGCAGGTTTGTGGATCCTTAGGATCTTCCATTGGAGTGGAATCCGTTTGAATACCCATGATTTGTTTTCTGAGTTTTTTCTCAGGTAAAAAGATATTGATCGTATTGTTTTTACTCTTGCTCATCTTAGCGCCATCAGTACCTGTGATGTACATGGAAGATTCCTGAATCTTTGCTTCAGGCATTACAAAACATTCCCCAAACTTATTGTGAAAACGAGAAGCCACATCACGGGTCATTTCTAAATGCTGTAATTGGTCTTTACCCACTGGAACAAATTCTGCATCGTAGAGTAAGATGTCTGCAGCCATGAGCATTGGGTAGGTAAACAAACCGGCGTTGACATCTTCAAGACGATCCGCCTTATCTTTAAAAGAATGTGCCAAGGTCAATCGTTGATAAGGAAAAAAACAGCTTAAATACCAAGAGAGCTCAGTCGTTTGAGGTAGGTCCGACTGCTTGTAAAACACCGTCTTTTCAATATCTAAACCAAAAGCCAGCCAAGTAGCCGCAGTAGCATAGGTGTTTTCTTTGAGCAATGCTGCATCTTTAATTTGAGTTAGCGAGTGGAGATCAGCTATAAAGAGAAAGGATTCGTTTTTTGGATCTTTTGCCATTTCAATTGCCGGCATAATAGCTCCTAAAATATTTCCTAAATGCGGCGTTCCTGTGGACTGAATTCCCGTTAATATTCTTGACATATATCTATAAATTATCAGGCCAAAGATACAAATTAGTATATTTAATTTAAGATGAAACACCTATTCTATTCAGTTCGATTTTTATATACTGCTTGGTTCTATACATTAGCAGCGATTCCTTTGATATTGTTTTTTCCAGTACTGATGATTTCAGCTCTGTTTCCAGGGGGCTTCCCAATAGTGTATTGGTTTGCAAGAAGCATTTGGTCACCTGTGATTCTATGGGGAATGGGCACATCATTAAAGGTCAAGAAGCAAACTTCACTACTTAAAGGCACCTCCTATATGATATGTCCGAATCACCAGAGCATGCTCGATATTATGGTCGTTCTAAGACTATCAAAGAATCCCGTCCTGTTTGTTGGGAAAAAAGAACTGAAGTAAATTCCTTTATTTGGCCTCATCTACAAAAACGTAAGTATTTTAGTCGATCGATCACTTAAAGAATCAAGAGCTGAGGTTTACAGATCTATTAAAAATAAAATTCAACACAATTATTCGATTTGTATTTTTTCAGAAGGCTTGGTTCCAGAAACGGAAATTTTATTGGCAGATTTTAAACCTGGAGCTTTTAAAATGGCTATCGAACATCAATTAGATATGATTCCCATTTCTATCTACAATACTAAGGATCGACTACCCTATAATTTTAATCACGGTCGTCCTGGCCCTATTGATGTTCAGGTTCATTCTGTTTTTTCGGTCAAAGACCTAAAGTATGATCAATATAAGGAGCTTCAAAAAAAGTATCGTATTTATTTGGAAGAAGACCTCAAAGCCTACAGGGAAGGAATTATTAAAAATTTAACAGAGCAGATCCTATAAAGAGGTCTTAGCCTTGGGAAAAAAATAGTACTTTAGCCTAAGTTAAAAAATGAAATTATGAGCAAAGAAAAAGAGGCAAAACTAAAAGCACTTCAGTTAACACTTGACAAGTTAGATAAGACCTACGGAAAAGGATCTGTAATGAAAATGGGAGACAGTGTAGTTCAAGAGGTAGAGGTCATCCCTTCAGGATCTTTAGGACTCGATATAGCATTAGGAGTAGGGGGTTATCCAAAAGGAAGAATCATCGAAATATACGGACCTGAATCATCAGGGAAAACGACCTTGACCTTACACGCAATGGCAGAGGCTCAAAAGGCAGGAGGAATTGCGGCATTTATTGACGCCGAACACGCTTTTGACCGTTTTTACGCAAAAAACCTAGGAGTCGATATCGACAATTTAATCATATCGCAACCTGATAATGGGGAACAGGCACTTGAAATCGCTGATAACCTCATTCGCTCTGGAGCGATTGACATCGTAGTCATTGACTCGGTTGCAGCCTTGACTCCAAAGAGTGAGATTGAAGGTGAAATGGGAGATTCTAAAATGGGATTACACGCCCGTTTGATGTCTCAAGCACTAAGAAAACTTACGGGATCGATCTCCAAAACGAATTGTACGGTAATCTTTATCAACCAGCTTCGCGAAAAGATTGGTGTAATGTTCGGGAATCCTGAAACAACCACTGGAGGGAACGCACTTAAATTTTATGCCTCTGTTCGTTTAGATATTAGAAGATCCTCTCAAATCAAAAATACCGATGGTGATGTTCAGGGGAATAAGACTCGTGTAAAAGTGGTTAAAAACAAAGTAGCACCTCCATTCCAATCTGCTGAATTCGATATCATGTACGGTGAAGGAGTTTCAAAAGTTGGTGAAGTAATTGACCTTGGGGTTAATCATGAGATCATCAAAAAGAGCGGATCTTGGTTTAGCTATGGCGACACGAAGCTCGGTCAAGGACGCGATGCTGTAAGACAATTATTGTTAGACAATCCTGAGCTTCAAGAAGAAATTGAAGCAAAAATTGTGGAAGCAATAAAAGCTTTGAAAGGGGCTTAACAGGCTGATTTTGAAGATGGCTTAATTCGAGCTATATTTACGAGAAAATAAATATGAACCTAAGTGTGCTTGGCACACTCAAGATAAAAGTCATGGGTTGTAATAGTTGCACTACCGTATCAAATGGTTCTCCTAATGGATGTAAAAACAATGGCACCTGCGGAGAAGATGGATGCAATAAACTTACTGTTTTCGACTGGCTGTCGAATATGTCTTTGCCAGCTGGCGAAGAGGCATTCGATTGTGTAGAAGTGCGATTTAAAAACAGTAGAAAAGAATTCTTTAGAAATACCGATAAGCTTCCATTGGCTATTGGAGATATGGTTGCAACTGAAGCTACATCTGGTCACGATGTTGGGATGGTCACCCTGACGGGTTCTCTTGTAAAGGTGCAGATGAGCAAAAAGAAAGTCGACTTTAAAGATGAAACTCTTCCTAAAATTTACAGAAAGGCCAATAGCAGAGATCTGGAAGTTTGGAACAAGTGCCGTGAAAAAGAAGCTGAGATTCAAAAGAGATCACGAGAAATTGCCATCGCTTTAAATTTGCAGATGAAACTCTCCGATGTAGAATTTCAGGGAGATGGTTCAAAGGCAACCTTCTACTATACGGCTGAGGATCGAGTGGATTTTAGACAACTCATCAAAGACATGGCCAAGGCTTTTGGAATTCGAATTGAAATGCGTCAAATCGGATATCGTCAAGAAGCGCAACGATTGGGAGGAATTGGTTCTTGCGGCAGAGAACTCTGTTGTTCGACATGGCTAACAGATTTTAGATCTGTTGGTACAGCAGCAGCACGCTATCAACAACTTTCTTTAAATCCACAAAAACTGGCTGGGCAATGTGGGAAATTAAAGTGTTGTTTGAACTATGAACTCGATGTTTATATGGATGCTTTAAAGGATTTTCCTAAAGCAGACACCAAACTGATTACTGAAAAAGGCATTGCTTACTGTCAAAAGGTAGACATCTTTAAAGGGAAACTGTGGTTTACCTATAAAAACGATCCAATTAATTGGCACATGCTGACCAAAGATCAGGTCAATGAAATCCTTGAAATCAACAGTAAAGATCAAAAGATACAGAGTCTTGAAACCTATGCAGTTGAAAATATCAGCAATGATCTACCAGTATATGAAGATGCCGTTGGACAGGATGCTCTGACTCGATTTGATCGCCCTAAACGCTCAAAAAATAAACCGAAAAAGTCCAATAAGAATAGCAATAACAGCAAAAAGTCCAACAATAATAATCGCAACTCCAATAATAAGATTAGAAATAACAACAATAGGAACCGAGCAAAAAACAACAAAGGACCTAAGACAAATGGGAATAAAAAGACAGCAAACACTCCTTCTTAAAAGCGTGCTTATAGGATTGTTCTTTTTAGTTGAATCCTGTAATTTAGGTGTTGCTCATATGGAATTTGTGAGTTTTGATAACGGTGTTTGGGATAAGGATCAGGAAGTTGTTTTTGATTTCATACCTAAGGACAGTACAGAGGTATACGACTGGTATATACACTTGAGAAATACTCAAGACTATCCGTATTCAAATTTGTATTTAATTACTGAACTCAGTACTGGTGACGGCTTTTTGAAAAAAGATACCATCTCTTATACGATGGCCCACCCTGATGGTACTTGGGTTGGAAACGCCTCGGGCTCTTTGGTGGAACACAAGATTCCACTGCAGCTTCAAAAGAAATGTAGCTCCACTAAGCCACATAAATTAACAATTAGGCAGGCGATGAGAGCTTTGGGGTCGGTGCAGCCACTACAAAAATTAAATGGAATAAGTGATATTGGGTACAGTATTGAAACGAGTGAGAAATGAGTAAGTCAACAGCAAATAAAAAAAAGTCTAAAGGAACATTTCGAATTTATGTTCGATTGTTTTGGACAGTCTTTATTTTAGGAGTTGGTGCCTTTGCTTCAATGTTTGTATTAGCTTCTAAAGGATTTTTTGGAGAAATGCCAGACTTTGATCGTTTGGAAAATCCCAACACCAATCTCGCTACAGAAATCATCAGTTCAAACGGCAAAACCCTCGGTAAATTTTATTTAGAAGACAATAGAACTCCAATTCAATTTGAAGAACTACCCGAGAATATGGTCAATGCACTATTGGCCACTGAAGATATTCGCTACTATTCACATTCGGGGATTGATGTCATTGGAACCATGAGAGCGGTGGCTTTTTTAGGAACCAGAGGAGGTGCGAGTACCATTAGTCAACAGCTTTCCAAGCTCCTTTTTACTAAACAAGTTTCTTCGAGTAAGTTTCAGCGAATCTTACAAAAATTCAAGGAATGGGTCATTGCTATTCGATTGGAAGAACAGTACACCAAAGATGAAATATTGGCTATGTATCTCAATATTTACGACTTTGGGAACAATGCTGATGGGGTTCGCTCTGCAGCTAATATTTATTTCAACAAGGAGCCTCTAGAACTCGATACTCAAGAATCAGCTATGTTGATTGGGATGCTTAAGAATTCCTCGCTTTACAATCCCAGGTCTCATCGCAATCCCCAGGGAACTCTCAACAGAAGAAATGTGGTCCTCAATCAAATGGCCAAGTACGAATTTATTAGTGAGCGAGAAAGAGATTCTCTCAAAACACTCCCATTGGGATTGAGGTACACTCCACAATCTCATAGAGAGGGTCTTGCTACCTATTTTAGAATGTACTTAAGAGGATTTTTAAAAGATTGGATCGAGAACAATCCAAAGGAAGATGGATCGAAGTACAATTTATATCTTGATGGACTTAGAGTTTATACTACCATCGATTCAAGAATGCAAGAACATGCTGAGGTTTCTGTGCAAGAACACATTCAAAATCTTCAAGCCGCTTTTGATCGTCAAAATACTCCCGAGGAAAATCCAACAGCACCTTTTTTAGATGTGGAAGAAGAGGAAATCGAACGCATTATGGAACTGGCAATTCTTCGTTCAGAGCGTTGGAGAGCTATGAAAGTAAAAGGCATCAGTGAAGAACAAATAAAGGCTAGTTTTGAGGTTCCTCGTTCAATGACGGTCTTTGATTGGACAGCTGAAAACAAAGAGCGGGATACGGTGATGACTCCAATGGATTCCATTCGTTATTACAAATCTTTCTTTAGGTCTGCCATGCTCTCTATGAATCCTAAAACGGGGCATGTAAAGGCCTGGGTAGGAGGAATCAACTATCGTCATTTCCAATACGACAACGTCTATCAGGGAGCTCGACAAGCAGGATCGATTTTTAAACCCTTTGTCTATGCAGCGGCAATAGATCAGCTTCGATTATCTCCTTGTGAATCCTTACCTGACACTCAGTATTGTATCGCTCCTAGGAAGCACGGAAATATCGAAAAATGGTGTCCTAAGAACTCAGGAGGGACCTATTCAGGGACGATGTTAACCCTCAAGAAAGCTTTAGCTGGATCAGTGAACTCCATCACAGCTCAGGTCATGGATAAGGTTGGACCTAAACCTGTCGTTCAACTCATCAAGAATTTGGGTATGAAATCGAATATTTTACCTGTTCCTTCGATTGCCTTGGGGACTCCAGACATCAATGTATTAGAAGTAGTTGGAGCCTATGGCACCTTTGCTAATAAAGGAGTTTATGTAAAACCTGTAATGGTAACTCATATTACCGATAAGAATGGAACAATTTTATATCAATCGGTACCTCAGACAAAAGACGTGATGAGTGAGGATGTTGCCTATACCGTTGTTAAATTACTAGAAGGGGTCACTGAGGGAGGTTCTGGTATTCGACTTCGTACCGTTGGAGCAGAACAGTGGAATCCCTATTACAGTGAAATTGTAACAGGCTATCCCTACGAGTTTAAAAACCCAATTGCCGGAAAAACAGGAACCACACAAAATCAATCCGATGGATGGTTTATGGGAATGGTTCCTAATCTAGTAACTGCAGTTTGGGTTGGTGGAGAAGATCGTTCCATGCATTTTAATTCTATACAATACGGACAAGGGGCCTCCATGGCGCTACCCATATGGGCCAATTATATGAGAAGAAACTGGTCTTTAGAGGACTTGGGCATCTCTCAGGGAGAATTTGAAGCTCCAGAAGAACTCAACATTCTTGTAGACTGTGACCCAAAAGCAGAAGAAGGTGAAGAGTCTCCAATTGATCTTACAGAGGATGATATAGAAGATATCGGTTTTTAGACCAACATTCGCAAGAACGCATAAAAAAACCAGCTCTAAAGCTGGTTTTTATCTTCTAAGTAATAGGGTGTTATCCTTTGATTTTAGCTCCTAAGAACTCTCTGTTCATACGCGCAATATTCTCTAGTGAAATTCCCTTTGGACATTCAACTTCACAAGCTCCAGTATTGGTACAGTTACCAAAACCTTCTATATCCATTTGTCTAACCATGTTTTGGACACGCGTAGTGGCTTCTACACGTCCTTGAGGAAGTAAGGCGTATTGAGAAACTTTTGCGGACGTAAAAAGCATTGCAGAAGCGTTTTTACAAGCTGCTACACAGGCTCCACATCCAATACATGTTGCAGCATCCATGGCCTTATCTGCATCTTGTTTAGGAATTAATATAGCATTGGCATCAGTGGTTTTACCAGAGGTATTCACTGAAATGTATCCTCCTGCATGTTGAATACGATCGAAAGCTGAACGGTCTACGACCAAGTCCTTGATGACTGGGAATGCTTTAGCTCTAAATGGCTCAATCACAATGGTATCGCCGTCCTCAAACATTCTCATATGCAATTGACAAGTTGTTACACGACGATCGGGACCATGAGGTTCACCGTTGATTTGTAAAGAACACATACCACAGATACCTTCTCTACAATCGTGATCAAACTCAACAGGAACATCGCCCTTAGCCACTAAACTTTCGTTGAGGACATCGAGCATTTCCAGAAACGACATATCTTCATCGATGTTGTCGATCGGATAACTTACTAATTTTCCTTTTGCTTGTGCGCTCTCTTGGCGCCATATTTGTAATGTAAGCTTCATGGTATCTTATTTATAGCTTCTAGTCTTAACTTCAATATTTTCGTACTTGAGTTCTTCTTTGTGCAATACGGCATCTTTAGGAGTTCCTTTGTATTCCCATGCAGCAACGTATTTAAAGTTCTCATCATCTCTGAGCGCTTCACCTTCCTCAGTTTGATATTCTTCTCTGAAGTGTCCTCCACACGATTCATTTCTGTGTAAGGCATCTTTTGCAAAGAGTTCACCGAGTTCCAAGAAATCTGCTACACGTCCTGCCTTTTCTAATTCAGCATTTTTAGAATTAGGATCTCCAGGAACGTTGACATTCTCCCAAAAATCAGCTCTAAGCGCAGCAATCTCTTCAATGGCTTCTTGGAGTTCTTTTTCATTTCTAGCCATTCCACATTTGTTCCACATAATCTTCCCTAATTTTTTGTGGTAGTAGTCTACTGAATGCTTACCTTTAGCTGATGTCAGCTTCGTAATACGATCTCTAACCTCTTTTTCAGCTTGTTCAAATTCAGGTAAATCCGTTGGAATTGCTCCGGTACGAATATCGTTAGACAAGTAATCTCCAATGGTATAAGGAAGTACAAAATAGCCATCGGCAAGTCCTTGCATTAAAGCTGAAGCACCAAGTCGGTTGGCTCCGTGCTCTGAGAAGTTCGCTTCTCCTGCAGCATAGCAACCTGGAATGGTGGTTTGTAAGTTATAATCCACCCACAATCCTCCCATGGTATAGTGAACAGCTGGGTAAATCATCATAGGGGTCTTATACGGGTTTTGATCTACGATTTTTTCATACATCTGGAAAAGGTTTCCATATTTAGCCTCGATCACTTTTTCGCCGAGTTCACGAATTGTTGTAGCATTAGGATCTTTAATTCCAGAAGTATAAGCTTTTTCTTTTCCGTAGCGTTCAATGGCTGAAGAAAAATCCAAGAAAACCGCTTCTCCAGTTTTGTTAACACCATAACCCGCATCACAACGTTCTTTAGCGGCACGGGATGCAACGTCTCTAGGAACGAGGTTTCCAAAGGCTGGATAGCGACGCTCTAAATAGTAATCGCGATCTTCCTCAGCAATGTCAACAGGCTTTAATTTCCCTTCACGAACTGCTTGTGCATCTTCCAATTTAGCAGGTACCCAAATACGACCATCGTTTCTCAAAGACTCAGACATCAAGGTTAATTTTGATTGGTGATCTCCTGATACAGGGATGCAGGTTGGGTGAATTTGAGTATAACAAGGATTAGCGAAGAAAGCCCCTCTTTTATGAGCTCTCCAGGCTGCAGTAACATTAGATCCCATCGCATTGGTTGATAAGAAGAATACGTTCCCATAGCCTCCAGAGGCCAAAACAACGGCATGAGCCGAGTGACGCTCTAACTCTCCAGTAACCATATCGCGCGCAATAATTCCTCTTGCTTTACCGTCTACAAGAACAAGGTCTTGCATTTCGTGACGGTTGAAGGCTTGAATTTTTCCTCTATTGATTTGACGGTTCATCGCCGAGTAAGCACCCAGCAATAATTGTTGACCGGTTTGTCCTTTAGCGTAAAATGTTCTCGATACGAGTACTCCACCGAAAGATCGATTGTCTAATTGTCCTCCGTATTCTCTTGCAAAAGGAACTCCTTGAGCGACACATTGGTCGATGATATTTCCAGATACTTCAGCTAAACGGTATACGTTTGCTTCACGTGCTCGGTAATCACCACCTTTTACGGTATCGTAAAAAAGTCGGTAGTTACTATCACCATCTCCTTGATAGTTTTTAGCAGCGTTAATACCTCCCTGAGCAGCAATCGAGTGCGCTCTTCTTGGAGAGTCTTGATAGCAAAAAGTCTTTACATTATATCCTAATTCAGCTAGTGTAGCAGCTGCTGCACCACCTGCAAGTCCTGTCCCAACGACAATAATATCGATGTTTCTTTTATTTGCAGGATTGACCAGATTGATATTGTTCTTGTGATTGGTCCACTTATCAGCTAAAGGACCTTCTGGGATTTTAGAATCTAGTACGCTCATAATTAGTGCGATAATTGATTAAAGTGATGATAGAATGCAATGAAAATAAATCCAAGTGGAATTACAATTGCGTAAATTTTTGCAAAACCTGCTAAGGCTCTACTGTATTTGTTGTTCCATCCCATCGATTGGAAGGAAGATTTAAATCCGTGTAAGAGGTGAAGCATCAAGAGAATAAATGACACTCCATAGATTCCAGTTCTGGTAATGGACTCAAATTTGTGAACCGTTTCAGGAAGGTAACGAGTAGGATCTTCTGGTGCTACCTCGATGTATTTGTGTACCATTTCATGGTACCAAAAGTCATACATATGAAGCGCCAAAAACGCTAAAATTACTGCTCCAGACACAATCATATTACGAGACATCCAAGAAGCGTTTGCACCACCGTTGTACTTAGAATAACTAACGGGTCCACGTGCTTTTTTATTTTCGATTTCAAGGACAAATCCCATCAAAAAGTGAATG
The DNA here is from genome assembly GCA_038125995.1 of Flavobacteriaceae bacterium. Lineage (GTDB taxonomy): Bacteria > Bacteroidota > Bacteroidia > Flavobacteriales > Flavobacteriaceae > MAG-120531. The sequence continues at coordinate 78,837 of JAYPEX010000009.1, forward strand.
ATCACCCCCGCCACTAATATTGGCTGTAATACGTACTGAACCAATTTGTTGTAGCCCATAAAGTGTGAGGCTTCATTATATAAGTCTGGTGCGATTACTGATAAGAAATTGATTACAAAATGCAGTCCTAGAAAAGAGACTAAAAATAGCCCTGATAAGGCCATGATTATTTTTCTTCCGATAGAAGAAGGAACAGAATTGCTCATTTGTTTAAAATTTTACAGGCAAAATTAAACTACAAACACCACTTGCCAAAATTATAGACTTGTTATTTTCCTAATTTTTTTATAAAAATAGCTTACTTTTGACGGCTTTTAAAAAAAATGAAATCTCTGTACAGTAATGAGCATTGGGGTCAATGGTTGACTCAGCTCGCAGATGATAATTTTGTAGTTATCGATGAGTTCTTACCCGAGCAACTCTTAGAAGAAGTTTTGGGTTATTTCAATCAAAAAAAGGAACTAAACTCCTTTAATCCTGCTAAAATTGGCCCAGCTGATGAAAATCAAAGAGATTCGAGTATTCGAACCGACAAGACCTTTTGGATCGACCGAAAGAGAGATGCGGAACTCAGTGATTTTTTTAGTTTGATAGAAGAACTAATGCAACAATTTGCTCAGCAGCTATACCTGAGTTTAAACGGATATGAATTTCATTTAGCTTCTTATTCCAAAGGTGGTTTTTACAAGGCTCACTTGGATCAATTTGACTCTAGATCCAATCGCATGATCAGTTTGATTATTTATTTGAATGAGGATTGGAATCAGGACCACGGAGGAGAATTATTAATTCATTCCTCGCCAACCAACACAAAAGTCGAACCGTTACTCAACAGAGCGGTTTTATTCAGATCCGATATTGTTTTACACGAAGTACTTCCTTCGAACAGCGAGCGAAAATCGCTTACGGGTTGGCTCTTGAAACAACCTTCTACAATTGGGGTACTCGGAATTTAATCCTTATTTAAACAGTAATTAATTCCTCCTAATAGATGTTGGATAAAAGCAGGTTCAGAATAGGATTCTATCGTATGACCACCTCCAGTGTAGAAAGATCTTCCTCCTTCGAATTCGTGATACCAAGCGATAGGATGATTCGCTCCATTAGTACCTCCTTCATAAGTGTTCTCATCGAGATTTAAGATCACATTGATATCGGGATTGATTTGAGCGTAATTGTACCATTCATCGCTTCGAGTCCAATTGGATGGCAACTCTTTTGTAGAAGCGTGATTTGCATCTACGACTTGAATCGTTGCTTCCCTAACGTTTGGATTATTGGGATGGCCATTAAAGTAAGCTCCTACTAGTTTTCCGTACCAAGGCCAACTGTATTCGGTGTCACAAGCAGCGTGAATTCCCATATAAGCACCTCCTTGTCGTATGTATTGCTCAAAAGCTTTTTGTTGTTCGTCATTGAGGACATCATAAGTTGTACTTAGAAAAATAACGAGGTTGTATTGTTTTAAATTTTCTGACTGAAACACAAAAGAATCTTCAGTTTGCACGAGATTAAAATCTCCTTCTTTTTCCAATTGACGCAGTGCATGAACACCAGATTCAATCGATTGATGTCTCCACCCCATAGTCTTGGTAAACACCAATACTTTGTGAGTGCGCTTTTTCTGTTTGATAAATTCTACGGGTCCAGATTGAGCGTAACCAATAGCGATGGAACAAAAGAACAGTAAACTTGCGAGAATAGTTTTCATAATTCGTTCAATAGTAGTTGTTTAAGTTTTGTGAAAGTACATATTTTTTTGGAGTGGTACCGAATTTTTTCTTAAAGGCAGCGATAAAATGACTCGCTGTGGAGTAACCAATTCGCAGCCCCACTTCGTTGACATTGAGTTCTCCTTCACCCAAAAGTTTTCTGGAAAATTCCATTTTATAGTCGAATAAGAAGCCAAATACGGTATCACCATAGATTTGCTTAAATCCTTCTTTGAGTTTTTTTAAACTCAGGTCAATTTCCGATGAGAGCTCTTCTAATGATGGGGGTTCCGCCATACGTTCAATGATGATGGTTTTAGCTAATCGAATCTTTTTGACATTTTCTTCATCTGCTAAAAAAGGACATTGAGCGAGTTGGGAGTCTTCATTTTTGCTAAAGTAAAGAGCCATGAGTTCGTATACTTTTGCCTTGGCATACAGGTCATTGATGCTTCCTCCATTTTTGTAATAGTAGAGTTGACTTAGAAGAACAGCAATAGCAGGACTAATAGGTTCCTGATTGTAGTATTTTTTATTGTCGGTTCTCAAAAAGTGTATTTGATAGGCTTCAGAAGAAAACAGCGAATGAAATCTTTTAAGACTCATTACCAAAGAAATTAACCAGGAAGAAGGGTGTACAATCAAATCTAATGGTAAATCCTGTTGGGTGTTGTATAAAAGAGTTGAGTTTTCTTCCGTGGTAGCGAGTTGATAACTACCACCGTTAAACTGAAAAATGGCAGAGCCTTTTAAACAGAAATGAAACTGAATATAGCTCTTGTCAATTTCATGTTTAAACTGTTGATTTTCAGATGAATTATTCGAAAACTTCAACAGGTACACCTCCTTGTCAAGGACTGTTTTTTCAGCTGAACCTTGGGCGTTATTTTTCTTATCCATAAGATTAGGAATTTGAAATTTGATAAATTACCTTGACTTCATGTCTTTAATCGACCCTTGAAAGACCTTGTAAAATTAATCATTTTCAAGAAAATATCGCCAAAAAGACCAATTATATCTCACAACGACACTAAAAGTACTTTTAGCGTTATTTATGTTCTCTAAAGGGTTTTAAATTTGTCCCTTGTCTGGATATGAAAAAGTATCACATTTCAAAATATCAAAGTTTTTATTGTATTGGCCTCAATTATAACAAGGCTGATGCGACCATCAGGGGTAAATTCAGTTTAAATCAAGATCAGGTTGTGGATTTGTTGGCTGATGCTAAGAAAATGCACACTGATGGTTTACTAGTCATCTCTACCTGTAATAGAACTGAATTGTTTGGCTTTGCTGAACATCCTTTTCAACTCATCAACATGCTCTGTTCTCATTCGAATGGAACAGTAGAAGAGTATAGAAATGTCGCTTATATTTATAAAAATCAAGAAGCCATTTCACATCTTTTTAGAGTAGGGACTGGATTGGATTCTCAAATTTTAGGTGATTTTGAAATTATTGCTCAACTCAAAACAGCGTTCGCTCAATCAAAGAATAATGGATTGGCGAACCCATTTTTGGAGCGTCTTTGTAATTCAGTAATTCAGGCGAGTAAACGCATTAAGACCGATACTGAAATTTCTACTGGGGCTACATCTGTTTCTTTTGCCTCAGTTCAATACATTCTCAACAATGTTGAAGATATTTCTAACAAGAATCTTTTGCTTTTTGGAACGGGTAAAATAGGAAGAAATACGTGTGAAAATCTTATCAAGCACACGGACAATTCACATATCACCCTAATCAATAGAACGAAAGATAAGGCCGAAAAGATCGCTGTAAAATTTGATCTTGTCGTGAAAGACTACGGCGATTTAGCAGCTGAAATTAGAAAAACCGATGTGTTGATTGTCGCAACAGGAGCCAACCGCCCAACAGTATCGAAAGCCTTGATATTTAATAAGAAACCACTTTTAATTTTAGACTTATCCATACCGAGAAACGTCGATGAAAATGTCAGCGAATGTGAGGGAGTCAGTTTGGTACATTTAGATGAACTTTCACAAATCACGAATCAGACCTTAAGTGATCGAAAAAAACAATTACCTAAAGCTGAAGCAATTATTGAAGAAGTAAAAGCGGAATTTCATCAGTGGTTAGAGACCAGAAGATATGCTCCAGTGATCAAAGCTTTGAAGGATAAATTAATCCTGATGCAGGAAGAGGAATTAGATTTCCATTTCAAAAAGAACCATAGTTCTAGTGTAGAGGACGCTAAAGAAGTTTCAGATCGAATCATTCAAAAAATCACCAAGCATTTTGCGGAGCACTTAAAAGATTCAGATATCAATCCGACACAATCTCTTGAAGTAATCTCCAAGGTTTTTCAACTTAAGCAATCAATCCATGACTAACCCTATTCGAATTGGGACTCGCAAAAGTGAGTTAGCGCTTTGGCAAGCCCATAAAGTTAAATACCTATTAGAGGAGTTAGGTTATAAGTGTGAGTTAGTTCCAATTGAGTCGCAGGGAGATCTCAAATTAGATCGCCCCTTGTACGAGCTCGGAATCACAGGAGTTTTTACCAAGACTTTAGATATTGCTCTCATTGAAAATAGAATCGATATAGCGGTTCATTCGATGAAAGATGTTCCAACTCAATTTGCAAAGGGACTTGTGAAGCTAGCTGTTTTAGAACGCGGGCAAACGGAAGATGTACTCATACACAAAGGAATAGATTTAGCTCAAAAAAATTTAACCATTGCTACTAGTAGTCTTAGGAGAAAGGCACAGTGGCTTTCAAAATATCCGACCCATACTATTGTTGATATTCGAGGTAATGTGCAGACCAGACTTCAAAAGTTGGAAGACAACAATTGGGATGGAGCTATTTTTGCAAAGGCTGGTTTAGCGCGTTTAAATCTCTTGCCAGAAAGAACTATAGAATTGGATTGGATGATGCCGGCGCCTGCTCAAGGAGCAATTGTTGTTCTCGGACATGAATCGAATAATGCTGTTGTAAAAGTCCTAAAGGCATTAAACGACGATCGAACCGATCGTTGTACTACTGTGGAGCGCAACTTTTTAAGAACCTTAGAAGGAGGTTGTACAGCACCTATTGGAGCCATTGCTCATATTGAAAATGACACATTACATCTCAAGGGATGTGTTTATAACACGGATGGCACTTCAAAATTTGTCATTGAAGATCAGATGCTCTTAAGCGCAACCTATGATTTGGGAAGAAAGGCAGCAATTGATTTACTGGCTAGTGGAGCAGATCAGTTGATGGATCAAATCAAAAACAGCAACACATGAGTTCTTTAAAACTACTTTCTACACGATTGCTTTTACCAGAAGAGCAATTAGCATTAGAAAATTTGGGATACACAGTTGATCAGTTGGCATCTATTGAGGTAGAACTCATTGATTTTGAGATGCCTAAAGTAGTTGAGAACGTCATTTTCACCTCTCAAAACGCTATCCAATCCTTTTTAAAACACCCTTTGAGTTCAAAAATACGCTCCAAGGGCGTCAAGGCGTTTTGCGTAGGCAAAAAAACAGCCCAATTAGCTACGGATTCAGGCTTTAAAGGTCAATATTGGGCAAATAATTCAGGAGAATTAGCACAAATGATAACAGAAAATGATGCCACTTTATCATTTGTCTATTTTTCAGGATCGATATCCATGCGTGCGTTGGTAGAGGGGTTCGATAAAGATGAGATCACCTATCAGGAAATTGTCGTTTATACTACAACTGAGACTTGTCCCAAACTAGAAAAACAGTACGATCTGATGTTGTTTTTCTCCCCAAGTGGAGTGCGATCTATCAGTGCGAATAACGATATTTCAAAAACGGTAAAGGTTTGTATAGGACCGACAACAGCCAGAGAATTTAATACTGAAAATAACCTACTAATCGCTGAATATCCGCCTAGTTTTAATCATATGATTCAGGCTATAAAACAGTTTAAGCAATAAGAGATGACATTAAAAAACGATTTATTTTTAAGAGCTTTAAAGGGAGAAACCGTAGAGCGTCCACCAGTATGGATGATGCGTCAGGCTGGAAGATATTTACCAGAGTTCATGGAAATAAGAGAGAAATACGATTTCTTCACCAGATGCAGAACTCCAGAATTAGCTTCTGAAATCACCGTTCAACCGATTCGACGTTATGGAATGGACGCTGCTATTTTGTTTTCTGACATTCTGGTAATTCCTCAAGCGATGAATATAGAGGTTCAAATGAAACCTAATTTTGGACCTTATTTGCCAAACCCTATTCGAAGTCAAAAAGATGTTGATGCGGTATTAGTTCCCAATGTTCATGAAGAATTGGGATATGTGATGGAGGCTATTAAACACACTAAAGAACTTTTAAACGATGAAGTTCCATTGATTGGTTTTGCAGGTTCTCCTTGGACCATTTTGTGCTACTGTGTACAAGGACAAGGATCGAAAAATTTTGATATTGCCAAGTCTTTTTGTTTTTCACAGCCGCTAGCAGCTCATGCATTACTCCAAAAGATAACCGATACGACTATTGCTTATCTCAAAGCCAAGGTTGAAGCTGGAGTTGATGCGGTTCAAGTTTTTGATTCCTGGGGAGGAATGTTAGCGCCTGATGATTATTCTGAATTTTCTTGGAAGTACATTCAACAAATCATCGATGCTTTAAAGGATCTGGTTCCAGTGATTGCATTTGGAAAGGGATGCTGGTTTGCGCTACCTGAAATGGCGAAATCTGGAGCTTCTGCTCTAGGAGTTGATTGGACCTGTTCTGCCAAGAATGCACGCTATTTAACGGGAGGACAAATCACACTTCAGGGGAATTTTGACCCTGCTCGTTTGCTTTCACCACCAGCTGAAATCACCAGACGTGTTCATCAAATGATCGATGAATTCGGAAAAGACCGATATGTGGTCAATTTAGGTCACGGAATACTTCCAAATATACCTTTAGAAAACGCCAAAGCCTTTGTTGACGCCGTTAAATCGTATAAAGCATCCTAGATGAGAGAACAGTTTTACAGTTATATTCAAGCGTTACAAGACCGCATTTGTGTGGGCTTAGAATCAGTGGATGGTAAAGCGACCTTTCAAGAGGACCTATGGGAACGACCTGAAGGTGGAGGAGGAAGAACACGAGTGATCGAAAACGGTTCTGTTTTTGAAAAGGGAGGAGTTAATATCTCTGCTGTTCACGGGAAATTACCGGAGTCTATGCAGGCCTATCTCAAAGTAGAAGATGCTGATTTTTTTGCCTGTGGATTATCGCTAGTGATTCACCCAAAAAATCCGATGGTTCCTACTACTCATGCTAATTGGAGATACTTTGAGCTTTACGACAACAAAGGAAACATCACTAAGTCTTGGTTTGGAGGAGGTCAGGATTTAACGCCTTATTACCTCTTTGAAGAAGACGCAAAGCATTTTCATCAAGTATGTAAAACTGCCTGTGAAAAACACTCTAAGGAATTTTATCCAACTTTTAAAAAAAGATGTGACGACTATTTTTGGAATGCTCACAGAAATGAAGCCAGGGGAATAGGTGGTTTATTTTTTGATTATTTAACACCTTCGGATGATTTTAGTTCTCAGGATTGGTATAATTTTGTCACTGAGGTTGGAGATAGTTTTTTAAAAGCCTATGTTCCTATTGTCAATAAAAGAAAGGACCTAGAATATACTCCAGAGCAACGTGATTGGCAAGAGATCAGAAGAGGTCGTTATGTGGAATTTAATTTAGTTCACGACAAGGGCACCTTATTTGGTTTGAGAACCAATGGTAGAATAGAAAGTATCTTGATGAGCTTACCTTCTCATGTACAGTGGAAGTACAACCATCATCCAGAGCCTGGATCAAAAGAGGCTCAATTAATAGAGGTGTTGGAACACCCGATAGATTGGATTTAAGATGAAACAAAAAATATATCAAGTAGATGCTTTTAGCCAGGAACCCTTTAAAGGAAATCCTGCGGCAGTTTGTGTTCTAGAACATTGGCTTTCTGAAGAAAAAATGCAGTTGATCGCCATGGAAAACAATTTGTCAGAGACGGCCTTTGTGGTTCCCATGGGGGACGAATACGAGATTCGTTGGTTTACTCCTTTGGTTGAGGTGGATCTCTGTGGACATGCAACCTTGGCTTCTGCTCATGTGCTGTTTGAATATTACAATCACAAGGGGAAAGAGATTCTTTTTCAGAGTCGAAAAAAGGGAGCACTCACCGTAGTAAAAGACAAAAAGTTAGGATTAGTGTTGGATTTTCCAGCACAACAAATTGTTCCTATTCAACCTCATGATAGTATTTCTAAGGCTATAGGTGCCACTCCTAAAAAGACCATTAAGGGAGAAACCGATTTTATGCTCGTTTTTGAAAATCAGGCACAAGTTGCTGCTTTAAAACCAAATTTTGAGGAGTTAGCGAAGACTAAAGCAAGAGGAATCATCGCAACAGCTCCCGGTAAGGAAGTTGATTTTGTATCTCGATTCTTTGGACCAGCTTGTGGAGTAAACGAAGATCCTGTTACAGGATCAGCACATACGATTCTAGCTCCTTTTTGGGCAGAAACCTTAGGAAAAAAGAAATTAAATGCACTTCAAATCTCTAAAAGAGGAGGGGCTTTACACTGTGAAGTAAAAGAAGATCGCGTTCTTATATCAGGTCACGCAGTGACCTATATGGAAGGGGTAATAAATCTATAAGCTATGTATCCAATTATCAGAAACAGACGCCTTAGAGCGTCAGAATCCATCAGAAACTTAGTGCGTGAAACCAGTATCACTCCTCATGATTTCTTAGTTCCACTATTTGTTGAAGAGGGAAAGGGGATCAAATCTGAAATTCCATCCATGCCGGGATATTACCGATTTAGCCTTGATTTGCTAAAAAAAGAAGTTCAAGAATTGTGGTCGATGGGTCTTTGTGGAATACTTGTATTTGTCAAGGTTGAGGATGCCTTAAAAGACAATCAAGGCACTGAGGCTGTCAATCCCAATGGCTTGATGCAACGTGCAGTGAAAACCATCAAAGATGTTTGTCCTGGAATGTTAGTGATGACGGATGTAGCATTAGATCCTTATTCTTCATATGGACATGATGGAATTGTTGAAGATGGACAAATTCTCAACGATGAAACCGTTGAAGTACTAACTGAAATGAGTCTTTCTCATATCGAAGCAGGTGCTGATTTTGTAGCGCCATCGGATATGATGGATGGGCGTATTTTAAGTATTCGAGAAGCCTTCGAAGATGCGGGATATCATAACGCTGGTATTATGAGTTATTCAGCAAAATACGCCTCGGCATTCTACGGACCATTTAGAGATGCTTTGGACTCTGCACCCGGTTTTGGAGACAAGAAAACCTATCAAATGGATTTTGCAAATCGCTTTGAAGCCATTCGTGAAACACAGATGGATGTTGATGAAGGAGCTGATATTGTCATGGTAAAACCAGGACTAGCGTATTTAGATATTCTTCGTGAAATTAAAAACGAGGTAGATGTTCCAGTAGCAGTATATCAAGTCTCTGGAGAATACGCCATGCTTAAAGCAGCTGCCGAGAAAGGTTGGCTCAATCACGATGCTGTGATGATGGAACAACTCATCGCATTTAAACGAGCTGGAGCAGATATCATCGCCTCTTATTTTGCTAAGGATGCGGTAAAATTATTAGGCTAAAACAAACGCAATTGTTTGTAATTTGATTCGTACTCTAAAAGCCATTTCTTTTTGTCGATTCCCCACGCAAAACCAGTTAGGGAACCATCTGAACCAATAACGCGATGACAGGGGATTATGATTCCAATGGGGTTTTTACCGTTGGCTGAGGCTACCGCTCGAATCGCTTTGAGGTCTCCTAATTGAAGAGCGAATTCACTATAAGAAATCGTTTTTCCAAAAGGAATGGTTGTCAATGCATTCCAAACTCTCTTTTGAAAGTCAGTTCCTTCTAAATCAAATTCAATTTCAAAAGATTCACGATCTCCTTTAAAATATTCTTGGAGTTGTTCAATGACGTCTTCTAAAAAAGGAGATAGTCCACAGTTGATACAACTCATCGCCTGTTCTTCACTCAAGATTGAACAACTTTTAAGACCGATGTCGGAGGCTTCTAGTTTAAGATACCCAATAGGACTTTTAATGACCGCTATATGCATCTTTATTGTTGAATTTAAGTGCTTCAAAGAGTATTGCCTTACGTACCGCTAGATCGTAAATTCCCTGCTGAGATCTCGAAGGGTAAACTCGATTGGATAAAAAGATATAGATAAGATCTTGATCGGGATCTACCCAGTAAAAGGTTCCCGTAAAGCCAGAATGACCATAACTGTTTTTACTGGCAAGAGGAGCAGGGTAACTATCTTCAAACGATAAGGTATCGTTACCAATTAGAGGTTTATCAAAACCAAGTCCTCTACGGTTGTTGTTTTCTGGAAATTGCACTCTTGTGAACTCTTCAATAGTAGTATTTTTTAGGTATTGCTTTCCTTTGTATACTCCCTTGCCTAGAAGCATTTCTAAAAGCGGAACAAGTGAATTGGTATTGGCAAATAGTCCAGCATTTCCAGAGACACCACCGAGAATAGCGGCATTTTCATCGTGAACCCATCCTTTGGTAAGTGTTTTTCGAAACAAACTGTCGTATTCAGTAGGGACAATATGAGAGTGATCTATCCAAGTTGTAGGTCGATATCCAATTTTCTTGAGCTCAAGAGGACGGTAAAAATTCTGATTTAAATAATCTTCAAAACTAGTATTTGAAAGTTGTGCTACCATTCGAGGATAGAGTAAAAAAGTCAGTCCTGAATAGCGGTATTTTAATTCACCGAGTTTTGATTTTCTGGCTTTACGATCAATGACCTTTTCGATGTTTTCACGGATATAAAGATTTTCAAAAGCTTCTTTATTGAAGGGATTATTCTGAGTTTTTGAAACCCATCGCTTTTTTATTTCCCCTTTAGATTTAGTAATCTTGTTGAGGAAGACAATGTAGGGAATGAGTCCTGCTTGGTGTGCAAGCACCGCTCTAAAGCTGAGGTTTTTCTTGTCTTTCTTTTTTTCCCAGTCAGGCCAATACGCACTAAAAGGGCGATCGACATCTAGCTTTCCGTTTTCATAAAGTTTCATAAGCGCTAGAGTAGCAGCCATTGTTTTGGTAACAGAAGCTAAATCAAAAACGTCTTCAAGAGTTGTTTGTTGAATGGAATCGTAGGTGTGATGCCCATAAGCTTTGTGAAGGAGCACCTCTCCTTTCTTTTGAATATAGATCTGAGCCCCTGGGAAAGCCCTTTGAGCAATCGCATTGGCGACAATACTGTCGATACGATGTTCAAAACTGCTTTGTGCAAATAGTTGAGAACTAAAAAGCAATATTAGAAAGAGGATTTTTTTCATACCTAAATATAGGCAGAAAATCTTATTGTTCTTCAGAGGACCACTGGTCTAAATTTTCTGGATAGAGGAAGTTGTTATAGGGGAATCTTGTCACGTGAATATCTCGAACCTCTGCGTAAACTTTCTTTCTAAAATTATCGAGGTTTTCTTTGTTGAGCGCAGAGATAAAGATCGCTTCTCCATTCATACGTTTCATCCAGGTTTGTTCCCATTCTTCAAGGGTAAAATGAGCAGACGTTTTTTCAGTGATTAAATCGTCTTCATCGATGGTTTGGTGCTGGTACTGATCTATTTTATTAAAGACCATAAGAGTTTGTTTATCGGCACATCCGATTTCAGAAAGGATGGTGTTGACCGCTTCGATATGATCCTCAAAATCTTTGTGAGAGATATCCACCACATGAAGGATTAAATCGGACTCTCTTACTTCGTCAAGGGTACTTTTAAAACTTTCAACGAGCTGTGTGGGAAGCTTTCTGATAAATCCAACCGTATCTGCAAGAAGGAAAGGAAGGTTGCCAATCACTACCTTTCTTACAGTGGTATCTAAGGTCGCAAAGAGTTTGTTTTCAGCAAAAACATCACTCTTTGAAATCACGTTCATCAGGGTTGATTTCCCTACGTTGGTGTACCCCACAAGTGAAACTCTTACCAGCGCCCCTCTATTTCCTCTTTGGGTTTCCATCTGGCGATCGATTTTCTCCAATTTTTTCTTGAGAAGCGCGATACGATCTCTTACGATACGACGGTCAGTTTCAATTTCAGTTTCTCCAGGACCGCGCATCCCAATACCCCCTTTTTGACGTTCTAAGTGCGTCCAAAGACCCGTAAGCCTTGGAAGTAAGTATTCGTATTGAGCGAGTTCCACCTGTGTTCTCGCATAGGAAGTTTGAGCACGTTGAGCAAAGATGTCTAAGATGAGCGTAGTTCGATCGACAATCTTACACTGGAGTTCTTTTTGAATATTGTTTTGTTGTGCAGGAGAGAGTTCGTCGTCAAAGATGACGGATCCGATATCGTTTGCCTTTACAAATTCTTTAATTTCTTCAATCTTCCCACTACCGATTAATGTTTTAGGATTGATTGTACTAATTTTTTGAGTGAACCTTGCCATCACCTCACCACCTGCGGTATAGGTTAAAAATTCTAATTCATCTAGATATTCATCAACCTTTTCTTGGTCTTGACCTTGATTGATCACCCCAACTAGAATGGCCTTTTCATAGTCTCGTTCCTGTTCTTCTATCATGAATTAGTTTTTTTATCGTAAAGAGGCACTGATGAACAGGCTTCTCCAAAGAGTATTTTTTTCGCCTTAGCTTGAAGTTTATCCATGAGCATCAGATAGGCATTTTGAGGCATATCAATTTTTGAACAACCTTTGATAATGATATTCTTCCCTACATAAGGAGCGCTATCTAAAGAATCAATGACTTCCTTCATCAATACAGTATCGAGATCCTTTTGAGAACCAACCACAATCTTTTTTGCAACAGTTTTTAAATAGGTACTGATTAGTAAATAAGCCCATGAAGGGATGATCGCCTCTTGACTGTTGTACAGAAATACAAATTTGTCTTCATAGAGTGACCAATCATGCGCTTTTAAAGCAGCTCTAAATTCTTTTTCAATCAGGACAAACCCCTCTTTTAGCCAAAGAGAGATATCAATGCCTATGCGTTCACCTCTTGGATAGAGTTCTTCCAGGTCTACAGTGATGAGTTTGCTGTTTGCAACCCTATTGACGATGGGTTCTTCCATGGTGCTATGTTAAAGCATTCCCAATTCTAATTTGGCTTCTTCGCTCATCAGCTCCTGTGTCCAAGGTGGATCAAAGGTGATCTCTACGGTAGCATCGTTCACCTCATCAATAGATTTGACCTTTTCTTCTACTTCCATGGGGAGTGTTTCTGCTACAGGACAGTTCGGAGTGGTAAGAGTCATGAGAATCTTTATGTCGTTGTTTTCGTTGATGAAAACATCGTAGATCAGACCTAACTCATAGATGTCTACAGGAATTTCAGGATCAAAAATAGTTTTTAAAACCCCAACTATTTTCTCTGCTAAATTGCTTGATTCTTCACTCATCTTATTTATTGATTTAATTGTGTTTTAAACGCAATAGCGTATAATTTAATTTGTTTAATCATACTCACTAATCCATTTGCTCTTGTTGGAGATAAATGTTCTTTAAGACCAATTTCGTCTATAAAAGAGGTGTCTGCTTCCATGATGTCTTCTGGTTTTTGGTGAGAGAAAACACGGATGAGAATAGCGATAATTCCTTTGGTGATGATAGCATCAGAATCTGCTTTTAAAACAAGGCTATCTCCTTCTAAAGCGGCATGTACCCATACTTTTGATTGACAACCTTTGATGAGGTAGTCATCTGTTTTGTAGTTCTCATTGATAAGTGGTAGTGATTTACCCAATGAAATCATGTATTCATAGCGCTGCATCCAGTCGTCGAACATTGAAAATTCGTCGATGATTTCTTCTTGTATTTCAGATATAGATTGACTCAAAATGTTCCAATTTTATAACAAATATAGTTAACTGAGCATTTCTTTAGCTTTTATAACACCAGTAATGAATTGATCGACTTCACCCACAGTATTGTAAAAACTAAAACTAGCTCGAACCGTTCCTGGGATTTGATAAAAATCCATAATCGGTTGTGCACAGTGATGACCCGTACGAACAGCAATTCCCATTTGATCTAGGATACTTCCGATATCATAGGGATGAAGCCCTTTAATATTAAACGATAGTACCGCTGTTTTTTCCTCAGAGGTTCCATAAACCTCAACTCCTTCGATTTGAGAAAGCTTTTCTGTAGCGAGTTCTAAGAGTTGTTTTTCATAGGCAGCTATCTTCTCAAACCCTATAGAGTTCATATAGTCTAAGGCAGCACCGAAGGCAATGCCACCAGCGATATTGGGAGTTCCTGCTTCAAATTTATGTGGAAGGCCTGCATAGGTTGTTTTTTCAAAGGAAACCGTTGCAATCATTTCTCCACCACCTTGATAAGGAGGTAACGCCTCTAAACGTTTCTTTTTACCGTAGAGCATCCCAATACCCGTAGGTCCACAAAGTTTATGAGCCGATACGGTGTAAAAGTCTACATCTAATGCTTGAAGATCTGCCTTGATATGTGGAGCCGCTTGAGCACCGTCGATTAAGACAGCAGCACCGACGGCATGCGCTTTTTCAATGATGGTCTCAATTGGATTGATAACTCCAAGTGCATTGGATACATGGTTGCAAAAAACCAATTGAGTACGATTACTTAAAAGCGATTCATAGGCTTTTAAATCGAGTGCACCACTAACATCCATCGGGAGGACCTTAAGACTCGCTCCAGATTGCTCACAGGCCATTTGCCATGGAACAATATTGGAGTGGTGTTCCAAAGCTGAAACAATGAGTTCATCACCCTCTTTTAAAAGCTTTGCGTATCCGCTAGCAATGGCATTGATACTATGAGTGGTTCCAGATGTAAAGATCACTTCCTCTGGATGAGCAATATTAAAATGTTGTTGTACTTTTTTTCGTGCTAGTTCAAAAGCTTCGGTCGCTTCTTGTGATAACGAATGGACTCCTCTGTGAATATTGGCATTGTAATTGGAGTAATAATCAGTGATACAATCAATTACCTGCCTAGGAGTTTGAGAAGTTGCAGCATTGTCCAAATAGACCAAATCGCTTCCGTTGACTTTTCTGCCCAAAATGGGGAAGTCGTTTCTAATGTGCTCTATGTCTTTTGAACTTAAACTCATTTCTAAATGCTAAAACCGAGCTCCACACCTAATTTCTTAGCGATGATTTTATTAATTCTCTTCTTAACAACAGGAAGGGCTACACTTTCCAAAACATTGTTGGCAAATGCATACATCAACAGAGCTCTACCTTCTTTTTTAGGAATCCCTCTCGATTGTAAGTAAAAGAGGGCATCTTCATCCAATTGACCAATAGTACAACCGTGTGAACACTTCACATCATCGGCAAAGATTTCCAACTGAGGTTTGGAATTAATAGTCGCCTTATCCTCCATGAGGATATTGTTGTTTTGCTGAAAAGCGTTAGTCTTTTGAGCGAGTTTGTCAACGATAATTTTACCGTTAAATACTCCAGTAGATGATTGGTCGAAAATTCCTTTATAGTCTTGATGACTCTCGCAGTTAGGTTCTCTGTGGTGAACTAGGGTGTGGTGGTCGACATGTTGTTTATCGCCAATGATGGTCACCCCTTTTAAGATGGAGTTGATATTCGCTCCATTTTGATAAAAGTTGAGATTGTTTCGAGTGAGTTTACCTCCAAAAGAGAAGGTATGCACACTGACCAAGCTATCGCGTTTTTGATCGATATAAGTATTGTCGATCAGTGAGGCTGAAAGTGAATCATTTTGAATCTTGTAAAGATCAATCTTGGCGTTTTGTTCTGCGAATAACTCAGATACCACATTGGTCAGCGTCTCGTTTGAAGTTAGACTTTGATGACGTTCGATGAGTTGTATCTCTGCCCCCTGGTCAGCAATAATCATATTGCGAGGCTGAATCATCAATGCTGCTTCTACACCTGATGAAAAATTGATGATTTCAATGGGCTTGTCAGCAACTGTATTTTTGGGGATATAGATAAAGGCACCTTCTTTGCTAAAAGAAGTGTTGAGGGCACTCAATGAGTCCTCTTTTGAAGCTGCTTTATTAAAGTACTTGTCGATGAGTTGTTTGTATTGAGGCTTTTTAAAAGCAGCACTCATCAAACACACATCGATTCCCATATGAGTGGTTTCAGAAAGGAATGAAGAATAAACCCCATCGATAAAAACGAGCTTATAAGTTTCTATTTCGTGTAAGAAGTATTTTTTAACTTCTTGGTAATTGACACAGTCTTCATCCTTTGGAAATACGGAATAATCAGTATTCTGTATTTTTGCTAGTGAAGTATATTTCCATGCTTCATCTTTTTTTGTGGGGAATCCCTTGTTTTCAAAAACTTTGATGGAATCGTTGCGAAGATCTAAAATAGGATCCTCCAAGTCCAAGTTGTTTTCAAAAACAGCAAAAGAAGCGAGAAGTTTTTCCTTTAATTCCATCTTAATGAGCGGCTTCTTGTTTGATCCAATCGTAACCTTTTTCTTCTAATTCTAAGGCTAATTCCTTCGTTCCAGATTTGACAATCTTCCCATTGTACAATACGTGTACAAAATCGGGAACGATATAGTCTAAAAGACGTTGGTAGTGTGTAATCACTAGTACTGCATTGTCTTTGCTTTTGAGTTTGTTCACCCCATTAGCAACAATTCTAAGGGCATCGATATCGAGTCCTGAATCGGTTTCATCCAAGATGGCAACCTTTGGCTCTAACATTGCCATTTGAAAAATTTCATTTCTCTTTTTCTCCCCTCCAGAAAACCCTTCATTAAGCGATCTCGATAAGAATTTGCGATCGATTTCAAGAAGGGAAGATTTCTCCTTGATCTTCTTAAGCATTTCGTTTGCAGGCATATCTTCCAATCCTTTAGCTTTCCTATTGGCGTTGATCGCTGCTTTGATGAAGTTTGTTACACTCACTCCCGGAATCTCAACAGGATATTGAAACGACAAGAAGATTCCCTTATGAGCTCTCTCTTCTGGATCTAATTCATCTAAATTTTCACCATCTAAAAAAACGGATCCATTGGTTACTTCAAAATCTTCATGTCCTGCAATTACAGATGAAAGGGTACTCTTACCTGCACCATTAGGCCCCATGATAGCGTGAACCTCTCCTGGTTTAATTTCAAGATTAATTCCTTTGAGTATTTCTTTGTCTTCTACACGAGCGTGTAAATTCTCGATTTTTAACATAGTCTTCTATTTATCCTACTGAGCCTTCAAGGCTGATTTCTAATAATTTTTGTGCTTCTACAGCAAATTCCATTGGTAATTTGTTGAGGACTTCTTTTGAAAATCCATTGACGATTAAAGCGATAGCTGTCTCGGTATCAATTCCTCGTTGATTGCAATAAAATATTTGATCCTCTCCAATTTTCGAAGTGGTTGCTTCGTGTTCGATTTGAGAAGATTTATTGCTCGCTTCTATATACGGGAAGGTATGAGCGCCACACTCATTTCCCATGAGTAACGAATCACATTGAGAAAAGTTTCTGGCATTGGTCGCTCTTGGACCTACTTGAACTAATCCTCTATAGGAGTTTTGTGATTTTCCAGCAGAAATACCTTTAGAGATGATGGTGCTCTTGGTATTTTTTCCAAGGTGAATCATCTTCGTTCCGGTATCTGCTTGTTGAAAGTTATTGGTAACTGCAATCGAATAAAATTCTCCGATGGAGTTGTCTCCTTTTAAGACGCAGGATGGATATTTCCAAGTGACTGCTGATCCTGTTTCGACCTGAGTCCATGAGATTTTAGAATTGGTGTGGCAAACACCTCGTTTGGTAACAAAATTGTAGACCCCACCTTTTCCTTCACTATCCCCTGGGAACCAGTTTTGAACAGTCGAATATTTGATTTCGGCATCATCTAATGCAATCAGTTCCACTACAGCAGCGTGTAATTGATTTTCATCTCTTGAAGGAGCCGTACATCCTTCCAAATAACTCACATAAGAACCCTGATCAGCAACCACTAGTGTTCTTTCGAACTGCCCAGTACCTGCTTGATTGATTCTAAAGTAGGTTGAAAGTTCCATCGGGCAACGAACCCCCTTGGGAATATAACAGAAGGATCCATCTGAAAAGACTGCTGAGTTTAATGCAGCGTAAAAATTATCTTTTTTAGGAACCACCGATCCAATGTATTTTTGCACGAGCTCCGGGTGTTTTTTAATCGCTTCAGATATGGAGCAAAAGATAATTCCTTTCTCCGCTAGGGTTTCTTTAAAGGTTGTTGCTACAGACACCGAGTCCATCACAATATCAACAGCGACCCCAGCTAATTTTTTTTGCTCGTCCAATGAAATTCCAAGTTTGTTAAAGGTGTCCAATAGCTCTGGATCTACTTCATCTAAGGACTCGTATTTTGGTTTTTTATTGGGAGCAGAGTAATAAGAGATGTCCTGAAAATCGGGCTTTTTATAGCTTACATTAGCCCACTCGGGCTCTTGCATTTCCTTCCAGATTTTAAAAGCATCTAAACGCCATGCAGTCATCCAATCGGGTTCTTCCTTTTTCTTAGAAAGGGCGATAACGACTTCTTCGTTCAATCCTTTGGGGAAGGTATCAGATTCAATATCCGTATAAAATCCGTATTCGTATTCTTTGGATTCGAGCTCTTTTTTTAATTCTTCTTCAGTATATGCCATAATCAGATCTTAAAGCGAAAAGCTTTCTCCACAACCACAAGTACGTTGAGCGTTGGGATTATTAAACACAAAGCCTTTACCATTTAGTCCACCTGAATATTCTAAAGTAGTGCCAACCAAATAGAGAAAACTCTTTTTGTCGACACAGATCTTTATTCCATTATCCTCAAAAACCTTATCGGTTTCAAGGGAGGAATCATCGAATTTTAATTCGTAAGACAACCCACTGCAGCCACCACTTTTTACTCCAACACGTACATATGCCGTATCGGGGTTAAAGCCTTCTTCAGTGAGAAGACGAAGCACTTGCTCCTTAGCCGATGTCGATACTTTAATCATTTCTTAAATGGATTAATTCTAAATAGAGCACAAATATACGACTAAATAAGGGCAAACCAATGATTTTATGATTAGTTTAAGCTTTTGTGCAATAAATTAATTTGATAGTATAGAATCTCCTTGAAAAGTGGTTTTAAAAAGGACTATTCTTCTCCAAAAGAATTCCACCCCATTGCTTTTAATGGAATTTTTTGATCAGCTCTAGTCACCAGATGAGCCCCCATAGATTCTTCAGTCATATAACCAATAACTGTTAGATTAGGATTGGCTTTAATCTTGTCGTAATCCTTCCCATCAATTGTAAAAAGCAATTCGTATTCATCTCCACCACTTAATGCAATGGTGGTTGAGTTGACCTCAAACTCTTCACAAACACTTATAACAGTAGGGTCGAGAGGAAGTTTTTCTTCATAGAGGTCACATCCCACTTTGGAATGCCTACACAGGTGTAGAATTTCAGAGGAAAGCCCGTCCGAAATATCGATCATTGAGGTTGGTTGCACCTTTAAATCACTGAGTAATTTGACAATATCGACTCTAGCTTCAGGTTTTAATAAACGCTCTACGATGTATTGGTAGGGTTCTAAATCAGGTTGGTTATCAGGATTGACTTTAAAGACTTCATTTTCACGTTGCATGACTTTAAGTCCCATATAGGCACCACCGAGATCCCCACTAACTACTAGTAAATCAGTTGGTTTTGCTCCGGATCGATAAGTGATTTTTTTCTCATCTGCAATTCCAAGTGCTGTAATGCTGATGATCATTCCTTTGGTTGAAGAGGTGGTATCTCCACCGACTACATCCACTTTGTAGAGTACGGCAGCTAAGCGAATTCCAGAATACAATTCCTCCAATGCTTCCAATGGAAATCTATTTGAAACCGCAATGGAAACCGTGATCTGAGTAGGAATGGCATTCATAGCGCAAACATCCGATAGGTTGACCATGACGGCTTTGTATCCCACGTGCTTTAAAGGCATGAATCCCAAGTCAAAATGGACTCCTTCCACAAGCATATCTGTTGTCATAACAACCTTACGATCCTTGAAATCAAGAACAGCAGCGTCATCACCGATCCCCTTTAAGGTGGATTTGTGTTGTAGTTTGAGGTCCTTGGTAAGCGTATCAATGAGTCCAAACTCACCTAATTGCTCTAGATCTGTTTTGGGAGGCGTCTTGTCTTCTAACATGGCGCAAAGGTACTATTTTAGTTTAGGAATTCATTAAATCTTCTAGTTCATCCGCTAGAATAGGAATGTTCTTCATCAAATTAAATGGTTCACCCTCTTGTTGAATCACTACATCATCCTCGATACGAATTCCAAACCCTTCATTTGGGATATAAATTCCAGGCTCAACAGTAAAGACCATACCCGCTTTCATAGGAGTTTTTAAAGCACCGTAATCATGAGTGTTTAACCCCATATGATGTGAAGTTCCATGCATAAAGTATTTTTTATAGGCGGGCCAAGTAGGGTCTTCGTTTTGTATCGCTGCTTTGTCCAATAGACCTAGCCCTAAGAGTTCAGAGGTCATTATTTTGCCGACTTCTTTGTGGTATTCATCCCACAGAACTCCTGGTCTAAGCATGGAGGTAGCCTCCTCTTTTACTCGAAGGACTGCATTGTAAACAGCTTTTTGTCGATCGGAGAAGCGACCATTTACAGGAATGGTTCTTGTGAGATCAGAACTGTAGTTAGCGTATTCAGCAGCTACATCCATCAGAATTAAATCACCAGATTGACACTGCTGGTTGTTTTCGATATAGTGGAGTACATTGGCATTGTTTCCCGATGCGATAATAGGAGTATAGGCAAAACCTTTTGATCTGTTGCGAACAAATTCATGAAGGAGTTCCGCTTCAATTTCGTATTCCCAAACACCCGGTTTCACAAAAGAGAGCAAACGTCTGAATCCTTTTTCAGTGATATTACAAGCTTCTTGAATGAGTTCGATTTCTTCCGGTTCTTTAACCCCACGGATGGCTTCTAAAATTGGAAAGCTCTTGGATCTTTTATGTGCTGGAAATTGCTCAAGTGTTTTTTTGATAAATCGATCTTCACGAGTTTGAGTTTCAACAGCCTGCCTGTAATGCTCATTGGTGTTGAGATAAATTGTGTCCACTTCGCTCATCAGCTGGGTAAAAACGTGATCAAATTCACTGAGCCACAGTACCGTTTCAATACCTGAAATTGAAGTAGCCTGCTCTTTGGTCAGTTTGGCTCCCTCCCAAATAGCGATATGTTCATTGGTTTCACGAACAAATAATACTTCTCGGTATTTTTTGTTGTAAGCATCGGGACACAATAGGAGAATCGTTTCTTCTTGGTCGGCACCACTGAGGTAAAAAAGATTGCGTTCTTGCTCAAAAGGCAAGGTGGAATCAGCACCAGTAGGATACATATCTAATGAATTAAAAACAGCAATACTTTTTGGCTTCATTTGAGCTGTAAACTTAGCTCTGTTTTTTACAAATAGACGCGAAGGTATAGAATGATACTTCATAAGAGGGTTATATGGTTGTTATTTGTCAGGGTGACTTTCTCGGTATTTTTTATAAGCTTTGATCCCAATCATCAGTAAGATACTGAGAAGGATGATTCCGATAAATCCATAGATCCAACTAAAGGATGTTTTTAGAATTACGATAAATATAATAGCGAACAACAATAGGGTGGCAACCTCATTAAAAATACGCATGTATTTAGAACTGTGGGTAATTTGCCCTCTAGAATAAGCTTTTGCAATCTTGTGAATTTTGAGATGATAGAGCCACAATAAGAGCACAAATCCGAGCTTTAGCTGCATCCAAAGAAGTCTTAATAGAGGAGGGTTGATCACAAGCAGGATTACAGCAAATAATGTCGCCAAAATAGCTGAAGGCCATGTGATAATATTCAAGAGCCTACGCGTCATTAACAACAGTTGTGGCAAGAGGAGTTTTTGGGTATCCTCAGGCTTTTGTTTTGCTTCGATGATATAGATAAACAACCTGGGGAGGTAAAACAATCCTGCAAACCAAGTGATCACGAAAATAAGGTGTAACGCCTTGATATTATTGTAGAGTTCTAACATGAATCTTGAGGTCAATTAATGAGTAAAGATACACAAATCGAGATTGATTTCTGAATTTAAAGATTTTGAAGATTCACTACAATATTATTGTGCAACTGAATCAAGATGTGATTTGATTATTACAAAGTATCAAATAAAAAAAGATGCTACTATAAGTAACATCTTTTTCTTAAT
>JAYPEX010000010.1:0-38737 GCA_038125995.1 Flavobacteriaceae bacterium
ACTTGTGTTGCAAAGCGGGTGCAAATATAGAACTGTTTTTTCGTTCCCACCAAACTTTTTTTAAAAAATTTTAATCTTTTTTTTTGACACCATCCAAAAACAGTAAAAGACGTTTAAACCCTTTGTAAAAAATGGGATATTAAATTTAATACAATTCAATATTTCTCACAACTTTTTATCGGAATTTTTAGAATCGTCCCATTTGTTGTGCAATTTAGCAAAATCATAATTTAAAGCAGATTTTTGATATTCTAGCACATCATCCATAAATGCACGTTGTAAAATGTCTTCAATAAGGTAATCTTCGTTGATTATATCGGGATGAAATTCTTCCCTCATATTCAAATCAAACATTCTTGCGGTTGTAGAATACCAAAAAGCCCTCCATCCAGACCTGAGTTCTTTAACTAAGTCATAAGTAGATTTACCTGTTTGTCTGTAAACGAGTTTGATCAGAATCTGCCCTTCCTTACGAGTAAGTTTCTTTAATTCATCAGAAAACTCCCCTTCAATATAATGATGCATTTCTTTGAGATACCTTTTCTGATGGCGTTTCTTTTTAATATCTGCGATACTATCATTTAATTCTGATAACTTTTCAGCTGCTAGCTTAGCATATGGGTAGACCTTTACAGTTCTCTTCTTCAATAACAAGTAGCGATAGATCTCATTGGAGTTTTGAAACTTTAGAGGAGCAAATACATAAACTTCATTTAAAGGAATCGAAGATCTAAAGTTCTTCTCCCCCTCAAATTTAACATAATTAACATCTGTGCTATCTACTTGCCCTAAAGCAATCCAACTACACAAAAACAATAGTATGATATGAAAAAAGTTATGATTCATGTGTTCTTAAACAAAAGTAGTTATTAAGAGGAAACTATATTATTAAATAAAAGTGAAAGTTTGTATGTTTGTTTAAGACATTAATTGAATCGATTTATGAAGAACAAAGAAGTATTAAACGAGAAGTCCATGGCCTTTTTTGAAAAGTATTTAAACAATGCTGCTCCGACGGGATACGAATGGGAAGGACAAAAAATATGGATGCAATATCTAAAACCTTATGTAGATGAATTTATTACCGACAATTACGGTACTGCCGTAGGAGTCATCAATCCAGATGCTCCTTATAAAGTAGTTATCGAAGGGCATGCTGATGAAATCTCATGGTATGTAAATTACATCACTGATGACGGTCTTATTTACGTTATACGTAACGGAGGAAGTGATCATCAGATTGCCCCTTCTAAATGGGTGAATATCCATACAGATAATGGTATTGTAAAAGGTGTGTTTGGATGGCCTGCAATTCACACCAGAAAAGATAAGAGTAAAGAAAATAAACCCGAGCTCGACACCATCTTTATCGATATTGGAGCAAAAGACAAAAAAGAAGTGGATGAGATGGGAGTTCATGTAGGTTGTGTAATCACCTATCCAGATACTTTTCAAATTCTCAACAATGACAAAATCGTTTGTAGAGCAATCGACAACAGAGCTGGTGGATTTATGATTGCTGAAGTTGCAAGGCTTTTAAAAGAAAACAACGTACAACTTCCATTTGGATTGTATATCACCAATTCCGTTCAGGAAGAAATAGGTTTAAGAGGTGCTGAAATGATTACCCATACGATTAAACCTAACGTTGCGATTGTAACTGATGTGTGTCACGATACCACAACCCCAATGATTGAGCAAAAAACGGAGGGTTATACTAAAATGGGTGAAGGTCCAGTAATTTCTTACGCGCCTGCAGTTCAGAATAAACTTAGAAAAAAAATCATCGATGCAGCAAATGCAAACAACATTCCGTTCCAACGTCATGCGTCATCGAGATCGACAGGCACTGACACCGATGCTTTTGCTTACAGCAATGGAGGTGTTCCGTCTGCATTAATTTCACTTCCACTTCGCTATATGCACACCACTGTTGAAATGGTTCATAAAAGCGATGTTGAAAATGTAATTCGATTGATTTATCAAACGCTTCTAACTATTGAAGAAGGAGAAAGTTTTAACTACTTCGCATAATACAATGGTTTTCTATGAAATCATAGAAGCCTATAATTCCAAAGGAATGGGTCTGAAAAGACCCATTCTTAAACACGTTGCCCACAAAAAGGGCATTCCGCATTCCACTGTTCACATCTGGATCGTAGCTCAAGAAGGAATTATCCTACAACAACGCTCTAAAAACAAAGACACCTACCCCCTTTTTTGGGATGTGTCTGTAGCAGGACATATCGATTTCAACGAAACTCCAAAAGTAGCAGCTCAACGAGAAGCCAAAGAAGAGTTGGGGATTGAACTTAAAATTGACCTATTAATTGAATTAGGAACATTTTACGAAGTACATTACCATCCTAAGAGTTGTATTATGGATCGTGAATTTAAAACAGTTTATTATTACAATTACCATGGTTCCATTAAGGATTTGAATCTTCAAAAAGAGGAAGTAAAAGCAATTCAAACCGTTGAACTTAATGATTTAATTAAATCCATAAAATTCAACAATCCTTATAAAATGGTTAAACACAAGAAGGAATACTTCGAACTTTTGATATCACAGCTCTCTTGAAAATCGTAAAATTTTATCATATAAAGGAGTTAGAAAATAGAATAGACGTATCTTTATTGACTTAAAATGTGACTATTAACTTTAAAAGTATAAACTATATATATTATGAGAAGTGATGAAGTAAAAAAAGGACACCAAAGAGCACCGCACAGATCGCTGTTTAGAGCAACTGGACTTGTAGATGAGGATTTTGAAAAACCTTTCATCGGTGTTGCCAACTCCTTTATTGAGATTATTCCTGGACACTTTTTCCTAAATAGAGTTTCAAAAATCATCAAAGAAGAAATCAAATCCAATGGATGTGTTCCTTTTGAATTCAACACTATTGGTGTTGATGATGGTATCGCCATGGGACACGATGGTATGCTCTTCTCACTACCTTCTAGAGAAATCATTGCAAACTCAATAGAAACTGTTATGAATGCTCATAAATTAGATGCAATGATCGCAATTCCTAATTGCGATAAGATTGTACCTGGAATGATAATGGGAGCACTAAGAGTAGATGTCCCTACAGTATTTGTAAGCGGCGGACCTATGAAAAAAGGTCATACTAAAGATGGTGTACCCATCGATTTAGCAACTGCTTTTGAGGCTGTTGGAAAATTTGAGTCAGGTGAAATGACTGAGGAAGAACTTTACGACATCGAATGCAACGCTTGTCCAAGTGGCGGAAGTTGCTCTGGTATGTTTACAGCCAATTCAATGAATACACTAATGGAAGCTATGGGTATTGCGCTTCCAGGTAATGGTACTATTGTAGCTCTAACTAAAGAACGAGAAGAGCTTTACAGACAGGCTGCAAGAAGAATTTGTGAAATTGCAAAAGACAAAGCCCAAATAGAAAAATTCAAATTCAGAAATATCTTAAATGAAAATGCGGTAAGAAACGCATTTGCTGTAGACATGGCTATGGGTGGAAGTTCTAATACGGTTCTTCATATGCTTGCCATAGCTAAAGAAGCTGATGTCAACTTTAATTTAGAAGACATTAATAGCATTTCAAAAAGAGTATCTCATATTGCAAAAATTTCACCAAGTTTATCTACCGTTCATATGGAAGACATCAACAGAGCTGGTGGGGTTAACGCAGTAATGAAAGAAATTACCAAAAGAGGAAACGATATCCTTATCGATAATCTAACCATTACTGGTGAATCAGTTCTTGAAAAGATAGCTGATGCTGAAATCAAAGACACTAATATTATCCACACTATAGACAATCCCTATTCTGAGGTTGGTGGTTTGGCAATTCTATATGGTAATTTAGCTGAAGAAGGTGCTGTAATTAAAACAGCTGGTATTACAGGTGACAGAGTATTCACAGGAAAAGCCGTTTGTTTTGATGGACAACCACAGGCTATCGAAGGAATTATTGGCGGAAAAGTTAAAGCTGGTGATGTAGTAGTGATTCGCTACGAAGGTCCAAAAGGAGGTCCTGGAATGCAAGAAATGCTCGCTCCAACTTCTCTTATTATGGGAATGGGATTAGGTGATAAGGTTGCCTTAATAACCGATGGTCGTTTTAGTGGTGCTACTCGTGGTGCTAGTATTGGTCACGTAAGTCCTGAAGCTGCAGAAGGTGGAATGATTGGATTATTAAAAGACGGGGATGAGATTCACATCGATGTAGATCAATACATTTTATCAGTAAACTTAAGTGATGAAGAAATCGCTAAGAGAAAAGCTGAATTCAAACCGATTAAAAAAGAAATTACCTCAAGATGGTTACAACAATACAGAGCTTTAGTTACTAATGCTAGTAATGGAGCTGTTTTAAAGACAGATTTATTCTAGTAACAACAACTAAACAACTAAAAAAGCGATAATCCTAAAGGTTATCGCTTTTTTTATGTATTTATAAAAGTGGTCCTTATTTTAAAAATTGAACGAACTCATTTTGACTCACCGTCTGTTGATCTCCACTTTCCATATTCTTCACCACAACAGTCTGGTCATTTAATTCTTGTTCTCCAAGAAGCACCACAAATGGATAGTTTCTGTTGTTCGCGTATTTCATCTGCTTCTGCATTTTTGCAGAAGATGGATAGAGTTCAGCACTAATACCTTCAGCTCTTAATTGCTGAATGAGCTTGATACAGTTCTGAGCTTCTTGATCGCCAAAGTTAACAAAGAACACTTTTGGTGCACTTGCGATAGTTGCTGGAAACAAATCCAATTCTTCCAACACTAAATAGATACGATCCAATCCAAATGATATCCCCACACCGCCAACATTTTTCAAACCAAAAATACTGGTAAGATCATCGTAACGACCTCCTCCTCCAATTGATCCCATTTGAACTCCCTCTGGTGCTCCAACTTCAATTATGGCGCCAGTGTAATAATTAAGACCTCTTGCAAGAGTTACTTCTATTTGAATAGAAGCAGTCCTTAATGGAGTATTTTCAAGACTTTGAAGAATAAATTCTAATTCATTTACACCCTCAGTTCCAACGGTTGAATTTTTTAAAAATTCTTTTAAGGACGCTAATTGTTCAAGAGAAGTTCCACTAATTGAAAATAGTGGATCAGCCATTAGAACTGCAGACTTAGAAATACCCTTAGAAAGCATTTCTTCTATGACCTTTTCTTTCCCAATTTTGTCAAGTTTGTCTAAGGCAACCGTGAAATCAATTAGAAATTCAGATGCTCCAATAACCTCTGCAATCCCACTTAAAATCTTTCTGTTGTTGAGCCTTATAGTGACGCCATTCAATCCTAAATCAGAAAAAACAGCATCGTAAAGTTGTATTAATTCAACTTCTTGAAGTAATGAATTTGAACCTACTACATCAGCATCACACTGAAAAAATTCTCTAAATCTTCCTTTTTGAGGACGATCGGCTCTCCATACTGGTTGTATTTGATAACGCTTAAATGGAAAATCGATCTCATTTTGGTGTTGCACAACATAACGAGCAAAAGGAACTGTAAGATCATAACGAAGCGCCTTTTCAGAAATACTAGAGGTGAGCATTTGAGAATCTTGTTCCTTTAAAGCTTCTTGATTCGCCTTTTTTAAGTAATCTCCAGAATTTAAGATTTTAAAAATCAATCGATCTCCTTCCTCACCGTACTTACCCATTAAGGTATCGTAATTTTCAAAAGAAGGTGTCTCGATGGGTGCAAAACCATACAGTTTAAACTGATTGCGAATCACATCTATGATATAATTTCTCCTGATCACTTCTGATGGAGTAAAATCTCTCGTTCCTTTAGGTAATGACGGTTTCTGTGCCATAATTATTATGCTCTTAAGCGTAAATATCGGTTAATTAATCATATTATCAAACCATTGAAACAACTCCCCTTTTGTTATACTTGCTCCTTGTTTGATCAGATTAAACAATTCTGTGTTCTTTTCTTCTTTATAAGCCTTTACAGCTGTTAAGTAATCGACAAAATCTCCTTGAAAATTTTTCTTAAACCAATCAAATCCAACTTTAGTAGTTAAATCAATATCGGGATTCAAAACCTTAACTGAAATCAATCGAATTTCTTTTTCCTCCGCAGCAAACAAATGCATTTGTCTTGCAGAAATATTTTCTAAATACACCACTTTAGAAAGCACACCTTCCCAGATAAGATCGCTGAATACATCGAGTTCCTGTTCGGCAACTTCTGGCTTGTTTTTTTTGATATCATCCCACTCTTTTGCTGTAATGGATTGAGTCGCTAAAAAATTGATAAATTCTTGATGGAGCTCTTCCAACTGTTCTTTAGTAAGTCTTTGATACTTCATGATTGGGTATTAAAAAAGGCTATATGAGTTATATAGCCTTTAATATTATAGTTAAAGTGTTACTTATTTAGATTCAGCAACAACATTAAAAGCTATCTCTACATTTACTTCTCTGTGTAATCTCACTGTTGCAGTATACTGTCCTAAACGCTTAATGGTTCCACCAGCGATAGCGATATATTTCTTGTCAATTTCTTGACCTTCTTTAGCGAAAGCTTCAGCTAAATCAATAGTTCCAATAGAACCGAATAATTTATCACCCTCTCCAGTTTTAGCAGCAATTTTGATTTCAAGCCCCTTTAAAGCTTCAGCAATTTTGTTCGCTTCATCAATAATTTTAGCCTCTTTGTGAGCGCGCTGTCTAAGGTTCTCAGCTAATACTTTTTTTGCAGATGGAGTCGCCATTAAAGCTAATCCTTGAGGAATAAGGTAGTTTCTACCGTAACCGTTCTTAACGGTAACAATATCATCCTTAAAACCTAAATCTTGTACGTCTTGTTTTAATATAAGTTCCATGATTCCTTCTCCTTTTATTTTAATAAATCTCCAACATAAGGCATAAGAGCAATGTGACGAGCTCTTTTTACAGCAGTAGCAACCTTTCTTTGATATTTTAACGAAGTTCCTGTTAAACGTCTTGGTAATAATTTACCTTGCTCGTTTACTAACTTCATTAAGAAATCAGGATCTTTGTAGTCTACATATTTAATACCAGATTTTTTAAATCTACAGTATTTTTTTTGAGTTGAGGTTTCAATATTTAACGGAGTTAAATATCTGATTTCACCACCTTTATCTCCTTTGGCTTGTTGTTCAATCTGTGACATCTTCTTAAGCTTTAATGTTTAACTTTTCTCTTCTACGCTCAGCCCAAGCTACAGCGTGTTTGTCTAATTTAACAGTTAAGAAGCGCATCACACGCTCATCTCTGCGGAATTCTTGCTCATAAGAAGCAATGGCTTCACCTGGTACAGTGAATTCAAATAAGTGGTAAAAACCACTCTTCTTATTCTGAATTGGATAAGCTAATTTTTTTAGTCCCCAGTTTTCTTTGGCAACCATTTTAGCTCCATTCTTAATTAAGAAATCCTCAAATTTCTTAACTGTTTCCTCTATCTGACCTTCAGATAGAACGGGATTCAAAATGAAAACAGTTTCGTAATGATTCATAATTATAATTTAAATTTTAAGAGTGCAAAAATAGTACTTATTTTCTATTTCACAAAAGATTAGACTCAATATCTATCTACTTAGATCTCACTATCCTACCTACCCATTTGTTAAGTTGTGGGTAATCCTGCTATTTACACCTATAAAAAACTGCAAATTATATCATACTTATAGCTGTTTGTATCATTCTCCATTCACACATAAATGAGACTGTCTAATTTTATGTTGAATTTTAAAATCAATAGTTATGAAAAAGTTAAACTGTTTTATCGTCAACCAATCGTTAGATAAGAGAAACTCTTTAAAGGAACTCATTGATCAACATCCTAAATTGAATCTGATCTCATGTTTTAGAAATGCAATAGAGGCTGTAGAAGGGATTAACTGCAGAGAAGTTGATCTGGCTATCATCGCCATTGAAATGCCTATTCGCAATGGCTTTCAATTGATCGAGTCTCTTATAGACCAACCGCAAATTATCATTGCTTCTGAAAAATCGGATTACGCCTTAAAAGCTTTTGAATCCAACGTGACTGATTACTTACTGGGAGCAATAGAAATCGATCGCTTTAATATGGCAATTGACAAGGCTCTTAAAATTCATACAAACAGCAATTCAATCGATGAAAACGAGCCCAGTATTTACATTAACTTTAATCAACGTAAAAAAAAGAATCAGAATTCGAGATATTAAATGGATCGAGGCCATGGGGGATTATTCAAAAATCATCACCGATCGACACGTATATACAGTTGGCAAAGGGCTTAAAAAGGTTATGGATATGATCAGCTCATCACAAATGCTGAGAATTCACAAATCATTTGTTGTGAATTTAGACAAAATCCAATCCTATAGCTCTTCATCTGTAGTAATTGAAAACATAAGCCTACCTATTAGTAGGGCTAACAAACAAGCTTTTATTGAAGCTTTACAGGCTAGCTAAATATAATCTACATCAAAATTGATACGAATCGATCGGAAACTGGATACAGAAAAAAATGAAGTTTTGAGTCGAAGTAAATAGTTTTTAATTTCTGCTACTGGTGTCGCTATTGGAATTTTAACAACAATGTGTTTGATGTAATTGTTTTTAACTCTTGCTACTGATGGAAATTCAGGTCCTAAAATTGTCACATTTGTCAACCCTTTCTTTAAACCGTTTACATACCACTGTGCCGCTTCATTGATACGATTGTACTCTTTGTGTTTAAAGGTAATCTTAATGATTTTATTAGCAGGGGGGTATTTGTAAATCTCACGCTGATACAACTGTTCTTTATACATCGCATCATAATCATTGGTACTCACCAATTTTAAGATTTCGTGATAAGGATTGTAAGATTGAATAATCACCTTCCCACTATCTTTCTTTCTCCCAGCTCTACCGGCAACCTGTGTTAGCATTTGAAAAGCTCTCTCGTGTGCATTGTATTCTGGAAAATTAAGCAAGGTATCTGCATTCATAACTCCTACCAAACCGACATGCTCAAAATCAAGCCCTTTAGCCACCATTTGAGTTCCAACAAGCACATCAATTTGGCGCTCTTCGAAGGCAGCAATGAGTTCATCGTATGAATTTTTCGCTCGCGTCGTATCGTAATCCAATCGCTCTATTGCTAAATTAGGTCTGAGCTCCTTGAGGGCATCTACAATTTGTTCAGTTCCCAAGCCCTTAGTATTAAGCTCAGCACTTCCACAGGCTTGACAATTGGATTGATAGCTTTCGTGATATCCACAGTAATGACAACGCAATTGTTTACTGTGTTGATGATACGTAAGACTTACATCACAATGTGGACATCCCGGAGTATGACCACAACGTTCGCATTCCAAAACAGGGGCATAACCTCTTCTGTTTTGAAAGAGAATCACTTGTTTGCGATCATTAACCGTAGCATCGATTGCTTCTAGCAGTGGAAATGAAAAATGATTTTTCACTTCCTTTTTCTTGTAGTGTTTTTTTAAATCAATGAGTTGAATCTCCGGCATGAGTAAATCTTCATAGCGTTTAGTAAGCTCTACAAGTTCATATTTTCCTTTAACTACGTTGTACCTACTCTCGATACTCGGAGTTGCTGAACCTAATACAACAGCTATTTGATGAAGGCTTCCCAAATATACAGCAGCGTCTCTAGCGTGATACCTTGGAGCTGGATCGTATTGC
The DNA here is from genome assembly GCA_038125995.1 of Flavobacteriaceae bacterium. Lineage (GTDB taxonomy): Bacteria > Bacteroidota > Bacteroidia > Flavobacteriales > Flavobacteriaceae > MAG-120531. Next base: position 9,662 of record JAYPEX010000010.1, read on the forward strand.
TTATAGGAGGCTTCATGCTCTTCATCGACAATGATGAGTCCTAAATCTTTAAAAGGCAGCAAGAGTGAAGATCTAGCTCCTAGAATGAGCTGAGCCTTGTCACTTCCCTCAAGAACCTGATCCCAAACCTCTACTCGTTCTTGATTGTTGTATTTTGAATGAAAGACAGCCAGTGATATTCCGAAATAGGACTGCAATCTTTTGATGAGTTGTACCGTAAGTGCTATTTCAGGAACTAAATACAAAACCTGTTTCCCTTGATCCAATTGATCCTTGATAAGCTTTGCATATACTTCAGTTTTTCCTGAGGAGGTCACTCCTTTTAGCAAACTTATTTTCTTTGCTTCAATATGGCTTTTTAACTTTTGATATGCTTTTTGCTGATCCTTATTGAGCTCTTTAAGGTTCTTTAATTGAATTTTTGAGTCGAATTGGATACGATCTTCTTGTCTTTTCTCAAAATTAACTACTCCTTTTACCATCAGACTCTTTATAAAACTCAAATAACCCTCATATTTGATTCTGAGTTTTTTAGAAGAGATAGGATTATCAACAGTCGCCTTGAGTTGACACAACAATATAAATAGCTCTAATTGTTTTTTGGCCCCTTTTAAATCAGTCATATACTGTTCAAATAACAGTTGATTTGAGAGATCGAAATCTAAATAGTAATAGGTTTCAAATTTAGGCTTGTATTTATGTTCGATATACTCCTCAACAATCAATTGTTTTTTAGAAACCATAGAGTGAATCAATGGCATCACCTGTTTGATTCCCAATAAGGCCATAACTTCACGTATTGTAAGAGTCGGTTGTTGTTTTAACGCTTCGATTATGAGATATTCCTTATCATTGAGTTCTTCTTCAACAACCGTTTCTATTGGCAAACTGATCAAAGTTTCACTCTCCAAGAGCATCGCAGATGGCATCGCTGCATTATACACCTCTGACAAACTACACATATAATACTTAGAGATCCACAACCAGTGTTTTAGTTGAGAGAGCTGAACTACAGGACGAGCATCTAATAACTCTTCCACTTCCTTTGCCTCGTACTTTTGTGGAGGATCTTTGTGAATTTTTAGTGCCAAGGCTGTATAGTAGCGATTTCGGATGGGAACAATCAGTCTCATTCCTCTTTCAAGGGATTTTGCCTGCTCCTCTGTAAGCTTATATGTCAATGGCTTTTCTAGAGGTAATGGAGTGATAACATCTACATAATAACTCATACTAAGCTTGCTCTTGATTTGATTCAGAAGTCTTTTTTAGGGAACTAACACTCACATTGAGCTCAAAACCTAAAAGCAGTATAATGGAGTTTAACCAAATGTATAGCATCAGAATCAAAAGACCTCCTAAGGCTCCGTAGAGTTCATTGTACCTTGAAAAATTATCGATATAAAATCCAAAAAAATAAGATGTAAGTATGAAGAGGATTGAGGTCATGACTGCTCCTATGGAAAAAAACTTAACTGATCTAGTCTCCATAGTTCCAAAGTTGTAGAGAATAAATACAATCAAATAAAAGAGTACAAAGTAAAATACAACCTTAATTCCCGATATGATGTACAGATCTTCTGAACTTCGAATCACCTGAGATGAATTATTGATCAAATCGGTTAAGGTGGTCAAAATATAGTACTCAAAATACAGATACACCACTACTCCAATAATTAACAATAACGACAAAACCAGTCCTATGATCAGTGCATACAGGTATTGTTTAAAGTACGATCTGTTAAATTCAATATGATAAGAAGTTTCAAAACCGCTAAAGATGGCACTAACACCATTTGCCATTAAAAAAATGGATAACAAAAAGGAAGATGACATGAGACCTCCGTGCTTTTGATTTTTAATCTGAATAAAGATATCACCAAAATATTCTCCAGTTGATGAAGGTAAAAAGGATTCAATAAAAACTAGAATTTCGGCGTCCAAATCACCTGTTCCAACCTGTACGTAAGGAATGATATAAGGCACCAAAGTCAATATGAAAATGATCAGTGGAAATAAGGCCAAAAACACACTAAAGGCAATTGCAGAAGCCCTGGTTCCCAATGCACCATTGACAATACCCAAAATATACATCTCGATTAAATCATAGATAGACATGCCCTTTAATGCTTTTAGCTTGAGGTTCTTTAAAAGTCTAACCAATAAATTGATGATTGGAATCTTATCTAATTGTTCTTCTACTGCTTTTGACATGGAATTTATTCTCTAATGCTAATTTAATAAAACAAATAGCAGCTTTGCTATAGTTTTGTAATTTAGTATCGAATTTTAGCTTATGACCATCAAACTAATCTCCATAGGAAAAACGGACAGCAATGAATTGCAATTGCTCATCGATACTTACATCGGAAGACTTAAGCATTACATCAAATTTGAAATGTGTATTATTACCGATATTAAGAATGTCAAAAACCTTTCAGAGGAACAACAGAAAACAAAAGAAGGTGAATTGATTTTAAAGGAATTAAAACCAACTGATCAGCTCATTATTTTAGACGAAAAAGGAAAAGAATACTCTTCAGTTCAGTTTTCTGATTTCCTACAAAAGAAAATGAATAGCGGTTGCAAACAACTCGTACTCGTCATCGGTGGTCCTTATGGATTTAGTGAAGCGGTCAAAAAAAAAGCCATCTCGAAAATCAGTTTTTCCAAGATGACTTTTTCACATCAAATGATTCGTTTATTTGCGGTAGAGCAACTCTATAGGGGGTTTAGCATTCTAAAAAACGAACCTTACCACCACAACTAATCATATAGATTAGTAAAGTACTCTAAACTTAATCGTATTATCAATAGATCTCAATGCTTTAATGACATCTTGATTGTATTCTTTATCTACCTCAACAATCACATATCCAACATCTGGATCCGTCGATAAGAATTGTCCTGTAATATTGAGTTCATACTTAGCCAATACTTTATTGATCTTAGCCATCACCCCAGGTACATTTTTATGAATGTGTAAGAAACGGTGTTTGTTCTCTTGTTTAGGCAAGCGAATATTTGGGAAGTTAACCGCATCAACAGTATTACCAGAGTTGATATAACCCATAATCTTATTCGGTACAAAATCAGCGATATCTCTTTGTGCTTCGATGGTACTTCCTCCAATATGAGGAGTTAGGATGACATTTTCTAACCCTTGTAATTCGGTGTAGTAATCTCCATTAGCTGCAGGCTCTTCTGGGAATACATCCACTGCAGCACCTTTTAGATGACCACTTTTTAAAGCCTCTACTAGGGAAGGAATATCTACTACAAATCCACGAGCTAGGTTGATGAAAACTGAACCTTCTTTCATTTGTGCAAAACGCTCTGCATTAAAAAGATTGGTGTTGGCCTTATTGTCATCAACGTGAAGTGAAACAAAATCAGCAACTTTTAAAACTTCATCTATGCTTGAACACTTGGTCGCATTTCCGAGTGCTAATTGCTCATCAACATCGTAGAAATAGACGTGCATTCCAATTGATTCCGCAAGAACAGATAGTTGTTTTCCGATATTTCCATACCCGATAATTCCCAAGTTCTTACCTCTCACTTCTTGTGATCCTGCAGCAGTTTTATTCCACTGACCATTGTGAATCTCTGTAGATCTCGGGAAAATAGAACGTGCTAACATTACAATTTCTCCAATTGCTAATTCAACAACTGAACGAGTATTGGAATAAGGTGCATTAAAAACCACAACTCCTCTTTCCTTAGCTGCTTGTAAATCAATTTGTGTCGTTCCGATACAAAAAGCTCCAATGACCATTAATTTATCGGCAGCTTCTAAAACCTTTTCAGTAATCTGAGTCTTGGATCGAATTCCAATCACGTGAACTCCTTTAATTTTTTCGATGAGTTCTTCTTCACTTAAACTCGTTTTGATGAGTTCAACCGTGTATCCGTCTGATTTTAAGTTATCAAAAGCATCTGGGTGCACATTTTCTAAGAGTAAAATCTTAATTCTGTGCTTTGGGTAGGAAATTTTTCTAGGCAATTTATTCAAGTATAAAAATTCATCTAAAGTAGGAGTCACGTGATCCGCATTTTTTACAGCTTTCTCACGAGACACATTTTCAGTATAAGCAAAAAACTTATCAGCGATTCCTGCTTCACGCATTACGTAATCGCTGTAACCATCACCGATAACTTGAACCTCTCCTACTAAGTTAAGATTCTTTAAACAATCGATTTTTCCATTGTGAGCTGAGAGCACATTATCAGCATCAAAACCTGAAATATACCCCTGCTTGTCAAATTCAAATGTGTTGGCATAAACCTTTTCTGACGGAATATTATAATGAGCGACGATTGGATCTATGAATTCTTTAAAACCACAGGATATGACATAAATATCTTCGGAGTGTTTTTCAAAAAACTCTTTATTTTCTTTTATTGATTTTGAAATTTTTTTCTCAAGCCTTTTCACCAATTCATCTAAATCATCTTGATTCGCCTTTAATAATGAGATTCTTCTCTTTAAAGACTCGGTAAATGAAATATCACCATCGATCCCTAGATTTGTAATCTCTTGAATTTGTTTGATAATTTCATCTCGATTGGGATTGTGTTCTAATGTAATTTCAGCAAGTACGTCTAGTGCTTCAACACTAGTAAGTGTACTGTCAAAATCAAAAACGTATTTTTTACTCACAACTAATTTTAATTAAGTTGCAAATTTACAAATTTAAACAGTGATATCTATGTCATATTGTATGATAACGAATCGTGATTTTGTTAAATTATTTTTTTATTTGCAATTGAGGTCCTTTTTTAACCTTTTAACATTTTAATGAGTTTATATTAGTTATTTTTCAAGAATAACTTAAAATTAAATATCGATTTATGCCTTTAAAATCATTCATACTCGTTTTTGCGACAAACAATCTTCATAAACTTGAAGAAATCAGAAAAATTACAACCGATTCAATTCAAATTGTTTCATTAGAGGATTGTGGATTTAACAGTGATATTGAGGAAACTAAAGACAGTCTGGAAGGGAATGCAAAGCTTAAGGCCGAAACCGTTTTTAAGGCTACTGGACATTCGTGTTTTGCAGATGACACTGGTCTTTTTGTCAATACACTTGACGGCGCTCCAGGGGTTTATTCTGCTCGATTTGCAGGTGAGAATGCTAAAGACCAAGACAATGTTCAACTTTTACTTAAAAAACTAAAAGGAGCTACTGATCGCTCTGCCTATTTCAAAACAGTCATCAGTTTGGTAACAGAAAAAGAACACTACCTCTTTAGTGGTGAAATTCACGGAACAATTACGGATCAACCTATTGGAGAAAACGGGTTTGGGTATGATCCTGTGTTTATTCCTGAAGGATTTGATCAAACATTTGCACAATTAGATTCAAATACCAAAAATAAAATCAGTCATCGTGCCAAGGCAACCGCAGCACTCATCGAATTCATCAACCAACTTAAATAACTGATAATGTAGTTTTTAGTAGTAAATGCAAAACAAAAGCGTATCTTTGCAGCTTGAAACGCCGCTGGTATAGCATGTGTTGCGCTGAGTTAAAAAGGTTTTCGCTCTATGCAACAGACATATTTGCGAAAAAAACTCAAAAAATGCAAAAATTCCAAGATTTAGGACTTAATGAGTCCTTGATTAACGCTATTTCTGATATGGGCTTCAAAGAGCCTTCTGAAGTTCAAGAAAAAGCCATTCCAATTTTACTTTCAAAAGAAACTGATTTAGTAGCCCTTGCCCAAACAGGTACAGGAAAAACAGCTGCTTTTGGCTTTCCATTAATTCAAAAAATTAATGCAGAAAAGAAATTTACACAAGGATTAATCCTATCTCCTACTCGTGAACTCTGTTTACAGATCACCAATGAAATCAAATTGTATTCCAAATACATCAAAGGTTTAAATACCGTAGCGATCTACGGAGGTGCAAGTATTACTGAACAAGCAAGTCAAATCAAAAGAGGAGCTCAAATTGTTGTTGCGACTCCTGGTAGAATGAAGGATATGATCGGCAGAAATATGGTAGATATTTCTAAAATTGACTACTGTATTTTAGATGAAGCAGATGAAATGCTCAACATGGGATTCTTTGAAGACATCCAAGACATCCTATCCAATACACCCAAAGAAAAAAATACTTGGTTGTTTTCTGCAACCATGCCTAAAGAGGTTGCCATCATTGCAAAAAAATTCATGAATAGTCCAGACGAAATTACCGTTGGTTCTAAAAATGAAGGTGCTTCTACGGTTGCTCATGAATATTATATTGCAAGTGGTAGAGACCGCTATCCTGTACTTAAACGATTGGCAGATGCCAATCCTGAAATCTTCTCAGTAGTATTTTGCAGGACCAAACGCGATACCCAAAGAGTTGCCGAAAAACTAATCGAAGACGGATATAATGCTGGAGCGCTCCACGGAGATTTAAGTCAAAATCAACGTGACTTAGTCATGAATGCTTTTAGAAAAAAGCAAATCCATATGTTAGTGGCTACAGATGTCGCAGCACGTGGAATTGATGTTGATGACATCACACATGTAATTAACTATCAACTTCCAGATGAAATTGAAACCTACACGCACCGTTCTGGTAGAACAGGTAGAGCAGGGAAAGAAGGGGTTTCAATGGTTATTGTAACCAAGTCAGAAGAGCGTAAAATTAGAACCATTGAGAAAATCATCAAAAAGAAATTTTCACTAAAACCAATTCCAACTGGAATTGAAATTTGCGAGAAACAATTATTTTATTTAGCCCACAAGATTAAGGATACAGAAATTAATCATCAAGTGGATGAATACTTACCAAAGATTCATGAAGTATTAGATGGTTTAGATCGCGAAGAACTCATTAAAAAAATTGTGTCTGTTGAATTTACTCGTTTTTTTGATTACTACAACAAGACTCAAGACATATCCTCACCTGAATCTTCTGCAGATAGCACTATCAATCCTAACTCTATTCGATATTTTATCAATGTTGGAAGACGCGATGGTTACACCTGGGGAAGTCTTAAAGATTTTATACGCGAGTTAACTCAACTTTCAAAAGACGACGTATACAAAGTCGATGTTAAAGACACCTTTTCATTCTTTAACACGGATCCAGAACAAATGCCAAAAATTTTAGAAGTCTTTACAGATTTAAAAATTGATGGCAGATTTGTCAATGTAGAAGTTTCTTCAAAACCAGAAGATGGTTCAGGAAGAAGAAGTCGTAGAAAAGATCGCAGTGATCGCTCAGACCGTGGAGAAAGAAGGGGTCGCAGAGATCGTTCAGAACGTTCAGATCGCAATAAGAAATTTAACGACAGTAAACCAGGTAGAAGATTTTCTGGATCTAAAGATAAGAAATCATCAGGTTCAAAACCTAAGTCTAAAGGTGCAAAAAGAAAGGGATTTAGTTAAAAATCTTATAATTTCTATTAAAATCATTTAAAGTACAATATCTTTAAATCGATGAAAAAAATAGGATTTTTACTGCTACTACTTTTTAACCTGATTTCATATGCTCAAACAAGTGATGAGTACTTAAAGGCATCTGTAAAAAATGCACAAGACGATTCGCCACTAGAGAACGTTCATATCATTAACCTAAGTAAGATTAAAGGAACTATTTCAAAAAAAGACGGTAGCTTTGAAATTCCTGCTTCGGTTAATGATACACTTTATTTTTCGTATTTAGGATTTAAAACGATAAAGGTTAGAGTCACTCAAGATATGTTTCGATTTGAGAACACTTCCTTTGGACTCACCGAACTTGCTTATGCCCTTGAAGAAGTAGTTGTTAAACCGTTTCAGCTCACTGGATATTTAGAAATTGACGTCAAGAGACTCCCTGTAGAAGAAGCATTTCAATACAGTATTTCTGGGCTTTCAGTTGGATATGAGGCTGGAAGTAGAAAACCATCTGCTGTATCTAAAGTCCTAGGGGCTATTTTGAATCCAGCTGACCTTCTGAGGAATTTATTTGGTAAAAAACCAAAACAAATGAAAAGACTTCGAGAAATGAAAGATGATGATGCGATCAGAGATTTACTCGCTTCTAAATTTGATCGTGAAACCCTACAGGCATTACTCCAAATTGAAAAAATAGACATTCAAGACATCTTAAGTAATTGTAATTATTCAAAGTCGTTTATTCAAACGGCAAACGATTTACAAATATTAGATGCGATTAGTGAATGCTATGAAGAATACAAGGTCTTGAATCGAAAAGACTAGTCAATTATTCGTAACTTTAACCAAATTTATCTTACTAAACTTTAAAAGTCAATGAAACGCTTATCCATTATCGCAGTGGCTTTGTTAACTATGGTTAGCTGCAAAGAAACCAATCAACAACAAGTTCGAACAAGCTCTACTCCATTTTTATGGTCTGCTGCTACTGTATATTTTTTATTACCCGATCGTTTTTACAATGCTGACAGCTCAAATGATGTGAATTTCAACAGAACAAAAGAAGCGGCTTTTCTCAGGGGTTTTGAAGGTGGAGATCTCAAGGGAATTACTAAAAAAATTGAACAGGGATATTTTACAGACTTGGGAGTTAATGCTATTTGGTTTACACCTGTTGTGGAGCAGATTCATGATGCAACTGATGAAGGCACAGGTCTTACTTATGGATATCACGGATATTGGGCTAAAGATTGGACCACAATTGATCCTAACTTCGGAAATATGGATGATCTGAAAGAACTCGTGAATACTGCACATCAAAATCAAATTCGAATCATTTTAGATGTAGTTGCCAATCATACAGGACCTGTGACAGAAATGGACCCTGTATGGCCCTCCAATTGGGTGAGAACTGAACCTGCTTGTGATTACTCCAACTATCAAATGACAACAGCATGTACCTTGGTAAAGAACCTTCCTGACGTACTTACTGAAAGTAATCAAGAAGTTTCCTTACCTGAATTACTAGTAGACAAATGGAAATCAGAAGACAGATACGATCAAGAAATTAAAGAACTTGAGATGTTTTTTAATCAAACTGGTTACAAAAAAACTCCAAACGCCTATCTTGTTAAATGGCTTACCGATTATGTGCGGGAATTAGGAATTGATGGTTTTCGAGTTGATACGGCTAAACACGCTACAGAAAATGTTTGGATGATGCTACGAGAGCAGGCCGATGAAGCTTTCGCAGTTTGGAAGCAAAACAATCCTTCAAAGGTATTGGATGACAATCCTTTTTTTATGACTGGTGAAGTATCTGGGTATTCAATTTCAAATGGGCTCAATTATAATTTTGGAGATAAAATTGTCGATTACTTTAACAACGCAGGTTTTAATAGCCTCATTAATTTTGGATTAAAAAACGATGCTGATCTTCCTTACGAAGTACTTTTCTCAAAATACAACAGTCTACTTCAAAACGAATTAAGTGGCTATTCTGTACTTAATTTTTTAGCCTCCCATGATGAAGGACATCCATATGATATTGAACGATCAAATAGTAGTAGAGCTGCTAACGTATTGCTTCTTAGTCCAGGAGCTTCTCAAATCTATTATGGGGATGAATCCAATAGACCTCTAATTATTGAAGGAGCGAATGGTGATGCAAATTTAAGATCGAATATGAACTGGGATGCTATTGCAAACGATGCTTCTGTACAAGCTAATCTCCTACATTGGCAAAAGCTAGGTCAATTTAGAGCAAAACACCCTGCCGTAGGAGCTGGAAGACATCAGATGATTTCTGAATCCCCTTATAGTTTTAGTAGAATACTCAACAATGACAAAGTTGTTGTTGGTTTAGATCTCTCTACTGGAATAAAAACAATTTCTGTAGGATCGGTATTTGAAGAAGGTGAAACCCTTTCTGATGATTACTCTGGAAGCACAGCAGTCGTTTCCAATGGAAATGTAACCATAAACAGTCCTTTTTCTATTGTACTATTACACAATTAAAAAATGGATGCAGCCTTCCTACATCGTTTAGAGCAAACTAACGCACGGCTGCAATCGAGACAAGAAATGGCTGTTCTATTACTAGAGCAGCCATCTTATTTCATAGATCTTATACAATTTGCCAATCATTCCCAACACGAGTTAGCACTAAAGTCCATATGGACTATTGAGCAAGCGATGTTGATCAATCCCTTGTGTTTAACGAATCAGTTGGAGCTATTTATTTCCACACTTCCTGAACAACAAGATGATTCCACCCTTCGATCGATTGCTAAAATTGGAAGTATCATTTTAACTAATCCCATATTAAAAAAAAAATTTAACCAATTGGACAAAAAAGTTCAATTACATATGGTCGATTGTAATTTTATTTGGTTTACCGAAGCTTATAGAGTAGCGGTTAAAGTTCACGCTATGGAAAATTTGAGTAGACTCTGCTATATAAAAGAGTGGATCAAACCCAATCTGATGGAACTCATTGAACTCAACTATCAATCACAGAGCACTGCCTATCAAGCAAGGGCGAGAAAGGTTTTAAATCGTCTAAAAAAGTTGAATTAAGGCCATGGGATTTATTATCTTTGCAGCTTTAATTAGAACGATATGTCTTTAACTACCTTAAATGCTATTTCTCCAATTGATGGAAGATACCGATCAAAAGTTAATTCTTTAGGAACTTATTTCTCTGAAGCTGCACTTATCAAGTACAGAGTTCGCGTTGAAATTGAATATTTCATCGCACTTTGTGAGCTTCCTCTAAAGCAATTAAGCGATTTTGACACTTCCCTATTCAGTGAGTTAAGAGCTATTTATAAAAACTTTAGTGATGCTGATGCCATTGCTATCAAAGACATCGAAAAAGTAACCAATCACGATGTTAAGGCTGTAGAATACTTTATCAAAGAAAAATTTGATATGTTAAACCTTCAAGCCTACAAAGAGTTTATCCATTTTGGATTGACTTCTCAGGACATTAATAACACCTCTATTCCTCTTTCTTTAAAAGAGGCGATTGAAGATGTGTATGTTCCATCGATTGAAGAAGTACTTTCGACTTTAAAAGTTCTTGCCGATGACTGGAAAGCAATTCCTCTATTAGCTAGAACCCATGGACAACCGGCCTCTCCTACTCGTTTAGGAAAAGAAATTCAGGTTTTTATCACCAGAATAGAGGAACAGTACCAACAACTTAAATCCATACCATACGCTGCGAAATTTGGTGGAGCTACAGGAAATTACAACGCTCATCACGTTGCATATCCTTCCACTAATTGGAAACAATTTGGTACTGATTTTGTAGAAGGAACACTTGGATTGAACCACTCTTTTCCAACAACTCAGATTGAGCATTACGATCATATGGCTTCTCTTTTTGATCTACTCAAGAGAATCAACACCATTTTTATCGATTTAGATCGCGATATATGGACCTATGTATCTATGGACTACTTCAAACAAAAAATCAAAAAGGGTGAAGTTGGATCTTCTGCAATGCCACATAAAGTAAATCCAATCGATTTTGAGAATTCAGAAGGTAACTTGGGTATTGCCAATGCACTCTTTGAGCATCTCTCTGCTAAACTACCAATATCAAGATTACAAAGAGACCTAACTGATTCAACAGTTCTCAGAAATATTGGAGTTCCTTTAGCACATACCATTCTGTCGTTTCAATCAACCCTTAAAGGATTGAATAAATTACTTTTAAACGAAGAAAAGATTGCGCAAGATTTAGAAAATAATTGGGCTGTTGTAGCAGAGGCCATCCAAACCATCTTGAGAAGAGAAGGGTATCCAAATCCTTACGAAGCTCTCAAAGGATTAACTAGAACTAACGAAAAGATCAACGCTGAAAGCATCTCTAATTTTATCGATACTCTTGAGGTGTCTGATCAAATAAAAAAAGAGCTAAAAGCGATATCGCCTAGCTCTTTTACTGGAATTTAATATTCCTTTATTTTTGATCCTTTAGTTTATTCCTTCCTAGGTTTTAAAGAAGATAACAATCCGAGTAATTCATCTTCATTGACATCGCTCTCCTGTAATGCTGTTAAGAAGGGTTTGATGTGTTTTGGATTCATATGATCTCCTAAGACTCTGATGAGAATAAAATTGCTTTTCAAGTCTGTACCATAGGCTAAAAATTCATCGATTTGAGCCTCTGATCCTAGAATCATAATTCTACCTGAACCCATATGAGTTTGTGCTCTCATAAGATCTTTGTACTTAGAGTTTTTAAGTACTGTGTTAATTTCAGCTTGTTCTTTATCAAAAGCCTGTTGATCTCCGTTTGGAGCGTGGTATACCAGTACATTGAGTTTCTTTAAAGAATTCACCGCTTCTCTTTCTTTACTTCCCAAAGAATCAATAGTGATATTTAATAGACTCGCAGGTAGTGTCAGGCTTACAAAATCAGAAGACGACTGCTTTTCCAATAAATACTGTTGTACACTCTTATTGGATTCACAAGAAGACATGCTTATCAAGAGCACCAGCAATATTCCTGTGATTTTAATGAACTGTTTCATCTTAGCGTTGTTTTACTTGATTGAGCTCTTCAGGTAGATTCATTTTTGCAATCAATGAGCTAATCTTATCTAGATCGATATCTCCGACCAATGAGAGCAATACACTTTCAATAGTGCGATCTTTTCCATTGATGTTGAGATCTAAATCCATCGCCTTAGTATCAAATCCATTGACAAACATCAAAAGCTCCTTCACCTGCGAATCAGTTCTTCCAGGGCGAACGTAAAATTTAACATTTGCCGTTTCATCTTTGATTCTCATAAGTTCAGTTAGATTTGCTTGCTTTAGATACTGATCTACTTCGTGTTTCATATCATCTGAAACATTTTTGTCAAAAGTTGTAAAAACTTTTAGACTTTCGATACTCTTAGCCATTACGACAAAGTCTCTAGCCTCCGGATCGTCTTCTACGACAACCTCAAACTTGCTTAAAAGATTGAACATACTCTTGCTTACGACAACTGAACTTACATTTGGTTCATCCTCAAATCGATCAAAAAGGGACTGTGCGTAAGTCATGCCCGCAAAAAGGAGCATCATACTGCTAATTAATAATTTTCTTTTCATCTTCTTTAATTTATCTATTATCTATTTTTTTAAAAATCTTGTTTTTAGAATTCTCGTAAACCTCTAAATACCCAATTGACTGTTTTGCCTTATCGAACTGATTTGCGATAAGTTCCATCGCTGCCATCGTCTGCTGATAAGCGTATTCAGCCTGTTTTTTCTGTTGGTATTCTCGAGCGAATATTCCAATGGATACAACAACCGCTATAGAAGCAGCAATCTTCATATACGGGCTCAAACGTTTTTTTGATCGTATGCGATACGGAGTCTGATCTTTTAACTTCGATTCCGATACAGTATAGGCAAACATAGGTCGGTACATTTCTAAATGTGTTGGGACCTGATCCGAGCTAAAGAATGATTTTAAAATTGCTTCTTCTTTTAGGGAAGTTTCAGCTTCAAAATACTTTTCTAATAATGCTTCTATTTTAACTAATTCCATAAGAATTCATTTTAAAGAGTTGTTCTCTCAATTGTTTTCTGATTCTAGATAAGGACACACGAATTGCAGTGGATTTCATATCTAAAATCGTTTCGATTTCATCGTATTCCATTCCTTCAACTTCTCTGAGTTGAAACAATAACTGCTGGTTAGCAGGAAGTGTTTTTAAAAATGCATCGATCAAATCGAGTTGATCTTGATGTTCAATTGTTCGTTGAACATGATCAGATGCGGATTCATAATTTGAATGAACCAATCTCAAATTGGAAGCTTCCTTTAATTTGAGGCGGTCGAGACAATAATTCTTAGTCATGGTGATCGCATAGGCCTCTACAGATCTTAATCCGTCTAGATCGGATCGTTTTTCCCATAACTTTGAAAGTATTTCCTGACTCGCATCTTGAGCTTCATCGTTAGATACTAAAAGACGTTTTGCTATTCTAAACAATTTGTCTTGTAGACTTATTACCGTATTTGAAAACTCAAGTTGATTCATAAATATGTTTCCGATCTATTAGTATGACGCTTAATGGTTAAAATTGTTACAAATAATTTCAAAATATTAGAAAGGATTGTAACTTGTACTACTAAATAAGTATCAAAAGAATATGCACAAGATAAAATATTTAGCATTAAGCCTCATCAGCTCTTTAGTTATTCTAAGTAGTTGTGAAAAGGATCAAGACGACGTTCCTCAAATAGAATATGATGAAATTACCGATTTTATTTGGAGAGGTCTTAACTACTGGTATTATTGGCAAGGAGAAATCGAAGAGTTAAGCGATAGCAAACTCAGCAATTTAGACGATTACCATTTATATCTCAGTACTTTTGATAGCCCAGAATCCTTGTTTGATCATTTAAAATATGACGGCCAAGATGATTTTTCGTGGTATATAGATGATGTTGCCGAACAGTTAAAGTCGTTTGCTGGAACTAGTAAATCGTATGGCATTCGTTTAGCTAGAAGTTTATTTAATGTTGAATCAGGAGGTAATGTCTATATCTACATTGCATATGTGGTACCAGATTCTCCAGCAGAAGAAGCAGGATTAAAAAGAGGAGACCTAATTTATAGAGTCGATGGAACTGTAATGAATCCAGACAATTATACGGTAATCAACAATTTGTTTAATAACGACACCGTAACCATTGGAGTAGGAAGTTTTGTGGATGGAAGCTTTCAAGCTAGTGGCAGTGATGTTGAAATTACTCGAATTGAATTTCCTGCGACTCCAATTCAATACTATACTGTTCTTGAAACCTCAGGAAAGAAAATTGGCTATTTAGTGTACAATTCATTCAAATATCCATTTCACAAAGAACTCAACGATGTTTTTGGATATTTCAAAGACAAAGCAGTGGATGAATTAGTATTGGATTTAAGATACAACGGTGGGGGTACTGTTATTACTGCAGCCTTTTTAGCGAGTATGATCGATGGATCGATTACTCCAGAACAGGAAGCATTTGCCGATTTGAGATACAATGCGAAACGCAATCCAACAAAAGGATCTACCTACCCTTTCTTTGACGAGGTATACCTCTATGATTTTGATGGCACCTATCAATCAACAGTACCTATGAATCGCTTAACCTCCATTGAAACACTTTATGTACTGACCTCAGCTAGCACTGCCTCAGCCTCTGAAATGATCATCAATGGTTTAAGACCTTATATGAATGTCATTACAATTGGCGGAACCACTGTGGGTAAAAACGAAGGATCCATCACTGTTGTGGACTCTCCTAATAGTTATGACGATCCTGACAACAGAAATCCAAATCACACTGTTGGGATGCAACCTATCGTTTTTCAGATCTACAATAAATTAGGTCAAAATGACTACGACAATGGATTTGTTCCTGCGATAGAACTCGATGAAATGGATTATCCAACTGAAATCAAAGCTTTTGGTGATCCTACAGAACCCTTCTTAGCAGCTGCCTTAAACCTAATTACAGGAGCAACTGCTAAGATGGATTTGCGTCCTTTCATGAATGTTTACCCAGTTGGGAAACCTATTCAGGAAGAAAAATTCAGTCAGGAAATGTATTTAATTCCTTCAAAGGAAACTGAATTAAAATAAGGTATAGTTGAAGTTCAAACGATAATTTCTACCCAAACTATTAAACCCAATTTGTTCTATAAAACTTTTATTGAACAAATTGTGAACCCCACATTGTACTTGAATTCGTTCGCTAATTTGATAATTCCAATTTAAATGAATCAAGGTATAGGGATTCAATTCGACATTCGTATAGGAAGTAAAATCAGTATCATATCGTTTTCCCACAAACAATGTCTCAAGTAGAAATCGATGCTTGCCGAATCGATGGGTTGCATTCAGGTTTAACTTGTGCTTTGGAATTCTGATCATCAATTCTTGATCTCTCCATATATAGGTGTAATTGAACTTGAATTGAAAATCCTTTGTGAGTTGTGATGTTAAATCAAATTCCAATCCCTCTGCTTTGGAGCTTCCCTCAGAGTTATCGTATTGAAAGCTTTCAGAATTCCAAAACACTGCATTGTTTTCATTTCTTTTAAAAACTAAGAGGTTCCAGTTTATTGAACCCTGAGTACCTCTGATTCCAAACTCAACCGTTGTGTTTGTTTCTGGAGTTAAATTTTCATTAGCTCCCCAATCACCGTAGAGTTGAAATAGACTAGGACTGATAAAAGCGATAGCTACACTCGAATAAAGCACATATTGATCAGCACTTCCAAACCTAATTGAAGGATTTAAATGCCCTACAAAATGATTCCCGTAAGTACTGTGGTGATTTAATCGAGCTGCTGAGCTGATATGAAATCTATTTGTAGACTTATAAAACAAGCTTACATAAGGATCGAATGTAACAACGGATGACTCATTAATTGAACTTGAAGCATCAATTGTAGATTGAATTCCAAAGAGACTTTGAATCTTATGAAGCGTATTCGATTTGTAATAGACATCAAAATTACTGCTATTGGATTTAAAGAGACCTCCATAATCGGATATCGCTTCAGAATCGAATTGATCGTGATTAACTCCAAAAAATACATTCCCTTTAGTGAGTTGATAATTCGATTGGAAACCAAAAGAGGTTTTTTGGGTTAAAAATTTAAAATCTCGGTCAGTCCCAGTGTATGAATCATCGTAATCAGCACTGATAGAAGTACGGGAACTTTTGAGTTTCCAACTCCATCGCTTTTGAGCTTTATTTTGAATCTCAATTAAATAGTGACTTCTCTTAAAAGGATCCTCTTCCTGTGTGTTTTCAAGTGCCGAAACACCACCTTCGTAAAGATGTGCATAACTCAATCGATAGCTAATTTCACTAATTGACCCTGTATAATCTACCCCAACTTTATTGTAATTAAATTGCATATTTTGATCTTCTGCAATCTGATTGGATCCAATACCACTGGTTAAAATTATGCCGTTTTTTAGATTTTCTTTAGTAGTAATGGCGATAACAACAGTTGAAGCAGCACTTCCATAAACAGCACTACTCGCTCCTTTAAGAATCTCAATTTGTTTTATATTTGATAAATTTAATAACCGTAAGTCATAGGACAAGGATGCTGAATATGGATCCGCCACTCGAATACCATCAATGAGGATTAATACTTGTTTTGATCGACCTCCTCTAGCGTAAATACTCTGGGTGTTTCCCATAGGGAGTTGCGCTCCTTGGACACTTATACCCGATACTGTATTGATTAATTGAGCTAAGGAAAAACCTTGATAAGCTTGAATATCCTTTTCATTTAACAACGTTATGTTTTTACCTATTAAAGCTTCTTTTTGAGGTACTTTTAATCCGTAGAGCACTACCTCATTTAATGCTGACACAGAATCTTTTGATTGTTCTTGTCCATGTATGCACAAACTCGATCCAAGAGCTAATACGCAGAAGATTTCAGCTAATTTTTTCATTTTGTGTTGTTAAACACGGGAGCATGAAGGAATAAACCTTAAAACTTTTTACCCGAAAGTTTATAAATCAGTTTTGAAACTGGCAGGTCTCCTGGCTTGCGTCTTTTTAACTCTCCTTCCCCTATTAAGAGTGGTATTGTAATCGTTAAAAGCATCTTTCGACTAAGCTTACAGTTGCGGGAACAGCACTAGATTTAAACTAGTTTCCCTTTTAATTTTCTAGATCAAGTCTAGAAAAACCTAATTTCAAGCCAAAATTAGCCTTAATTATTGAGTACACAACAATTAAATAGTATTTTTGATTAACCATGGTGCACAAAATCTATACAATTCTATTATTTACTTTTTCATTGAGTGCTACAATGGCACAAGATCAAGAATTTAAGATCTATTACGCTGAGCATTTTAAGGTTGTAGAAAAGCAAGACGGAGTAAAGATTCTAACTGTCATCAATCCATGGCCCAACTCAAAGATCTCCTATGAGTTCGCCCTCATTCCAAAAGAAAACAAAGAATTAAAAGCCAATTACCGAGATTACCAATGTATTTTTACTCCTGTAGAACGCATCGTTTTGAGCTCTACCACACACATTCCTTCAGTTGTAGATTTAGATGAAATAGAATCCATCGTAGGATTTTCAGGTACTGATTTAATCTCCTCAAAAGAGGTTAGGGAGGCCATTGATAAGGGATTCATAAAAGAATTGGGGGGCAACGAAAAGATCAATATTGAAACAGCTATTGCATTAGATCCGCAGGTAATCATTGGATTTAGCATTAACAGCTCCAATAAAGCCTATGATGAATTGGAAGCCTTTGGGATCCCAATCGTATTAAATGCTGATTGGCTTGAGCAGTCACCATTAGCAAAGGCTGAATGGATTAAGTTTTTTGGGTTATTTTTTAATAAAGAAGCAAAAGCTCATCATATTTTTAATCAAATTGAAGGCGATTATTTAGAGGCAAAAAGATTAGCTGCTAAAGGTAATAAGCAACCCTCTTTGATTAGTGGTTCTCTATATAAGGATGTTTGGTATGCCCCAGGAAAGGATTCTTGGGCTGCTAGCTTTTTCAAAGATGCAAATGCAAACTATCTATTCTCAGATATGGGATCAAGTGGTAGTTTATCACTTTCTATCGAAGAGGCTATTGTCAAAGGATCTACTGCTAGTTTTTGGATTGCACCCGCTCAATTTACCTCATATCAAGAAATGCTCGATTCGAATTCACATTACGGAGTATTTGAATCATTTAAAAACAAGCAAGTATTTACCTATGCACTCAACAAGGGTGAAACTGGAGGGATGCTTTATTTTGAATTGGCGGCACATCGACCAGATTTGGTCTTAAAAGACCTTATTTTTATCTTACACCCACAACTTTTAAAGAACTATCAACCAACGTTTTTTAAACCACTAATCCATGAGTAAATCTCAAAAATTTACGATTCTCTCACTACTAACCATTGTTGCTCTGATTCTCAATTTGAGCATGGGTTCGGTTGAGATTCCTTTTTGGGATAGTTTTAAATCTTTGTTAGGAACCCCATTGGAGAATAAAAGTCTAGAATACATTCTTTGGTCTTATAGAGTTCCAAAGGCCATTACAGCTCTATTTGTAGGTGCTTCACTAGCTTTGAGTGGATTATTGATGCAAACCCTTTTTAGAAACCCACTTGCAGGTCCCTTTGTGTTGGGGATCAGTTCAGGAGCCTCTCTGGGAGTTGCTCTTCTTATTATGGGAGCATCACTTTTTGGTATTTCACATGTATCAACCCTTGTGACGACACTTGGGGCTAGTATTGGAAGTTTATTGGTTTTGAGTTTAGTAGGCACCATCGCTCTTAGAGTTAAAGATTCTATGAGCCTTCTGATTATCGGAATCATGTTTGGAAGTATCACAGCAGCGGTTGTTTCAGTACTCTCTTTTTTAAGTTCCAAGGAAGAGTTACAACAATTTATCTATTGGTCCTTAGGAAACTTAGGCGCAGTAGATTCAACGGCCTTGAGTATCTTAGTGGGTATTTCAATACTTTCATTTATCGTAGGCCTCACCTTAATAAAACCTTTGAATGCGCTTTTGTTAGGTGAATCAAATGCTAGAAATTTAGGTGTCTCTGTTAAAAATTCCAGAATCTTAATCATAGTCATCACAGGATTATTAGCCGGTAGTAGTACTGCAATAGTAGGACCAATCGCCTTTTTGGGATTGGCCATTCCACACCTTTGTCGATTGTGGTTTAATACCGTTGATCATAAAATCCTCTACCCTGCTTCACTGATCAGCGGAGCTTTGTTTATGCTTATTTGTGACACTATATCACAGCTACCCTACAGCAGTACTGTTTTACCCATTAACGCCATTACATCCATCATTGGAGCACCGATTGTTATTTGGTTACTCATTCGCAAAAAGAAAATGCAATTTTAATGAAGTTAGAAAACCTACATATTGGCTATGACAACAACATTGTGGTTCGTAATTTGAATTTAGAATTTAAATTGGGACACCTACACACCATTGTTGGGATCAATGGAATTGGAAAATCAACGCTGATCAAAACCATTTGTGGTGAACTTCAAAGCATTGAGGGATCTATTTCGATTGAAGGTGAATTCATCAAAAATATTAGTTATAAAGAGCTCGCGAAACAAATAAGTGTCGTAAATACTTCACGTGAAGAAAGCAAATTTTTAAGTGTTTATGAACTTGTTCAAATGGGGCGCTACCCCTACCTGAATTGGATCGGAAAACTCACCGAGAATGACAAACAAATTATCGATGAGGCACTAGCCCTTTTTGAAATAACAGAATTTAAGAATCAAAAATGTTTTGAACTCTCCGATGGGCAGTATCAAAAAGTATTAATCGCAAGAGCCTTTGCCCAAAATACTCCATATATCATCCTCGACGAACCAAGTACTCATTTAGATTTACACCACAAAATAAACTTGTTTAAAATTCTATCTAACCTAGCTCATAACTACCACAAATGTATTGTACTATCAACGCATGAAATTGAAAGAGCAATAGAATTAAGTGATCAAATACTCGTATTACTTAAAGATGAACACTATTTTGATACGCCTCAAAGTTTAATCGACAAAGAAGTCTTCCAGCGTATTTTCCCATCAGAAATGGTTAATTTTAACCCTCACAGTAAAAGCTTTGTCTCAAATGACATCTACCCATGAATCAACTATACATTTACATCAGCCCCATCTTATTTTTAGCAATAGGATACTTTATTGGTCAATACATTACAAGACTCAAATCTAATTCAGATAAACCTACAGAACTATTACAAACTCTGAAAGAAGATTTAAATCTGACCAGAAAACAATTAGAGCTGCTTCGAGAAGAACACCAACAAACCCTTTTTAAAAATATAGAAGCAGAATCTAATTTAAAACACCTCAGAAAGGAACAAGAAGAACGAGCTGAAGAATTAAAAAAGCTTCAAAAGGAATTTGCTGTCAATTTTGAAAATTTAGCTCAAAAAATATTTGAAGATAAGAGTCTGAAATTTACCGTTCAAAATAAGGAGAATATCGATCAGGTATTGAAACCACTTCAAGAGAAGATAAAAACCTTTGAAGAACGTGTTGAAAAATCTCAAAATTTTAATATTGAGATGAAAACTGCTCTAGAAGAACAATTTAAAAACCTAAAAACACAGAATGAATCCCTTAAAAAAGAAGCTGAAAATCTAACCAATGCTTTAAAAGGAGACTCGAAAATGCAGGGAAATTGGGGAGAATTAATTCTAGAAAAAGTGTTGGAAAAATCAGGTCTTGAAAAAGATCGAGAGTATTTAGTTCAACAATCGTATACTGATGAGAATGGAAATAGACAACTTCCAGATGTGGTTATTAATTTACCGGATCAAAAACATATGGTTGTAGATTCTAAAGTATCGCTAACCGATTATGAACGCTATATCAATGAAGATGATCAAATGTTGAAAAAACAATATTTAAAGAAGCATATCGAATCTATTAAAAGACATATTTCCCAACTCTCTTCTAAGAAATACGAAGAACTCTACGATATCGAAAGTTTGGATTTCGTATTGTTATTTATTCCAATTGAAACTGCTTTTTCTACAGCAATTAATGAAGAAAACGAATTGTTTAATACAGCATACACTCAAAATATTGTCATTGTTACACCCTCTACACTATTAGCGACATTACGCACCATTGTTTCACTTTGGACAAGTGAAAAACAACGTAAAAACACGCTTGAAATTGCTCGTCAAGCCGGAGCTTTATACGATAAGTTTGAAGGCTTACTTCAAGATTTAATTCAAATTGGTAAACGATTGGATGATTCTAAAGGATTTTATGAAGCTGCTATGAATAAACTTCATACAGGAAAAGGAGATCTCATATCCAGAGTTGAAAAACTAAAAACACTTGGAGCCAAAGCTAAAAAATCACTTCCAGAAAATCTATTAGAACGAGCAATGGAAGACAAAGAAGAAGAATAATTAATTTATTTTCAACAAAAAAGGAGCCTATATTGGACTCCTTTTTATTTTATAAAAAATTCTTTTACTTACTCAAATACATTTTTCTTCTGTGGTAAAGTTCGTAAAATTGATCGTCTTTTAAACTATCAATAAAGAGGATACTCTCTCCTGTACTCTTCATCTCTGGTCCTAAGTTCTTGTTAACATTAGGGAACTTATTAAATGAGAATACAGGCTGCTTAATCGCATAACCCTCTAATTGAGGATTGAAGTTGAAGTCTTTAACTTTCTTTTCTCCAAGCATCACTTTAGTGGCGTAGTTCACATAAGGCTCCTTGTAAGCCTTTGCAATAAATGGAACGGTTCTCGATGCTCTTGGGTTTGCTTCGATGATGTATACTTTATCATCTTTAATTGCAAACTGTATATTGATAAGACCGACGGTATTTAGTGCTAAAGCAATTTTCTTAGTGTGATCTTTTATTTGTTGAATCACAAATTCTCCTAAGTTAAACGGAGGGAGTGTTGCATTAGAGTCACCTGAGTGAATACCACAAGGCTCAATATGCTCCATGATACCTATGATATACACATCTTCGCCGTCACAGATCGCATCCGCTTCAGCTTCGATGGCCCCATCTAAATAGTGATCGAGAAGTAATTTGTTGTTTGGAATCTTACGCAATAAATCAACGACGTGTTTTTCCAATTCTTCTTTATTGATTACAATCTTCATTCCTTGTCCACCTAGTACATAAGAGGGCCTAACAAGTAATGGAAAATCTAATTGATCAGCTAATGTTAAAGCTTCATCTGCAGTTTCAGCAACACCAAATTCAGGGAACGGAATATTATTTTCTCTGAGCAGCGTTGAGAAACTTCCTCTATCTTCAGCTAAATCAAGTGCTTGAAAGCTAGTGCCAATAATTTTAATACCGTATTTATCTAACTTCTCAGCGAGCTTAAGAGCCGTTTGACCTCCAAGCTGAACGATGACCCCTTCAGGTTTTTCATGTTTGATAATATCATATATATGCTCCCAGAACACTGGTTCGAAGTACAATTTATCAGCGGTATCAAAGTCGGTAGAGACCGTTTCTGGGTTACAGTTGATCATAATGGTTTCGTAGCCACATTCAGCAGCTGCTAATACCCCGTGAACACAGCAGTAATCGAATTCGATTCCTTGACCAATTCTGTTAGGTCCAGATCCTAATACTACAATTTTTTTCTTATCGGTTACAATAGAGTCATTTGCCGTATGGCGATCTCCATTAGCTGTTTGTATATCTGACTCAAAAGTAGAGTAATAGTATGGCGTCATCGCCCTAAACTCAGCAGCACAAGTATCTACTAATTTAAAAACCCTGTTGATATTGTGTTTTTCTCTTTTATTGTAGACTTCAGATTCTAAACAATCTACCATGTGTGCGATCTGACGATCGGCAAAACCTTTTTGTTTGGCCTCTAAAAGCAATGCTTTTGGCAGATTTTCTACAGAGTAGTTTGTAATTTCTTTCTCAAGTGAATACAATTCCTCATATTGCTTTAAGAACCACATATCAATTTTTGTGATTTCATGAATTCTTGTAAGCGGAATTCCGAGTTGAATTGCATCGTATATTACAAATACTCGATCCCAACTAGGAATGGTTAATTTTTCAATGATTTGATCGTAATCCTTATATCCTTTACCATCCGCTCCTAAACCATTTCTTTTGATTTCTAGAGATTGAGTTGCTTTGTGGAGTGCTTCTTGGAACGATCTTCCGATTCCCATCACCTCACCTACAGATTTCATTTGGAGTCCTAAAGTACGATCAGATCCTTCAAATTTATCAAAGTTCCAACGTGGGATTTTTACAATCACATAGTCAAGTGTTGGCTCAAAATATGCTGAAGTGGACTTGGTAATTTGATTGTCTAATTCATCTAAGTGATAACCAATTGCCAATTTAGAAGCAATTTTAGCAATAGGGTATCCTGTTGCTTTTGATGCTAAGGCTGAAGAACGAGATACCCTTGGGTTGATCTCAATTGCAATAATATCTTCCTGATCATCTGGACTCACTGCAAATTGAACATTACATCCTCCCGCGAAATCACCGATAGAGCGCATCATCTTGATGGCCATATCTCTCATTTTTTGGAAGGTTCTATCAGAAAGTGTCATGGCTGGTGCTACCGTAATAGAATCACCGGTATGGATTCCCATAGGATCCATATTCTCAATGGTACAGATAATCACCACATTGTCATTCTTATCGCGTAAAAGCTCTAATTCATATTCCTTCCACCCCATGAGGGCTTTGTCAATCATCACCTCGTGAATCGGAGAAATTTCAAGCGCTCTCGAGAGAAGTTCATCAAAATCTTTTGGATCATATACGATCGAAGCTCCTGCTCCACCGAGTGTAAACGATGAACGAATTACCAGTGGAAAACCGAATCGCTGGGCGATTTCTTTTCCTTCTAAAAACGAAGTTGCAGTTGCTTGAGGAGCCATGCCTATTCCGATCTTTTCCATGAGTTTTCTGAACTGCTCACGATCTTCAGTAATGTTAATAGCGTCGATATCTACCCCAATAATTTCAACTCCAAAGTCACTCCAAATTCCTTTTTCATCTGCTTCAATACACAAGTTAAGTGCAGTTTGACCACCCATTGTTGGAAGTACCGCATCGATTTGTGGATGAGCTTCTAAAATCTCTATAATAGATTTAGTAGTTAATGGTTTAAGATAAACATGATCAGCCATTGATGGGTCTGTCATGATCGTCGCAGGGTTGGAATTGATTAAAACGGTTTCAATGCCATCTTCTCTAAGGGATCTAAGCGACTGAGAACCAGAATAGTCAAATTCACAGGCTTGTCCAATAATAATAGGTCCAGATCCAATAATTAAGATGCAGTTTAAATCGTTTCTTTTAGGCATTGTGTGTAAGTCTTAAGTGTTTGCTAAAAATAAAAAAAAAGGTGTTACTTATAAAAAAGTAACACCTGTATTAAATAACGTTTCAATCATTATTTCTTATGTCTCAATTCAGAAGATACAGTTAATTTCTTTCTTCCTTTTGCTCTTCTACGAGCAAGCACCTTTCTTCCGTTAGCAGAAGCCATACGTTCTCTAAAACCGTGTTTGTTCTTTCTTTTTCTCTTTGATGGCTGGTATGTTCTTTTCATTGAGCTTAATTTTTATAACTAAATGTTTATACTTCTGATTCCATGCTCAAAAGCTGGGCGCAAATATACAAAGACTTTTTGCTTTAACAAGACTAAAATAAAAAATATTTTTAATTGTTTTTATTACTTTTGCATCTCATTTGAACATCAGCTACATAAAGCTTACAATCCTAAAACAATTCATATGTTTCATAAAATCATCAAACTTATCATTACAGTTGCAATAAACGCTTATGCTGTATATCAATTTATCGAGGGAGAAATCGGTAACGGAATCTTTTTAGTGCTGCTTTCAACCATCTTTATATTCCTCTATTTTAGAAATGAAATTCTTCTAATGGCTTTTCTAAGAATGAGAAAACAAGATCTTGTAGGTACGGAACGTTGGTTAAACAAAATAAAGAACCCTGAGGCAGCTTTGACAAGTAAACAACAAGGATATTATAATTACTTGCACGGAATCATCAATTCACAAACAAATTTATCGAAAGCTGAAAAATATTTCAAGAAGGCTGTTAAACTTGGTTTAAATATGGATTATGACATGGCTATGGCAAAATTGAGTCTGGCTGGTATTTCTATGCAAAAAAGAAGAAAAAGAGAAGCTACAACTCTTTTAGCTGAAGCTAAAAAGCTCGATAAACAGAATATGCTGGGAGATCAAATTAAAATGATGAAACAACAACTCAAAAGAATCTAATCGACTAAATAGTTTAAAAAATTTTCTTCAAACCATTTTCGCTTTGTAACAATCATTGCATGAGTGCCATCTTTTATCGAGATGGCATTTTTTGTTTTAGCAAATGGAAAAATCTCATCTTTTGTACCGTGAATTTGCAGCGTGGGTATCGAAGTCGCAGTTGGAGTCCAGTGGATAATTTTTTCTGCAGACCACTTCACATAATAGGGATCTCTGTAGGGAAGATACTTTTTGAGCATCACACTCATTTTTCTTTGACGTTCGGTCTTGGGATGGTGTTCAATCTTATAAAGCTTTTTGAGGATCCTAGTTAATAATAATTTATAAATCCTTAAAGATTTAACAATTTTCATCATCAAGGAATAGTCTCTAGGTGATTGCACACTCGATATGAGTATTATTTTAGAAATGGTTTTGTGTTTAACGAGCTCTTGAGCGATAATTCCTCCAAAAGAAACACCAATAACAATTGCATTTTCAATCTCGATCTCTTTTGACCAACGCTCAATATAACTATCAAAAGATTCTCCATCTAGTGGAAACTTTTGGTCTAATAAAACATACTCGATAGAATCACTATGGGGTAAATATTCAAATATCGATTTTGAAGCACATAAACCTGGAATACAATAAACAGTTTGTTTATGAGGTTTAGGTGGATTCATATCTTATTAATTGTTAGGAAATTATGATTTATTTAACTATATTAGCTAGCTTTTTTTTGGCAACCAATTAGGTTCACAAACGATTCGTGTTCTAAAATTACAATATATGGGGAATTTAATGATCACCGACAATGGTTTTTTAAGACAATTTGAAACAACAGTTGACAATCACTTGTGTAAAATCGAGTATTCGGCTCAGGAACGAAAGATATTTCTGACAAAACTCATTATTCCTCAAGAAGTAAACAGCAAATCAATTAGAGATCAATTCATAGTTGCAGTGCTCGATGAAATACAAGAAAGAAATTTAAGAGTGGTGCCAACCTGTCCTGAGGTTGCTGTTTTTCTTAGAAAAAACAGACGCTACAAAGAAATGCTTCCGGTAGGCATTCGAATATAACAACCGAACAAATTCTATTTTTTTAAAAGACGAGCAGCCACTCGTCTTTTTTTATGCGTATTCAAATCGAACCAAGCCATCCTCGTCAATACTTTTAAGGATGACCTTGTGCATAGTATTGACAAGTGATGGATCCCAAGGAGCTTTTACTTTGACGTAGTTTTCTGTAAAGCCATGGATGTATCCTTTTTTATTCTCCCCCTCAAATAAAACGTTGCGCTCTGAACCTAATTGAGATTCATAAAAGGCATGTCTGAGTTTTAAAGAGAGACCTCTTAGCATTTTGGAACGTTTAGTTCTTACTTCTTGAGGAACAACTCCATCCATATCAATAGCTTCTGTATTCTCACGTTCAGAATAGGTAAAAACGTGTAGATAGGATACTCCTAACTCAGAAAGATAGCGATAGGTTTCCAAAAAGTGTTCGTCAGTTTCCCCCGGAAAACCTACAATTACATCCACACCAATACAAGCATCTGGCATTACTGACTTGATTTGACGCACCCTTTCGGTATACAAATCAGTTAAGTAACGTCTTTTCATCAGCTTTAAAAGTACATCACTTCCCGATTGCAATGGAATGTGAAAGTGAGGAACAAAAGAGCGAGACTGGCTTACAAAATCAATCACGTCATTTTTAAGAAGATTGGGTTCGATAGAGGATATTCTCAATCTTGAGATCCCCTCAACCTTATCTAGTGCTTGAACTAAATCAAAAAAGGTGTGTAAGTGTTTCTTATTTCCAAATTCACCCTTACCGTAATCCCCAATATTGACTCCGGTAAGCACTATTTCTTTAATTCCTTTGGAAGATATTTCTGCGGCATTTTTAAGAACGCGTTCCAAGGTATCCGATCTAGAGATTCCTCTAGCGAGTGGAATTGTACAATAAGTACATTTGTAATCACAACCGTCTTGTACTTTTAAAAATGCTCTAGTTCTTCCTCCGATTGCATAAGAGCCAACATAAAAATCGGACTCTTCAATTTCACAAGCGTGAACCTGACCAAATTCATTTTTGGTCAAATCGTTTAAATAGGAAGTAAGCTGAAATTTTTCTTTGGTTCCCAACACAAGGTCTACTCCATCAACTGCAGCTAACTCCTCAGGTTTTAATTGAGCATAACAACCAACTGCAGCAACAAAGGCATTGGGGTTTTTCTTTTGTGCTTTCTTGACGTAATTCTTGAATTTCTTATCGGCATTTTCAGTAACCGAGCACGTATTGATCACATAGATATCCGCATACTCATCAAAAGAAACGGATTTAAAGTTCTCCGCTTCGAATGAACGTTTAATCGTATCGGTCTCAGAAAAATTGAGTTTACACCCAAGGGTGTAAAAAGCTACTTTTTTAGAATTTACTTTAAGCTCCATTTTAATCTTTTCTGTAAACTTTAGATTGTTCAAAGACCTCTTGAAGAATTACCTTATCTTCTTCACTGAGTACTATAGACCTGCGTTCCATAACTCGCTCTGCGGTATCTAGAGCCTTGCTTAACAGGTAGGTAGTAGAATTCTTATCACCACCCCAGCTAAAACTTGGCACAAAGTTCTTCACAAAACCAGATCCAAAAATTGTAGAACACACTCCAACTACCGTTGCAGTATTAAACATGGTATTTATAGCTGATTTAGAATGATCTCCCATAATGAGTCCACAGAACTGTCTTCCCGTAGTAACAAACCTATTTTGATCGTAATTCCACAATCGGGTGATTGAATAATCGTTCTTTAAGTTAGATGTATTCGTATCTGCTCCAATATTACACCATTCTCCAATAACTGAATTTCCTAAAAATCCATCGTGACCTTTATTGGAATAACCAAAAACAATTGAATTATTGATTTCGCCTCCAACCTTACAATGAGGTCCGATACTGATAGCTCCGTAGAATTTTGCAGCCATTTTGACAACGGAATGTTCCCCAAGAGAAAAAGGACCTCTAATGGCAGATGACTCCATCACTTCAGCATTTTTTCCAATGTAGATCGGTCCCGTAGAAGCATTAAATACGCTACAGGAAATCACAGCTCCTTCTTCCAAAAAGAATTGATCGGGATTGATTACTGTACAGTGTTCTGGAATAGGAGCACTTATTCTATCTTTAGTTAAAAGCTCAAAATCAGCTCGAAGCACTTCATCATTTTTCACAAACAATTCCCATACATGTTTGACAACTAGCACTTCAAAATCAATCGCTATCAGATGAAGTTTACTGAGATCCTCAACTTTATTAGAAGATCTGTAAGCAATTAAATCTCCTTCATAGGTCAATCCTTGT
>JAYPEX010000010.1:38837-40045 GCA_038125995.1 Flavobacteriaceae bacterium
ATTCATAATACAAATATAATCAACAAAAAAGTCACGTTTCAACCTCAATTGAAACGTGACTTAAATATAAGGCTAAAAAATTCCTTACTTCTGGAATTTCTTGTATTTGTTCTTGAATTTATCGATACGTCCTGCTGTATCAACCAATTTAGTTTTACCTGTGTAAAAAGGGTGAGAAGTTCTAGAAATCTCTAACTTTACCAATGGGTATTCAACACCCTCAACTTCGATTGTTTCTTTTGCTTCTACAGTAGATTTAGTGATGAATACATCTTCGTTAGACATATCTTTGAATGCTACTAATCTATAATTCTCTGGATGAATTCCTTGTTTCATAATCTATTTACTTCTGATTTTGGACTGCAAATTTAATCTTTTTTATTAAACCAACAATGTTTGATTAAAAAAATAATGATGTATCTTTATCTTATTAAAATTAAAACCAAATCTAATGGAACAAAATGAAATAAAAACAGGTAAATACGCCTTAACTTATGGAGGACTTCTAGGTATTGTAGGAGTTGTTTTTAGCGTAATGATCTACATGATGGATATGCTGTATGAACAAAGCCCAGTTCAAAGTATCATCGGTATTCTCGCTGCACTAATAATAATTTTCATAGGTGTTAAAACCTATAAAAAAGACAACGAAGGATACTTAACAGTTAAAGAAGCGATTAAAATCGGTTCAGGAGCAGGAGTGATTGCTGCCCTTGTAAGTATTGTTTACCTATTGATCTTAGCAAACGTAATCGAACCTGATTTTTGGAATAAAACTTACGAAATTGGTAGGCAAACACTCATAGACACTTATCCTCAAATGTCAGACGAGCAAGTCGATCAAGCAATTGAAACTCAAAAAAGCATGAAGTGGATCACCTATCCAATGATGATTATCATGAATACTCTTTTGGGCTTAATTATTGGACTGTTATCAGGAGTAATCTTAAAAAAGAAGCGAGAAGAGTAAACAAAAAGCTTATTTTTGTTGACTCAAATCACACACATGCAGATTTCTGTAGTCATACCTTTATTAAACGAAGAAGAATCTTTAAGAGAATTATACAATTGGATTGCATCGGTGATGCAGTCCAATTCTTTTTCTTATGAGGTCATCTTTATTGATGATGGAAGTGATGATGGTTCGTGGAATCTCATAGAAGAACTCTCAGAAAAACATTCAGAGATTAAAGGAATCAAGTTTTCCA
>JAYPEX010000010.1:40145-46054 GCA_038125995.1 Flavobacteriaceae bacterium
CTCATAGAAGAACTCTCAGAAAAACATTCAGAGATTAAAGGAATCAAGTTTTCCAAAAACTTTGGAAAATCTCAAGCTTTAGACGCAGGTTTTGAACTAGCTGAGGGTGAAGTCATCATCACAATGGATGCTGATCTTCAAGATAATCCAGAAGAGATTCCAATGCTCTACCAGATGATTACCTATCAAGGTTATCAGTTGGTATCTGGATGGAAAAAGAAGCGATTTGATTCTGTATTGTTGAAGAACATTCCTTCTAAACTCTTCAATTGGGCTGCTCGTAAAACCTCAGGAATCAAACTTCACGATTTTAATTGCGGGATTAAGGCTTATAAAAATGAAGTTGTAAAAAACATCAAAGTTACAGGAGAAATGCACCGCTATATTCCAGTACTTGCTAAAAATGCAGGTTATTCCAATATAGGGGAGCATGTTGTAAAGCATCAGGCTAGAAAATACGGAAAGACAAAATTTGGTATGAGTCGATTTATCAATGGATTTTTAGATTTAATAACCATTTGGTTCGTCGGTAAATTCGGCAAAAGACCCATGCATTTTTTTGGAGCTTGGGGAGTCATCGTCTTTATTGTTGGTTTTTTATTCACCCTTTACTTGGGAATTGACAAACTTTTTATCAATACAACAGGAAGACTCATCACAGAGCGACCTGAATTTTATATAGCATTGATTTGTATCCTTTTAGGAACACAACTCTTTTTGGCTGGTTTTGTAGGAGAACTACTGATTCGCCAACAAAAACAAACTAACTACTACAACATCTTAAAGAAAATAGGCATTAAAACACAAAAGAAAGAATAATATTGATGAGTTATATCGAGCGCGCCCAGGAATGGACAGATGACTTTTTTGACAATGACACTGTAAATGAGGTTTTAAAAATGAAGCAAAACCCAGAGTTGTTGGAGGATTGCTTTTACAGAGACTTAGAGTTTGGAACTGGTGGAATGAGAGGTGTTATGGGAGTTGGAACCAATAGGATCAACGAATACACCCTTGGAAAGAACACACAAGGATTAGCGAATTATTTAAAAGAGCTCTATCCTACAAAAGAATTAAAAGTGGCTATTGCCTACGATTGTAGAAATAACTCCAATACTTTGGCTCAAACAGTAGCGAATGTACTTTCTGCTAATGGTATTGTCGCGTATTTATATCCAGAGCTTCGAACGACTCCTGCCCTTTCTTTTTCTGTTAAAGAACTCAATTGCCAAGCGGGGATTGTTCTTACCGCATCACACAATCCACCTGAGTACAATGGCTATAAGGTCTATTGGGCTGATGGTGGACAAATTGTTCCTCCTCAGGATCAAGAAATCGTCAATCACATCAATGCAATAGGATTTAAAGATGTCAATTTTAATGCTAATGCATCCCTCATTAAATTAGTAGGAAAGGATACTGATGAAGCCTTCTTTAACGCATCTGTTGCCAATGGAGATTTTAAGGCTCCAAATAAAGAAAATTTAAATATCGTCTTTACTCCCCTCCACGGAACGTCTATTACAGCAATTCCGGAAGTGCTTAAAAGAGCCGGATACAACAATGTTCATATCGTTGAATCACAAAGAACACCCGATGGTAATTTTCCAACGGTGAAATCGCCGAATCCAGAAGAACCAGAAGCTTTAAAATTGGCACTAGAATTAGCTGAAAAGGTAAATGCCGATATCGTTATAGGAACTGATCCCGATTCTGATCGATTGGGTATTGCTGTCAGAGACCAAAGTGGAAAACTAATTCTACTCAATGGAAATCAAACAATGGTGCTGATGATTGATTTTTTGTTACAAGAGCGCCAAAAGAAAGGATTTAAAAAAGGAGATTATATCGCCTCAACCATTGTATCGACTCCAATGATGAAGGTCATTGCTGATGCTTATGGGGTTGGATACATCGAAACACTTACCGGTTTTAAATGGATTGCTGATGCCATTAAAAACAGAGAACAACAATACTTCATTGGAGGTGGTGAAGAAAGCTATGGATTTATGGTAGGTGACTTTGTCAGAGATAAAGATGCAGTAACCTCTACCCTTTTAGCTTGTGAAATTGCAACTTATGCAAAATCTGAAGGCATCAGTATGCATCAGAAACTATTAGAACTCTACAAAAAATATGGATGTTATAAAGAACATTTGATTTCACTGGTTAAAAAAGGAAAGAAAGGAGCTGAAGAAATCGCTCAAATGATGGTGGATTTAAGACAAGAGCCACCACACAATATTGGAGGTGAAAAAGTAATCAGGGTTGCGGATTATCAAGAGTCTACTTTTAAAGACTTGAGAGACAACTCTGAAACAACCATTGATTTACCCAAATCCAATGTACTGATTTTTCACACCGATAAAGGTTCGATGATTGCCGCCAGACCAAGTGGAACGGAACCTAAAATCAAATTTTACATCAGCGTCAACGCTTCATTATCAACTACAAATGACTACCTCAATACATCACAAGAATTACAAGAACGAATCGATGCGATTGCAAAAGACTTTAACAATTAAACGATGAACTACTTTAAGAGAATATTGAGTTTTGCCAAGCCGTATAAGAAATACGCCCTTCTCAATATTTTTTTTAACATTCTCTATGCCTTGTTTTCAGCACTGTCATTTGCAGCGCTCATTCCTATGTTGGATGTGCTTTTTGACAAAACCAAACAGATTGAAATAAAACCCATTTACAATGGGATTGGTAATTTAAAAACCTTTGTTCAAGACAGCCTCAATTACCACTTATCTCAAATAAGTGGTAATGATGAAATCGGTGGACTTTTTATGGTGATTGGTCTTATTTTAGGACTCTTTTTTCTTAAAAATTTATTCAACTATTTAGCGATGTATTTTATTACTTTCCTCAGAAATGGGGTATTAAAAGACATTCGCAATGCACTGTATGATAAAATTGTATCCCTTCCTATCTTCTATTTTACCAATAAACGAAAGGGAGATATGCTCTCGAGAATCACAACCGATGTTCTTGAGGTTCAAACATCCTTTTTATCCATCTTAGAACTCATCGTTCGTGAGCCTTTAACGATCGTCTTCACCTTACTCGTGATGCTATTCATCTCAGTTAAGTTGACCATCTTCGTACTTGTGGTGATTC
Organism: Flavobacteriaceae bacterium; assembly: GCA_038125995.1. Lineage (GTDB taxonomy): Bacteria > Bacteroidota > Bacteroidia > Flavobacteriales > Flavobacteriaceae > MAG-120531. The sequence goes on from JAYPEX010000010.1 coordinate 43,275, forward strand.
CAATATCAGGAGCGATCATCTCCAGAATTGGCAAGTCGCTCAAAAAGAAATCGGATCGCGTTCAACAAGAACAGGGTAAAATTCTATCTGTTGTAGAAGAATCACTCGGAGGATTAAAAATCATTCAAGCTTTTGTGGCTGAAAAGAAATTTAAAGCCTTATTTCACCATACCACTGATCGTTTTTTTCACTTTTCAAACAGTTTGCTCAACCGACAAAATTTAGCTTCTCCAACTTCTGAATTTTTAGGAATTGCTGTAATAGGCGTCTTACTGTGGTACGGCGGTACAATGGTCTTAATCGAAGGAAGTCTAGAAGCCTCCTCTTTTATCGCCTATATGGGATTAGCATATAACATTCTTACTCCCGCCAAGGCGATCAGCAAGGCTTCTTACGGCCTTAAGAAAGGAAATGCCGCAGCTGCTCGTATCCTTGAGGTCCTCGACGACAGAAGTGGATTAGACGAGATCAAAGAAGCTCAAGAATTCAGTTCATTTAAGAGTTCTATTGAATTTAAAGAGCTGTGTTTTTCATATGAAGACAATCAGGTTCTCGATGCTGTCAATCTGAGTTTAAACAAAGGAGAAACGCTAGCCTTGGTCGGGCAATCAGGTTCAGGAAAAACTACCCTAGCAAATCTTCTAATGCGCTTCTATCCTATTGAAAAAGGTGTCATTGAAATCGACGGACAAAACATCAAAGATTTTAGCCTTAAGTCGCTAAGATCAAATATGGCCTTTGTATCTCAGGAATCCATACTTTTTAACGATTCTGTAATTAATAATATTTGTTTAGGAGTTGAAAACTGCAGTGAAGAACAAGTAATTGAAGCTGCAAAAGCAGCCAATGCTCATGAATTCATTTTACAATTAGAACAAGGATATCAAACCAATATTGGCGATGGTGGCAACAAACTAAGTGGTGGACAAAAACAACGATTAGCCATTGCGAGAGCCATTTTGAAGAATCCTCCCATTATGATTCTCGATGAGGCTACCTCTGCCCTAGACACACAGAGTGAACAACTCGTTCAAGATGCTTTAGAAAAATTGATGCAAAACAGGACTACCTTAGTAATTGCTCACAGACTGTCTACCATTAAAAACGCTGATAAAATTGCTGTGATGCAAAATGGCAAGGTCCTAGAACTAGGAACGCATGAAGAGCTCATTGCGAATGAAAATCACTATTATAAATTAGTGAATCTTCAATCACTTTCTTAAACCTTTTGTATCTTTAGTAGTCCAATATACAAACACTTCAATTGATCGAAGAACGTCTACTTGTTGAAAATCTACAAAATGAAAGCTTAAAGCACTCGGCATTTGAAATGCTAGTTGATGCTTATAAGGAGCGTTTGTATTGGCATATTCGTAGAATATTACTCGATCACGACGATACCGATGATGTGCTTCAAAACACCTTTATCAAATGTTTTGAAAATATCAATTCATTTAAAGGCAATTCCAAGCTTTATTCCTGGCTCTATCGAATTGCAACTAATGAAGCCTTGAGTTTTTTAAGACAAAAATCTAGAAAATTAGGCATCGAATCGAGTGATTATATCGACCAAAAAGCTTCGCAATTAGAATCTGATGTGTATTTTGAGGGAGATGCCATCGAAACCTCCCTTCAAAAAGCATTGGCAAGCCTTCCAGAAAAGCAACGATTGGTTTTTAATATGAAGTATTTTGAAGAAATGAAATACGAGGAAATATCTGAAATATTGGAGACCTCCGTAGGTGCATTAAAAGCTTCCTACCATCATGCTACCACAAAAATTAAAGAATTTTTAACCGAGCATTAAACCTTTTGTAAAAAAACACATCTTACTTGATATGAACGAGATACCAAAAAATAATCCCTTTAAAATACCAGAAAATTATCTGGAAGACTTCAAGGTTTCCCTTGGAGAAAAGAAGGCTCGTTCTGGCTTTAGCGCTCCAGACAACTACTTTGATTCATTTAAGGTAAGGCTTCCAGAGAAAGAGAAGGAGTCCAAACCAAAAGTTGTTCGATTGTTCAACAGTTATAAGATTACTGCAATAGCGGCAGCCATCACAATCTTAATTGCTGTTCCCATCCTTATCAATTCTAACCAATCAACTGTATTAGATTTTGAGCAATTGAGTTTTAATGAGGTCGATTCGTATCTGAGATCTACTCAAACCTCTTTTGATAATTATGAATTAGCGAGCAACTTACCTCAAGGGACTTCTGAATTGGATTTTTTAGCTTCCAACAAGTCCGCTATTGAAGACTATATCGATTTACAAATAGAAGAATATTCAGAATTAAATCTCTTTGGAAATGACTACTAAACTCTACCTTTCACTTCTCTTAATCTTTTGTACACTATTTTCGTACGCACAAACTAATAGTGAGAATAATCAATTCGAAAAAATTAAGAGTTTCAAAGTTGCTTATTTTACAGAACAACTCTCCTTGACTGCTGAAGAAGCATCTAATTTTTGGCCTGTATACAATCAATTTGAAGAAGCTCAAATTGAAATGTGGCTATCGATGAGAAAAAGAGCTGAATCATCCAATGAAGATCCTGGCTCACTGAGTGAGTCTGAAGCTAAAAAACTTCTTGAAGAATACATAGCTGAGCGAACTGCAGAACATTTGAGAACCATGAAACTCTACAAGGATTTACAAAATGTTTTGCCAACCAAAAAAGTACTCTTATTGCCTAGAGCTGAAGATAGCTTTAGAAGAAAACTAATGAGAATGCACAGAGAACGAAGAGATCAAGAAAATCAATCTAAAGAAATAGC
>JAYPEX010000010.1:46154-50273 GCA_038125995.1 Flavobacteriaceae bacterium
CCTTGCAATGTTGTGGTACAACAACACGAGGATGGAAGAATCGAAGTATCTGCAGTTGACCCGATGGCTTCCATGATGTCTGTAGAGAATGAAAAATTAGGAACTTTAGCGAGTGAAATCAACACAAAACTCGATAAGGTTATTGCGCAACTTAGTTAAATTCTAATTTAGCAATTCTTCCATTACCAGCTGCATAAGCAGTTGATTCGTCCACAAATCGAATTGTGTAAAATCCCTCATCTGAAAGTGATGACCATGTGTTTCCACTATCATTTGACACTGCAATTCCAGTGAACCCTACTGCAATCAATTGCTGACCATTTGAATTAGGAACGTATTGAACACAACTCTTATAACCTTGATTGGTTCCATCTGCTATCAGTTTCCAATTCTGACCTCCATCTGAGGTAACTGCAATATTATTTTTATTGAATTCAGGCTTGGTATAATCTCCTCCATAGATAATTCCTCGTTGTTGGTCGTAAAAATCCATAGAGTAAATTCCATGAGTCGTTGATTTATCGACTAAGGGACTTTGAACAGCTGTCCAATGAACTCCAAAATCTTCTGATCTGTAGACTTTTCCCAAAGTTGTTGCCATCCATATGGTAGACCCAAAGGATTCAATATTGGTATTACTAGCAGCAAAAGCACCTTCTCCTTTGATGGATTCAGGTAATACTTCACAATTTAATTTGATCCAACTTTTTCCACCATCAGTCGTTTTAACAACGGACATACAACCACCGTAATTATCCCCCAGACCAAAACCAACTTGATCATCGATAAAATGTAAGGCGTCGTAAAAGACACCTTCTCCAGTCTCCGTGTATACCAATTCAGAATTCTTCTGTGAATCAATCCTTAGTAATTGAGTTGGATTATTTAGCGACAGAGCAAGATAGGAGTTTGAATTAATTGCAGTAGCTCTAAAGGCCTGTCGAGGAAACACAAGCGTATCGAGTTGATAAGTTTTTAGATCTAAGATTCCAACATAGGCCTTTGAGGTTCCAAAAAACAACTGTTGATCTTTTATTGAAATTGAACGTATGGATACAGAATCCTTATAGAGTTCACTGACCTTAACAATAGTAATGGGTTTCATTTCTTTTGAGTTACAAGCGAGTAATAGAAATGATAGGATGATAAGATAGCTTGGTTTCATGAGTAAAAAGTACAAAAATTAAGCTTAGCTTTGCAGCAGAATTAAAGTTCCTATGAAATTACACAGAAATCTAGTCTTTGCAGTAGTCGACGCCTGTCATATGATTTTTAACGAAGGCCAATACGCAGACAAGGTCGTTGAAAAAGTTTTAAAATTTGACAAGCGTTGGGGTGCTAGAGATCGTGGATTCATCGCTGAAACCACCTATGAAATTGTTCGCTACAAAAGATTGTATGAAACTATTGCAGAGGTAAAAGCACCTTACAGCAGAGAAAATTTATACAGAATATGGGCTGTCTGGGCTGTACTCAAAGGACATCAACTACCTGATTGGAAACAGATAGAAGGAACTCCTGAGCGAAGAATCAAGGGGAAATTTGACGAATTATCAGCTACTCGAAAAATTGCAGAATCCATTCCAGATTGGATGGATGAATTAGGAGTTAAAGCTTTAGGTGAAGAATTTTGGGCTAAAGAATTACACGCGCTCAATCAAGAAGCACAAGTGGTCCTGAGAACTAATACACTTAAATGCACTAGAGAACAACTCTATAAGGAACTCTTAAAACTGGATATTGTCACCGATAAATCAGAAGATTATCCGGATGCTTTAATTCTCAAAAGAAGATCAAATGTCTTTAAAACGGATGTATTTCAAAATGGATGGTTTGAAGTTCAAGATGCCTCTTCTCAATTAGTAGCACCCTTTTTAGAAGTAGAACCAGGTATGCGAGTGATTGATGCCTGCGCAGGTGCTGGAGGAAAATCTCTTCACATCGCTTCTCAAATGAAAAATAAAGGTCAATTGATTGCACTCGATATTTATGAAAATAAATTAAAAGAATTAAAACGAAGAGTAAAGCGTAACGGAGTACACAATATAGAAGCGAGAGTCATCGATTCTACCAAAGTGATTAAAAAGTTAAAAGGGCAGGCGGATCGTCTTCTTATCGATGCTCCTTGTACAGGTCTTGGTGTTCTTAGAAGAAATCCAGATGCGAAGTGGAAACTCGATCAGTCGTTTTTGGATCGCGTTTTAAAAACTCAGGCTGAGATTATTGAATCTTATAGCAAAATGGTTAAAACTGGAGGTAAAATGGTTTATGCAACCTGTTCGATCTTACCACAAGAGAATCAATTGCAGGTAGCGGCTTTTTTAAATACTGAAGCAGGTAAATCCTTTCAATTAGAAAAAGAGAATCACGTTTTTGCATCAAAGAGCGGTTATGATGGTTTCTATATGGCGCTTCTCAAAAAAGTCGAATAATCTATTAACAACTTTCTTTAATAACTCCTTATTTGATATAGGGAATAATCGCTGAATTTACCTTAAATTTGCAGGGTCTTAAAACAGTGATTATGATCCATTTTTTCGGGAATCCTTCTCAAAAAGTTTTTGCAGTAGAAACTACTGACGAATTATCTGCAGACGATACTTCAAAATTAACATGGTTGTTCGGAAATGAAAACCTCTTAAAAGAGGAGCGTCTTTCAGGATATTTCATTGGTCCAAGAGCCACCATGATCAGTCCTTGGAGTACGAATGCTACTGAAATTACCCAAAACATGGGGATTAAAGGTGTTATTCGAATAGAAGAATACTATAAAGTTGACGAAAGCTTTGAGGACTTTGATCCAATGCTCTCTCAAAAATTTTCAAGTTTAGATCAATCTTTATTCAGAGTTGACATAAAGCCTGAGGCTATTCTTGAAATTGAAGACATTGCAGCCTATAATATTCAGGAAGGATTGTCTTTGAGTGATGATGAAGTCACTTACCTTGAAGAGGTTTCTGAGCGTATTGGCAGAAAATTAACAGATGCTGAGGTATTTGGATTTTCACAAGTCAATTCAGAACATTGTAGACATAAAATATTTAATGGGAACTTTGTAATTGATGGAGTTGAAAAGCCACACTCCCTCTTTAAACTCATTAGAAAAACTACGGAGACACATCCTAATTCAGTAGTATCTGCATATAAAGATAATGTCGCTTTTATCAAAGGACCTAAAGCAATTCAATTTGCTCCTAAAACACCAGATCAGCCTGATTACTATCAGGAAACTGAAATGGAAACCGTACTTTCTCTCAAAGCTGAAACGCATAACTTCCCAACAACTGTAGAGCCATTTAACGGTGCTGCGACTGGTTCGGGTGGTGAAATTAGAGATCGTCTCGCTGGAGGAAAAGGAGCGCTTCCACTTGCAGGAACAGCAGTTTATATGACTCCTTATTCAAGAGTTTTAGATGGAAGATCTTGGGAGCGAAATGGAATGCCTGCTCGTAAGTGGCTCTATCAAAACCCAATCGACATTTTAATCAAAGCATCGAATGGTGCTTCTGATTTTGGAAATAAATTTGGACAACCACTGATCAATGGATCGGTATTGACCTTCGAACATGAAGAAGATGGCCGAAAAGTTGGATACGACAAAGTGATTATGCAGGCTGGTGGTATTGGATTTGGGAAAGCGTCTCAAGCTTTAAAAGACCGTCCAGAGAAAGGTGATAAGATTGTCATCTTAGGTGGTGACAACTACCGTATTGGTATGGGTGGCGCAGCCGTATCTAGTGCTGACACTGGAGCCTTCGGGGAGGTTATCGAGCTCAACGCGATTCAGCGTTCGAATCCAGAAATGCAAAAAAGAGCTGCCAATGCTATCCGTGGAATGATTGAATCAGACAATAATCCAATTGTATCGATTCACGATCACGGAGCTGGTGGACACCTCAACTGTCTTTCAGAACTCGTTGAAGAAACTGGTGGAAAAATTGATTTGGACCAACTTCCTGTTGGAGACCCTACCCTTTCTGCAAAAGAGATTATCGGAAACGAATCTCAAGAGCGTATGGGACTTGTAATCGGAGAAAAAGACACTGCTTTCTTAAAAAGAGTATCCGATAGAGAACGTGCTCCAATGTATGAAGTTGGAGAGGTGACTAAAGATTATCG
>JAYPEX010000010.1:50373-60892 GCA_038125995.1 Flavobacteriaceae bacterium
CCGATAGAGAACGTGCTCCAATGTATGAAGTTGGAGAGGTGACTAAAGATTATCGCTTTAGTTTTGAATCGAAGACTACTGGTGAAAAACCAATGGATCTAGCCCTTTCTGATATGTTTGGTTCTGCGCCAAAAACCATTATGGAAGACAAAAAGATAGACCGTAACTACAAAGATGTAGCTTATGATATCAATGAGCTATCAATGTATATTGAAAATGTACTACAACTGGAGTCTGTTGGTTGTAAAGACTGGCTTACTAATAAAGTGGATCGCTGTGTCGGTGGAAAAGTTGCCATCCAACAATGTGTTGGACCACTTCAATTACCACTTAACAACTGTGGTGTGATGGCCTTGGATTACAAAGGAGTAGACGGAGTTGCGACTGCTATTGGACACAGTCCCGTATCAGCACTTGTCAATCCTGCTGCAGGTAGTAGAAATAGTATCACAGAATCCTTGACCAATATCATTTGGGCTCCATTACAAGATCAATTGCAATCCGTTTCCCTATCGGCAAACTGGATGTGGCCTTGTAACAACCCTGGTGAAGATGCTCGTTTATACGAAGCTGTTCAAGCGGTTTCTGACTATGCCATAGAGCTCGGAATCAATGTTCCAACCGGAAAAGATTCCCTTTCTATGAAACAACGTTATCCTGATGGTGATGTCATTGCTCCTGGTACCGTAATTATATCTGCTGCTGCTCATTGTTCTGATTTTACAAAGGTGGTGGAACCCATGCTTCAAAGAAATGCTGGAGCCATTTATTATATCAACTTCTCACAAGATCAGTTTAAACTGGGAGGATCTTCATTTGCTCAGATATTAAATACTGTTGGGAGCGAAGTTCCTGATGTAAAAGACGCTGCTTTTGTCAAGAAGGCCTTTAATAAAATTCAAGAACTCATTAAAGACAATCAGATCGCTGCCGGACACGATATCAGTTCTGGTGGACTCATAACTGCTCTACTCGAAATGTGTTTTGCAGATAATGACCTTGGAGCTTCAATTGATTTAAGTTCATTAAAGGAAAATGATTTAATCAAGGTCCTTTTTGCTGAGAATGCTGGTATCTTAATTCAAGCTAAAGACACAGTAGCTGAAAAGGCTATTGAAGAAGCAGACATTCAAGCGCTAAAAATTGGCAAGGCCATTGCAAAAGGAGTCATTGGACTTAAACACAATAAGACCGAACTTATCTTACCGATACCTCAACTAAGAGATATTTGGTATAAAACATCCTATTTGTTAGACAGTAAGCAAACTGCTAATAACAAAGCATTAGAGCGTTTTAACAATTATAAAAAACAAGCGTTAACGTACAATTTCCCTAGTGGATTTAACGGTCAATTACCAGAACTTCCAAAAGGAAAAAGACCAAAAGCTGCCATACTAAGAGAAAAAGGATCCAACTCGGAACGAGAAATGGCCAATGCGATGTATTTAGCTGGATTTGATGTAAAAGACGTCCACATGACGGACTTGATATCAGGTAGAGAAACTCTTGAAGACATTCAATTTATCGGCGCTGTTGGTGGATTTTCCAACTCCGATGTTTTAGGATCTGCTAAAGGTTGGGCTGGAGCATTTAAATACAATGAAAAGGCTAATAAAGCACTTAAAAACTTCTTTGATAGACCTGATACCCTATCAGTGGGTATCTGTAATGGATGTCAACTCTTTATGGAATTGGAACTTATTCATCCAGAATTAGAAGTTCACGGTAAAATGCTTCACAACGATTCTCACAAACACGAGAGCAGTTTTACTTCGGTAACTATTGGAGCAAACAACTCTGTGATGCTTTCATCACTTGCTGGAACGACCCTAGGAGTATGGATTTCACATGGAGAAGGTAAATTCAACCTTCCACTATCGAGAGAACACTATAATATCGTAGCTCAATATGCTTATGATGCCTATCCATCCAATCCTAATGGAAGTGATTACAACACAGCAATGCTTACCGATGCAACTGGTAGACATTTAGTGACGATGCCTCATATTGAACGTTCCATCTTTCAGTGGAACTGGGCAGATTACCCAAAAGATAGAGATGATAAGGTCAGTCCTTGGATTGAAGCATTTATCAATGCTCGTAAATGGATTGAAAAACACAACTAAAAAAGAAGCCCTTCAAATGAAGGGCTATTTTTTTGTCAATATTAAGGTCTATAAATGGATTCGTATAGATCTTTGTGAAGTTCTTTAACGATTTTACGTTTGAGTTTCATCGTTGGAGTTAAGTGTCCTGAATCTGGAGTCCATTGAATGGGACTTAGTCTAAATTGCTTTACCTTTTCAAACTTTGCAAAATCTTCATTCGCCTCATCAACTTCTTTCTGAATGCGATTTATTACTTTCTCAGAAGCGACTAACTCTTCATTATTATCAAAATTAATTCCCTTTTTCTTTGCCCAATTTCCTAAAAAGACAAAGTCGGGTTGAATAATTGCTGCAGGCATCTTCTCTCCCTCACCAACAACCATAATTTGTTCAATGAATCTCGATTGTTTGAACCTGTTTTCTATGAGTTGAGGAGCGACGTACTTTCCTCCTGAGGTCTTAAACATTTCTTTTTTGCGGTCGGTAATTCTTAAAAAACCATCGGAATCTAGTTCACCAATATCTCCCGTATGAAAATAACCATCTATAATAACCTCAGCCGTCTTTTCTGGATCTTTGTAATAACCCATCATCACTTGAGGTCCTTTTACGAGAATTTCGCCGTCCTCTGCAATTTTCACCTCAGTATCTGCAATGAGTTGACCTACCGTTCCTATTCGAAACTTTCCATCTCTCATATCGTTAACTGACACCACAGGAGAAGTCTCGGTTAAACCGTATCCTTCCATTACACCCAATTCAGCTGCATTAAATATACGTGCTAATCGAGGCTGAAGAGCAGCAGAACCAGAAGCGATCAGTTTGAGGTTTCCTCCCAATCCTTCTTTCCACTTACTAAAAATAAGTTTTCGTGCAATCTTTAATTTGCGTTCATACCACCAACCGTTTTGTCCGTAGGGTTCGTAGTTTAGGCCGAGATTTACAGCCCAGAAAAACAATATTTTCTTAATCCCTGTAAGTGCTGTACCCTTGGCTATGATACTGTCATACACCTTTTCTAACAACCTAGGTACCGCTGTCATCACTTCAGGCTTAAATTCTTTTAGATCATCACTTATGGTTTCAAGAGATTCTGCAAACACAATTTCAACTCCTACATATTGATAGATATAGGTAATCACTCTTTCAAATATATGACAGATCGGTAAAAAGCTCAGTGCACGACTAGAGCCCCGTTCTAAGGGAAGACGATCACAGGAATAAATAACGTTCTTCACTACATTGCGATGAGAGAGCATCACACCTTTTGGTTTACCAGTAGTTCCCGAGGTATATATAATAGTAGCTAGATCTTCTTCTTTTACGGCATCTTTTAGTGAATCTACTTCACTTTGATTCGATGGGTCAGCACCTAATTGCAATAATTCAGTCCAGTGTTTACATCCAGGAATTTCGTTAAATGAGTATATTTCAATTAAAGAAGTACGATCCTTAATAGCTTTAATTTTTTCATAGACAAACTCGCATGAAATAAAACAGTATTTTGATTCTGAATGATTCAAAACATACTCATAATCTTCAATAGAAATCGTTGGATAAATAGGTACATTTTGAGCTCCTATTTGAAGTACTCCTAAATCCATAATATGCCACTCAGTTCTATTCGTCGATGAAATAACGGCAATTTTGTCATTGGCTTGTACACCTAATCTCAAAAGAGCTCTACTGATACTATTCCCTTTATTGATATAGTCTTCTGATGAAGTAGTCTCCCAAGTTCCCTGATACTTAGATACAAAGGCTTTCTCTAAATTATAATTATCTCGCTCCCAATAAGCAAAATCAAAAAGTCTTTTCGGTTGTTGCATAGTCTTTTGTTTGTGAAGTCAAATTACAAAAAATTAACACAAATTTATTATGCATGCATAATATTATTTTATATATTTAAGGTGATTTCAAATCTTATGAGCAAAACAACTATTGATTACGCACTTAGAACAGCATGGCAAGCTGTTCAGAAGATGTACAACGAACGTGCAAAGTCCTATGGAGCAACTATGACTCAAGCATTTGTTCTCTTGAGTATTGATCCAAAAATAGGAACTCCATCAACTGCACTAGGGCCACTGATGGGAATTGAAGCCACTTCACTTTCAAGAACCTTAAAACTCATGGAAGCAAAAGGGGTCATCAAAAAAGTAGCACATCCTACAGACGGTAGATCTGTAATCATACAATTGACCAAAGAAGGTCTTAAAATGAGAGATGAATCAAAAAAAGAGGTCTTTCACTTTAATGAAATCATCGACCATAAACTCAGCAAGGAAAAACTTCAAAATTTCTTTGAAGTCATTGAGGTAATTAAAAGTTACGCAAACGAACAAATTGAATAAAATGAGAAAACACATTGAAAAAGTAGCAGTTATCGGTTCTGGAATTATGGGTTCTGGTATCGCTGCTCACTTTGCAAATATTGGAGTCAAAGTGATGCTTCTGGATATTGTCATTCCTGAAGACAAAATGGATCCAAAATTAGCTTCAAAGTGCAAAAACAAGAGAAATTACCTCTCTGAAACAGCACTAATAAAGGCTCTTAGCCACAAACCTGCACCATTCTATCACAGCTCCTTTGCTGGACGAATCAGCACAGGTAATACTGAAGATGACATGTCTAAGATTGCTGACGTGGACTGGATCATCGAGGTAGTTGTTGAACGTTTAGACATTAAAAAGCAGGTATATGAACAAGTTGAAAAATACCGTAAACAAGGCACCCTTGTAACCTCTAATACCTCTGGGATCCCAATTCGATTTATGAGTGAAGGTAGAAGTGACGATTTTCAGAAGCACTTTTGCGGAACGCATTTCTTTAACCCTGCCCGTTATCTCAAACTTTTTGAAATCATTCCTGGTCCAAAAACAGATTCCTCTGTGATTGACTTTTTAAATTCATATGGCGAAAAATTCCTTGGAAAAACCAGTGTCATTGCAAAAGACACTCCAGCTTTTATTGGGAATCGCATCGGAATTTTTGGAATACAATCGCTATTTCACTTAGTGAAGGAATTAGATATGACTGTTGAAGAAGTGGATAAACTCACAGGACCTGTCATCGGTAGACCAAAATCAGCGACTTTTAGAACTGTTGATGTGGTTGGATTAGACACCCTTGTTCACGTTGCTAATGGAATTGAAGAAAACTGTAAGGAAGATGAACGTTTAGAGCTTTTTAAAATTCCTGATTTTATAGCCCATATGCAGAAAGAGAATATGCTGGGATCTAAGACTGGAAAAGGATTTTATCAAAAAGTTAAAAACGAAAAGGGAGGTTCTGAAATTCAGACCTTAGATTTAAATACACTTGAATACCGAGTGAATAAAAGAGCAAAATTTGCTACCCTAGAGCTTACCAAAACAATCGATGAGGTGATCGATCGTTTTTCGGTCCTTATTAAAGGTAAAGATAAGGCTGGTGAATTTTACAGAAAGTCATTTGGTGCACTATTTGCTTATGTTTCCCATCGTATCCCTGAAATTGCCGATCACTGTTACCAGATCGACGATGCAATGAAGGCTGGATTTGGATGGCAACACGGTCCTTTTCAGATATGGCAAGCCATTGGAATCAAAGAAGGTGTTGGTTTGGCTAATGCACAGGGATTAGAAGTGGCTGATTGGGTTGCAGAACTCGCTGAAAACAAACACACTTTTTACACTGTTAAGGAAGGTGCTAATTACTATTACAACACCAATTCAAAAGAACAGCTGAAGATTCCAGGACAGGAGTCCTTTATCATTTTAGATAATATTCGCGAACAATCCGCTGTTTACAAAAACTCTGGTGTGGTCGTAGAAGATTTAGGCGATGGTATTTTAAATGTAGAGTTTCGATCCAAGATGAACACCCTTGGGGGTGATGTCATTCAAGGACTCAATAAAGCAATCGACATTGCTGAAAAAGACTTTAGAGGTCTAATCGTTGGAAACCAAGGCCCTAACTTTTCAGTGGGAGCCAATCTAGCGATGATATTTATGATGGCTGTCGAACAAGAATACGAAGAGCTCAACAATGCTATCAAAATGTTCCAAAATACGGTGATGCGTATGCGTTACAGTTCCATCCCAACTATTTCTGCACCACATGGAATGACTTTTGGGGGCGGATGCGAACTCAGTTTACACGCTGATAAGATTGTCGCTGCTGCAGAAACCTATATGGGGCTTGTTGAATTTGGAGTCGGAGTGATCCCAGGTGGTGCAGGTTCCAAAGAAATGACCCTCAGAGCTTCTGACACCTATCAGAAAAACGATGTGGAACTCAACAGTCTAAGAGAGCACTTTTTAGCGATCGCTATGGCTAAGGTTTCTACCTCTGCCTATGAAGCTTATGACAATTACTCCATGCAAAAGGGAAAAGATGTGGTAGTCGTCAATAAGGACCGTCAATTAGCCGTTGCCAAGGCACATGCGATGCTCATGGCTGATGCAGGTTATACCAAACCGATTGAAAGAACCGATATCAAAGTACTCGGAAAACAAGCTTTGGGAATGTTTATGGTGGGAACCGATTCCATGCTTGCAGGTAATTATATCTCGGAGCACGATAAGAAAATCGCAAACAAATTAGCCTATGTCATGGCTGGAGGTGATCTCTCTGAGGCAACACTAGTATCAGAGCGATACTTATTGGACTTAGAACGAGAAGCGTTCCTTTCTCTCTGTAGTGAACGAAAAACACTTGAGCGCATCCAACATATGTTAAAAACTGGTAAACCCTTAAGAAATTAAACAAATGAAAACTGCCTATATTGTCAAAGCCTATCGCACTGCTGTTGGAAAAGCTCCAAAAGGAGTCTTCCGTTTTAAAAGACCGGATGAATTGGCTGCTGAAACTATTCAATACCTCTTAGAACAACTTCCAGAACTCGACAAAAAAAGAATCGATGATGTGATTGTTGGTAATGCCATGCCTGAAGCTGAACAAGGGCTCAATGTGGGAAGGTTTATTTCGCTAATGGGGCTCGATGTTGTCGATGTACCTGGAATGACTGTCAATCGATACTGTGCCTCAGGGCTTGAAACCATAGCAATTGCTACTGCCAAAATACAATCGGGAATGGCGGACTGTATTATTGCAGGAGGAGCTGAAAGCATGAGTTATATTCCAATGGGAGGTTACAAACCTACTCCTAGTTATGAACTCGCCAAGAAAGGATTAGAGGATTACTATTGGGGAATGGGACTTACAGCTGAAGCTGTTGCACGTCAGTATGAAGTAAGCCGAGAAGAACAAGATCAATTCTCCTATCAATCCCATCAAAAAGCAATTGCTGCTCAAGAAGCTGAAAAATTTAAGGATCAAATTGTCCCGATTACAATCGAGCAGATCTATGTGGACTCCAATGGAAAGAAAGCGTCCAAAACCTACACGGTTGACCGTGATGAAGGGCCACGAAAAGACACTTCGATAGAAGCACTTTCTAAATTAAGACCCGTATTTGATGCTAGAGGTGGTGTTACTGCTGGTAACTCCTCTCAAATGAGTGATGGTGCTGCCTTTGTAATGGTAATGAGTGAAGATTTAGTCAAAGAACTCAATTTAGAACCCATTGCACGACTGGCATCCTATGCAGCAGCAGGAGTTCCTCCTAGAATCATGGGAATTGGACCCGTGGAAGCGATTCCTAAAGCCTTAAAATTAGCAGGTTTACAACAAGAGCAAATTGAACTTATAGAACTCAATGAAGCCTTTGCTTCACAGTCACTAGCCGTTATAAAAACCCTAGGGCTCAATCCCGAGATCGTCAATGTAAACGGTGGAGCTATCGCACTCGGACATCCCTTGGGATGCACAGGAGCGAAACTCACAACCCAACTCATTTCTGAAATGAGATCTAGAAACTTAAAAGGCAAGCACGGAATCGTTACGATGTGTGTAGGAACAGGTCAAGGTGCTGCTGGAATTTTTGAATTTTTACAATAAACACTGAGCATATGGAAACTCAAGAAAAAAATGAATTATTAAGAGGTGGACATTTTATTGTGAAAGAAACCTCATGCGATGATGTTTTTACTTTGGAGGATCTCTCTGAAGAACAAAAGATGATGCGCGATAGCACGAAGGAATTCGTAGACCGCGAACTTTGGGCTAATTGGGAACGCTTTGAGAAAAAAGATTATGAGTTCACTTTTCAGTGCATGAAAAAAGCTGGTGAACTAGGACTCCTATCCATCGCTGTACCAGAAGCCTATGGTGGAATGGGAATGGGATTTGTATCTACCATGCTCGTCTGTGATTATATCTCTGGAGTAACAGGATCCTTTAGTACTGCTTTTGGGGCACATACAGGGATTGGAACCCTACCAATCACACTCTATGGAACTGAAGAACAAAAACAAAAATACGTTCCCAAACTCGCCAGTGGTGAGTGGTTCGGTGCCTATTGTTTAACTGAGCCTACAGCGGGGTCTGATGCGAACTCAGGTAAGACGAAAGCAGTTCTCAGCGACGATGGTAACCACTATTTAATCACAGGTCAAAAAATGTGGATCTCCAATGCGGGATTCTGTAATCTATTTATCGTCTTTGCTCGAATTGAAGACGACAAATACATCACTGGTTTTATTGTAGAAAACGATCCCAACAACGGCATCAGCATGGGAGAGGAAGAACACAAAATGGGAATTCACTCCTCTTCTACTCGTCAGGTATTCTTTGACAACACCAAAGTTCCTGTAGAAAATATGCTCTCAGAAAGAGGCAATGGTTTTAAAATAGCCATGAATGCCCTTAATGTTGGTCGTATTAAACTTGCTGGTGCTTGTATCGAAGCACAGCGAAGAATCACCAATCTCTCGACTTCCTATGCTAAAGAGCGCTTACAATTTAAAATTCCAATTGGAGACTTTGGTGCTATTAAAGCCAAGCTTGCTCAAATGGCCACCAATACCTATGTAGGAGAATCTGCAGTCTATAGAGCCTCAAAGAACATTGAAGATCGTATAGCCCTAAGAGAAGCTGCAGGTAATTCACATCAAGAAGCAGAACTCAAAGGAGTTGAAGAATACGCTATTGAAGCATCCATCTTAAAGATTGCACTATCTGAAGACGCTCAGCAAACAGCTGACGAAGGGGTACAGCTCTACGGTGGAATGGGATTTAGTGCCGATGCTCCGATGGAATCTGCCTATAGAGATGCGCGTATCGCAAGAATTTACGAGGGAACCAATGAAATCAACCGTATGCTCATCGTAGGTATGTTGCTCAAAAAAGCGATGAAAGGCCATGTAGATCTTCTAGGTCCAGCTACTGCTGTGGGCGAAGAACTACTCGGTATTCCTGATTTTGACACTCCAGATTACTCAGTGCTCTTTGCTCAGGAAAAAGACATGATTAAAAAACTCAAAAAGGCCTTTTTAATGGTTGCTGGAAAAGCTGTTGAAACTTTTGGAATGGAACTCGAAAAACACCAACAACTACTCTTAGCTGCTTCTGATATGCTCATTGAGATCTATATGGCAGAATCAGCCATCCTTAGAACTGAGAAAAACGCCAAACGATTTGGAGAAGACAGTCAAAAGGCTGAGATTGCTATGTCGAAACTCTACCTCTACCAAGCTGTTGAAATAGCTGCATCCAAGGGAAAAGAAGCAATCATCTCTTTTGCTGATGGAGATATGCAGCGAATGTTACTGATGGGACTTAGACGCTTTACCAAATACGCGAATTACCCCAATGTCATCGAACTTAAGAATTTAATTGCTGACGAAATTAAAGCCAAAGACGGCTATACTTTTGATCAATAGTTGAAATTTAATTTAGTAGGTAAAAGCTATCCGTTGGATAGCTTTTTTTATTTAAATTGCTAGTGCTAAATACCCTTCAATGAACGCATCAAAACTCTCTAAGGTATACAACGCTGAGGACTTTAAAAAACAAGCGAATTCAACAGTAGAATTACTGTCTAATCATTTGAAAAATACCATTAGTGGTCAAGGGAAAGCGATTCCCTACAAGGATGCCGAAACTGAATATCAATTCTGGAATGACTTTGAATTTACTTCAGCTGAAAATTTTTTTGAAAACGTTCTAGATCGATCGGTACGCACCCATCACAAAAAATATATGGGGCACCAAGTGGGAGCAACTGCTCCACTGAGCGCTATTGCAGGACTCGTAAGTTCCTTTTTAAACAATGGATCAGCAGTCTATGAAATGGGGATGGCCAACAACGCTATTGAACGTATTGTTTGTGAATTGCTTTCTGACAAAGTTGGTTATGACAAAAACTCAAGAGGCTTTTTGACCTCTGGTGGATCCTTGGGGAATTTAACAGCCCTTTTAGCCGCTAAGGCAGCCTACTTGAACCGTCATCCAAATGCCAAACGACTGGGTATCATGGTGGGTGAACAAGCGCATTATTCAATTGAGCGCACCGCTAGAATCATGG
>JAYPEX010000010.1:60992-83433 GCA_038125995.1 Flavobacteriaceae bacterium
ATCATGGTGGGTGAACAAGCGCATTATTCAATTGAGCGCACCGCTAGAATCATGGGATTAGATGCTGAAGGACTCATCTTACTTCCTTCAAAAGAAGATTTTACCATTGATGAACATCTAGTCGAAAAAAACTATCAAAGCGCATTGGAACAAGGAATTGAAGTAATCGCCTTTGTAGGAAATGCTCCCTCAACTGCTACTGGTAAAATTGATGACCTAAATTTTATTGCTGAATTTTGTCAAAAACATTCCATCTGGTATCACATCGATGCAGCTCACGGTGGAGCCGCTATTTTTTCCACTAAATACAAAGGAGATTTAACAGGAATCAAAAAAGCCGATTCCGTTGTAATCGATGGACATAAAATGATGATGTTACCCGCTATTACCACGGCTGTACTCTTTAAAAATGGAACTGATTCCTATAACACCTTTAAACAAAAGGCAGATTACCTACTTACAGCAACCGAAGAAGAAGACTGGAGTAATTTGGCCAAACGAACCTTTGAGTGCACCAAAAACATGATGGCTATTGAGTGGTATGTAATGATTAAAGCCTATTCCGAAGATGTATTTGATGAATTTGTAACCAAAATGTATGACAATTGCAGAATATTGGCT
The DNA here is from genome assembly GCA_038125995.1 of Flavobacteriaceae bacterium. Lineage (GTDB taxonomy): Bacteria > Bacteroidota > Bacteroidia > Flavobacteriales > Flavobacteriaceae > MAG-120531. Next base: position 61,614 of record JAYPEX010000010.1, read on the forward strand.
GATAAAATCAAACAACATCCCAATCTTGAATTAGCAGTTGATCCAGACACCAATATTCTCTGCTTTAGATATGTCGATTCCTCCAATACAGATCAAGAGCTCAATCAGATCAACAAAGAAATTAGACAAACACTTCTAGAAGAAGGTGAGTTTTACATTCTACAAACCACCCTCAACGAAAAAGTCTATATTCGACTCAATACGATGAATGCATTCACCGAAGAGGAGGATTACGACTTGGTTTTAAAAAAAATAATCGATTTGGCGGATTCAAGCACATTGTAAAAGCCAATAAAGTTTCAAAATTGATGATCCTTTAAGTCTAAAGTGTTATTTTTATGACAAACTAAACCCTGTGAAATGAGAATATTTATTCTTATACCTATTGGAATTATTGATTGCGAAATGCATTTGACCGATAAAAAACAGTAAATTCAAACAAATGAAACCCTTTATTTTCTTTATAGCGTTTTTAGTTACAGCCTTTTCTTATGCTCAAACCGATTCTAGAATTTACGACATCATCAATGATGTATCACCTGATCGTATAAAATCTACTGTAAAAACTTTAGTTGATTTTGGAACCAGACACACCTTATCTGATACCATCTCAACAAAGCGAGGAATAGGTGCTGCTCGTCGTTGGATCAAAGCAGAATTCAATAGAATTTCTAAAGATTGTAATAACTGTTTAGAGGTTTTTGAGCAACACAACTTTACGCCTAAAGGTGATGGAGCAAGAATTGTTAAAGATGTTGATATTGTCAATATTGTAGCTATTAAAAGAGGAACCAAATATCCCAATCGCTTTGTGATTATGAGTGGTGATATTGACTCAAGAGTCAGTGATCCAACTGATTACACATCTGATTCACCTGGAGCTAATGACAATGCATCGGGTATGGCTGGTACCATTGAAGCCGCGCGAGTACTCTCTAAATACAGTTTTGAAAACTCCATTATTTTTGTGGGACTTTCTGGCGAAGAACAAGGGCTTTATGGAGGAAAAGGTCTTGCAGCCTATGCCAAAGAAAAAGGATGGGATATCATCGGCATTCTCAACAATGATATGATTGGAAACATCAAAGGAGTCGATGGAACAATCAGTAATGTTGATTTTAGAATCTTTTCTGAACCTGTACCTCCTACTGAATCCGAACAAGCTCGAAAATCAAGACGATTTTACGGAGGAGAAGTCGATGGGATATCCAGACAATTAGCTCGTTATGTGCATCACAACGTCAAAACTTATATGCCGAGTATGAATCCCATGATGATCTATCGCTTGGATCGCTTTGGACGTGGTGGTCACCATAGACCATTTAACGATGCTGGTTTTGCGGGTATTCGTATCATGGAAGCGCATGAAAATTACACCCAACAACACCAAGATATTAGAACAGAAAATGGAATTAATTACGGAGATACTTTTGAGCATGTCAACTTTGACTATGCTGCTAAGCTCACAGCCGTAAATGCTATAAACTTAGCCTCTTTGGCATGGGCTCCTCCTGCTCCAACAACAGTTGGTATCGGGGGAATTGTAGAAGCTAACGCTCGATTGGAGTGGAGTGAAGTTTCTGGTGCTAAGGGTTATAAAGTCTATTGGAGAGACACCACCTCTCCTACATGGGATCATTCTATTTATGTAGAAGACACCAAACACACCTTAAAAGGTATTGTAATCGATAATTATTTCTTCGGAGTAGCAGCTGTAGGAACTGATGGACATGAGAGTCCAGTAGTATTCCCAAATAAAATTATCAGATAATGAAACTATTGATCATTTTAGTTCTGAGCATGTTGAGCCTATTTGGAACTGCTCAGACCTTTACCCATCAAGATTCAATTAGAGGAAGTATTACTCCAGAGCGCAGTTGGTGGGATTTAAATGACTATGATTTAAAAGTTAAGGTCAACCCAGATCAAAAATACATTCAAGGAAGCAATACCATTTCCTATACTGTTGTATCAAAGCATCAACGGATGCAAATTGATTTACAGGAACCGATGAAAATTGATTCTGTTTTAAGTAGTGGCAAACAACTTTCTATAGAACATGATGAAAATGCGCATTATATCAGTCTAGAAGAAGAACAATTAATCGGTGCTCAAAATTCAATAACTGTTTACTTTTCTGGAAATCCTAAAATTGCTGTTAGAGCACCTTGGGATGGAGGGTTTTCATGGAGTGAGGACTCTAATGGAAACTCGTTTATTGCGACTTCTTGTCAAGGCTTAGGAGCTTCTGTATGGTGGCCCTGTAAAGATCATATGTACGATGAGGCTGAACATATGACCATCAGTGTCACAACCCCTAGTCATTTGATGGATGTCTCCAATGGACAGCTCATCCATACTGAAGAAAATGCTGATTGGTCAACCTATACTTGGGAAGTCAAAAATCCCATCAATAATTATGGAGTCAACATCAATATCGGAGACTACACTCATTTTGGAGAAACCTATGAAGGAGAAAAAGGACCTTTAAAAGTAGATTACTTTGTACTGAAAGAAGATTTTGAAAAGGCAAAAAAACAATTTGCACAAACCCGTTTGATGCTTGAAGCATTTGAACATTGGTTCGGACCCTACCCTTTTTACGAAGACGGTTTTAAATTAGTTCAGGTCCCTTATTTAGGAATGGAACACCAGAGTTCTGTTACCTATGGAAACAAGTTTGAAAATGGATATCTAGGTTCTGATTTATCAGGAACTGGATGGGGGTTAAAATTTGATTTTATCATCATTCACGAAGCTGGTCACGAGTGGTTTGCCAACAATATCACATATAAAGACGCTGCTGACATGTGGATTCATGAAGGTTTTACAGCCTATAGTGAAAACCTTTATCTCGATTACCACTTTTCAAAAGAAGCGGCAAGAGCATACGTGATTGGAACTCGAAAGCGTATTCAAAATGACATACCAATCATCGGGACCTACGATGTCAATTCTGAAGGTTCTGGAGACATGTATTACAAAGGAGCAAACATACTTCATATGATACGAACGATGATTGGCAATGACGATCAATGGAGATCGATCCTTAAAGGCTTAAACAAAGTATTTTACCATCAGACCGTCACAACTTCACAAATAGAGTCCTATATCAGTAAGCATTCTGGAATTGATTTGAGCTCATTTTTTGATCAATACCTCAGAACCGTTCAAATACCTGAATTAGAACTCAAACAAGAAAAGAAAACCCTGTATTATCGATTTAACAATGTAATCGATCAATTTCAAATGCCTTTTGATCTTGAAATCGATGGTAAACTTTTCAGATTAGAAGGTTCTGTGAATTGGAAACAACTTCCAACAAATTCAAAAAAAGCAACAGTGAATGCTGTTAAAGATTACTATATCACCCTGAAAAACGAAAATCAATGAAAAAATTACTAATTCTCGCCCTTGGTTTAATAAGTAGTATTGCAATAGGTCAAACACTTGACATGAAGCTCATGCAAGACCTAAAACCAAGAAACATTGGACCCGCAGGAATGAGTGGTCGTGTCACTGCTCTAGATGCCGTTTATGACAACCCTGAAATCATGTACGCTGGAACAGCCTCTGGTGGTCTTTGGAAATCAACCTCAGGAGGAATTAAATGGGAGCCTGTATTTACTAAAGAGCTTACCGCATCGATCGGAGCTGTAGCAATTGATCAATCTAACCCTTCGGTAGTTTGGGTTGGAACTGGTGAAGGAAACCCAAGAAATAGTCTCAACGGAGGTTTTGGTGTTTATAGAACACTTGATGGTGGAAGAACATGGCAATCAATGGGATTAGAAAAAACAAGACATATTCATCGAATCATTGTAGATCCTACGGATTCAAATACCATCTATGTGGGAGCAATTGGGTCTCCTTGGGGTGAACACCCAGAGCGAGGGGTTTATAAAACAACCGATGGTGGTAAATCTTGGAAACAAATTCTGTTTGCTAATAATAAGACAGGAGTTGCTGATATGGTGATGGATCCTAACAATCACAATAAACTAGTGGTAGCGATGTGGGAACACAAAAGAGACCCATGGTTCTTTAATTCAGGAGGACCAGGATCTGGAATTCACATTACTTATGACGGAGGAGAACACTGGAAAAAAGTAAGCTCTGAGGATGGCTTACCTAAAGGAGATCTCGGTAGAATTGGACTGGCTATCGCCAATAGTGATCCCAACATTATCTATGCCTTAGTTGAATCAAAGAAAAATGCACTTTACAAATCTTTTGATGGAGGGCATACTTGGAAGATGATCAATAATAAAAGTGATATCGGAAATCGTCCCTTTTACTACTCCGACATCTTTGTAGATCCACAGAATGAAAATCGTGTGTATTCGGTATTTACTTATGTGAACGTTTCAGAAGATGGAGGAAAGAATTTTAAAGAATTGATGCCTGCATATGGAGTAGACAATGGTGTTCATCCTGATCATCACGCTTGGTGGATTCATCCTAAAAATGGTAAATTGATGTTCGATGGAAATGATGGTGGAATGAATATTACGCGCGATGGTGGTAAATCTTGGCGTTTTGTTGGAAATATCCCAGTTGCACAATTCTATCATATCAATGTCGACATGGAATTTCCATATAATGTTTACGGCGGCATGCAAGATAACGGATCTTGGAGAGGTCCGGCTTACGTTTGGAAAGACCAGGGAATTAGAAACAGTTATTGGCAAGAAATCTCCTTTGGTGATGGTTTTGATGTCGTTCCAGACCTTGAAAACTCACAATACGGATATTCAATGAGTCAGCAAGGGTATGTTTCAAGATACGATTGGAAAACAGGAAACAACTATTCCGTAAGACCTACTCCTGAAGATGAAGATACCGTTCTCAGATTTAACTGGAATGCTGCAATTGCTCAAGATCCATTTGATTCAAGTACCGTATATTTTGGATCTCAGTTTGTTCACAAGAGTACCGATAAAGGACTCAATTGGAAGATCATCTCTCCTGATTTAACCACCAATGATCCTCAAAAACAAAAACAGAGTGAAAGCGGAGGACTCACCATGGATGCGACTGGAGCTGAAAATCACACGACGGTCATTGTGATCGAACCTTCACCTATTGAAAAAGATATGCTTTGGAGTGGTTCTGACGACGGAAAAGTACACTATACCATTGATGGAGGATCCAACTGGATCGATGTAACCAAAAACATCAAAGGACTACCAGAAGGAAGTTGGATTCCACAGATCAAAGCCTCTCACAACAACAAAGGCGAAGCACTCTTAGTGGCGAACGATTACCGAAGGTTTAACTATGAACCCTATATATACCGCACCACTAATTACGGTAAAACTTGGAAACGCATAGTAGATTCAAGTGATGTTCAAAGTTATGCACTCGCGATACTCGAAGATTCAGAGAATCCAAATTTAATGTTCTTGGGAACAGATGATGGGTTGTATGTCTCCATTAATGCAGGAGAAAACTGGACCAAATGGACCCATGAGTTTCCAACGGTATCAACAAAGGATTTAATGATTCACCCAAGAGAACAAGACTTGGTTATCGGAACCTTTGGTAGAGCTGCTTGGGTTTTAGACGACATCAGACCTCTTAGAGCTATTGCTAAAAACAAAGAGTTACTAAAACAAGAGGTCACATTGTTTGAACCACCAACAGCCTATCAAGCTGCTTATCAACAACCCACTGGTAGTCGATTTGGTGCAGATGCAATGTATCAAGGAGAAAATAGAAGATCTGGAGCCATGATTACCTATTACCTCAATCCGTCTGAAATCAATGAAAAGTTAGCAGACAAAAAAGAGGAAAACAATAAGTCAGCGGCAACTGATTCAAAGAAATCTACAAAGGATTCCATCTTTTTCAACTTCTACGATGGAGATCGATTGATTCGTACCCTATCCTACAAAAAACCAAAAAAAGGAGGGTTCCACAGAATATACTGGAGAATGGATGAAAAAGGAGCTGACTATCCTTCAAGAACAATTCGCAGGAATAGCAGAGAGCGAGGAGGTATGAGCGTATTGCCTGGAACTTATAAAATAGAGCTCACCTATGGTGATCAGAAGCATTCTACTTCCATCGAAGTAAAATCAGATCCAAGAATTGAAGTCAAAAGAAGCGATTTAGAAGAAGTTTACACCAACGCTAAAGACTTACAATCTTCGATTCAAAAGGCTGCAGATGCAGTTAAACAATTAATTGAGAGTAAAAACATCGCTGACAAAATAGCTGCAGATTTAAAGAAAATTGACGAAACCACTCACAAAGAACTCATCGAATCGAGTGAGAAAATCAGTAAACAAATTGATGATTTGGTTGCACAATTTATCGGTAAAGTAGATCAACGACAGGGGATCACTAGGAATCCTGAAGTAACAGTGATGCAGCGTTTAGGTTTAGCAAATAGTTATGTGCAATCAAGAAAATCAGGAATTAATGACAATGAATTAAAATTAATTAATTTTGCTAAAAGCGCATTAAACATAACTTTAGACGAGGTTAATGGGTTTTTCAAAGAAGATTGGAAAACCTACAGAGATCAGTTTGACGTCTCAACCCTATCCCCTTTTAAAGATGTTAACGTTTTCTAATGAATCGTAATTTTCTCATCCTACTTTCATTGTTCCTCATCTTAGGTTTTGGAATAAAATCTTTTGCGCAGCAAAATGATTCTTCTATTGGAAGTTATGAGATTTTTATTTTAAATCCCGAAATTGGAAAAAAACTGTTTTTTTTCACTCAAGTTCGATTTCATAATTATGAAGTTTTGGGAAATCAAAAGCAGTTTTTGGTACGATCAGCATTTGAATATCAATTCACGAAACACTTTAAATTTCACTTAGGATTTTCAACAGTTGACAAAAAGCCATTAGATAAATCACTTATTGAAAACTTTCAATTACAACGATGGATTTATGACGAATACCAATTCAATTTTGGAACTCCATCTGTACTCAAAGTTAAAACGAGATTTCGTCATGAGAGAAGATGGATTTATCCCAATAACAGTACTGAAACACTTAGAGATAATCGACTGCGCTTTCAACTGATGCTGATTAAAAATATTAGCAAAAAAGTATATGTCAAAGCATTTAGTGAAGCTTTTTATGTTGTGCAACAAGATAAATTGGTCAATATGCGAAACAATTTATCCTTTGGGAGACCCCTTTCAAAAGATTTAAAATTTGAAATTGGATTGATTCATGAGGGATTAAAAGGGAAAACCAGTCAATTTATAGTTTCGAGACTTTACATTAATAATTCCTGGAGAAAGAAGAAACCCTTTAATGATAAATCATCCGTTCCGAATCCATCACCTATAGAAACCGTCATTGAGGAGTCGAAGCAACTGATTTTATTCGATACGAATGAAAAAGTGGATACTCTAATAGGCGATGATCCTCTTTTTGATCAGGGAGCTACCACAAATCAAGATCCCCAAAAAGCTCAGGAAGTCGTTAAAACGCATGAAGAAACTATTGATGATAAAGTCCCCTTAGAAACAGTAGTTGTAAATTCGAATGAATTGAGGCATTATGTAATAACCGCTGCTCATAAAGACAAGAAAAGCACTTCAAAATCATTGGATCGTTTAAAAAGAGATGGTTATGATGGTCAGGTTTTAGAAATCTCTAAAAATGGTTATTACAGAGTAAGTGCTAAGAGTTTTAAAGACAAGAGCAAAGCGGAACTTACTCGTCAAAATTTAGCTTCAATTGGATATCATAAGCCTTGGATCTTAAGCACTCCTGATACCATTTCCACGGTTGAATTAATTTCTATAAAAAGGAAAACGAATCACCTAAACACAAGTGATTCAAAATCAAAACAAAGTAAAGCAAAAGAGGGGATTACAGTTATTGATAAGGATTCTAGTTATGAACGAACCTCCAATTCAATTCCTTATCGTCCGATACATCACGTGATCGCAGCTTCAACCACCGATTTAAATCAAGCAACTACAATTACAGAAAACTTAAGAAAAATGGGGTTTGTAAATGCTTATATCCTCAATTCAAATAACGCTTATCGAGTAAGTGCAGCACATTTTAAAAACCGTTCCGACACCAAAGCCGCAATTGATGTATTAAAAAATCAAGGTTTCAAAGGTGCATGGGTATTAATTGAAGAAGAATAACAAACTATAATAAATTATAATAAAATGAAAAAAACCGTATTACTATCAGTATCATTAGCACTAATTGGTATCGTTTCTTGCAAGAATTCTACTGACAAAGAGACTAAAACAGAACACCAACATATGGAAATGAGTGAAGAGGTTCACAAAATAACTTTTGATATGGAATCTAAAAGTGGTTCTGAAGTTAAAGGAACTGTTGAATTCTCTCAAATGGGTGAAGAGGTTATGATGATGGCATATCTGTCAGGTCTTACTCCTGGAGAACATGCCATTCACTTACATGAAAAAGCTGATTGTAGCTCAGAAGATGGAAAATCAACTGGAGGGCATTGGAATCCAACACATGAACCTCATGGAGCGTGGGGATCGACAGAAGGCTATCACAAAGGTGATATCGGAAACTTTACCGTGGGTGCTGATGGAAAAGCGACAGTACACTTTATGACAGATGAGTGGTGTATGAATTGTGAAGACGAGACCAAGAACATCATCGGAAAAGCAGTAATCGTTCACCAAGGTACAGATGATTTAGTTTCACAGCCAAGTGGTGCTGCTGGAGCAAGGGTCAGTTGTACAGGTATCATCCAATAAATCTTAAAACCCTTTTATAGGGTTTTTTTATATGAATCCTTCTTCTTCCTCATGGGTAAAAAAATTTGGCGTAGCCTTTGAATCTAAATCAAAACCGATTATAGAGTTCAAAGACTTATACCAACAATTGACTGAAGTAGGATTTGTTTATGGTTTGCATTTTAAAACCGTAGAAAACTATACAACTTCCCATGAATTATTAGCTGATGAGATAGCAAAGCTCAATCTTCTATACGCACTTTGTGAAGTTCATGCCCAATACTCCAAAACTAGAGATTACAATCTCTTTTTAAAAGATGTTCTCAAATTTTACCAACCCTTAGTAAAGGCGTCTAGTTTTTGGAACAATTTCTTGTCAAAAAATCCTTCTACCAGACTAGAAGAGGTCATCGATAAGAGAATCAACAATCAAAACAATCGTTTGATACAATTGTTCAGCTCCAATTTATACAATGCATTTGTGATTTATGATCCTATTTGCTTTGATCACTTTCTAAGAAATAAAACTGATTTTGACGATTCCTATGGTTATTTAAAAGAGTTGACGATTCTCTATGGAAAAAAAACACAGTTCCAGATACCTGACTCCAAACACCAACTTTACGGGATTCTTTTGGCGCATTTAGGAGCAGATACTGTATTTGAAAATTACAATGCTGATAGTATTGTAACAGATACCTATTGGTACCACCGTTATATACTCGATCTGTGTTCTATTATTCTTAAAGCACAGAATGAACATAAGGATCCTCACCAATCCTATTTACAATCAATAAGTTCTGAATTACATCTCGACTCAGAGGATTATCAAAGATGCATAGAAAATGTAAAAGGGTTTTCTAAACAATTTGAATCCAATTTAGATTCTTTAAAATCTTCAAACACCATTCAACGATTTCAGTCTAAAATCAACAATTTAGCTGAACGACTCATTAAGAGAAATTCCAAGCGCATTATTCGAGAACTAAAAAATTCAAAGGAGTTACTCTTGCTTCTAAGTCATTCAACCCATAGAGATCTCACTCCTGATGAACAGAAAAAAGTTCAGCAATACGCTTTGGATATTGCTAAGAGCATTCCTTCCCTAGCAATCTTTATGCTACCCGGTGGAGCCTTATTACTCCCCATTTTTATACGCCTTATTCCAAAATTATTGCCTTCTGCATTTGATGAGAATAGAATTGAATAAGTCTTTTGGTATCTTTGCCTTATGACTGATCAAAAAATTCGAATAAACAAATACCTCAGTGAAATAGGTTATTGCTCTAGAAGGGCTGCTGATAAGCTTATAGAACAAAAAAGAGTAACGATCAATGGAACACTACCAGAAATGGGAACCAAGATCTCTGAAAGCGATGTGGTGGCGGTTGATGGAAAGGCAGTTAAAAATCAAAACGAACAACCTGTTTATATCGCCTTTAACAAACCTATTGGAATTGTTTGCACCACCGATACTCGTGTTGAAAAAGACAATATTATCGACTATATCAACTACCCTAAAAGAATTTTCCCCATTGGTCGCTTGGACAAGCCAAGTGAAGGGTTAATCCTTTTAACTTCAGATGGAGATATTGTCAATAAAATACTCAGAGCACGCAATCATCACGAAAAAGAATACATCGTTAGAGTGAACAAAAAAATAGAAGCTGATTTTGTTCAAAAGATGTCCAATGGAATTCCCATTCTAGGTCAAGTCACCAGAAAATGTACTGTTGAGCAACTGGACGATCGCAATTTCAGAATAATACTTACGCAAGGGCTCAATAGACAGATTCGAAGAATGTGTGAATATTTGGGATACAAGGTAACCAAATTAAAAAGGGTTCGTATTATGAACATACCCTTAGATATGGAAATTGGAAAATGGCGTTACCTCACCGATAGTGAACTTTCAGAAATTAAGTCACTAGTTAGTGATTCCTCTAAAACTCATACGAATTAAGCTAACCAAGCTTTCATCATCCATACAGTCTTTTCTTGCTCTGCGATAAAATCACTCATCATACTCACAGTTCCTTCATCTGAAGCATCTGCAGCTAATTTTAGAATGGATCGTTCGATAACTATGAGTCCTTTTAATGATTCTAAAATTAAAACAATACCGTCTTTAGCCTCTTTGACATTTACTCCTACTCTAATCTTTGAAACATTTATATACTCTTCATAAGTGTGAAGTGGAGTGTGTTCTAAGGTTAAAATGCGTTCAGCAATTAAATCTATTTTGAGATTGGAATCATTGTATAGTTCTTCAAATTTCAGATGAAGATCAAAAAATGATGGTCCTTTAATATTCCAGTGTATCCCTCTTAAATTTTGGTAATAGATTTGAAAATTGGCTAATAATTCATTGAGTAAATCACTGATTTGAGCTGATTTTTCTACCGATAATCCGATGCTATTTATATTCATAACTTATTAATTTTTATTTATTTGCAACTATATCATAAATTTACACTATTTGAATCGCAATAACATATAAGTAATATTTATATATTTTATATCTTTATAGTTATAATTGATATACGATGACCATTACACAACTCAAATACCTACTCTCTGTAGCAGAGCACAGGAATTTTACTCAGGCTGCTGAACACTGCTTTGTAACGCAACCTACTTTGAGTATGCAAATACAAAAATTAGAAGAAGAATTAGATCTACAAATTTTTGATCGTTCCAAAAAGCCCATTGAAATTACCAGACTTGGATCCATGATTTTGGAGCAGGCCAAACACATTGTCGATGAAGCCTCTAGAATTAGTGATATCGTCGATCAACAAAAGGGATTCATTGGTGGTGATTTTACTATTGGAGTTATTCCAACAGTCATGCCTACACTACTACCATTGTTTTTAAAAGCCTTCAATAATAAATACCCTAAAGTCAATCTTATCATCAAGGAAGAAAACACATCCACGATCATCAAAAACTTACACGAGGGTAAACTGGATGCTGCAATTGCAGCGACACCCTTAGAAAACGATGGTATCATAGAGCGACCTCTATACTACGAACCATTTGTAGCCTATATCAATCACAATAACTCCTTATTAGAAAAAAAAGAACTTACAGCTGAAGATTTAGACGATCAAAACATTCTTCTTTTGAAGGATGGTCACTGTTTTAGAGATGGTATTTTAAACATTTGTGGAGGTTTAAAAACAAATAATTCTGGGTTTAATATTGAATCGGGAAGTTTTGAAACCTTGATCAATCTTGTAGATGAGGGACTGGGAATGACCTTACTTCCTTATCTCAATACCAGAAACCTTTCAGATTCAAAAAAGTCAAATATCAGAAGCTTTATAAATCCTTCTCCAGCGAGAGAGATTTCTTTAATCTATCACAAAAATGAACTCAAGCTTCATATTAGTGAAGCCTTAAAAGAAGTGATTTTAGCAGTGATAAGAGGTGAAATTGCCTTTAATGATGTTAAAATCATCAGCCCACTAAAAAAATAATATGAAGAGAATTAGCATCCTATTACTTCTTGTAGCGACAGTTTCATGTTCCCATAGACTAACTAAAACTCAACGTCAAATTCATGAACAGATTACTGTTTCACAGGTGTTTAAAAATAACTTTACAGGATTGTTTGTATACAATCCAATCACAAAAGACACCTTAGTAAATATCAATGGAAACAGATTTTTTACTCCTGCAAGCAATACTAAAATATTCACCCTATACAGCTCACTCAAACTGATTCCTGAAGAAATTGACGCCCTTAAATACACCACTAAAGATGACACACTTTATATCAAAGGAACTGCAGATCCAAGTTTGTTTCATCCTTTTTTTAAAGACAGTACGATCTTTCACTTTTTAAAAAATAAGAAACACATCAAACTTCTCAAAGGTCAGCTAGAGGATGATCATTTTGGACCAGGATGGGCTTGGGAAGATTACGATGCAGCTTTTTCAGCTGAACGTTCAGCATTGCCGATTTACGGAAATGTACTCGAGGTGAGAACTGTCGATGGTAAAGCGAGTTTTATGCCTGAATATTTTGTTAATAGGAGTCAAATGACAGCCTTTTCAATGCCAAAAAAGAGAGCTAACTTCTCTAATGAATTCTATGTACCTCTTGTAAAAAATGACACCCTACACATACCATTTATACAATCGGATAGTCTCACTGCTCAGTTGTTATCACTAGAACTCAATAATAAGATTGAATTAAGCGAAGATCAAACCATCAAATTTGATCAGACGCTTTCAGGAATAAAAAGAGATAGTATCCTTAAACAGATGATGGTGGTGAGTGATAATTTTTTGGCAGAACAATTGCTTTTAAACGCTTCTAACAACCATTACAATCGGTTAAACTCCTATGACATTAGACGCTATGTCATCGATACACTGCTCACCGACTTACAACAAAAGCCAAGATGGGTCGATGGTTCAGGACTCTCAAGATACAATCTATTTAGTCCAATCTCAATCGTTCAAGTCCTTGAAAAGATTCAAAAGGAAAGCCCCAATTATTTAGATTTTTTTCCAGTGGGTGGTGAAACGGGAACTTTAGAGCATTGGTTTAATGGCACGGATCGCCCCTATATCTACGCTAAGACAGGAAGCCTTGGAAACAACTTTAATCTCAGTGGGTTTTTAAGATCCAATAGCGGTACGACGTTGATCTTTAGTTTTATGAACAACCACTATACCAAACCAACATCAGTTGTCAAAAAAGAAATGGGTGAAGTTCTAAGACTCATTCGAGATCATTACTAAAAGCGATTATCGCCATCGATCAGATCTCCGATTCCTCCCAATATACTTCCTTCTCCTTTGCGTTGACCGCCCATTTTTGGAGCTGCAGCCCAAATCCTTGAAGCTAAGCGACTAAAAGGTAGTGATTGAACATATACCGTACCAGGACCAGTCAATTGAGCAAAGAACAATCCTTCACCTCCAAAAAGGGTATTCTTAATACCACCGACAAATTCAATATCGTAATTGATCTGCTGAGAGAAACCAACTAAACAACCGGTATCGACTTTAAGTGTTTCCCCAGCAGCTAATTCCTTTTTGGCAAGTGTTCCTCCAGCGTGTATAAATGCCATTCCATTCCCTTCTAATTTTTGCATGATAAAGCCCTCACCTCCAAAGAGACCTCTACCTAGTTTTTTAGAAAACTCAATCCCTACAGAAACACCCTTTGCTGCACATAAAAATGCATCCTTTTGACAGATGAACTTACCTCCTAGTTCTGAGAGATCTATCGGTATGATCTTACCTGGGTAAGGAGCCGCAAAACTCACCTGTTTCTTTGAATTTCCTTGGTTTAAAAAAACAGTCATAAACAAACTCTCTCCTGTGAGTAAACGCTTCCCAGCAGAAAACAATTTACCCATTACTCCTTCATTTTGTTTGGAACCATCTCCAAAAATGGTTTCCATACCAATAGAATCATTCATCATCATAAAAGATCCAGACTCTGCTACGACCGCTTCCTTTGGATCTAATTCAATTTCTACAAACTGCATCTCTTCTCCTTGGATGCGATAATCGATTTCATGTGCGTTCATTTTCTTAATTTTATGGTCCATTCAAATTCAAAATTGGAAACTAAGTCTCCTTCTAAATCAATTCCTTTTGAAGTCATCCAAAACTTTTGGCCTTCACCACTTGCAATCGTTTTTTCAATAGCTTGATCGATCAGTTGACCATCGGTACAACTAAAGGTGATGATTCCCTTTGCCTTCTTTGAAAAACTGGCCTTGTTATTGGCAACAAGCATGGATATAGGTTTTTTTGAAAACCGGATCTTTTCCATCACCAAAACACCAGTTGAAAACTCAGCTGCCATTCCCTGTGCTGCCCAAAACATCGATTTAAAAGGATTTTTATTAAACCAACTGTGTTTAATACGAACTACTGCTTGATCATGTTCTAAATGATGTAAACGAACACCACACCACCATGCAGATGGCAATTTAAAAAACATAAACCGATTATATTTAGAGGGCTTCATAGGATTTATTTGTCCATAAATTTAAGTAATGTTTTGAATTAACTAAGTTCATAGAGATGATTTATATGTTAATATTTTATTAATAAATAGTACTTTGTATTACATACTACTTTCTTTTATATATATATTTGTATTAGAAAGTACTATATGAATTAAATTCAAGTATATGAATATTGAAAACACTAAAGCACAAATGAGAAAAGGAGTGCTGGAATTCTGTATTCTATCCGTGATGGACGGACAAGATAAATACACTTCAGAAATTCTAGATGATCTTAAAGAGGCTAAGTTGCTGGTTGTAGAAGGAACCATCTATCCCCTACTTACAAGGCTTAAAAATTCTGGACTATTGGATTACAGGTGGGAAGAATCTAGTTCCGGACCTCCAAGAAAATACTATTCTCTTACAGAAAAGGGAAGAGAGTTCACCAAGGAACTAGATCAAACTTGGAATGAATTAAAAAACGCTGTTCAAAAAGTTACTAAATAAGCAGATCATGAATAAGACAATAAATATCAACCTTGCTGGAATCGTCTTTCACATCGATGAAGAGGCATTCGACAAACTTCAGTCCTACCTAGATGCAGTAAAAAAGTCATTGCAGGTTACCGAAGGAAATGAAGAAATTATCGCTGATATAGAAGCTAGAATTGCTGAACTATTTTTAGAACGAATCAAAGAAAAAGAAGTTATTACAAAAGAGGATGTAGATTTTATCATTGCTAAACTTGGACAACCAGATGATTATCAAGTAGACAACTCCATCTTTGATGAAGAAACTATTGGATCGAAAAAATCTAAAAAATCCAAGAGACTTTATAGAGACACTGACGATAAAATCATAGGAGGTATTTGTTCAGGAATTGGACATTACTTAGGTATTGATCCAGTATGGGTTAGAATTATATTTATTTTATTATTCTTTGGAGGATTTCCAATTATCGCCTACTTAATTCTTTGGATTATAGTACCTGAGGCTGCAACTACCGCTCACAAATTAGAAATGAAAGGTGAACCGGCGAACCTTAGCAATATAGAACGTAAGGTCAAAGAAGGTTTTGAAAACGTTAAAAAAAAAGTAGACGATTTCGATATAGACGAAACTGGTAAAAAGGTCAAAGCAACAGGATCCAACTTCTTTGGAATGATTACCAGCATTGCGGGTTCCTTCTTTAGCTTTTTAGGAAAACTCATCACAGGAATTTTTTCATTAGCTGGAAAGCTTATTGGAGTGATCCTAATTATGGTGTCATTTGCAGTGATTCTATCCATTTTTATATCATTTATTACTTTTTCATTGATTGATGTCAACTTTGGATCGGATATCGCTCCAATTTTATTAACGGAATCCTTTGTTGATTTTCCAGTATGGTTAAGTTCAATTCTATTGATATTAGCCATCGGTATTCCATTCTTTATGTTGATGTACTTAGGACTTAAAATTCTAATCAAACACATCAAACCTATGAGTGGAGTGGTTAAATTGAGTCTTCTAGGAGCTTGGTTACTCAGTATTTTTGCACTTATTTTTATAAGCATCAATCAGGTAGCTAGTGAATCAATAAGAGTTAGTGAAAATCCAAAAGTAGAACAATTACAGGCTGTAGATACACTGTATGTTCGTATGAAAACATCAAAACATTACGATCGTATTGATCCACTATACAACATTGATCATATGAGTCTGTCCTATGATATCGAAGGAGAACAAATCTTATTTTCAAGGCACATTCGATTGGATATCTACAATTCAGATGGTGTAAATCCTTCCCTTGAAATCAGTAGAGCAGCAAAAGGAAAAAACTACAAAAAAGCCTTGGAGCGTGCCCAAAAGATTGCTTATGATTACGAGTTAACTTCTAATACACTCTATCTCGACAATTACTTTACAGCACCAAAAGAAAGTAAAATTAGAGCTCAGGAAGTTGAAATCGATCTTTATCTTCCAGAAAATACAGTGATTCAACTCGATTCTAACACTGCGGATTATATTTCACATCAGGTAGATAACAACAGGGATTTCTACCGAAAAGATATGGCCGATCACTTTTGGAAAATGAGCTCAAACAACCAACTTGAATGCATGGATTGCGAGCAGTAAACCAACAGATGAAAATGATTAAAAAGAGTTGATTCAATCAACTCTTTTTTGTTTATATTTATTCTTCATCTTTTAAAATGAAAATACGACTTTTAGAATATCAGTTAGAACTCAAACACACCTTTACTATTGCAAGGGAGAGTACCGATATTCAAGACACTCTAATTGTTGAGTTATCACTAGACAGCCATCATGGCTATGGAGAAGCAACCTCAAATCCGTATTATGGGATCACTATAGAAGGGATGAAATCAGAGCTTTTACAGCTTCAAAAAGCTCTTTTAGAATATAGCTTTGAAGATCCCGAGCAATTCTATCTTTGGTTAGAACAATTTAAACTCAGTAGTTTTGCACTCTGTGCTTTAGACCTAGCTGCGAATGATCTCTGGGGTAAAATCCATCAAAAACCACTATATGAACTTTGGGGAACTACCCTAGATCAGATACCGACGACTAATTTTACAATTGGGATCGACACCATCGACAAGATGAAGGCAAAGCTCAAAGAACAACCTTGGCCCATCTACAAGATCAAATTGGGTACTGATAAAGATGTTGAAATTGTAACATCATTAAGAGAAGAAACTGATGCCATCTTTAGAGTGGATGCCAACTGTGCATGGACTGCCCAGCAGTGTATCGAGTACTCAAAAGAATTAAAAAATTTAGGAGTCCAATTTATTGAGCAACCCCTTAAGGCAGATAATTGGGAGGGAATGCAACAAGTTAAACAGCATTCAAAGCTTCCCATCATAGCTGACGAGAGCTGTATCGTAGAGTCCGATGTTGTCAAATGCGCTCCCTATTTTGATGGTATTAATATTAAATTGACCAAATGTGGAGGAATTACTCCAGCTAAGAGAATGATCAGTCAAGCAAAATCCCTTGGTTTAAAAGTAATGATTGGTTGCATGACTGAATCCACCGTTGGAATCTCTGCCATTGCTCAACTACTTCCCTATCTCGATTATGTAGATATGGATGGTGCACTACTTCTTGCAAAAGACATTGCTAAAGGAGTCTATATCGATTCAAATGCTGTGATTCACTATCCAAAATTAGGAGGATCAGGAGTGTCGCTTTTATAAGTTTTGATTATGAAACAACTCAAGCGTAGTATCAGCACCAAAATAAAACACAAGGGAGAACTCTATACGTACTATGGAGGAACCAATTACCTCGGGCTTTACCACCACTTTAGGTTTAAGAAAAAGATGCTCAAAGGAGTTCTCAAGTACGGAGTTCATTTTGGAGCATCCAGAAGATCAAATGTTGGACTAGATATCTACAACAAGGCTGAAATCAAACTTGCTGAAGTCTGTGGTGCTAAAGCAGCACTTACAGTTTCATCTGGCTATTTAGCCGGTCAACTTGTCGCTTCTCTGTTTAAAGAAGAATGCTTTAAGTGTTTTTACAGCCCCAACACACATCCAGCACTCGAACGTCAAAAATACAAGCAGTACTTCGACTACGAGAGTTTTATTGAAGCTGTAAACGCCTATATAGCCAAAGGGCCAAAGAAAACCCCTATCATCTATTTAGACACCATTGATTTTTTCGGAAATAACTATCCAAGCTATGATTGGCTACATAAAATACCACTTCAAGAGTGCATCCTAATCGCAGATGACTCCCACGGTATCGGCATCACTGAAAATGGAGCTGGATCTTATGGAATATTAAAAGCTTTCAAACCAAAAGAGCTGATTGTTTGTTGTTCTTTGGGAAAAGGATTTGGAATTGGTGCGGGTGCTATTATCAGTTGTAAAAAACGCATTAAAAAAATCAAAGACACTTCTTTTTTTGGAGGTGCTTCACCAGCAAGCCCAGGTCATTTATACGCCTTTGTAAAATCTTCTGAGATATACGAAAAACAACTTAAGAAATTACATAAAAACATCCGACTCTTTTTAAAACGATTGAAACATCCAGAGGAGTTTCACTTCCACAAAGATCACCCAGCATTTGGTTTTAGAGATAATGAGCTTTGCGAACTATTAGAAGCCAATAAAATTCTGATGACTAAATTTAACTACCCAACAGAGAAAGATCCTCTGATCTACAGAATTGTCATCACTGCTAGGCATACAAAAATGGATATTGAAAAGCTTACAGAGCTTATCAATACCCATTATAATTCTAAAAACAACTAAGTATTTTATTCGTTTGAAGCTAAATAACGCTCAGCATCTAATGCTGCCATACAACCGGTACCAGCTGCTGTAACCGCTTGACGGTATTCCTTGTCTTGAACGTCTCCAGCTGCAAAAACTCCAGGCTTATTAGTCTTAGTAGATTTTCCTTGGGTTATTAAATACCCTGTTTCATCCATATCTAATTGACCTTTAAAAATATCTGTATTAGGCTTGTGACCAATGGCTACAAACAATCCAGTAATAGCGATTTCTTCTTTTTCTCCAGTTTCGTTGTTAACGATTCTCAACCCTTCAACAACTTGATCTCCTAAAACTTCATCAACTTCAGTATTGTACTTGATTTCAATATTTTTAATATTATTAACGCGATGTTGCATAGCTTTTGAAGCGCGCATTTCATCACGGCGAACGAGCATAGTTACCTTATTACAAATATTGGCTAAATAGGAAGCTTCTTCCGCAGCGGTATCTCCAGCACCCACAATAGCTACATCTTGTCCTCTGTAAAAGAAACCATCACAAACAGCACATGCTGATACTCCACCTCCTCTAAGGCGTTGTTCACTTTCCAATCCAAGGTAACGTGCAGTTGCACCAGTACTGATAATTACAGTTTCAGCTTCAATTTCAGTTTTATTATCGACAATTGCTTTGTGAATTCCACCGACCTGATCTGAGAATTCTACAGATGTAATCATTCCGATGCGAACTTCTGTTCCAAAACGCTCTGCTTGTTGTTGTAGTTGAACCATCATTGTTGGCCCATCAACCCCCTCTGGGTATCCTGGAAAGTTATCGACTTCTGTAGTAGTAGTCAATTGTCCTCCAGGCTCCATTCCTGTATACATCACTGGCTTCAAATCTGCTCTTGAGGCGTAAATTGCAGCAGTATATCCTGCAGGTCCTGATCCTATGATGAGTGTTTTAATTCGTTCTACTGACATAATATTATTTATTAATTCTTTTTAATGCTAACTAATTTGACTCAAAAATAAGTGTTATTAACCTCGAGTTAATCAAAAAGTTATTAATACTTATTATACGACTATTGATAAAGCTGATCAGCCTAAATTAACTGCAGCAATCAGCCTTAGATGAGCTGTCTTTTACTCCCAACTTTTTGAGAATAGTCTCCATTAAACACCATTTAGTGATTGATGATTGAATGAGATTCACACCAACAAAAACAGTAAACCACAACCAATTGATATTCACATAAACTGCTAAAGCAACACTGATGAGCACAAAGCTACCTACAATGGCTCTAATACATCTATTCATCATAATTTTAAATTTTTAAAAAGTAAAAATAATCCTTGATAGTTATTTCCTAAGTAACACTGGTCACATATAAAAAAGGGCAGCACCCGAAAGCACCACCCTTTTCCAATCAACCAAAACAATTTACACTTTTTCGCCTTTCAGCATTTTGTTCCAATACAAATATGGAAGCATAAATTTTTTCAACATCCACAATCTCCAGTGTTCCTTAGCAGAATTAAAGATTAACATTTGCTTTAGCTTAGGATCTGGTGTGAATTTATTGTTATAATCAAACTCAGCGAGAACCATTTTACCATATCCTGTCACTAGAGGACATGAAGAATATCCTTTGTATGAAGCATCCATTTCTTTCTGAGCGTTCATCAATCGAGAGATGTTCTCTACAACTACAGGCACCTGCTTACGAATCGCAGCTCCAGTTTTAGCAGTTGGAAGTGCTGCTACATCACCAATCCCAAATACATTATTGAATTTATTGTGTTGTAGGCTATTGATATTGACATCTAACCAACCATCAGCATTAGCTAATTCTGAATCACGAACAAACTTTGGTGCTGCCTGAGGTGGCGCTAAATGAAGCATGTCGAATGGAATCTCGATCACTGTTTCTCCACTGATTTTTTCACCAATAGCAGTTTCTGTTTTCATAACACAGTCTTTTCCTTCTGGAGCTACATATTTAAAATACGCGATCTGTTTTTCAGCGTCAATTTTAAAAGGAGCATAAAACGTTTTAAAATGTACCTGATAACGATGTAATACTTTTTCAAGTGTAGCTTTTACTTCTGGAACTCCAAAGATCACTGAACCAGGAGTTGCAAAAATAACATTCGTCTTATCAGCTAGCCCGTGTTTTTTAAAATAATTAGCTGCTAGATACATGATTTTTTGTGGTGCTCCTCCACATTTAATAGGTGTAGAAGGCTGTGTAAAGAGAGCGTTTCCTCCTTTAAAATTTTTGAGTACATTCCAAGTGTGAATTGGATCGGTATAATTGCTACACACGACTCCTTTATCGAGTGCTTCAGGAAGACCTTCAATGAGTTCGGGTGCCATTACAAGTCCGGGAGCAACTACCAGGTAGTCATAACTAATATCGCCATTAGATTGTGTTCTTACCGTATTTTCATTTGGATTAAATCCTACTGCATAATCTTTGATCCAATCCACTCCACTTGGCATGACACTTGCCATAGTGCGTTTGGTCTTCGCCATGTCAAAAGCTCCAGCTCCTACTAAAGTCCATGCAGGCTGGTACCAATGAGTATCCGCTGGTTCGATAATTGCAATAGATACGTTTTTGTCTTTTTTCAGAAATTGAGCAGCAGTCATGATTCCTCCTGTTCCACCTCCGATTACTAAAATTTGATAGTTTGATTTCATGGTGTTTGTTTTGATTGATTTACATCATAAATTTAACCATCCAAACCTAAATATTGTGTAACAAAGGTTACAACATAGAAGTGTCATCGTAGAATTAAAAATTATTCACTAGTTTAAAAACCTTAAATTGAAAGACAAAAAAAAGCCCATTCTTTCGAATGAGCTTTGGCTTTAGTGACCTCGGAAGGATTCAAAC
>JAYPEX010000011.1:0-60676 GCA_038125995.1 Flavobacteriaceae bacterium
GCTTCTGAGGCTAAAGATGCGGTTCGTTTTAAAATCACGGTAGGGGATCAATCAGAGGAAATTACGGTTCTTGGACAAAAGGGAATGAGTTCCTATTCTGAACCCTTAGATCTCGGAGGACTAAAATTTACTGTGGGATATGGGTCTAAGGAATACGAATTGCCATTCGCAATTCACCTCAAAGATTTTATTGCAGAGAAGTATCCAGGAACTGAGAAAGGATATTCTTCATTTATGAGTAAGATTACAGTAGATGATGAACAGTCATTTGATTACGACATATATATGAATCACGTTTTAGATCACAAGGGTTATCGCTTTTTTCAGTCGAGCTTTGATCCAGATGAAAAAGGAACGGTGCTCTCTGTTAATCACGATTGGTGGGGAACCAATATCACTTACTTAGGATACATTCTGCTTTACATTGGAATGATTGCGATTTTCTTTTTTGGTAAGACTCGTTTTAAAAAGCTTTCTAGATCCATTGATGAAATTAAAAACAAAAAAGCGGCTTTAACAGTTTTGATGGTCTTAATGGGTATGGGTCTTCAGGCACAAGTTATAGAAGACGATCATCAACACCAAACAGAAAATACAACCGACCCCTTAAAATGGGTAGAAGATTATATGGTTGATAAGGAACATGCTAATCAATTTGGATATTTGGTCATCCAAGATGATAATGGGCGCATGAAGCCTATCAATACCTACGCTTCTGAACTGCTCAGAAAATTGAGTCGTAAGGAGCAATTTGGAGGTTATGACGCCAATCAGGTTTTCTTGTCCATGCAGCTCAATCCAGAAATGTGGTATAATGTGGAGTTTATCAGTCTTGATAAACAAGGTAAAAACGACAGTCTTCGCAAGATTATTGGGATTCCAAAGGGTAAGAAATTAGTAAAAGCGGTCGATTTTTTTGATACACAGGGGAGGTATAAATTAGCTCCTTATCTTCAAGAGGCATATGCGACCAATACACCGAATCAATTTCAAAAAGACTTCAGAGAAATCGATCTCAAACTAGGACTTTTAAACAGAGCATTGTCTGGAGAAATTGTTAATGTATTCCCTTTGGTTAACGATGAAAACAATAAATGGATTTCTGATGTTGAATATCAAAGAGATGGCTATGAAGTTAGAGATTCACTCTATGCTAATTTTATTAAGAACGGATTGCGCTATTACAAATCAACACTTTACAATGCTTTGAACAATTCTGATTACCAAGAGTCTAACAAAGTATTAGAAGCTCTAAAAATCAACCAAAAGCAAAATGGTGCAGAAGTGATGCCATCGGATCAAAAAATTGATGTTGAAGTTAGATACAATAAAGCAGATCCTTTTAACAGATTATATCATTACAACATCATGTTTGGCGTATTGATGTTCATAGTATTGATATTTCAAATTTTTAATGATCGAAAACTTTACCATTACGCTATCAAAGGTTTCGCAATACTCATTGGAGCTTCCTTTTTAATTCACACTTTGGGTCTTGGAGTTCGTTGGTATATATCGGGACACGCTCCATGGAGTGATGCCTATGAGAGTGTTTTATACGTTTCATGGGCGACTCTTGGAATGGGGTTGTATTTGGGTAGAAAGAGTCCCTTAAGTCTCGCTTCTGCAACATTTGTAGCTTCTATGCTGCTTTGGATCGCTCACCAAAGTTGGGTTGACCCTTCAATTGCAAACTTGCAACCAGTTCTCGATAGTTATTGGCTCATGATACACGTGGCGATCATTGTTGGAAGTTATGGACCACTCAGTGTTGGAATGATAATCGGATTTGTTACCATGATTTTGATGTTGTTAATCAGTAAGAGCAACCAAAAGAAAATGGAACTCAATATAAAAGAGTTGACTGTTTTAAATGAATTGTCACTTACCGTTGGACTGGTCATGCTCACTATTGGAAACTTTCTTGGCGGAATGTGGGCTAATGAATCCTGGGGTCGATATTGGGGGTGGGATCCAAAAGAAACTTGGGCACTGATCTCAATTATGATCTATGCCTTTGTAATTCACGCTCGTTTGATACCAGGTCTTCGAGGGAAGTGGACCTTCAGTTTTATGAGTGTTATTGCCTATGCGAGTATCATGATGACCTATTTTGGTGTTAACTTCTATCTCTCTGGACTGCATTCTTATGCAAGTGGTGAACAAGTAATTACCCCTAACTTTATTTGGTATACCCTAGGAGTTGTTTTATTATTAGGTGTAACGAGTTATTGGAGATACCGTTCTGTTCAAAATAAATCGTAGAACTTCGATTGAAACGAAGTTTGTATCTTTAATTAAAAATAAAAACATGGCACAAGAACCCTTGGGAATTAATTCAACCTGTGTACATACCGGTGAAGTGGAAGATAAGCAACACAATGGAGCTGTATCTCCAATATATGTAAGCTCTTCTTATGCATATGAAAATGTCGATGTAAAACGCTACCCCAGATATTTTAATACACCCAATCAAGAAGGTCTTTCAAAAAAGATTGCTGCATTAGAGCACAAAGAAGCAGGAATGATATTTGGAAGTGGTATGGCTGCAATAAGTAGTACTGTTTTAGCCTTTCTAAAGCACGGTGATCACGTAATATTTCAAAATGCACTATACGGTGGTACAGTAAACTTTATTCATAAAGAATTTACTCGATTTGGGATTGAGTTCAGTTTCACAAAGGGATTGGATAAAGAAGATTTTGAAAGAGAACTGCGTCCCAATACTAAAATGGTATTCGTAGAAACTCCATCCAATCCACTTTTAAAAATTACCGATCTTAATATGGTAGGGGAGTTTGCAAAAAAGAATCAATTGATATCACTTATCGATAACACATTTGCAAGTCCCATTATTCAAGTACCAGATGATTTTGGAATTGATGTAGTGATTCACTCAGCCACAAAATATATGGGAGGTCATTCAGATATTGCCGCAGGAGCTGTCGCAGCATCAAAAGAAAACATTGATAAAATATGGTCTATCGCTATCAATTTTGGAGGTAGTCTCAGTGATTATACCGTATGGCTCTTGGAACGCTCTATGAAAACGATGGCACTTCGTGTCAACGCTCAATGTGATAATGCAATGGCCGTGGCATTATACCTCAATGAACATCCTTTAGTTGAAAAGGTTTACTATCCTGGTCTTGAAAGTCACCCTGAACACGAACTTGCCAAAGAACAAATGACTAAGTTTGGTGCTATTGTCTCTTTTGAACTTAAAGAACCAATTAATTCTTCAGAATTCTTTTCAGCTTTAAAACTCATTAAACCATCACTTAGTTTAGCAGGAGTAGAGAGTACGATGCTATCTCCGACTAAAACATCGCATTCTCTTTTAAGTGTAGAGCAGCGCAAAGAAGCTGGAATAGAAGACAAGCTTATTCGTTTTTCATTAGGAATTGAAGAAGTATCTGATTTAATTGATGATATCGAACAAGCATTAAAGCAAATTCAATAAGATGAAAGTAGATATATTAGCCTTTGGGGCACATCCAGATGATGTAGAATTAGGAGCAGGGGCAACGATTGCTAAAGCAGTAAAAGAAGGCAATACAGTAGCTGTAATCGATTTAACTCAGGGAGAATTAGGAACTAGAGGATCGGTGGAAATACGTCAACAAGAGAGCGCTGCCGCTAATAAAATATTAGGAATATCTTATAGAGAGAATTTAGATTTACCGGACGGTTTCTTTAAAAATGACAGAGAGAGTCAATTAAAAGTGATTAAAGCGATTCGAAAATACCAACCTAAAATTGTTCTCTGTAATGCGATAGACGATCGTCATATAGATCATGGAAAAGGTTCTAAATTAGTAAGTGATTCTTGCTTTTTGAGCGGATTAAAAAAAATTGAGACAGAAGATGAAAATGGTCCCCAACAACAGTGGAGGCCTCAAGTAGTTTACCATTATATTCAGTGGAAGAACATAGATCCAGACTTTGTAATCGATGTCAGTGATACCATCGAGCAAAAGATAGAATCGATTAAAGCCTATGCTTCTCAAATCTACAATCCCAAAACAAAAGAACCTAGTACACCAATCAGTAGTAAGAATTTTTTAGACTCGGTACATTACAGAGCTAAAGACTTAGGAAGACTCATTGGAGTAGAGGCAGCAGAAGGTTTTACAAGTGAGCGTTTTGTAGCTGTAAAATCTATAGATGATTTAATTTAAATTTCCTCAATTTTTTTTTGGGTTTAAAACTAAAAACATATTACATTTGCAATCGCTAAAATGGTGGTTGTAGCTCAGCTGGTTAGAGCGCTGGATTGTGGTTCCAGAGGTCGCCGGTTCGAACCCGGTCTTCCACCCAAAAATAAAGCCTCCTATTTAGGGGGCTTTTTTTGTGGAGTTATCTTACCAAATTTCTCTAGATTCCACTAAAAACAAAACATTTATCATATTCATATTCGAATTTAGGATGTAATTTTAATTGATTTTTCGGAGTGTTAATCTTTAAACTATTATCAATGGTAGGCCAAGAACTAATGAATATAATTTCAATCCTATCAGTAATTGCCTATCCAATAATGTTTTGGTACTTAGAAAAAAAACACCATTAATTAGAATCTGAGTTCTCCTTAACGATGTTTTTTTAGACCAACTAAAATCCTTAGTTGACAACTATTCTATGCTTTCAGAAATTCTATCTACGGTTATAGCCTTGTTTCTGTTTGCTATTTCCCATGCCGTATGGAAAACCAAACGAGCTCTGTTTTCTAAAAGATCGAAATTGATTTTATCAACAGTGTCTGACTCCCTGTGATAATCATCGTGTGTTCCGTTAAAATAGAAGATAATAGGTATATTGTTCTTAGCAAAGTTGTAGTGATCAGAACGATAGTAGAAACGATTAGGATCATTTTCATCGTTATAGGTATAATCGAGTTCAATGTCCATAAATTCATCGTTTACAAGTTCTGAAATTTGATGTAATTCCAAACTCAATTTATCGGAACCAATTAAATAAACGTAATCTCTGTTTCCTTCCCTTTTAGGGTCAATTCTTCCAACCATGTCAATATTGAGGTTAGCGATGGTTTTTTCAAGACTAAAAACAGGATCTACATCTGTGTAATATCTAGAGCCCAATAAACCTTTTTCTTCTCCTGTAACGTGTAAGAATACTACGGAACGTTTAGGACCATTTCCACTATCTGCAGCCTTTTTGAAAGCTTCAGCTATTTCAAGAAGAGCAACTGTGCCGGATCCATCATCATCAGCTCCGTTAAAGACTTCACCTTTATCATTAACACCTACGTGATCTAAATGTGACGAAATAACAATATACTCCTCTGGTAGTTCTGATCCTTTTAGATAAGCGACTACATTTTCAGTTTCTACTTTTCTATCTTTTGATTGCAGATGTATAGAAATAGACTTCTTAATTGATTGAATGCTTTGTCTTTGATCCTCTGACATCAATACATTAGCTAAGTCATCATTTCCAAATATTGTTGGAATAGTACTGCTTTCGAGAGCATCGATTGACATTCTTCCACTGTCGTTATTTTTCATGTAATTAAACCTACTTTCCATACGATCGAAATAAGCTTGATCAATATAAATAACAGCTTTTGCTCCGTGTTTATAGGCAGCTTTTTGTTTGAGTTCTAATCCTTCAGACATTCTACCCCAATCAGTAGTTCGTTCCTCAGGTTCTCCTGCTCTAATTACTATAATTTTCCCTTCAACATCGAGTCCTTCGTAATCAGAATGAGAAAACGTATCGATACCGTATCCAACATAAACAATATGATTATCAGAAGCAATTATTCCTGAAAACCCCATAAAATTATCGCCATTATTAAAAGTTGTTGATCCAATTTTTAAACTTCCTGTTGGGATTTTCTTGATAGTTAAATCAAACTTTTGAAAATAATCTCCACTTTCTTGAGCAGCAGGAATTCCCAATCTCTGATATTGAGATCTGAGATATTGAACCGCTTTCTTTTGACCCTCTTCACCTGTTTCTCTACCTTCAAATTCATCTGACGCATAAATGGTTAGATGATTACTTAAATCGTACTGAGAAATCGTACTAGCAAACAACTGAGCTTGCTTTTTATTGGTTTCTAACTGCAATTCTTGAGCACTAGCAGTAAGAAGTATAAAATTGCTTAATAGTAATAATTTTAATTTCATTTCAATGATTGTTTTAAATATGTTTAAATGTACTAAATAAGTAACAAAAGTTACTTACTGAAATTCACAAAGAGTCTAAATTTGCATTAACTTTAAATTTAATTATGGAACTCATTACAATTTTCGGATATATAGGAGCAGTGCTTATTGGTGTTATTTTAGGACTCATCGGGGGAGGTGGATCGATATTAACA
Organism: Flavobacteriaceae bacterium; assembly: GCA_038125995.1. GTDB lineage: Bacteria > Bacteroidota > Bacteroidia > Flavobacteriales > Flavobacteriaceae > MAG-120531. Next base: position 6,347 of record JAYPEX010000011.1, read on the forward strand.
GTTCCTGTATTGGTTTATCTCTTTGGACTAAGTCCGGTAATGGGAACTGCATATTCACTCTTCGTTGTTGGATTTACATCACTGATTGGAGCCATCAAAAACATGCGACAAGGAAAGGTGGATTTCAAAACGGGAATCGTATTTGCGATACCTGCTTTTATAGCTGTTTACAGCACTCGTAAGTTTATTGTTCCAGCTATTCCTGATCACATTATAACCATCGGAGATTTTGTGTTGACAAAATCGATAGCCATCATGGTCTTTTTCGCCATTATTATGTTTTTAGCTGCTTTTGCAATGATTCGAAATAAATGTATTGGAGATGATTGTGAAGATGGTCAAGAAATACCAGTATATAATTATCCATTAATTATTGTAGAAGGATTGGTAGTAGGGGTCTTAACAGGTGTTGTAGGAGCTGGAGGAGGATTCTTAATTATTCCCGCACTTGTACTACTGGCAAAACTACCAATGAAAAAAGCAGTTGCAACCTCACTGATGATTATCGCTATAAAATCGCTTATCGGTTTTATTGGTGATGTAGAGAATTTAACTATTGATTGGTCTTTCCTCGGAGTGATTACTACATTGTCTGTGGTGGGAATCTTTATTGGAGTTTCACTTAGTAAAGTAATTCCAGGTGACAAGCTTAAAAAAGCATTTGGTTGGTTCGTACTCTTAATGGCTCTTTATATTATCTACAAAGAACTATTTTCTTAAGACATCAAATCTTTAGTCAGCTTATTAAGGGCTTTGACTTTGCCTTCAAAATCCGTTTTTAAGCTGTCTCTATACTGTTGTAAGTAATCTAATAGTTGATCGATATCCTCAGGTAAAACTGATTCTAACCACTGTCGAAGTCGTTTGGCAAGGGTAGGTGATTTGCCATTGGTGGAAATTCCAATCTTGAGATTTCCCTTGGTGACAATACTTCCCATATAAAAATCACAATGCGGTGGATTGTCAGCGACATTACAAAGGGTCATTTGTGCTCTACAATCATTGTAAACCTGCTGATTAACAGTAGAACTATCGGTTGTTGCGATGACAATATGTTTATTTAGAAGGTATTGTTTGTGATACTGTTCTTCAATTAATTGTATGTTTTTTCCCTTTAAAAAGTCTAAGGTTACTTCTCTAAAAAAAGGAGCGATCATTGTGATATGAGCATCAGGACTCGATTTCCATAAGAATTCAAGTTTTTCCAATGCAACATGACCACCTCCAACAATCAGAATCTGTAATTGATTTGTTTTTAAAAAAATAGGATAGAGGGTATTCACGACACTAATTGTTTATTGATATAGCTAGAATAATACTCCGTTTTTGCATAAGATGCTGCAGGACCAATAACGATCAAAGCAGGATTGCTAATTCTATTTTCTTCAACAGCTTGCTCTATATGTTCAATATCTGCTAAAACGACCTTTTCATTCGGCATAGTTCCATTTTGAATAATAGCTATAGGATAAGAATTACTCTTATGTTTTTTAAACTCACTAATAATAATTGATAAATTTTTAATTCCCATTAAGATGAGCACAGTCGCCATTGACTGGGCAGCTAAAGCTATATCAGAAGAGGCATTCCCTTTAGCAGTATGACCAGTAATCACCCAAAAACTTTCACTTTCACCCCTTTTAGTAAGTGGTAATTGATGCTTGGCTGCGATTCCTGAATAGGAAGAAATTCCAGGAATGAGTTCTGATTCAATTCCAAAGAGTTGTGCTGCCTCTAATTCTTCACTAGCTCTTGCAAATACTGAAACATCACCACCTTTTAATCGAACGACTTTATTTCCCTGTTGAGCCAGTTGAACAATGAGTTGATTGATTTCAAATTGCTTTTTGGAATGTCTTCCTAAACGCTTACCGACATAGATCTTTTCTGCAGTTGGATTGTAGTCTAAAAAACCTTCATTGACAAGAGCATCGTAAAGGATTATATCAGCTTCCTTGAGAATACGAACTCCCTTAACGGTGATAAGTTCAATGTCTCCAGGTCCTGCACCAATTAAACTTATTTTTCCCCTAGTTGACATTGGTGTGTTCTTTGATCCAACTCAACACAAGCTTTGCTTGATCTGCATAGGCTTTTGCAAATAACTCGGTGGGTTTATTGGTATTGATTAAACGGATGAACTCATGAAACTGAAACTGAAACACATCCTTAAATTCGGGATAGATTTCATCGAATGATTCAATAATCGATTCGTGGGTATTGATCTTTGAATTAGACTTCGTCAGCAACGCCTTAGCCGCTCTTATCTGTGTTGCATACGAATGGTAGATGCCATCAGTCCAAGACTTGTTTTGAAGTGCTTCTAAAGCTAATTCATAACTTTCTTGTGCATCAAAGAGCAGTGTTTGAACTAAATCAATAGTCACCCCAGCACACTCTCCAATACCAATTTCCTTCTTGTAATATTGATCATTACCCCAATCGATAAAATCACTGTCCATTAAATCCTCAGTAGATGAGAATTCTTTTAGGTTTTGATAGAAGTAATCCGTTCCCTTCTGATCATAATAGTCAGTAAACGGGGTGTTGTTATCGGTATTTTGGATAAAGTCATCCAAAATCCACTTGAGGACATCAGGAACGTGCTTTGAAGGTGTTTTTAAAACCTTATCTGCAAAACGACCCTTTCCACTACTGAGAACACCTCCTCCAAGAAGAATTTGAGTAGCAGGAGCAACACGCTCACCTGCTTTAAGGGTCATTCCTTGAAATCCTATATTAGCGATGGTGTGTTGCCCACAACCGTTCATGCAACCACTAATCTTAATAGTCAGAGCTCGTTGTTGAATTAAGTGACTGTAATCATTTTCAATAAGTGATTGTAATTCTTTAGCCAATCCCATACTAGAACCAATTCCTAAATTACAGGTAGATGTTCCAGGACATGCTGTTATATCATTCATCTTATGAAAACCAATTCTAGTATAGCCCAGATCATTTAAAGCCTCATAAAGTGCTGGCAAATTCTCCTTTTGAATCGACTTTAACAAGATACTTTGACCAATGCTTAATCGAAGATCAGAACCGCAGAATGCATCGATAATATCTGCTAATTTTCTTGCGTTATCTGATGAGAAATCTCCTGTAACTACTGGGATTCCCACAGCATATAACCCCTCTTGTTTTTGTTCTAATACGTTAGTATCAAACCAATCTTGATACTTTTTACTTTTAATATCTACCGATGAATCATAAAGATCTGTCGATCGAATTTCTTCTTTTTTATAATCAATAGGATAGGTTTTGTAGTGTAGGGCAGTAGTTTCTTCTTCCACCCATTGTAAAAACTGTTCCACGCCTACAGATTCAATTAGGAACTTTAAACGTGCTTTATTTCTCTTATTGCGTTCTCCTCTGCGATCGAAAACTCTAATTAGCGCTTCGCTAAATGGAATGAGTAGTTCAGCATCTAAAGTCTCAAGTACTACATGAGCTGCTTTGGGTTGTGAACCAATTCCACCACCAATTAATACTTTAAAAGCGTGTTTGCCGTCTTTTAATACAGGAATAAAACCGAGATCATGAATAAAACTCAAAGCGTCATCTTTTTCTGATGAAGAAAAACTCACTTTGATTTTTCTACCCATGTCTTGACAGATTGGATTTCTCAAAAAGTATTCAAAAAAAGCGTGTGCATAGGGAGTGACATCAAATGGCTCATCGATATCAATACCCGCTTTATCAGATGCAGTCACGTTTCTAACGGTATTACCACAAGCTTCTCTTAGAGTGATTTCATCTTTTTCCAATTCGGCCCATAATTCAGGGGTTCGATCCAAGGATACGTGGTGAATTTGAATATCCTGACGTGTGGTAATGTGTAAATTACCATTAGAATACTCATCAGATACTCCAGCGATTCTTCTTAGTTGCTTGGAAGAAACCTTACCATAAGGCAGTTTAATTCGAATCATCTGGACTCCAAATTGACGTTGTCCATAGACACCTCTAGCAAGTCTTAAACTTCTAAACTTTTGTTCGTCAATTTGATGGTTTCTAAATTCAAATATCTTTTTTTCTAATTCGATGATATCCCTTTCGATAATTGGGTTTTCTATTTCTGTTCTAAAACTCTGCATCTTATTTGATAAAGCCTACTCCGGCGGTGTTATTAGTTTGTGAATCGATTAAAATAAAGGCTCCTAAAGCTTTGTGATTCCTATAAGCTTTCGATACGATAGGACTTGCTGTTTGGATGCTCACTTCTCCGATATCATTTAATTTTAATTGATTATTTTGATTAATGGTCAATGTTTCTAAATCGATGGTGTTGTGTACTGCCTTTATTTTGGCCTTAACCTTCTGAACTCCTTGTTGTAACCAATAAATACCTGAAGCATTTAAGGGAGCGTCTTGAAGCCAACTAACTGTAGCTGTCAGTTGTTTTGAACTGTTTATTTCAAAATCCTGAGCTACAATACTACTTCCTCTGGATACGTCTACTTCATCCTCAAGAAGAATCGTTCCATTCTCATTTTCGTGAAGTTTATCTACAGATGCACCGTATTTTTCCAATCGTTTTACTTTTGATATGCGATTCGAAGGATGAACTTTAATGAGATCGCCCACTGAAAAGCTTCCCGACTTTACCTTACCGGCAAACCCTCTATAATCGTGATACTCTTCAGTTTTTGGGCGAATCACATATTGTACTTGAAATGATTGTTCCTCGTTTTGATGTTCTTCTTCGATAGGAATCGATTCTAATAAACTCAAAAACGAGGGACCTGTATACCAGAAAGTATTTATTGATGTATCAATCACATTATCTCCCTTTAAAGCAGATAAAGGGATAAAATAGGATTGTAATCCTTTATTGGCCTGTGATTCAATTAATCGATTTAAATCACTAACAATGGAATTAAATTCAGATTCTTTATAATCGACCAAATCCATTTTGTTGATGGCAAAGATGACTTGATTGATTCCCAAAAGTTGGGTGATGTAAAAGTGACGTTTGGTCTGTTCAATGACTCCTTTTCTAGCGTCGAGTAGTACAATTGCTGCGGATGCAGTAGATGCACCAGTAATCATGTTTCTTGTGTATTCAACATGTCCAGGTGAGTCTGCTACGATAAATCTCCTTACATCCGTAGAAAAAAAGATGTTGGAAACATCGATAGTAATTCCTTGTTCACGCTCTGTTAAAAGTCCATCAGTAGCCAATGAAAAATCTAAGTAATCGTATCCCTTGCTCTTACTCTTGTTTTCAATATGAGTGATTTGATCGTCTTTTAATGATTTTGTTTCGTATAATAGTCTGCCAATCAGTGTACTTTTTCCATCATCTACACTTCCGGCGGTTACAACTTTAATAATATCCATTTCTTTCTAATTCTAAAAATATCCTACTTTTTTTCGCTCCTCCATTGCAGCTTCTGAACGTTGATCGTCAATTCTAGCACCACGCTCCGATAGGGATGAACCACTGATCTCACCGATAATGGTATCGAGCTCAGTTGCATAGGAGGGGACTGCTGCTGTACAAGTCATGTCTCCAACTGTTCTAAAGCGAACCATTTCTTCGTAAACTTCTTCATTTTCTGATAGGGTTACTAATTCTGAATTTGGAATCAATAAGCCATTTCGAACAAAAACTTCTCTTTTATGAGCGTAGTAGATAGATGGAATGACCAAATTTTCTAGTTTGATATAATTCCAAACATCGAGTTCCGTCCAGTTACTTATCGGAAATACACGAACATTTTCGCCACTGTGGATATGTCCATTAAGCATATCAAAGAGTTCTGGACGTTGCAATTTTTCATTCCATTGACCAAAATCATCACGAACTGAAAAAATTCGTTCTTTAGCTCTTGCTTTTTCTTCGTCACGTCGAGCACCTCCGATACAAGCATCAAATTTCAATTCTTCGATAGCACCTAAAAGGGTGGTCGTCTGTAAGGTATTTCTACTGGCATTCTTTCCTGATTCTTCGATGACATTACCGGCATCGATATCATCTTGAACATATCGAACGATTAATTCGACACCTAGTTCTTTTACAAGGGCGTCACGTTGTGTTAAAGTTTCTGGAAAATTGTGTCCTGTATCGATATGCACAAGTGGAAAAGGAATTTTAGCGGGTGCAAAAGCCTTTTTTGCCAATTGAACTAAAACGATAGAATCTTTACCACCTGAAAAAAGTAAGGCAGGTTTATTGAACTGTCCTGCAACCTCTCTAAGGATATAAATCGCTTCTTCTTCTAGTTGTTTTAAAACACTCATTGGATGTATTTATTGTGTATGAATCTATTTTTAATTTAATTTTTATTGGTAGCGTGTAAACCACATTCTTTTTTACTGGATTCCCACCACCATCTTCCAGCTCTTAATTCTTCTCCTGGCACTATTGCTCTTGTACAAGGTTGACATCCAATAGAAACAAATCCTTTTTTATGAAGGCTGTTTTGTGGTACTTGGTGTTCTTCTAAATAAGCTTCTACAGCTTCCAAACTCCAATTGATTAAAGGATTAAACTTTAAAATCTCTAAGTTAGAATCCCATTCCAAAAGAGGCGTTGAAGATCTATTTTCACTTTGACCAGCTCTAAGACCTGTGACCCACATTCGTTTTCCTCTAAGGGCTCTTTTTAGTGGTTCTATTTTACGAACACGACAACACTCCCTGCGTTCTTCAATTGAATTGTAAAAACTATTAGGTCCTTTTTCATGAATTAATTGTTCTAATTGAAGTGTATTGGGAGCATAACTTTTGATCGAATTTTTGTACTTAAAAAGTGTTTTGTGAAACACCTCATAAGTTTCAGTAAATAATCTTCCAGTGTCAAGAGTGAAGATTTCTACATTTAAATTATTTGAAAAAATAGTATCTGTTAGAACTTGATCTTCTTGTCCGAATGAAGTAGAAAATGCAATTTCACCCTCAACCTCTTTGATGATATGTTCAAAAGCTTCTAGTAAGGACAAGCCATCCAGATTTTTGTTGATTTGTTGTATTTTATCGTTAATTCCCATAATTATTTACCCCAAGAGATTTTATTCCATAGTCGTTCGTGTACGATGTATAGAACCATCTTAGTAATGAGTTCGATAAAACCTATGGACAAAGCAAACTCTAATGTTCCTGTAATCAACCATGATATAGCAATAGTATCTAAGGTTCCAATTACCCTCCAACTCACTGATTTTAAAATGGATCTACTCAAATGTTCATTTGAATTAGAATGGTTTTTAATCTTTTTTTTGGTCCCTATATAATGATCAAGTATCATAATGTTTTAGTGTTTTACTTTGCAAATATAGTTTTTCTATTCTATAAATTCTATATAGTTAGTAGGAATAATAGATAATTAAATAATTTCAATTAAATTTGATTAAAATCTAAAGGATGATATCGAATAAATGTAAATATGCTATTAGAGCATTACAATACCTCGCGAAAAACAGAGAAGAAGATCGTACCATTATGTCTTCTGAAATTGCAGAAAAAGAGGGGATTCCCAAAAAATTTTTGGAAGCTATTCTTCATGAATTAAAAAACAATCGTTTTTTAACTAGTAAAAGAGGAAGTAATGGAGGCTATAAATTAATCAAGGATCCTAACGAAATAACATTAACTGAAATCATCAGAATTATTGATGGTCCCATTGCACTGTTACCTTGCGTATCTCTGAACTATTATGCATCATGCGATGGATGCGATGAAAAGAATTGTAGTATTAAAGGAGTTTTCGAACAAGTAAGAGATCGTACTTTAGAACTACTTGATCATACCACTATCACTGAAATGAATCGCTATTAGTTCTAATGAAGCTAATAATAGGATTTCCAAAACGAAGTTGGAGATCAGTAATGATATTTTGTTAAATAGTGCTTCTATTCTTTTTTGATACAATGAAGATTAATAGTACTTCTCATTTTTATTTTAGACATGGCCTCTTCAAAGGTCGGTGAAATTTATTCCAATTGACGGAGCCTATCTCGATCTAATAAAAAAAGCCCCTAACTGATGTTAAGGGCTTTTATTTTTGCGGAGAAAGAGGGATTCGAACCCCCGGAGGTGTGACCCTCAACAGTTTTCAAGACTGCCGCATTCGACCACTCTGCCATTTCTCCTTTGCGGTGGCAAATATAGCATCCTTTTTTAATTCAAGGCAACTATTTTGTAATTTATTTTTAATTTTTTATTTGAAATAATTCAAAATACTTTTCTGTAATTTAGCAATCTATTTACAAAGCCGTTATGGAACATTGGTATCATTACCTTTTATTGATCGTAGTTGGATTCACCGTAGGTTTTATCAATACAATTGCGGGTGGAGCTTCATTAATTTCTTTACCTGTTTTAATTTTCTTAGGCCTACCTCCAGCTGTAGCTAATGGAACCAATAGAATAGCCATCGTGTTTCAAACAGCGACAGCAGCTCTTGGTTTTAAAAGTAAAGGTGTTTCTAATATGCGATTTGCCTTATACCTCGGTATTGCTGCAACTGTAGGAGCGATTATTGGAGCTCATATTGCAGTAGACATCAAAGGAGAGACCTTCAATAAGATTTTATCCATCATAATGATTGCTGTGGTACTTCTCATCACTTTTAAGCCTAAGATGAAGGCTGCTGACCTGGTAGAGCGTTTAGAAGGGAAGCATCTGTGGATTTCGATTTTTGGGTTTTTCTTTATTGGGATTTATGGTGGATTCATTAATGCAGGAATCGGATTTATCATCATTTTCTTTCTACATTACTTTAATCGATTAACACTTGTGAAAACAAATGCAACAAAGGTGGTAACTGTATTAATATACACGGTTGCAGCCTTAGCTGTTTTTGCTTACAATGGCAAAGTGAATTGGGTAGTAGGATTGATCTTGGCAATTGGAAATGCATCAGGTGCATGGATTGCTTCTCGTTATTCAGTAAAAAAAGGAGATGGATTTATAAGAATATTTTTAGTCGTAATGGTTCTTGTTATGGCTGTTAAACTTTGGTTTTTTTAAGCAATATGGATATAATAAAACAATTAAATTGGCGATATGCCTGTAAAAAATTTGATTCTGAGAGAACTTTAACCTCAGAACAGATTGATCGATTAAAAAATGGATTTAATCTTACTGCAACCTCTTACGGACTTCAACCCTTGAAATTGGTTGTCATTCAAAATAAAACACTGCAAGAACAATTGATTGCTCATTCCTACAACCAACAACAAATTGGTCAGGCAAGTGCGCTATTAGTCATTTGTACTGAAAAAACAATTGATGAATCATACATTCGTGATTACTTTGAGCGAGTTAAAGCTATTAGGAATACTCCAGACGAGGTTTTAGAATCTTTTAGAGCATCATTAATCACTAATTTTTCGAATAAATCACAGGAAGAAGTACTTACCTGGGCCAGTAAGCAAGCTTATATTGCATTAGGAAATTTATTAGCGGTGTGTGCTGTCGAAGAAATAGATTCCTGTCCTATGGAGGGCTTTGTGTCTTCTGCCTATGATAAAGAGTTACAACTAGAAGAAAAAGGTTTAAAATCTGTATTATTGCTTCCTGTTGGTTTTAGGGCAAAAGACGATATGTTTGCTTCTATGAACAAAGTTCGAAAATCAGTAGCTGATAATTGTATTGATATTTTTTAATAACGAAATTTAGTAGTTGGTTGTGTTGGTAATTTCTAAACCGTAACCAATAATACCAACGCGCTTTACTCGCTCAGCATTAGTTAATAGATTTATTTTATTGATGTTGAGGTCGTGTAAGATTTGAGCCCCAACTCCAAAATCTTTAGCATCCATTTCGACAGGAGGAGCATCAATAATTCCTTCTGATTGTAATCGCTTTAAAGCTTTTAGACGAACGAACATATTCTCAGGGTTTGGATCTTGATTGATAAAAACAATCGCACCTTTTTCAGCTTTGTTAATGGCATCAAAAATTTCATCGAGTTTACGATCGGTACCCGAAGTAAGTGATCCTAAAATATCATTATTGAACTGAGTGGAATTAATTCTGGTAAGTACTTCTTCATTCTTCTTCCAAGTTCCTTTGGTTAGAGCGAGGTGATAATGCTCGTTAGTTGTTTGTTTATAGGCCCTAATACGATATTCTCCGAATCGGGTCTTGATTTGAAAATCTTCTTTCTTTTCAATGAGACTATCGTGTTCCATACGATAGGCAACGAGATCTTCGATTGAAACAATTTTTAAATCAAAACGTTTGGCCACTTCTAAAAGCTGTGGTAAACGAGCCATAGAACCATCGTCGTTCATTACCTCTACGATTACTCCAGCAGGTTTGTAACCAGCTAAACGCGCAAAGTCTATTGCAGCCTCAGTATGTCCTGTTCTTCGCAGTACACCTCCTTCTTTTGCAATTAGTGGAAAGATATGTCCGGGTCTAGATAATTCGTGAGGTTTGATTTGATCGTCTACTAAGGATTTAACTGTTTTTGCTCTATCTGATGCAGAGATACCTGTAGTAACACCGTATCCCTTTAAATCTACAGATACTGTAAAAGCTGTTTCCATTGGATCTGTATTGTTGGTAACCATACGAGACAATCCCAATTGCTTACATCTACTTTCAGTTAAAGGAGCACAAATCAATCCTCTTCCATGAGTCGCCATAAAATTAATCATTTCAGGCGTTGCTAATTCAGCAATAGCCAGGAAATCTCCCTCATTTTCTCTGTTTTCATCATCGACCACGATGATAACTTTTCCCTGTTTTAAATCTTCAACAGCTTCTTCAATAGTGTTTAGTAGGGTGCTCATGTTTTATTTTTAGACCGGACAAATTTACTAATTAATTGTGGTAATTTCTTTACAGAAAAATTTAACTGAAGGATTCCTTTGTCTTTTGTAGCTCTTAGTGTCAAGAAAATCCCTAAAGGCAGCATTACAAATGTTGGAATCCATGCTCCTAAATATGAACTTATATTTCCTTCTTTTGCATAATTATATGAAAATACACCTAAGAAATAATAGGTTAGGAACAGTACAATGGCTATGATCATCGGTAATCCCAATCCACCTTTTCTAATGATTGCCCCAAGTGGTGCTCCTACAAAAAAGAGAATGATACAGGAAAGCGCCAATGAGAACTTCTTGTGAATTTCCAAGACGTGAACATTGTACATTTTTTCTCTAATGATTAATTCCCTCTGTTTACTTTCAACAGTATTAAAAGCACTAAATACCTTATTCTTTGCAATAGAGAAAATTTGTGCCATCTCAAAAACCGTAAATTCACTGACAATATCATCAATATTTTCTGCTGGAACATAGGTATTAATGGAGTCACTTTTAGACTCTTTTGCTGTTCCAATAAATTTATTCGGTATGTTTTTAATTGAACCGTTATCTGCAAAATCTCTAGAAGAAGTCTCTATGAGTTCAATATTCATTCGAGTTAGTACATTTTTGGATAGCGCTTGAAATACCATTCGATTACTCATTTGTATCGAATCCATATCGGTAAGTAATTGACTTATTTTTTTAATTCGTTCTGAATTTATTTTGACATCTTCATTGAGGTCAACATCCTGAATTTCATTGAGGTCAATATTGATGATATAGGTTTCAAAATCAGAGAAAGCAAAGGGTCTCTTTCGCTTATCACTGTTGGAAGTTACCTGTATATCTTCATAATAATTACCATTGTAGAGAAAAAGTTGAATAATATTGGAGTTTTTGGTTGAAATAAATTCTCCTGATTCTGCTTTTATGACGGTTGAATTTACCTCTTTAGCTGTTTTTTTATGTATAGTTACATTTTTGAGATAACGATCATTTTCACCGTATTTTTCATCAACAAGGATGGTCATGCCTGTTCCTGCAAATTCACTGAACACCCCTTCGGTTAAAGCGACTGAGGGTTTGAGCTTTGCGATATTCCTTCTCAGACTATAAGATTTTTGTTTTGATACAGGGATGACATTGTTTGCAAAGAAGAATGTAACAACACCCAAGATAGATACCAGTACAATCAATGAGCGCATGGCTCTTTGAAGTGAGATTCCAGAGGCTTTCATCGCTGCAAACTCGTAGTGTTCTGCAAATTCACCAAAGGTGAGAATAGAAGCTAACAATACAGTTAAAGGAAGTACTTTTTCAGTTAAATCGGGAAGCATATAGAATACGAACTTGGCAATGATGCTTATATCTAATCCCTTACCAGCTAAGTCATCGATAAAGAGCCAAATCATCTGAAAGATGAATATAAGCATCAAGATCGCAAATGAACTGATGAATTTGCGAATAAAAGTTCCAAATATATAGCGATCTAATAGCTTCAATCTTCGATAATATAATACCCGAGTTGCTGATAGTGATCTCTATCAAACATAAAACTGTTAGGATCTAGATCGGTGTTGGTCAAAAATGATTTTACACTGATGGTAGTAACAGTACCGTTATTTCCTTTTTGAATCAACTTGTAAATTTGAAGTTGTTCTTTTAAAATCCCCAAGAGTAATTGTTCCATATCAGAATCACTGTCGATAGGGGTCAATTTGACATATTGTACAGTTCCTTCAGGGGTATTTTGTTCAATATCCATTTCATAGGTATATCCATCTCTGTAGAAATCAAATAAATTAGAAGGAGAGATGCTGTCCTGATCGTCTGTTTTATCGACGATGGTCACCTCTTCATTTTCATCGACGATCGTGATAACTTTTGTACCGTCAAACAACTGCTTGATTCCCATATAATCAAAAAAGTAGAGGCTGTCTTTTAGGGTAATCCTGCCTTTTGTATCTTGACGAATATCTGCTACCTCATTGTAGAGACTGTAATCAAAATCCAATTTAATATTCTCGTAAGATCTGATTTTGTTATAAACGGACTCTAACAATGTCTCTGGATCTTCTTGAGCACTGAGGTTTTGAAACAGTAGTAATCCAAAAAATAATAGTGTTATCTTTTTCATTAGGCGTTATTTTCATTACTTAACAACTGGTCTAAGGCCATCAGGTCTGGAACCATAACTTGGCGAGCTTTAGAGCCTTCAAAAGGACCTACAATACCCGCTGCTTCTAACTGATCAATAATCCTGCCAGCTCTGTTATATCCCAGTTTTAATTTTCTTTGAATTAGGGAGGCAGATCCTTGTTGCGCAACTACAATGACTTCTGCAGCCTCTCTAAATAAAGCATCTCTTTCAGAGGCATCGATATCTAGTACAGAAGTCGATTCTTCGCCTACGTATTCTGGAAGTAAATGTGCATCTGGATAAGCTTTTTGAGATCCGATATACTCGGTGATTTTTTGAACCTCAGGTGTATCTACAAATGCGCATTGCAAACGAGTCACATCGTTTCCTTGAGTATATAACATATCACCTCTACCAATAAGTTGATCAGCTCCCTGTGCGTCTAAAATTGTCCTAGAATCAATTTTTGAAGTAACTCTAAAAGCGATACGAGCAGGGAAGTTTGCTTTAATAAGACCTGTGATAACATTGACTGATGGTCTTTGTGTTGCAATGATTAAATGAATACCGATGGCACGAGCCAATTGAGCAAGACGAGCAATAGGAGACTCTATTTCTTTGCCAGTAGTCATAATCAAATCTGCAAATTCATCGATGACTAAGACAATATAGGGAAGAAATTTATGACCATCATTGGGATTGAGTTTACGCGCCTTGAATTTTGCATTGTACTCTTTGATGTTTCGAACCATCGCTATTTTTAAAAGCTCATAGCGATTATCCATTTCAATACACAAGGAATTTAAGGTATTGACAACCTTTGTGGTGTCAGTGATAATGGCATCATCAGTATCAGGAAGCTTCGCTAAAAAATGGCGTTCTATTTTATTAAACAGTGTTAATTCAACTTTTTTAGGATCGACAAGAACAAACTTTACTTCAGCCGGATGTTTTTTGTACAATAAGGAAGTAAGTACCGCGTTAAGACCTACAGATTTCCCCTGACCTGTAGCACCTGCCATGAGTAAGTGAGGCATCTTAGCGAGATCGACCACAAAGGATTCGTTTGAAATGGTTTTACCAAAAGCTATGGGCAATTCCATTTCAGCTTTTTGAAATTTGGTTGAAGCAATCACGGATCTCATAGAAACGGTAGTGGCATTTTTGTTTGGAACTTCAATTCCAATGGTACCTTTACCAGGAATAGGAGCAATGATACGAATACCAAGAGCTGCTAGTGAAAGTGCAATATCATCTTCTAAGTTTTTAATCTTTGAGATACGAACTCCAGCGTCTGGAACAATTTCATAGAGGGTCACTGTAGGACCAATGGTTGCTTTAATATTGGAGATTCCTATATTGTAGTTCTTTAGTGTTTCTACAATTTTAACTTTGTTCTCCTCTAATTCTTCTTCGTTAATGGTTATTCCACCACCACCTCCGTGTTCTTCTAAAAGATTGATAGGTGGAAATTTGTATTTAGATAGCTCCAAAGTGGGATCGAAGGAACCAAAATCCTCAACAATTTTATTGGCGAGTTGTTCGACTTCATCTTCTTCATGTGCTTGAGTTACTTCAACTTTTAAATCATCTTCAACTGATATTTCCTCATTTTTTGTTTTTTCAACTGTTGGTTCTAAGATAATTGATGAGGATTCAGGCTCGAGGTCGCTTACAGATTCGATGGTTGGTTCTTGGCTTTCAATTTCTGATCGATGTGTATAGGGATCAATGGTTTGATCTTCGAGTTGATCATCACTGGTGATCGGATCTGTGTTTTTTTTAGAGGTTAGCTTTTTTAGAAGAGTATAGGGCTGAAAGTTAAAAACTCTTACGGCAAAAACAATTAGCCCCAAAACAAGTAGAACTAACACTCCTGATGTTCCTACATAATCACTGATAAAGAGATTCATTTCAAATCCTACAACTCCAGAGAGGATTGGATAGGATTCAAAAAAGAATCCCATAGCCATAGAAATCCACAAGAGTGAATACATAGACCAAAAAAACATACGAGCTAGTTTTTTTGTTTCTAAGCTAAAAAAAAGAAAAAAACCCCAAGCTCCAATAAAAAAACTGATGATGAAAGATGCAATACCAAAACCTTTGTAGACAAAAAAGTGTGCTAATGAGGCACCAACCTTATTAAATACATTTGAAGCTTTTACAGATCGAGATGAGAATTCGTCTAAAATACTTTGATCAGTTTGCCAGTTTGAAAAATAGGATAGGAAAGAAATTGAAAGTACAATGGCGAATAAAAATAGAGCAGCACCAAGTATAACCGTGTTTTTCTTAGAAAGTTGAAATGAAGTTCTCATGCGCTGCCTTGTAGATATCTTAGATTTCGATTTTGCCATAAATCCGAGTAAAGATGCTAAAATACAAAAAGCGAGGCAAAACCTCGCTTTTATTTTTGAATCTAATTAAAGAATATTATTGATCGATAGACCCCAATACGCGTTTCATAAAATCATTTAGAGCTTGTTTTTTATCAGTTCCCGATTTGATTGATTTAGAGACTTCTAAAGCTCCATATAAATTGGAAATCAATTCACCTAACACATCTAATTCTTCGTCTTTAATAGCAGGAGAATCAGTTAAGTATTCCAAGGTTTCTAATGTTTCATTCAAGAAATCCTCATCATTCTCTTCTACAAACTGGACCAGATGTTTAATTAGCGGTAATCTCATTGATAAATTCTTTTAGATTTTCGTACTTATTGGTTTGTATTTGATTCACCAATTGACCGTTTCTAAAGGCAGCAAAAGTAGGTAAGTTATCTACATTAGCTAAGGCTCTAGAATTTGGAAACTTTTCAGCATCAACTACTACAAATATAGCATTTTGATGCTCTGAAGCTTCACGCTTAAATTTAGGTTTCATAATTCTACAATTACCACACCAACCAGCAGAATACTGTACAAAAACTGTGTTGTTTTTAGTGATTACTTCTGATAGATTATCTTGACTTAATTCGATCATAACTAATAAATTAATATAGATTATATAATTGACTATTAGTGAGTAGATAAGTATTCCTTAACACCTTTAGCATTGGCTTGCATCGCATCTTTACCTTCTTCCCAGTTAGCAGGGCAAACTTCACCGTGAGTTTGAACATGAGTATAAGCATCGATCAATCTAATAAAATCACTTACTTCTCTTCCTAAAGGCATATCGTTGATGTTTTCGTGAAATACTTTTCCATCTTCATCGATTAGGTAAGTTGCTCTATAAGTAACATTGTCTCCAGAGAGTTCAATTACGTTAGTTTCTTCGTTATAATGCTCTTCTGTAGCATCTAAAATTCCAAGAGTAGAAGAAAGGTTTCTATTAGCGTCGGAGATTAATGGGTATGAAACTCCTTCGATACCACCATTGTCTTTTGCTGTGTTTAACCATGCAAAGTGAACTTCAGCAGTATCACAAGATGCACCAATTACTAAAGTATTTCTTTTTTCGAATTCTCCTAAAGCTTCTTGGAAAGCGTGTAATTCAGTTGGACAAACAAAAGTAAAATCCTTTGGGTACCAGAATAACAATACTTTTTTCTTTTCAGTTCTAGCTTTTTCTAGTACGTTTAATTCAAAAGTATCTCCTAATTCGTCGATCGCTTTTACAGTTAAATTTGGGAATTGTTTACCTACGTATGACATTGTTTAAATTTTAAAAGTTAATGATACAAATATACAAAGAGAACACTGCTTATGATAAGATATTTATCATATTATTCAATCCAATAATAAAGAAAACTTATGATTGAAGTTTCTTTATTTTATATCCAATAGCAGCTATAGCAAGAGTAGTGATAGGGCTGAGCCAATTAAAGATACTATACATAAAATATGAAGCTACTGGAACACCTAAAACACCTGAGTGATAAGCTCCACAGGTATTCCATGGAATTAAAACCGATGTTACTGTACCTGAATCTTCTAATGTTCTACTCAAATTTTCAGGAGCGAGTCCTTTTTCTCGATAGGCCTTTGAAAACATTTTACCTGGTACCACAATGGCGAGGTATTGATCAGAGGCAGTAAGGTTTAAAGCAACACAACTACCAACAGTACTTGCAAAGAGACCAAAAGTTGTTTTGGCAACTTTTAACATGGAAGTACTCAATTTGTTGAGTGCACCAATACCATCCATGAATCCACCAAATACCATAGCACATAGAATTAACCAAATCGTTCCTAACATCCCATACATTCCACTTGATGAAAACAATTCATTAAGAATAGGGTTGGGAGTTTCAATATTGGTATTGACCGTAATCGCATTCAATATACCCTTGTAAGCATTGATAAAATTAAAGTCCATTGCACCTACGACTATTGAAGGTTGAAAAATTAGTGCAAACAACGCTCCTAAAAGCGTCCCAATCAACAAAGCAATAAGTGGTGGGGTCTTTTTAACGATCATAAAAATCACTCCCAATGGAACCAAAAACAACCATCCATTGATGTTGAACGTCATTTGGATTTCATTTTGTAAACTACCAATATCGGTTTGTCCATTGATGTCGATTGTGAATCCCAATACAACAAACACAATGAGCGTTATGATATACGTGGGAATAGTTGTGATCGTCATATAACGGATATGAGAGAACAATTCTCCACCTGCCATCGCAGGAGCGAGGTTCGTTGTATCGGATAAAGGAGACATTTTATCTCCAAAATAAGCTCCTGATAAAACAGCTCCAGCGGTCATTCCCATTGGAATTCCAAGTGCGTTACCTATACCGATAAGCGCGATACCAACTGTTGCAGAAGTCGTCCAAGAACTTCCAGTTGCAATCGATATAATCGATGAAATTAGGACTGTAGCTGCTAAAAATATCGTTGGATTTAAAATCTCTAATCCATAATAAATCATTGCAGGTATAATACCACTGACAAGCCAAGTTCCGGATAAAGCTCCAACCATAAGCAATATTAAGATGGCACCTGTAGTTGACATCACATTGTGCTGAACGTGATTCATCATTTCACTAAAAGAGATTTTGTTTTTAAATCCTATAAGAGCTGCTACAGCACCTCCTATAAGAAGCATGAACTGATTGGATCCACTCAGTGCATCATCTCCGAAGATAAAAACATTATATGCTAAAAGTCCAATTAGAACAAAAATAGGGATTAAAGCATCTGTTAAACTGATGTCGGTCTTGGAAGTAGAATTACTCATAAATAGTTATTGATATTAGGAGGTAATATTACAAAACTTTATCCAAACATTCCTTTATCCTTTTAAAAGTAGCTCCCAAATTTCTGTCAAGTCCTTTGAAGAAATGAATAAATCGAGGGAATAAACCCTTTTCAATTGTTCTTCAACAGCATTTTTAGAAGCGATAAAAGTTCCAGAGGCACTAAATAGAGTAATTTATTATCGAAGAATAGCTAACAAACAACACGATTGATGTTATTGTAAAAGTTTAACATGGTTATTAATCAGTATTTTATTTATAGATAAACTTAAGTAGGCCGACTAATTACATATTGATTAAAGATAAAAAATACTTTGAGTATCTATAAATAGTGCTATTTTTGTGATAAAATTTGTACTTTATGAAATCATTTGACGTTGCTGTAATTGGATCGGGCCCTGGAGGTTATGTTGCAGCCATTCGATCTGCACAATTAGGATTTAAAACAGCATTAATTGAAAAGTATTCGACACTTGGCGGAACCTGCCTCAATGTTGGTTGTATTCCATCTAAAGCACTTTTAGATTCATCGCATCACTACCACGATGCAGTAGCTCATTTTGAAGAGCATGGAATTGAAATTCCTGGGGATATTAAAGTGAATCTCGAAAAAATGATTTCCAGAAAAGATCAGGTAGTTGAAATGACTACAAAGGGAATCCAATTTTTGATGGACAAAAACAATATTGAAGTTTTTCAAGGAGTAGGTTCTTATAAATCAGCTACTGAAATTGAAATTTCGTCAGAAAATGGTTTAGAGGTCGTAACTGCCTCTAAATCGATTATCGCAACAGGTTCAAAGCCAAGTAGCCTTCCATTCATTTCGATCGATAAAGAACGTATCATTACTTCGACTGAAGCCTTGTCTTTAAAAGAAATTCCAAAGCACTTAATTGTTATTGGAGGAGGAGTGATCGGTTTAGAATTAGGTCAAGTCTATAAAAGACTCGGAGCTGAGGTAACTGTTGTAGAGTACATGGATAGTATTGTCCCAGGAATGGATAAAGCGGTTTCAAAAGAACTTCAGAAGGTATTGAAAAAACAAAAGGTTTCCTTTGCTCTATCTCATCAAGTAAAAGAAGTGAGCAGAGAGGGTAATGAGGTTTTGGTTAAAGCTACTGATAAGAAAGGAAATGAAGTTGAATTTAAAGGAGATTACTGTCTTGTATCTGTTGGTAGAAAACCATACACAGAAGGATTAAATACAGAGGCTGCTGGAGTTCAATTGGACGAAAGAGGTCGCGTGGTTGTTAATGATCACTTACAAACTACAGCTTCTAACATTTATGCAATAGGAGATGTAGTAAGAGGAGCAATGCTGGCTCACAAAGCTGAGGAAGAAGGTGTGATGGTTGCTGAAATAATGGCAGGTCAAAAACCACACATTGATTACAATTTGATTCCTGGAGTTGTATATACATGGCCAGAGGTAGCTTCAGTTGGTAAAACTGAAGAGCAGTTAAAAGAAGTTGGTGTCGCTTATAAATCGGGAACCTTTTCAATGAGAGCTCTAGGTAGAGCAAGAGCGAGTATGGATGTCGATGGATTTGTAAAGATATTAGCAGATAAAACTACAGATGAAGTTTTAGGAGTTCATATCGTAGGTGCAAGAGCTGCTGATTTGATTTCAGAAGCTGTTACTGCAATGGAATTTAGAGCTTCAGCAGAGGATATCGCAAGAATGTCTCATGCGCATCCAACATATTCTGAAGCAATTAAAGAGGCCGCATTGGCAGCAACAGAAGACCGAGCATTACACTCCTAAAAAATTTTGAAATTTAAGAATATAGGCTACACTGAGTTGTAGCCTTTTTTTATTGTTTATTTTTGTGAAGTGTTAAATCGATTTAAAGAACATATTCAGGATCAATTCCCAGAGCTATTGCTCGATCCATTTCTAATTGCCTGCAGTGGTGGTATAGATTCTATGGTACTAGTTGAACTTTGTTTAAAATCGGATTTGAAGTTTGGTATCGCACACTGCAATTTCAATTTAAGAGGCATTGAAAGTGATCGAGATCAAGAATTTGTGCGTTCTTTTGCACTGAAACATCAAATTGAATTTCACACGATTTCTTTTGACACAAAATCATACCAAGAATCAAAGGGACTCTCTATTCAGATGGCTGCTCGAGAATTACGCTACAATTGGTTCAAAGAACTTATCAACACAACCCAGAACAAATGGGTACTTACTGCACATCAGGCAAATGACTCTATTGAATCCTTTTTCATCAATCTTTCCAGAGGTAGTGGTATTGATGGTTTAGTTGGAATACCTCCAAAACGAGATGTTTTTAGAAGGCCTTTACAGATTTTTACAAGAAAGGAATTAGAAACATACGCAAAAGAAAATCAAATCAATTGGAGAGAAGATAGCTCGAATCATGAGACCAAGTATCTCAGAAATTATATTCGACATAAGTTCATGGCAGAATTTAATCAATTACATCCCGCTGCGGCCGCTAATTTATTTGAAACACAGAAGAATTTAGCGAGTGATAAAGCCTTGATGGAGTCATTGTTAAAGCCACTTAAGCGCAACTTATTTATAAAATACAATGAGATTATTAAGATCAACATCAAAGACCTACTAGCTGTAAAACCATTAGAGACGATCATTTACAAACTTTTTTCTCCATTTGGTTTTAAAGATGCAATTCAAGTCGTAGAGCTTACCAAGGCTTTAAGTGGTAAAAAATTACTTTCTAAAACCCATATTTTACTAAAAGATAGAGATTGTTTGCTCTTAAAAGCAATTGAAGAAGAGCAAGCTAAAGTTTATATTATCGAAAAAGAAGCTATTGAAATCATTGAGCCTATTTCAATGATTTTTAGTTCTACAAAAACATTAGGTGAAGCTACATTGACTGAAATTTATGTAGATAAAGACAAACTTAAATTCCCGTTATCTATAAGAAAACCACAATTATGTGATCGTTTGAGTCCTTATGGATTATCAGGTTCAAAAAAAATATCTAAGCTTTTTAAAGACGAAAAATTCAGTCAATTTGAAAAGGAATCACAATGGTTGCTTTGTGACCATTCAGGAACAATCGTATGGGTTATTGGCCGTTGCGCAGATCGACATTTTAAAGTTTCTGATAAAACTCTATCCATTTTAAAGATCACTTTAAAAATTAATTAGATTTCTAAAGTTTATTTTGAAAAAGAGTATATTTATTAAATTTCTTTATTCATGAATTTTCTAAAAAAATCCCTCAAACTTTTAGGAGTGATGATAGTTTTAGCTGCTATTGCTCTATTTTTTTTCATACAGCATCTCAAACCGGATTACAATGGAGAAAAGAATTTAGAAGGCCTCAGTGATCAGGTTACAGTATATTACGATTCTTATGGAATTCCACATATTTACGGAGAAACAGAAGTGGATGCCTATAAAGCACTCGGTTATGTTCATGCTCAGGACCGACTATGGCAAATGGAATTATTGAGAAGAATCGCATCAGGTCGATTATCTGAAATATTTGGAGAAGTAAGTTTGCCAAATGATCGATTCTTTTTGAATGTTGGAATTCACAAACAAACTGAGCGAATTGTATCTAATCTTGATAAGAATCAACCTTATTACAAATTAACTGAAGCCTATTTAGAAGGAGTTAATTCCTTTATCGAACAAGGTCCAACACCAATTGAGTATTATATTCTTGGATTGGACAAAACTCTATTTACGATAGAAGATGTATTCAATACCATTGGATATATGTCTTTTAGTTTTGTCATGGCACAAAAAACAGATCCTATTGTCAGTTCCATCAAAACAAAATACGGTGCTGAATATATAGAGGATTTATTTTTAGATTATCCTGAATCTGCAACTCATATTGAAAATTATCCAAAATCCTCAGAGGATTATGTAGCGATCAGCAATCATGTCAATCAATTATTTAATCAAGTGGGGATTCCAGTTTTTAATGGATCTAATTCTTGGGTCCTTTCAGGACAAAAAACAAAGAGCAAACAAGTTTTGTTTGCAAATGATCCCCATATAGCATATTCACAACCAGCAGTATGGTTTGAAGCTCATATAAAGACTCCTACCTATGAACGCTATGGCTATCACATCGGTGGTGTACCTTTTCCATTGCTTTCTCACGGAAAAGATTATGCCATAGGTTTAACGATGTTCGAAAACGATGATGCTGATTTTTATTTGGAAGAACTCAATCCCAAAAACGAATTACAATACAAAACAGACACAGGATGGGAAGATTTAAAGAAAAGAGAAGAAACAGTTTATGTGAAAGATTCTGATCCGATTACCTTTACCGTGTATGAAACACATCACGGTCCTATTATTAATGATGTTGTTCCGAGTATAGAAACTCAAAGTCCTGTATCCTTATATTGGATCTACACTTCGTTGGATAGGAATATGGTTGAAACGACTTATCACATGAATTACGCAAAAGACATTGATGATTTTGAATCTCATTTACCAGCATTACATGCTCCAGGACTCAATGTTATGTATGGAGATGCAAGGGGAAATATTGGATGGTGGGCTAGTGCTCAACTTTTTGAGCGCTTGGATTCAAATCATCCAAAAATGATTAAAGAAGGTGTTTTTGATAAAGATTCACATTTAAAAATGCTCCCTTTTTCTCAAAACCCAAAAGCGGTAAATCCGGATTGGGGATATGTATACTCTGCAAATAATGCTTCAAAAACAATTGATGGAACGAAAATACCAGGTTATTACGCACCTGAAAATAGAGCAAAGAGAATAGTGGATTTGCTCAATCAAAAGAACGATTGGACCGTTGAGGATTTTAAAAAGATGATCGTTGATGATACATCTGCAGTTTTACCTGAACAAATTCAAGCATTAATACCCAGTGTCAATCAGTCAGAGTTAAGTGAACCAATGATTCAATCTCTTGAAGTCCTCAGTACCTGGAAAGGAGATTACAAAAAAGATAGTTACAATCCATCCTTATTTCACCGTTGGGAATACGAATTTTTAAAAGCCACTTTTGAAGATGAAATAGGCCCAGAGACTGTAATAAATTTTATCAATTCTCATTTGTCAAAGAAATTAGTAGCACCGCTTATGAAAAAGGATGCTTCTGTTTGGTATGACAACATCCATACAGATACTATAGAAGACAAAAGCACCATAGTAACTCAGTCGTTCAAATCAGCCTATGAATCACTTGTGAGTGATTACGGCTCTGATCCTAAAGATTGGGCTTGGGGCAAATTACATCAAATAGAAAGTCCACACGCTTTGGGGAGCGTTAATGCTTTACGCTCTTTTTTTAATGTAGGTCCTTTTCCTATTTCTGGAGCAAGAGAGGTTATTAATGCTGTTAACTTCAGATATACCGGAGAAGAATACTTCCCAGTTAATGGAGGTCCATCAACTCGAAGAATCATCGATTATTCAGATATTGAACACAGCGTAAGTATATTGCCCTCAGGTCAGTCTGGAAATCCTTTTTCAAAACATTATGACGATCAAGCTAAATTGTACGTAAATGGTGAATTTAGACCGATGCTTCTCAATAAAGAGGAAATTATTGAAGACGCAACTGGTATTTTGATATTCAATTAATAGCTGTATACATTTATACCTATAGCTTCTCTTTTTTGGAATCTAAATATTTAGTATTACTGGAGTTTCTACGATCAGATAAAATCCTAAATTAACTTAATAAGGATGATAAGATAGAACTTATATCGGTTGTTTTTAATTACTGTAGTTTGAAATCATCTCCATTATCATTTCGATGATATATACTTTAAATATAGAAGATTCGATGGCATTTTAATTGAATTCTTTAAAAGTCAAAAAAAAACATGAATATTTAAACTTTTATCAAGGTTATTCAAAAATATTTAATGAATTTTGTTATCTGAATATAAGAATTAATTACTTATTAAATTACTGTAAATCAGCATTGTAATTATTATCGCTTTTTATTGAAAGTAATTGATTGTTATCAAGCATTCACTTGAGGCAACTAATAAATAGTATTTTTGATATACATAAATGATACTAAACTTAACATCGATAAGTTTTTAAAGAGCAGTCATGGCTAAAAAAATCAATAATATAAGTGGAGCGGAGGCAATTATACACTGTCTAATAGAAGAAGGTGTCAATGTTTTATTTGGTTATCCAGGTGGTGCAATAATGCCTTTCTACGATGAATTATATAAATTTCAAAAGGAATTACACCACGTTTTAACAAGACATGAACAAGGAGCTGCACATGCTGCACAAGGATATGCCAGAGTCAATGGTAGAGTAGGAGTTTGTGTTGCAACCTCAGGTCCAGGGGCTACTAATTTAGTTACTGGTATTGCTGATGCTCAAATTGATTCGACACCTTTAGTTTGTATTACTGGTCAAGTAACAAGAGAATTGTTGGGATCCGATGCTTTTCAGGAAACTGATATTGTAGGAATTTCAACTCCAATTACTAAATGGAATTACCAAATAACCCGAGCCGAAGAAATTCCTGAGATCATGGCTAAAGCATTTTATATAGCAAGATCTGGACGTCCTGGCCCTGTTCTTATCGATATCACTAAGAATGCTCAGTTTGATAAGATTGACTTTTCGTACGAGCCTTGTAAAGGGGTTCGTTCCTATACCCCCAAGCCAGTTGCAAGTGAAGAATCTCTTCAAGCTGCAGCAAAATTGATCAATGAATCCAAAAAACCGATGATCGTTTTTGGTCAAGGTGTTGTGATTAGTGAAGCTGAGGAAGTGTTTCAACAAATGGTTGAAAAAACTAATATTCCTGCTGCATGGACTATTTTAGGGAAGTCTGCCTTACATACAAATCATCCACTCAATGTCGGAATGGTAGGAATGCACGGAAATTATGCTCCAAACTTACTCACTAATGAATGTGATTTACTGATTGCAATCGGTATGCGATTTGACGATCGTGTAACAGGAGATTTAAAAACCTATGCTAAACAAGCTAAAGTTATTCACTTTGATATAGACAAGGCTGAGATCAATAAAAATGTTCATGCAGATGTTGCTGTACTTGGTGACGCTAAGGAATCCATAGAAGCGCTTTTACCTTTGCTTAATGCGGCTAATCATGAAGATTGGATGAATGTTTTTAAATCTAAAAAAGAAATTGAACAATCTCAAATAATTGATCAGGTCATTCAACCGACTGAAGGGCCATTAACCATGGCTGAAGTAATTCACAAAATTAACATAGCAACAAACAATGAAGCTGTGATGGTTACTGATGTAGGACAACATCAAATGATGACTTGCCGCTATGCTGAATCGACTACAAAAAGATCCAATATTACTTCTGGTGGATTGGGAACTATGGGATTTGGACTACCAGCTTCTATCGGAGCTAAATTAGGTGCCCAAGAAAGAGAAGTGATATCAATTATGGGTGATGGAGGATTTCAGATGAACCTTCAAGAATTAGGAACCATTTTTCAAACAAAAGTAGGAGTTAAGATTGTTATTTTAAATAACGAACATTTAGGGATGGTTCGTCAATGGCAAGAATTGTTTTTTGACAGACGATACGCTTCAACTGTGATGGACAACCCTGATTTTGTTAAAATAGCACATGGATTCGATATTCCTTCCAAATGTGTTAAGGAACGATCTGAGCTCGAGTCATCAATTCAAGAAATGATAGACACCAAAGGTCCATATCTACTCGAAGTAAAGGTAACCAAGGAAGAAAATGTTTTCCCAATGATTCCTTCAGGATGTTCTGTTTCAGATATAAGACTTTCATAAATGAAGACAATGGAAAAAAAATGGTTTACAATATCGGTATACTCTGAAAACCATGTAGGTTTGCTCAATAGAATTTCAGGTATCTTTCTAAAAAGACATATCAATATTGAATCTCTTAACGTATCTGCTTCTGAAATTCCATCGGTATCAAAATTTACAATTGTAGTTTTTACAACCCAAAAATGGGTTGAAAATATCGTAGGACAGATTGAAAAGCAGATCGAAGTAATCAAAGCTTTTGCGCATACAGATGATGAGATCATCTATCAAGAAACCGCTCTGTTTAAAATAGCATCTCAATTGTTATTTGACGAGCGTCAAATTCAAAATATCATTAAAGAGAGTCATTCTCAAATCGTTACTGTATCAGTAGACTTTTTTGTGATTGCTAAGGCAGGAAGAAGACACGAAGTTGATGAATTACACGATTTATTAGCTCCTTTTGGTATATTGCAGTTTGTAAGATCAGGTCGTATTGCTGTTTCAAAGGAAGCAATGCCTATTACAGAACTTTTAAAAAAATATGAAGATTTAAATTAAAATTTATAAAAATGGCGAATTATTTTAACACCCTTTCTTTAAGAGAACAACTCGATCAGTTAGGAAAATGTAGATTTATGGAGACTTCAGAGTTTTCAGATGGAGTTGAGGCTTTAAAAGGAAAGAAAATTGTTATAGTAGGATGTGGAGCTCAAGGGCTGAACCAAGGGTTAAACATGAGAGATTCAGGATTGGATATCTCATATGCATTACGACAAGCAGCTATCGATGAAAAGAGAGCTTCTTATATAAATGCAACTGAAAATGGATTTACAGCAGGAACTTATGAGGATTTGATACCTACTGCTGATTTAGTAATCAACTTGACACCAGATAAACAACACACTGCTGTTGTATCTGCGGTAATGCCATTGATGAAAAAAGGAGCAACTCTTTCATATTCTCACGGTTTTAATATCGTTGAAGAAGGAATGCAAATTAGAGAGGATCTTACCGTAATCATGGTAGCTCCTAAATCTCCTGGTTCTGAGGTTAGAGAAGAGTATAAAAGAGGATTTGGGGTCCCTACTCTTATCGCTGTTCACCCTGAGAATGACCTAGAAGGAAAGGGATTAGCTCAGGCTAAAGCATATGCTGTAGCAACTGGTGGTGATCGCGCTGGTGTTCTTGAATCTTCATTTGTTGCAGAAGTAAAATCAGATTTAATGGGTGAACAAACTATTCTTTGTGGGTTGTTACAAACAGGATCTATTCTTTGTTTTGACAAAATGGTTGAAAAGGGAATCGATGCTGGATACGCTTCTAAATTAATTCAATACGGATGGGAAACCATCACAGAAGGATTGAAATACGGAGGTATCACCAATATGATGGATCGTCTTTCAAATCCTGCTAAAATCAAAGCATTTGAACTTTCAGAAGAATTAAAAGACATTATGCGTCCACTTTTTAACAAGCATATGGATGATATTATCGACGGTACTTTCTCTTCTACGATGATGGCTGACTGGAATAATAATGACGCTAATCTTCTTTCATGGAGAGCTGCAACTGGGGAAACTGCTTTTGAAAAGACTCCTGCAGGTGATGTAGAGATTTCTGAACAAGAATTCTATGACAATGGAGTGCTTATGGTTGCTATGGTTAGAGCTGGTGTAGAATTAGCTTTTGAAGCAATGACTGCTTCTGGAATTATCGATGAATCTGCTTATTACGAGTCTCTTCACGAAACACCACTAATCGCTAACACCATTGCTAGAAAGAAATTATTTGAAATGAATAGAGTGATCTCTGACACTGCTGAATATGGATGTTACTTATTCGATCACGCTTGTAAGCCGTTACTTGCAGATTTTATGACTAGAGTTGAAACTGATGTTATCGGAACTACTTATGGTGCTGGTAAGGACAATACTGTTTCAAATCAAAAGTTAGTTGAAATCAATGATATGATCAGAAATCACCCGGTAGAAATTGTAGGTGAATTCTTGAGAGAATCAATGACAGCTATGAAACCTATAGTTTAGAAAAAATTCAACAATTTAACCTCAAAACCCTGAATTTCTACGTTCAGGGTTTTTTTGTATACGAATTAGATAAAATTCTATAAATACATAAAATCTTATTATCAATTTTTAGAAGTATATTTGAAGTAATTATTTAATTAGACCAAATGATCAATAATTCGATACCAAAGGATCTTATGATACAACCAATAGAATACAAAAACTATTTAATTGGTGGTCAGATCAAAATGTGGGATGGTCCGCAACAAAAGGTTTATTCTACCATATCAACCTCAAAGGTTTACAAACCCACCTATTTAGGTTCCTATCCGGAACTTTCAAAAGAGGAAGCTTTAGAGGCTTTAGAATCTGCATCTCAGGCATATGATATGGGGAAGGGTGAGTGGCCCACAATGAGAACCAAAGACCGCATTGTTTGTATGGAACAGTTTGCCTCTCAAATGCTAACCAAACGCGATGAAATCGTTAAACTTCTCATGTGGGAAATCGGTAAATCACTTCCTGATTCAGAAAAGGAGTTTGATCGTACCGTCCAGTATGTTTACGATACCATTGAAGATTACAAAAACATTGATAGAGACGCAGCAAAGTTCGAACAATACGAGGGTGTTAATGCTCATATTCGTCGTGGACCTCTTGGAGTTGTACTTTGTTTAGGACCTTATAATTACCCTTTAAATGAGGCATTTGCACTTTTAATTCCTGCGATCCTCATGGGTAATACTGTGATTTACAAACCTGCTAAATTAGGAGTGTTGTTGATTACACCTCTTATAGAAGCTTTTGCTAGTTCATTTCCTGCAGGGGTTGTGAATATTGTATTTGGAAGAGGTAGAGTACTCGCTAGTCCAATCATGGAAACAGGAAAAGTTGATGTGCTTGCTTTGATCGGGAATTCAAAGTCTGCAAATGCCTTACAAGAGAGTCATCCAAAAAAGAATCGCCTCAGATTAGTTCTTGGTTTAGAAGCTAAAAATCCTGCAGTAATTATGCCGGATGCCGACTTAGATCTCACCGTTAAGGAGTGTGTAAGCGGAAGTCTTTCGTTTAATGGACAACGCTGTACTGCTCTCAAGGTTATTTACGTACACCAAGACATTAGAGATGCGTTTTTAGAAAAATACACAAAGGCAGTAGATCAATTAAAATTTGGCAATCCATGGGAAGAAGGATCGTTCTTAACACCACTTCCAGAATCTGATAAACCAGATTATATCCAAGAACTTATCAATGATGCGACTGCAAAAGGAGCTAAAATATTAAATCAAAAAGGAGGGGAACGCTCTGAAAATTATATTTGGCCTGCAGTATTGTATCCAGTCACTAAAGATATGAGAGTCTATCAAGAGGAGCAATTTGGACCAGTCGTTCCTATTTTGACTTTTACTGATATTGAAACCCCTCTCAACGATATGGCAGAATCCAATTATGGACAACAGGTGAGTTTATTCGGATCCGATGTAAATACGCTTGCTCCATTAATTGATACATTTGTCAATTTAGTTTGTAGAGTAAACCTCAACTCTGCTTGTCAGAGAGGACCAGACATCTATCCGTTTACAGGTAGAAAAGATTCTGCTGTTGCAACCCTTAGTGTGCATGATGCACTCAGATCGTTTTCCATTAGAACTTTTGTAGCTTCCAAAGATTCTGAGGCCAACAATAAAATATTAAATGATTTAATCGAATCTAGAGCATCTAATTTTATCAATACGGATTATATACTCTAATCGAACTATGGATAATCTAATTAAAAAAGCAGCCCCAAAAGGCTGCTTTTTCATTGTTTAGTTGGTTTGGTTTTGGTATCTGTTTAGATATTAGCTGCCAGCCAATCTCCAACTTCAGATGTTTTGTAGGCTTTAGCTCCTTCAGATAAGTCTTCAGTTACTACGCCTTCTGCTAAAGATTTATTAACAACGGTTCTGATTGCTTCAGCTTCATCTGCAAGACCAAATTGATCAAACATCATAGCTGCAGACAATACAGTAGCTAATGGATTCGCGATATCTTTTCCAGCTGCTTGTGGATAGGATCCGTGAATTGGTTCGAATAAAGAAGTTTTAGTTCCTAGAGATGCTGATGGCATCAATCCCATCGACCCAGAAATTACAGAAGCTTCATCGGTTAAGATATCTCCAAATAAGTTTTCGGTAATGAGTACATCATAGTCATTGGGCCATTGAACGAGTCTCATCGCTACTGCATCCACAAATTCGTAGGAAACTTCTACTTCTGGATAGTCTTTTTCCATCGCTTGAACAGTCTCTCTCCACAATCTAGAAGATTCTAGAACATTAGCTTTATCAACACAACAAAGTCTCTTAGAACGCTTCATAGCGAGTTCAAATCCCTTCTTTGCTAGACGTTGCACTTCTTCTCTAGTGTAGGTACAGGTGTCAAAAGCAGTATTTCCCTCGTCTTTTCTTCCGCGCTCACCAAAGTAAATACCTCCTGTTAATTCTCTTAAGAATACAAGGTCTGTTCCTTCGATTCGCTCTCTTTTAAGTGGAGATTTATCGATCAATGAAGGGAAGGTAAAAGTTGGTCTTACGTTTGCAAAAAGACCTAATTTTTGTCTCATTTTCAAGAGTCCTTGCTCTGGTCTTACCTTTGCAGATGGGTCCTTATCAAATCTAGGGTGTCCAATAGCTCCAAATAATACAGCATCGGCATTGGCACAAATTTCATGAGTTTCATCTGGATAAGGTTCTCCGACCGCATCAATAGCAGCTGCACCTGTTAAAGCTGGTTGCCAGTTGATTTCATGTCCAAATTTTTGAGCTACTGCATCCGATACTTTTACGGCCTGGTCAATAACCTCTGGTCCAATACCATCTCCTGCAAGTAAGGCAATATTTAATTTCATAATCGAATTTTATTTATATGATATGTTTAACATTTTTTCTGTGGCTTTAATAGCCGATACGGTTTGATCCGTGTCAATACCCCTAGTCTTAAATTCTTTGGTAGTGTCTGACCAAGTGATAATTGTTTCACACAAGGCATCTGAATGAGATCCTGGAGGGATACGCACTGCGTAATCAATTAGTAAAGGTAAATCTGATTTTTCTTGTTTGTACACCTTTCTGATGGCATTCATAAAGGCATCAAACTGCCCATCACCATTTGCTGTTTCTTCATAACATTTATCGTTAATACAGATGGAAACAGTAGCTGTAGGCTTTAATCCTTTTGCATGTGTAAGTGCATAAGATTCTATATGTACGTTTTCTAGATCACTTCCTCTGTCGAGTACATCAGAGATGATATAGGGTAAATCTTCTTTGGTAACGCGTTCTTTCTTATCTCCAAGTTCAATAATACGCTGAGTTACCTTCTTGAGTTCCTCATCATTAAGCGTAAGGCCTAACTGTTGTAAATTCTTGACAATATTGGCCTTTCCTGAAGTTTTACCTAGAGCATATTGACGTTTTCTACCAAAGCGTTCTGGCAATAAATCATTAAAGTAGAGATTGTTCTTAGAATCTCCATCTGCGTGTATACCAGCTGTTTGCGTAAATACGTTGTCACCTACAATTGGCTTGTTAGCTGGTATCACAATTCCTGAGAAAGCAGAAACTAATTTACTGATTTGATAGAGAGATTTCTCTTTTACACCTATTTCAATCTCAGGTAAAAAATCTTTTACTGCAGCAACAACACTTGCTAGTGGAGCGTTACCTGCGCGTTCTCCCATACCATTTACAGTAAGGTGAACACCGCTAATTCCAGCTTTAATCGCTTCCATGACGTTGGCAACACTGAGATCGTAATCATTGTGTCCGTGGAAATCAAAACGAATTTTTGGATACTTCGTAATAATTGAAGCTATAAACTCATAAGTTTCTGTGTGAGTCAACACCCCAAGTGTATCAGGAAGTAACACACGTTCGATCTTTTGAGTTTCTAAAAAGCTAAGGAATTCAAAAACGTAAGCTCTGCTATTGCGCATTCCATTGGACCAATCTTCAAGGTATACGTTTGTTTTGATCCCTTTTTCTTGAGCCAACTGAATCACATCAGCAATTTCATTAAAGTGCTGTTGTGGAGTCTTCTTGAGTTGATGTGTTAAGTGATTTAAGGATCCCTTGGTTAATAAATTTTGAACTTTTGCTCCGGAATTGACCATCCAATCGATAGAAACACCGCCATCGACAAAAGTCAATACTTCAACTTTATCTTGGTGATTGGTTTCATTTGCCCAATCTAAAATATCTTTAACTGCCTGAAATTCACCTTCTGATACTCGCGCTGAGGCTACTTCAATACGATCGACTTGGATCTCATCGAGTAATAGTTTCGCAAGAGTTAATTTTTCTTTTGCAGAAAAAGAAACACCAGAGGTCTGTTCACCATCCCTTAGGGTGGTGTCCATAATTTCTACCTTGCGCTTGTTTAATGCCATGGGTGGAATTGTATTATAAAGGCGTATTTTCAGCGAACTCAGAAATCGATTCTCCCATATTCATCAAATAGTCGATATCATCGAATCCGTTGAGCATGTTTCCTTTTTTGTAATCGTTGATTTCAAAAGATTCGGAAGTACCTGTAGTATTTAAACTAATCTTTTGGTTAGGTAGATCAACGGTTAATGTTGCATTGGGATCTACTTCAATTGATTTAAAGATTTCATCTAAGAATTCAGGACTAACCTGAACTGGTAAAACTCCAATATTCAAACAATTGTTTTTAAAGATATCTGCGAAGAAACTAGAAACCACACAACGGAATCCGTAATCGTAAACGGCCCATGCTGCATGCTCTCTAGATGATCCAGATCCAAAGTTTTTACCTCCAACGAGGATTTTTCCAGAGTAGGTAGGGTTGTTTAAAACAAATTCTTTCTTTGGACTATCGTCTGAATTGTATCTCCAATCTCTAAATAAGTTATCACCAAAACCTTTACGTTCTGTCGCCTTTAAAAAACGAGCAGGTATAATTTGATCCGTATCCACATTTTCAATAGGTAATGGAACTGCTGTCGATTCTAATACTGTAAATTTATCGTATGCCATTGTAATCGTTTTTTAAATTAATTCTCTAGGATCTGTTACCACACCAGTTACTGCAGCGGCTGCCGCTACTAATGGACTTGCTAACATCGTTCTCGATCCAGGACCTTGACGTCCTTCAAAGTTTCTGTTCGAAGTACTTACTGCGTATTTTCCAGCTGGGATCTTGTCGTCGTTCATCGCTAAACATGCAGAACAACCTGGTTCTCTCAATTCAAAACCTGCTTGATTAAAAATGTCTAAAAGACCTTCTTCTTTAATTGCAGCTTCTACTTTATGAGAACCTGGAACCAACCATGCAGTGATATGGTCTGCTTTTTTTCTTCCTTTAACTACAGATGCAAAAGCTCTAAAGTCTTCGATACGTCCATTGGTACAACTACCGATAAATACGTAATCTACTTTTTTACCAAGCATTGCTTCACCTTCCTGGTATTCCATATAGTTAAGAGACTTTTTGTAACTAGCTTCAGCTGTATCTAAATCAGCAGCAGTTGGGATGGAATTTGAAATTCCCATTCCCAAACCTGGGTTCGTACCAAAGGTAATCATCGGCTCGATATCTGATCCTTGAAACGTAATTTCTCGGTCAAATTCAGCACCTTCATCAGTATAGAGTGTATCCCAATAGGCTTGTGCTTTTTCCAAATCAGCACTTTTAGGAGTAAATTCTCTACCGCTGATGTATTCAAATGTCTTTTGATCTGGAGCAATCATACCACCACGAGCACCCATCTCAATCGATAAGTTACACACGGTCATACGACCTTCCATAGTCATATCTTCAAATACTTGACCAGCATACTCGATGAAGTATCCAGTAGCACCAGAAGTAGTTAATTTTGAAATTATATACAATCCAACGTCTTTTGGAGTTACTCCTACATTAAGAGCTCCTTCGACCTTGATTCTCATTTTCTTTGGCTTAGGTTGCATGATACACTGAGTAGAAAGCACCATTTCAACTTCAGAGGTACCAATACCAAAAGCGATAGCTCCAAAAGCTCCATGAGTTGAAGTGTGTGAATCACCACAAACAATTGTAGCACCAGGTTGAGTAATACCGTATTCTGGTCCAACAACGTGAACTACTCCATTCTTTTCGTGTCCTAATCCCCAGTATGAAACACCGTGCTCTTTTGCATTAGCTTCTAATGCAGCTAATTGATTAGCAGAAAGAGGGTCTTCTACTGGTAAATGTTGATTAATAGTAGGGGTGTTGTGGTCTGCAGTAGCGAATGTACGCTCTGGATACTTCACTTTAATTCCTCTGTTTTTCAATCCCAAAAAGGCAACAGGTGAAGTAACTTCATGAACCATATGACGGTCGATAAACAACACATCAGGTCCAT
The DNA here is from genome assembly GCA_038125995.1 of Flavobacteriaceae bacterium. Classification (GTDB taxonomy): domain Bacteria; phylum Bacteroidota; class Bacteroidia; order Flavobacteriales; family Flavobacteriaceae; genus MAG-120531. The sequence continues at coordinate 40,622 of JAYPEX010000011.1, forward strand.
TTTCAATAGATTTCACAACATGTGAATCCCAAACTTTATCAAATAATGTTTTTTTCATAAGTCTTTATGCTATAATTCTTTGCGTATAAGAAGCTGTAAAATTAAGAATTTTTAAATAGTTTTAGTCTAATTTGCTTCATAAATATTACGATGTTCAACTGATATAATTCCATATATTTTTATGCTTAACTATTTGATTATAAGCATTTTTAATAGGGGTGTTGTTACTATCGCTTAGCAGATGATCCTTTTTTAACAAAATAGACGCAATTTGTCTAGTATGCAGTAGTAATTCTTTATCGATGACTACATCAGCAATTTTTAATTTCAATACACCTGACTGTTGAGTTCCCATGAGATCACCTGGTCCTCTTAATTTTAGATCTTCTTCAGCGATTTCAAAACCATCAGTGGTTCGAACCATGGTTTCCAATCTGGTTTTAGCATCCGATGATAATTTTTCACCACTGATGAGAATACAATAACACTGCTCGGCTCCACGACCAACTCTTCCTCTAAGTTGGTGTAGTTGAGATAAACCAAAACGCTCTGCACTCTCAATGATCATCACCGAGGCATTAGGAACATTAACTCCTACTTCAATGACTGTTGTTGCGACCATAATCTGAGTTTGACCTTTGACAAAGCGATCCATTTCATAAGCTTTGTCTTCTGATTTCATCTTTCCGTGAACAATTGATATTTGATAATCAGGTAGTGGAAAGTACCTGGAAATACTCTCGTATCCATCCATCAGATCTTTATAATCCATGGCAGCTGACTCCTGAATTAAAGGATATACAATATAAATCTGTCTGCCCTTTTGAATCTCCTCTTTGAGAAAAGCAAAGATTTTTAATCGGTTTCGGTCGGATCGCCAAACAGTTTTTATTTCTTTTCTACCTGGTGGCATTTCATCGATAACCGAGCTGTCTAAATCTCCGTAAACACTCATAGCAAGGGTTCTTGGAATAGGAGTAGCAGTCATTACCAGTACATGAGGTGGCAATTGATTTTTTCTCCAGAGTTTGGAACGTTGCTTGACGCCAAAACGGTGTTGCTCATCGATGACTGCTAATCCTAAATTTTTAAAAACAACGGTATCTTCAATAAGTGCATGGGTTCCAATCAGAATGTGAACTGACCCGTCTTGCAATCCTACTGCCAATGAGTTTCGATCCGCTTTTGAAGTAGATCCACTCAAGAATCGAACTTCGACAGCTATTTCTTTTAAAAGCTCCTTGATGACATTGTAGTGTTGTTCTGCTAAAATCTCAGTAGGAGCCATTAAACAAGACTGAAATCCATTATCGATAGCGATAAGCATTGAAAGAACAGCGACAATTGTTTTGCCAGAACCAACATCACCCTGTAAGAGTCTGTTCATTTGGGCATTCGACCCCATATCGCTTCTTATTTCTTTAACGACGCGCTTCTGTGCATTGGTCAGTGGAAAAGGTAGGTGTTCTTTATAAAAACTATTAAAACTCGCTCCGACAATTTTAAAGGGATAGCCCTTGATCTTTTGTTTTCGCTTCATCTTGTTAGCTAGAAGCTGTAATTGAATAAAGAAAAACTCTTCAAACTTTAAACGGTATTGAGCTGCTGCTAAAAACTTAGAGTTTTTAGGAAAGTGTATTTGCTTCAGCGCTCGCTCAAGAGACATCAGTTTCTGCTGATCAATAATTACAGAAGATAGGGTCTCTGCAATTTCATTACCATGACTAGTGAGAAGTTCCAAAACCATCTTTGATATGACCTTGTTGGTGATCCCTGCATTGGTCAATTTTTCAGTACTTGGATAAATGGGCTGCATACTGATTTGAAAACCCTTTTCATGCTCAACTAAAAGTTCCAAATCAGGGTGTGGCATGGAATAAACACTGTTAAACCAATTGACACGCCCAAAGGCAACGTACTCTTGGTTGGGTTTTAACTGCTGAGCAATCCATTTAATCCCTCGAAACCAAACGAGTTCCATGCTTCCTGTTTCGTCGACAAAGGTAGCCACCAATCGTTCTCCTCTTTTTTGAGGTACTTTTTTTAAATCAGTGATTTTTCCAATGATTTGAACTTCAGCACTGGATTGTTCTAGTTCAGCTATTTTGTGAAAACGCGTACGATCGATATAACGATTGGGAAATAGATGCAATAAATCTTGATAAGTGTGAATATTTAATTCAGATGCCAAGGTTATAGAACGGTTGGGTCCAACTCCTTTGAGATAAGTTAATGGCGTCTGAAAAACATTCATATACTAAGTTTATGACTACAAAATACGAATATCTACTCTTACAAATCAAGAGAATTCACGCTATTGTTGTTTCTTATCATATTTACAACTAAATTTGATAGTATACCAAATTAAATGAGAGCTTTAGTTATTTCAGGTGGAGGAAGTAAAGGAGCTTTTGCAGGAGGAGTTGCTCAATTTCTTATGCAAGAGCAGGGTAAATACTACGATATTTTTGTTGGTACATCTACGGGGAGCTTGCTCATTCCGCAATTAGCATTAGGAGGCATTGATAAACTTCATCATGCCTATACCAATGTCAAACAAACCGATATTTTTAGTGTCAATCCTTTTATAGTAAGAAAAAAAGATGACCGTGAATACGTGTCGATCAATTATTTGACAACTCTTTTACAGTTTATCAAACGAAGAAGAACTTTTGGTGAGAGTAAATCACTAAGAAAAACTATCAAAAGGTATTTTTCATTGGAAGATTACCAGAGAATTATTGAATCTGGCAAAGAGGTAATAGTATCAGTATCCAATCTCTCTAGAAACAGAGTAGAGTACAAGTCTATTAATGATTATTCCTATGAGGAATTTGTCGATTGGATCTGGATATCATCGAACTATATTCCTTTTATGTCTCTAGTTGAAAAAAACGGATTTGAATACGGAGATGGTGGACTTGGCAGCATAGTCCCTATTAGAGAGGCCATACGCAGAGGAGCAAAGGAGGTTGATGTGGTCATTCTTGAATCAGAACAAATGAAACACAATCGCATTCTTGGTAAAAACCCCTTTTCACTAATGATGAACATCTTTGGATTTTTAGTTGATCAAGTAAAACAACACGATATTTCAGAGGGAATTTTATCTGCAAAACACAATGATGCCAGTTTACACTTATATTACACGCCCACCCAACTGACTGAAAATTCACTGGTTTTTAATCAAAAATTGATGTCAGAATGGTGGACGCAAGGATTTGAATACGCAAAGAATCGATTTGATACACATTCATCTCCAATTTTAAAGAAAGTCGATTAAATCATCTTTTTCTTTCTAATCTTCTTAAATCTCTATTTAATATTTTTAAATAATAATTAAAGTTTATTCTAATTATTTAAGTAATCAATACTCATTTCTGAAAGCGTTTTTACCCCTAATAAGAGTCCACTATCATCAATTTTAAAATCAGGTGTGTGATGTGGATATGACTCTGTTGTTCCAGGACTCATTCCTCCTAAAAAAAAGTAAAATCCAGGTATTTCATCCTGAAAAAATGAAAAGTCTTCTGCACCAGTAACTGCTTTTTGTAGTACTACTTTATCAGCTCCAGCAACGCGTTTCATTGTTGGTAGCATTTGATCTACAAGATCAGGGTTATTGAAGGTGATTGAGGTTCCATCAGCAATAGTACAGGTAGCTTCACCTCCATAAGCATGTGCTATGGTTTGAACCATTTCAATCATTCGATCGTTGAGTTTCTTTTGCATACCGTAATCTAAGGTTCTAATGGTACCTATCAGTTGTGCTGATTCAGGGATGATATTAAAACGAACACCGGAGGTGATTTTACCAACAGTAATCACTGCGGCTTCTTTGGTAAGTTCGGTTTCTCTACTGATAATAGTTTGTAATCCATCAATAATTTTAGCTGAGATTAAGATAGGATCAACACCACCCCATGGCTGTGAACCATGCGATTGTTTACCTTTCACATCAATGACAAAACGCTGAGAAGAAGCCATCGTTCCCTCGGGCTTATAGCGAATCATACCCACTGGAGTTTGTGAATTGATATGAAGTCCAAAAATGGCATCTACATCAGGATTCTTAAGAACACCTTCTTTGATCATTAGTGCAGCTCCACCTTCTTCTCCCTGAGGAGCACCCTCTTCAGCTGGTTGAAATATAAATTTTACAGTACCGTGAATTTTATCTTTGTTTTTTGAAAGAACTTCGGCAACTCCCATTAAAATAGCAGTATGCGTATCGTGACCACAGGCATGCATCACACCTACCTCATTACCCATAAAAGTGGATGTTATAGTAGATTTAAAAGGTAAATCATTTCGTTCAGTTACAGGAAGTGCGTCAATATCGGCTCTAAGACCAATTACTTTCCCAGGATGATCTCCTTTTAGAAGACCAACAACTCCTGTGTGAGCTACATTTTCAGTGACTTCGATTCCTAATTTTTTGAGATGTGCAGCAACCTTAGCTGCCGTTTTAAACTCTCGATTTCCGAGTTCGGGGTTTTGATGGATATCTCTTCTCCATTGAATCACTTTTTTTTCTAGAGACTGATAGTCATTTTCATCAATTTGATTTTGAGCTTGAAGAGACAAAAAGCTCATTGATATACAAGCAAGTAGTATTTTTTTCATTGGTTTTGATTTTTGAAATTAAATATATAAAAATCAGATGAATAAAAAAGTGCTTATAGAATGTTTATAACTCCAGTGCTCAATGTTTTTATGGACTGAATTTAATTGGTTATTTTCACCCTCTGAAATAGGCATCATGCAGGATTATATCAAACAACTTAACGAAGCACAACAAAAGGCAGTCCTTCACAAGGATGGGCCTTTAATGGTAATTGCTGGAGCAGGTTCAGGTAAGACGAGAGTTCTGACGTTTCGAATTGCTTATTTGATGTCTAAAGGAGTAGATTCGTTTAATATTCTCGCACTGACTTTTACCAATAAGGCTGCACGTGAAATGAAAAACAGAATTTCCTCTATCGTAGGGGGTTCTGAAGCTAAAAATCTATGGATGGGAACCTTTCACTCAGTATTTGCCAAATTACTTCGTGTCGATGGCCATCATTTGGGGTTTCCTTCAAATTTTACAATTTACGATACTCAAGATTCTCAACGATTGATCGCATCGATTATCAAAGAAATGGGGCTCGATAAGGATGTCTATAAATACAAGCAAATTCAACAGCGTATTTCATCCTACAAAAACTCATTGATTACCGTAAAGGCCTATTACAACAACCCTGAGTTAGTGGAGGCAGACTCCATGGCCAAACGGCCACGAATGGGTGATATCTACCAAAATTATGTCGATCGTTGCTTTAAGGCTGGAGCTATGGATTTTGATGATTTATTACTTCGAACCAATGAACTGTTAACTCGTTTTCCAGAAGTTTTATCCAAATATCAAAATCGCTTTAAATACATCTTAGTGGACGAGTACCAAGATACCAATCACTCTCAGTATTTAATTGTCAAAGCACTTGCAGATCGATTTCAAAATATCTGTGTGGTTGGAGATGATGCGCAGAGTATTTATTCTTTTAGAGGAGCTAATATTAGTAATATTCTCAACTTTCAACGCGATTACGATAATGTAGCACAGTACCGATTGGAACAAAACTATCGATCGAGCCACACCATTGTAGAGGCTGCCAATTGTGTTATTGCTAACAATAAAAATCAGATCGAAAAAAAGGTTTGGACCGAAAATGCACTAGGATCACCCATCAGTGTTCACTGTAGTATTACCGATGCTGAAGAAGGCCGCTTTGTGGCAGAGCAAATTTTCGAAGGTCGAATGCAACAACAGCGTTCCAACAGTGAATTTGCAGTACTTTACAGAACCAATTCACAGTCTAGAGCAATCGAAGATGCTCTGAGGAAAAGAGATATTCCCTATAAGATTTTTGGCGGTTTATCCTTTTATCAACGCAAAGAGATCAAAGATGTTCTCGCTTATTTAAGAGTGATTGAAAACCCCAGTGATGAAGAAGCTTTAAAGCGTATAATCAATTTTCCAGCAAGAGGTATTGGTCAGACGACTATCGATCGTTTATCCCTTGCTGCAAATCACTTTAAAAAATCCATTTTTGAAGTCATGGAGCATGCTGATAAAATTGGGGAGCTCAATATCAATGCAGGAACAAAAAGAAAGCTCAACGATTTTATAACCATGATTAAAAGTTTTCAATTGACTAGTAGTATGGTAGATGCCTTTGTGCTCACCGAACAAGTGGTTAAAAAAACAGGATTGTTCTTGGAATTTAAAAAGGATGGAACTCCGGAGGGGATTGCTAAACTTGAAAATATTGAAGAACTTTTAAACGGTATTCAGGACTTTGTCAATGGACAAATCGAAGTGGATGGTCAAGATGGTAAGCTTTCAGAGTTTCTTGAAGATGTTGCTTTAGCTACAGATATGGACAAAGACACCACTGACGATGACCGAGTTGCCCTAATGACGATCCACCTAGCCAAGGGATTGGAGTTCCCTGTTGTATTTGTGGTTGGAATGGAAGAAGACCTTTTTCCATCAGCAATGAGTATGAACACACGAAGTGAATTAGAGGAGGAGCGAAGACTGTTTTATGTAGCTTTGACAAGAGCGGAACAACAGGCCTACCTAACCTATGCTCAAACCAGATATCGATGGGGTAATCTGATTGATTGTGAACCGAGTCGCTTTATTGAAGAGATAGATGAATCCTACCTCAATTATTTAACACCTAAAAGTACCTACAGGTACAAACCTCAGATCGATGCAGATATCTTTGGTGAGGTGGATAAATCAAAACTTCGACAAACTAAGCCCACTCCAGGTACACCACCAACTCATCACAGGCCTAATGAAGATCAACTCAAGCGTCTTCGCAAATTAAAACCTGGTCTTGCGAATCCTAAAGAAAAGAAAGAAAGTGCTTTGAATTTAGATCTTCAGGAAGGAACTAAAGTAAAACACATGCGTTTTGGAAAAGGAATTGTTTTGAATTTAGAAGGAATGGGTACCGATAAAAAGGCTGAAATACAATTTGAGACAGGAGGTACCAAAAAATTATTGCTTCGTTTTGCTCAATTAACGATTATTGAATAATGTCGGAATTTTTAAAAATATATCCTGAAAATCCCAATGAGAAAGCTATTGCAAAAGTAGTAGATGTTCTCAAAAATGGTGGTGTGATAATTTATCCAACTGATACCGTCTATGCGATGGGTTGTGATATTACCAATAATAAAGCACTCGAAAAACTTGCGCGCCTTAAAGGAATCAAACTTCAAAAGAATCGATGGTCCTTTGTTTGTGAAGATTTTAGCCATCTATCCAACTATGTCAAACAGATGGATGGAAGTACCTTTAAATTAATCAAAAGAGCCTTACCCGGTCCCTATACGTTCATTCTCCCAGGAAGTAACAATCTTCCTAAAAACTTTAAAAACAGAAAAACAGTAGGAATACGTATCAGTAGTAACTCTATCGTTCAAGCCATACTCAAAAAGCTAGGAAACCCTATCGTAACTACGTCCATCTATGATCAGGATGAAATTATTGAGTATACCACAGACCCAGAAATCATCTTCGACAATTATAAAAATCAAGTCGATCTAATAATCGATGGAGGTTTTGGTGGAAATATTCCCTCTACAATTGTGGATCTTACGACTTATGTACCAGAAATCATCAGAGAGGGTAAGGGTGATATTAATAGCCTCTTATAAAAAAAGCAGCATGGAGCATGCTGCTTTTCTATAATTATTTAAAGTGTAGCTTAGTTAATCGCTACATCTTTTAATCCATCTTCAATCATATCGTAGAATTGATCAACTCTAGGAAGAACAACGATTCTCGTTCTTCTATTTCTAGCTAAATCTTCTTTCGATACTGGAATGTATTGTGAGCGTCCTGCTGCAGTCATACGAGCTGGATTTACACCAAAATCGTTTTGTAAAATACGAACCACTGATGTTGCTCTTTTAACACTGAGATCCCAGTTATCAACTAAATCTCCTTTAGCAAAACTTCTTTTGTCAGTATGTCCTTCTACCATAAATTCGAAATCTGGTTTGTCATTAACAACCTTAGCAACTTTTTCTAAAACAGCTCTAGCTTTTTGTGAAACCACATAGCTTCCTGTGTTAAAGAGTAATTTGTCAGAAATTGAAACAAACACAACACCTTTTTCAACGTCAATTTCGATATCTTCATCATCGATATTACCAAGAACACCTTTAAGAGATTGAACTAAAGCAAGATTCACAGAATCTCTTCTAGTAATCGCTTGGTTCAATTTTCTAATGGTTAAATCTTTTTCTTTAAGACTTTCTAAAGAACGCTCAAGGTTATCAGCTCCTTTAGAAGTGAGTGTAGTTAAAGATCCTAAATTATTGATAAGTTCTTGATTATTGGCTTTTAAATAAGCGTTTTGATCTTCTAATAATTTTAAACGAGCGGTGTCTTCCATACAACTGTTTAACTTAACAGTAGCAGCGTCTAACAATGATTGAACATCTTTGTTTTGAGCTTCTAATTCAGCGTACTTTTTTTGAGGTACACATGAAGTAACCAGAAGACTAAGTGATAATAATCCGAATAGTGCCTTTTTCATAGTGATTTTAAATAATTAATAGGGTTTTTAAAACTAATGCAAGTTAGTCAAAGTTTGGTTAAATCAGAAAATTTTTCTTTACCCAAAACAAAATAGGAGTAAACGATTGAAAAGTGCCTGTAATAATGAGGTTTAGACTTTGGTTTGATTCTTTTTTGATAGATGGATTTTGCGTGATAATAAAAGCTGAAATGAGCCCTGACAATTGCTAGCGTATGATGTGCTTTGCCTTGCAATAAAAAGACCATTCCAGCAACTCCATCGAGTATCAATCTCGACAATATAATAGCAATTGCATGAAGTAGGGGGAGGTTCTTTAAAATATTAAAGAGTGAATTTCTAAAGTTTAAAAAGGTTTTCTTTGGATTCATATTACTCAGAGTAGAACCCCCTAGGTGATATACTTGAGATGATCCAATATAGTATACCTTATAACCTTGATTGTTAGCTCTCCAACAAAGATCGATTTCTTCTTGATGAGCAAAATAACTCGAATCAAATCCTCCTAAGGATTTAAATACAGAGGAGCGAACAAACATACAGGCCCCAGTAGCCCAAAACACCTGTCTGCTGTCGTCGTATTGTCCCTTGTCTTCTTCCAAATGCTGAAATACTCTTCCTCTACAATAAGGATAAGCAAAAAAATCCAAATATCCTCCTGCAGCACCTGCGTATTCAAAACGTGTTTTTTCTTTGTAATCTAGGATTTTGGGTTGTGCAATAGCGATTTGATTTTGCTTATCAAATAACAACTCAATCGGATCTAACCAACCTTCGCTGACCTCAATATCTGAATTCAACAAGCAAAACAACTCTTCGTCTAAATTTTCTAGAGCCTTATTATAACCTACAAATCCGTAGTTTTTATCGAGTTGTATCCAATTGACACTAGGAAATAATTCAGCAACTGTTTGCTTAGAATGATCCTTAGAACCATTATCAGCAACATATATTTGAGCTGACTTACTGTATTTTACCACAGAGGGTAAAAAGCGCTCTAAGAGGGTTGCACCATTCCAATTAAGTATGACAATAGCTGTTTTCAATGAGCTGCAAATTAAACTTTAAAATCAGGAATTTCAGGTATAAATCTGTATTTTTCTTCATCGTAATTTATTTGGCAATAATAGTGTTTTAAACCGTTACTCACCATCAAAAAATTGGATTTTAACGAAAGATTATAACGAGCAATTTGATCGAAAACATCTTGTGTAATTTCAACAGAAGGAGCTTTGCATTCCACTAAGAGTTCAATAGCTCCATTTTTATCAAATACTACAATATCATAACGTCTAGTCAATTGATTGACTTCAAGTTTTTTTTCAACATTAATATGACTTTTAGGGTAGTTTTTGTAATGTATCAGATAGTGAACGATATGCTGACGCACCCATTCTTCAGCTTGTAAAACCACAAACTTTTTACGGATGATATCAAAGATATAGGTTTTATTTTCGCTATTTTTGAAACGAAAGTCAACACTGGGTAAATTCAGTTGATTCATAATACAAATTTCAACATTTTAAATGGAAGAAGTAAATAAAATTGCTTTAGATATAAAAAACAAAAACTTGAAACCCATTTATTTTTTAATGGGTGATGAACCATATTATATCGATAAGCTATGTGACTTTATTCCAAATAGTATACTACAAGAACACGAACAAGCTTTTAATAAGGTGGTTTTTTACGGAAAGGATTCTAAGCTGGATCAAATTGTTAACCAGGCAAAGCAATTTCCGATGGGAGCCGATTATCAAGTAGTTATAGTCAAAGAAGCCCAACACCTTTCAAGAGAAATCGACAAACTGAGTAGTTATGCCCAACAGCCACAAACCTCAACTATTTTAGTAATCGCCTACAAAAACAAAAAAATAGATAAGCGCAAAGCGTTCTATAAATCCCTTGTAAAATCTTCAGTAATTCTAGATACAAAGAAACTCTACGACAATCAAGTTCCCAATTGGATTCGAACTAATGCTCAAAAGAAAGGCTTTATGTGTTCTCCGATTGCCTCTCATTTGTTAGCTGAATATTTAGGGACTGATCTTTCTAAGATTGATAAAGAATTGGAGAAACTTGCCTTAGTACTCGAAAAAGGAGCTGAAATAACTCCAGAAGTTATTGAGAAAAACATTGGAATCTCAAAAGATTTCAATGTTTTTGAGTTAAAGAAAGCGCTTGCTGAACGTAATATTGAAAAGATTTTCAGAATAGTTCAATACTTTTATCAAAATCCTAAAGAACACCCCTTTGTGGTCACCATAGGTATTCTACATACCTTCTTTTCTCAACTGATGCAATATCACAGTTTAAGTGATCACTCACCAAAAAATATTGCAAGTTCATTAGGAATTAATCCATTTTTTGTAAGTGAATTTAACACTGCAGCCCATCACTATCCGATTAAAAAGGTCAGCAAAATACTCAGAGTACTTCGTGAAATGGACCTCAAGGGAAAAGGTGTAGGTTCTTATCAAATGAGCAATGAAGACCTGTTAAAAGAATTGATTTATAAAATCCTCTAGGACTTATCTATACTGATCCTACCGGGTCCTAGGATGCTAATCAGTAAAAAGCTCGCCAAATAAATTACAGGGAGCTCTTGTCTTCCAAATCCATCATTAAGGTGAACTACAAATGCTGCTACAAACATGGTAGCCATCGCAGGTATAGTGGCCAATCGTGTTTTATAGCCTACAATAATAAAAATTGGAGCAACAACTTCGGCAATCACAGCGAGTATCAACGTTGGTAATTCTCCAATTCCAATGGGATTTGCGAAACTGAAGTCTCCGTTGAGTAATTTGATCGCCTTAGAGCTTCCGTGAGTCAGCATAGATGCTGAAATTACAACTCTAAAGAGAAGCAATCCAAATGATTTAAAACTTGATACATTCATAAGAGATGTGTTGATTAATTTTCAATATATAAATTCTTTTTGAAAATTTAATAAATACTTGGAAAACTTATAGGGTCAGCTTCGTGCATCATATGATAAAGCTTTTCATAGATCTCATCAGCATTTGGTTTTGAGAAATAATCTCCATCGGATGCATATGCAGGTCTGTGTGCCTGAGAAGTGATTGTCATTGGTTGAGAATCTAAATAATTATATGCCCCTTGTTTTTCGAGAATTTCTTGCAAGAGATAAGCGGAACATCCACCTGGAACATCCTCGTCAATTACCACTATTCTGTTGGTTTTTTTAACAGACTCCACAATTTGATGATTCAAATCAAATGGCACTAAGCTCTGTGCATCGATGAGTTCTATGTCAATACCTATAGCCAAGAGTTTTTGAGCTACCTTACTGACAATTCGAAGAGTGGAACCATAAGATACTACAGTGATGTCGTTACCTTCCTTAAGAGTTTCCACTACACCGATTGGAACGGTATATTCTCCGAGGTTTGACGGCATTTTTTCTTTGAGTCGATATCCGTTAAGGCTCTCAATAACAATTGCAGGATCATCGCTTTTTAAAAGGCTGTTGTAAAAACCTGCAGCTACCGTCATATTTCTTGGGGAGAGGATACACATCCCTCTTAAAAAATGAATCATACCACCAGTTGGGGATCCAGAATGCCAAATTCCTTCCAAGCGATGTCCTCTTGTTCTAATAATTAATGGAACCTTTTGTTTTCCAAAGGTTCTATAGTGAAGACTCGAAACATCATCACTTAAAGTTTGAATCGCATAGAGTATATAATCTAAGTACTGTATTTCAGCAATAGGACGTAACCCTCTTAACGCCATCCCAACACCTTGTCCAACTAATGTAGTTTCTCTAATACCAGTATCAGAGACACGGACCTCTCCGTATTTCTCTTGCAGTCCCTCTAGACCTTGATTTACATCTCCAATCTTACCACAATCTTCACCAAAGATGAGCAATTCAGGATGTTTTTCTAAGAGTTTATCAAAATTATCTCTGATAATTAATCGACCGTCGACCATTTGAGGATCATCATCGTATTGAGGAAGAACAGCTTCTACGGCAGTCGCTCTATACTTTGTTTCATTGTACAAATGAGAACTATAGGCAGGTTGTGTGTTTGCTATAAAATCTTTAATCCAATGAGCAAGTGCGTTCTTGGCTTCTGATTCTTCTCCAATCATAAAACGAATCGCTTCTCTTGCTCTGGATATTAAATCTTTTTTGATCGGTTCATCTAAAGCGATTAAATCATTTTTAATCTTTTCTATAAAGACTTTATTAGAAGAGGATTTAGCAGCCTCTGTAAGTTTTAAAACCAATTCTTCTTTTATATTCTTGTGTTGAGCTAAAAATTCATTCCAAGCTTGTCGCTTTGAATTTCGAACAATACGCTTGATTTCTTTTTCATAGCCTTCAAGTTCTTCCTCTGTCGCAATAGAATGCTTGAGAATCCATAATCTAAATTGTTTATTACAATCCATCTCATCTTCCCATTCCAATCGCTCTTTGGATTTATAACGCTCGTGTGATCCTGAAGTAGAATGTCCTTGAGGTTGGGTTAATTCAACCACGTGCACCAAAACAGGTACGTGTTTTTCTCTTGCTATATCTGCTGCATTTTCATATGCGTGAATCAGGGCTGTATAATCCCATCCCTTCACTTTTATAATCTCAAATCCATCGTTCTCCTCAGTTCTTTGAAAACCAGCTAAAACTTCAGTTATCGATGATTTAGTAGTTTGATATTGAGCAGGAACTGAAATTCCATATTCATCATCCCAAACAGAGATAACCATAGGAACTTGTAAAACTCCTGCTGCATTGATGGTTTCAAAAAAACAACCCTCTGAGGTACTCGCATTACCGATGGTTCCCCAAGCTATTTCATTACCTCCATTTGAAAAGAGGTGCGAATTTGGAGTTTGATGGTTTCTATAAACCTTTGAGGCCTGAGCTAATCCAAGTAAACGGGGTATTTGAGCTGCAGTAGGAGATAAGTCAGCACTCGAATTCATCTGCTGTGAAAGATTTTTCCACTCTCCATCTTGATCAATTGAGTGGGTCACAAAGTGACCTCCCATCTGTCTACCAGCACTCATAGGTTCTTTACTGATATCCGTAGTGGCGTATAATCCGTGAAATAAATCGAGAGGCGTATAGAGTCCCAAAGCCATCATCAGGGTTTGATCCCTATAATAACCTGATCTAAAATCACCGGGTTTAAAAGCACGTGCCATTGCCAATTGAGGCAATTCCTTACCATCTCCAAAAATACCAAATTTAGCCTTCCCAGTAAGTACTTCCCTTCTTCCAAGCAAACTACATTCTCTGCTTAAATAAGCAGTTTTATAATCAGAGATGATCTGCTCTTTGAATTCGTTATAGGAAAGTTCTTTTTGCTTTTCTGGGTTTAGTTTCATATATGTTTGGAATTTTTTCAAAATTACCTTTATTTAAGAGGATTTGCAAAAAATAGGGCTCTAAAACCACTGTCTTTTGAAAAGTCCTGAAAGAGTCTTCGTATTTAATGCGATAACAAACCTTATTTTTGAACTGTATTCATTTTGAGTAAGCTCCCATCCATTGTTAGAATACATTGGAAAATAAAGCTCTAAATAATCAGTAACTAAATTCATTCGAACTCCAAAATCATAGACCAATCGAGCTTGAGATCCTCTGTTTTTCACAAACCCCACATCGTTGTACAATTCAATCCATCTCCAAACATTAAAACTGGTATTAACAACACCCAACCATTGATTGGCGTAGGGATTGGACAATTTTGATTTAAAACCTCCTTCTGCAATAATGAGCTGTTGGGAATAAATACCCTCTTCTTCAGAACGCCCTAAATAAGGATATTCAAAGAGGTAATCTGTTGGTCGATCTAATGCATAACTGAAGAAATTTCCATCGGTATTATTGTGCAAAAAGGTTCCTAAATACAATCTAAAATTGAGCTGTTGTTTATTGTCGTATAGTTTTCTAGTTTCTACTTCAAAATTCAGTTTAGAAAAATCAGTTGAAACTTCAGAATTAACGTTCCACTTAAAGTAATTGAGAGCATCTTTATCGAGACTTCCATAGCCTACATTGAATACGCCGTAATTAGGCGTCATCAGTTTTAACGATGAATTATTGTATCTTCTATTGACATTGACATAGCGCATGAACAGTACATTTGTTTTGTTTTTTCTCAAATAAGAAGGTCTCCAACCCATGCTAAAAATTGGAACTAAGGTGGAATAACGAGCATCTTGATCAAAGTGAAAACTTGAATAGCCGATGCTGAAGTTTGTGTAGTAAAGTTTTGGGTTTTCGTAATACTTATTATAATTGGCGGTTCCAAAACCAACCCATGAATTGGTGGCTAGTGAATAAGAAGGGTAGAAACTAAATTCAAAGGCCTTGTCAAGGGGAGTTTTATTGTGCAATCGCATTCCTGGAGTAAACCCATCGTACAAATTGTATTTAAGATTCGGAAAGTAAAACAACTGAGAACGATAAGGGTTTTCTATATCTTTAAAAAAGGTCATACGAAGCCTTCTGTTAGTCGATAGAAAACCATTCACAGACTTCCAATTATCTCTAGGATTGATTTCAGGAATTTTATGATCGTAATTAAGTACAACGCGATCAATATCATCACTTTTAATTGAGAAGTTTTTATTGAGTTGCTGAGGCATTACCCACTTTTTAAATACGACTGAATCCTTTTTTAATCCAAAGAGAGAAATGGGTAATTTGTTGTTTTTATTCGAACTGATACGAATCTCTGTACTGTCGGATTTAGTACGTGCTCTATCAATTTTAAAATTGATTTTATTGTTGGTAAAAATGTATTGTTCAAAAAACCAACTGATGTCTTTTTGAGTGAAATTTTCAAGAACTTCTCTAAATAAATCTCCTGAGATTTCAGACTGTTTGTAGGTATTGTAGAACTCTTCTATACACTGATCCAAACTGTAATCTCCTAAGTATTCAGATAGGTAAGACAATCCCAATCCAGCCTTGTATTTATTAGCGATTTGATTGTTGAATTTAATCAGAGAATCATTAGAGGTCAACAGTGCTTGATTTAAATTTTTTCGAGCTGAATAATTATAGAGTAAGGCGTATTTGTCATTAAACTTTATTTGACTAGCATAAAATCCTTTTAACAGCTTAAAATCAGCTAGTTTACCTAACAATTTAGTGTCTGGATAATAGGTTTCAACATAGCGAATCATCAAATAATTGACAAGAGCATCGCTGACCCATTGTTCTTTTCGAGGATTGATAAAGAAACTCTCATTAAACACTGTATAAAGTGTTGTTTTAAGTAAGTTTAGCTCTAACACAAAAGAGTCTGAATAGGGACTTAAAAAGCTCGGTAATAGGTTCAGACCGTATATCTGATAACGATCGTTGTTTTTAGAAGTGATCAATAATTGATCATGGGGATAGGGACCTAATTTGTCGTAGATAAAATCGATAACTCGATCTAAGGATTCACCGACTTGTTTTTGATCCATTTTATCGTTAATCAAATCGGTAATCAAAACCGTGTTTTTCAACTGAAATCTTTTAAAACTATTCACTGGTTCCAAAAATAGCTCCGCACCCTTTTGTCGATTTCCTACGAGTTTAACCCATTGTTCTCCATTTAAGACTCTTGATTTAATCTCTGTATAATTGGAGTTAAGACTCATTTCTTGGGGATACACAAAATTGATGACCGTATTGGTCACGCCTGTATAGAGGTCTTGTAAATCAAGGTTTGAATAGAGCAGCCATTCACCATCTTTATAGATGGCAGGGGAGAGATACCAGTCTTTTAGATTGTAGGAACCATTTGAAAAGTATCCGTATGAAGTAAACTTAGCATGGGGTAACTTAATTGTATAGGTAAGAATCAGTTTTACTATTTCATTAGGTTGTACAGCCTCTGTGAGGTCAATCTTTATGATATCATAGGAATCCAAACGTTCCCATTGAAGTTTTTGATAATTGGCATCGATAATTCCAATAATTGAGGTGAACCCTCTTTCTTTATTGCTAGCCAAATGGAGACTCTTTTTAAATTCTTCACTAAAACGCTTTGCTAGTGGCGTATTTTTAGAACTATAGGCGTTGTTCCAATCGTTAAAGTAGAGTTCACTTAAGGGGTCATCACTTGAATTCTGAAAACTAAATGTTTGCTGAACATTGATTAAATGATTCTCAGTATCAATTTTAGCTATAATCTCATTGGTGTGTTGAGCGTACAATTTGGCGACAGAACACAGTAAAATAACTGATGTAATGATTTTATAAGCTATATTATTTTTCAATGAATTAGAAGTTTGGACTGTGGTCTTTAAGTTCGTAGAATTGTTCAATATGTGATATGACTTCTAAAGGGGTATCTGCTAGATATACTAATTCCAAATCGTCTTTGCTAATTTTATTATTGTCGTACAATTGATTTTTAATCCAATCCATCAAGCCTTTCCAATAGGAACTCCCCACTAAAATTATGGGGAATTTATCAATCTTTTGAGTTTGTATCAGGGTGATAGCTTCAAATAGTTCATCCAAGGTTCCAAATCCACCAGGCATTACTACAAAGGCCTGGGCGTATTTGACAAACATCACCTTACGAACGAAAAAATAATTAAAATGAAGATTGTATTCTTTGTCGATAAAAGCATTATCGTTTGTTTCAAATGGCAAATCAATATTAAGTCCAACTGATTTACCACCAGCTTCTTTAGCCCCTTTATTAGCAGCCTCCATAATACCAGGTCCTCCTCCAGTAATAACTCCAAAACCAACATTTGCTATTTCATAAGCGATATTTCTAGCCAGTTCGTATTCAACAGTACCAACTTTGGTACGCGCTGATCCAAATATGGAGACACAGGGTCCGATAAGCCCCATTTCTTCAAATCCATGGACAAATTCACCCATGATTTTAAACAGAGCCCAGGAATCATTAGTCTTAGTCTCGTTCCATTTTTTACTTTGTTCGTTTGTCATTGCTTATGCTTTTAATTCTTCTTTTAAAAAGGGTGCTGTATAACTCTTTTTAGAGCTTACAACTTTTTCAGGAGTTCCTTCTGCCACTAATTCTCCACCGTATTTGCCGCCTTCTGGTCCTATGTCAATAAGGTGATCAACAACTTTTAACACATCGAGATTGTGTTCAATAACCACCACTGTGTTTCCTTTATCAACCAACTTTTGTAAAACATCTAACAAGACTCTAATATCTTCAAAATGAAGTCCAGTAGTTGGTTCATCTAATATATAAAAAGTATTGCCAGTATCCTTTTTTGACAATTCAGTTGCGAGTTTTATTCGCTGAGCCTCTCCACCTGATAGCGTAGTCGATTGTTGGCCAAGTGAAATATAGCCAAGACCCACATCTTGAATCGTCTTTAGTTTTCTGTAAATTTTTGGAATGGAATCAAAAAATGAAACTGCCTCGTCAATAGTCATTTCTAAAACATCAGAAATGGATTTACCCTTATATCTAATTTCTAGAGTTTCTCTATTAAAACGCTTTCCAAAGCACTCGTCACAAGGGACGTAAATGTCTGGTAAAAAATTCATTTCAATGGCTTTAAGCCCACCGCCAGCACAAGTTTCGCATCTTCCCCCTGCAACGTTAAAACTAAATCTCCCAGGTTTGTATCCTCGTATAGAAGCCTCTATGGTTTTTGCAAACAAGTTTCGAATTTCACTGAACACTCCGGTATAGGTTGCAGGATTTGATCTTGGGGTTCTACCAATTGGTGATTGATTGATATCGATGACTTTATCGATATGTTCCAAACCTTCAATCATATCGTATTCTAAAGGTTTTTTAACACCATTAAAGAAATGTGCATTTAAAATAGGGTAGAGGGTTTCGTTGATCAGTGAAGATTTTCCACTTCCTGAAACTCCACTAATACCGATAAATTTACCTAGTGGAAATAGTACATCGATATTCTTGAGATTGTTTCCTCTACAGCCTTTAAGAACTAATGATTGGCCAGTACCTTCTCTTCGAATCTTTGGAACCTCAATCTTCATAGATCCGCTCAGATAAGCTGCTGTAGTGGTCTTGGTTTTTTGTAATTCCTTAGGAGTTCCCTTAGAGATGATTTCTCCACCGTGTTTTCCTGCATGAGGTCCAATATCGATCACATAATCCGCTTCGAGAATCATATCTTTATCGTGTTCTACGACTAAGATGGAATTTCCTATGTCACGAAGGGATTTTAATGAACGTATCAATCGGTTATTATCACGTTGATGTAGTCCAATCGAGGGTTCGTCTAGTATATAGAGCACTCCAACTAATTGAGAACCTATTTGAGTAGCTAAGCGAATGCGTTGTGCCTCTCCACCAGACAGTGATTTTGAACTTCGATTAAGGCTCAAATAATTCAATCCCACATCTAATAAAAAACTCAGTCGCGCCTTAATTTCTTTGAGAATTTCTTGAGCGATGATTTTTTGATCACCTTTTAAATTCGATTCGGATTTGATAATAAATTCATTGAGATCTACTAAATCCATTGCTACTAATTCTGCTATGTTTTTGCCTTGATATTTAAAAAACAAAGCTTCTTTTTGAAGTCGACTTCCATCACAAGTGGAGCAGATGGTTTTGTCCATAAAAGATTCAGCCCAACGTCTTAATGTAGAAGTGTGAGCGTCATCACTCTGAGATTGAATAAAATTACAAATACCTTCATATTCGATCTTGTAGGATTTAGATACTCCAGCAGTTTTTGAAAATACTTCAAAGGATTCATTACCTCCATAAAGTATGATATTCATCGCTTGTTCAGGTATATTTGAAATAGGAGTACTAAGATCAAATTGGTACTTAAGTGCGATTGCCTCTAATTGTTTAAAGGCCCAAGTACTTCTTTTTTTACCCAAAGGTTCTATTCCTCCTTCTTCGATACTGAGTTGTTCATTAGGAATAACCTTTTCTATACCTATTTCATAATGATGTCCCAATCCATTGCATTTTGGACACATACCCTTTGGAGAGTTAAATGAAAAGCTATTTGGTTCTGGAACAGGATATGAAATACCTGTACTTGGACACATAAGATCCCTGCTAAAAAATTCAATTTCTTGACTCTCTTGTTCAAGAACTAGTAATAGATCTGAACCCTCACTCATGGCAGTCAAAATACTTTCAGAGAGTCGTTTCTGTGTCGCTGTATCATTAGCAACTGCTATTCGATCAATGACAATCTCGATATCGTGAGTTTTGTAACGATCGAGTTTCATTCCTTTAACAATCTCCATGATAACACCATCAACGCGAACTTTTAAAAAACCTCTTTTGACAATTTGTTCAAAGAGCTCTCTGTAATGTCCTTTTCGAGCACGTATTACTGGTGCTAAAATACTGATGCGTTTATCTAAATAACGTTTGCTAATACGCTCTTGAATCTGATCATCTGTATAAGAAACCATCTTTTCTCCAGTATTGTAGGAGTAGGCATCTGAGGCTCTTGCAAATAAGAGTCTTAAAAAATC
>JAYPEX010000012.1:0-54622 GCA_038125995.1 Flavobacteriaceae bacterium
ACTTGTGTTGCAAAGCGGGTGCAAATATAGAACTGTTTTTTCGTTCCCACCAAACCTTTTTTAAAAAATTTTAATCTTTTTTTTTGACTCAAAACTAAACAGCTGAAAAGCTGCATTTTACAAGGAAAAAATTAATTGAAAAAATTCCAAACTAAACCGAATCTCACCACAAAATCTCGGTAAGGATAGCTGGGTGCCACATAATAATTGTACCCAGAAAGGGGAGCATTGATATGCTGCGCTTTAAAAAAGATACGCGTTTGACGAATTCTAGCATTGATAAAAAGATCAATTAAAGGATAAGCTCCTAAATTTTCACCCTGAAATCTGGTATAAAATTCTCCCATTAATGGAAGATATCCATTTGCTCGATATGAAGTAAAATACTTTAAAGAGATTCCCGTCTGCAAAAACATGGCGTGATCAAACACATCTGATGAGTAATAAAGAGTATTCCTGGTTACATAATAAGGAAGCATTAAAGCATCTTCTTTTTGTTCTACCTTTTGAATCAAAGAGGTGTGATCAAAGGCCCACTTACCAAACTTGAACTCTTTATTGTATTTGAGTTTTAAATGTCCTACTGTTGAGGCCGATTGAACAGGTCTTATTGTAGGTGACGAACTATCTACCGTATGAAGAACCAATCCCGAATCGTTGGTCAAATAGGTAAAGTGGTCGATCAGACGTACGGAGGCCTCTAAGCTCCCCAAGAGTGATGACTTCATTACAAAGCTAAGTGCGGAAGACTTCTCAAAACTAAAATCCTCGCGATGATCCCATCTGTAATTCGTATAGTCACTCTGATAAAACAGATAATTAAAGTCTGGCATTCTCGATTTGAGCTGTAGATTCAGATCGAATTGATGCTGATCCTTGATCGTTCCACTTAGAGAGGCGTTTAACAAATAGTCGGATAGCTTCCCTACTAGGGTGTATTGTAAATCACCTTTTAAACTAAAAGCTCCTAACTTCTTTGTATAACGACCTCCCAAGATCAGCTCGGTGTCTTCCATTCGATTAAGACCCAAGCTATCCGGAACAGAGGTCGAATTAAATCGATAACTGTAATGATCACTCTCAAGTGAGGCCCTGAGTTCACCTAGTATTGGATTGGTAAACTCTGCAGATACTTGTTGCTTGCCTAATTCTAAAATAGCTCGATCATCAATGATCGAATTCTCATAAGCTCCAAACAAGTCAGACGCTCCATTTTGAGAATAACCAACAGATCGACTCTCGTAACTCATCATATGTCCAAGCTTTAAATCGCTCCTTCGCTTTTGAGTCGTATCCTTATTCACTCTAGTGAGTTCATATAGGTGATCCATATAATAGCGCTTCCCTTTAAAGTTTGAACTCGCACCATAAAGTCGAAGGTCTACAATTTTGCGATCCAAATAACGGGAATCGCCCGATTCAAACTGTTCTTCTTCCCTAGTTAACCCTCCGTGTTCTTCATTTTCTGAGTTGAGTCCCACAAAATGACCTCGTAGTGCGTATTTCGAATTTTTAGAAGTATAGTTAAAACTCGTTCTAAAGTTTGCAAAACGCGTATCCTCACTACTGTATTTCCCAACGGATCTAAAACCCGTATTTTCAATAGAAATATTGAACTGCTTAGACATATTAAAGGTGATGAAGATATCTAAGAATTGTCCATTATCAACCGAAGTGATAAAGCTAGCCTCCGTAGTTGGTATCGGAACATTGTAATAGTTGACATCCTCCGTATCCATATAGTGATAACTCTTAGCTTTTCCACCTATAAAAGGCAAATAGGTTTGATTGTTCTCTTTGTAATCACCCGTTAAAGAGGCGTAACCTTGGCCCATATTAGCAAAAGGCATCAGCTCTAGATCATCTTTTCTGAGAAAATTAAACTTGTAGTACTTAGAAATCGAAAGTGAACTATCTAATGCAATGGTATCCCTTTTGTGAGAAATAATCTTAAAATCGTTGGCGCCTAATCGAATCGTATCGCGTTTGACAACTGAATCCATCGTTATCCCCTTTTCAGAGAGCACTGAAGAAACCTCTCTTCGCATCGATTCATCGAATTGTCTGGAGGAATTGTTCCCTTTTTTAGGCACCTGAGCCAATGAAAACTGAGACATAAGCACGAATAAAAGACAGAAGTGTAATTTCATAATTGTTTGTTCAAGGCAAAGGTAATTATTTGATTAGAACCTAAACTTTAAAAATTTAGCTAAATTTACAGTTAAAATCCAATAGAGCGAAGATCCTATGCTTGAACAATTCAGCAAGACCATCCTAGTTGCCGGCACAGACGAAGCTGGAAGGGGATGCCTAGCGGGTCCTGTTACTGCTGCTGCAGTCATCCTTCCCTTTGATTTTTACAATGAACTCTTAAACGATTCCAAACAACTCAGCGAAAGAAAAAGAATGGTATTAATGCCGCTAATCAAAGATCAAGCAATCTCCTATGGAATCTGTCATATATCACATCAAGAAATCGATCAAATCAATATCTTGAATGCCTCCATCTTAGGAATGCACCATTCTTTGGACGCTTTGAGTATAGATCCCGAAATGATCATAGTGGATGGCACTAAATTTAAACCCTATAAAGAACTCCCTCATCAGTGTGTCGTTAAAGGGGACGGAAAATACCTCAGTATCGCTGCCGCTTCTGTCCTTGCAAAAACTGCCAGAGATCACTATATGGAAGAACTCGATGCCCAATACCCCATGTACAATTGGAGGCAAAACAAGGGGTATCCAACCAAAGAACATCGAGAGGCCATTAAAAAATACGGACTCAGTCCTTATCACAGAACCTCTTTTAAACAATTACCAACTCAAATTAGCTTGGAATTTTGAAGCGTATCAAACTCTATTTCACCTTATCCTTATTAGGATTCCTCATTTCAATGAGCAGTTGTAACAATTTCAACTCCTCAGATGAACTCATCAATCACATTCCCGATCAAACTCAAATCCTCATAAGACTTCACAAATCAGAAGCAGTAGATCTAAATGATCATTTAAAACGCTTTATAGACTTTGATGTACTTGAAAATGTTCAAGAACAGCTCCAAATTTTAAAAGGATACAACCCAGAAAATGAAGGCCTATTATCTTTTGTACAATTAGAACGAGACAAATTAGATTTTATACTCGTCAAAGAATACAAAGAGGCCTTAGCGATACGATCGGACTCGATCGCCTCATTTGACTATGATGGAGAAAAGATCCACAGTCGAACATTTAAAAACGCTACCCTCTTCAGTTGGTCCAATCATTACCATCATTTTTTAAGTTCTTCTCAGCTATTAATCGAAAATAGTATCAGAAATTACAATAGAACTACCGGAGCAACGGAGTTAAAACTACTCTATCAAAAATCTTCCCAAAACAATCTATTTATAAGAGCCAATGGAGATTCATGGATCAGCAAAAAACTAAAAATTGGGGCCTTCCATCCCAAAAATCTAGGAAGTTGGATTGCTCTTGAAACCTCATCAGAATTAAACCACACCAAAGCGCATGGCTTAACCATTCTTAATGACTCTATAGAACACTTCTTGTATTTGTTTAAGGATCAAAAACCGATTCGAATGATTTCAAGTCAATATGCTCCTTATACGACAGATGGCCTTTGGTCTTTTGGTCTATCAGACTTTGAACAATACGATCTGAGTAGAGACCAACACCAGGGTAAAAAACACCAGTTAGATTCGCTTTTCAGTTCTGTAAGTGAGTTTGCTAAAATTCAATTTAATAATGAATCCGTTCATTTATTTAGAGCCGTCTTTGCATATCAATTATTTGAACAGTTTAGCTCAGACCCAATTAATTATCAAGGGATCACCATTGCCTCCATCAATCCTGAAAAATTTAAAGATCACTTTAGTCCTGTGTTGGATCTTAGTGAAGATGCATTTGGCTGTTTAATCAACGATGTGCTTTTGACTTCCAAAAGCCAAGAAGCTTTAAAAACAGTCATTAGTTCTCACAATACGAAATCCACCTTTGATAAGAGCCCCAGTTTTAAGACCATCAAAAAAGACATGGCTCAGGAAGCTACCATCAACTATATCGGAAGACTCTCCAATAGCATTCAAGAACTAAAAGACGAACCCCAAGAAGTGTTTTCTTATCAATGGGTGTCCAACAAGAATTTCTTTCACACTCATATGAGTTTAAGGGGATTGGACTCAATTTCTCAAACACAACAAATTGCACCGCTGTTTAGCGTGAAGCTCGAAGCAGCTGTTCGCTTAGGACCCTTTGTGGTAACCAATCATCGCAACAATTCAAAAGAACTTATTGTACAAGACAGGAATAACCAGCTTTACCTGATCAACAACAAGGGAAAACTGCTTTGGAAAAAACAATTAGATGCTCCAATTCAAAAATACATTCACCAGGTTGACCTCTATAGAAACAAAAGACTTCAATTTGCTTTTACCACTGAAAATCAGTTCATGGTACTCGACAGAAATGGAAAAGAAGTCAATAGTTTGATTAAAAATTTCAAAGACGGTGGACTCACTCCCTTAGCTGTCTTTGATTACGATAACTCCAGACAGTATCGAATGCTGTTTTCACAGGGGACCACGCTCTACATCCTCAATAACAAAGGATCGAATGTCAGTGGATTTAACTATTCAAAATTGGAGGCTCCACTTATAGAAGTCCCCAAACACTTTAGAATCAACAACAAAGATTTTCTCGTATTTAAATTGTCCAACGGCGCTATAAAAATACTCAACCGCAGAGGAAACACTAGAATTAAAACACCGACCTATTACGATTATTCCCCAAATAAACTCAACGTGTTTCAGGGACAGTTTGTCTTTACCGACACAGAAGGAAACCTACATTTAATCGATCAGGATGGGAAAGAAGTCCTTCAAAATTTAGCGATTGGACCCGATCATTTGATCGATATTAGTGAAGAAGGTATTGTCAGTTTAAATGAATCTCAATTAAAGTTTCGAGATCAACTATTCACCCTGCCCTATGGCTCCTACTCAGAGGTAAAGGTTCTCGAATTTAACAACAATTATTTTATCACCACTACGGATAAAGAGACGCATCAAGTTTATTTATTTGATTCAAATCTTCAGCTCTTGAATCAATTTCCAGTTTTTGGATTTAGCACCGCCCTATTAAATGATTTAAATGCAGATGGAAAGGCAGAACTCATCAGTCTAGACGGACCAGACGGAATCATTGTTTACAGTGGACTTTAATTAACGATCGGGATTATTGAGAATCACTAAAGCAGCAATAACTCCTGGAACCCATCCACATAAGGTCAATAAAAAAACAATTAAAATAGATCCACATCCTTTTCCAATAACCGATAAAGGTGGAAATAAGATTGCCAATAATACTCTCCAAAAACTCATAGGGTTGGTCTTTTTAATTAAAACGAGTAGCTCACAAAATGGTTACAATTTGGATAACTTTGCTTCGAAAAGAGCTGCAAAATGAACAGAAAATTTATCTTTCACTTCCTGCATATCCACTTCTCTTTGGAGCTCTAATTGCATCGAAGTTACTGATTTGTCTTTAATTCCACAAGGAATCATCAGATCGAAGTAACCCAAATTGGCATTGACATTCAGCGCTAAACCATGCATGGTTACCCAGCGACTCGCTCGAACACCCATGGCACAAATCTTACGTGCAAAAGGAGTCCCCACGTCTAACCACACACCTGTTTCTCCTTGTGAGCGTTCAGCGCCAATTCCGTAATCAGCAAGTGTACGAATGACAGCTTCTTCTAATAGTCGTAAGTATTTGTGAATATCGGTAAAGAAATTCTCTAAATCCATGATCGGATAAACGACCATTTGTCCAGGTCCGTGGTATGTGATATCCCCTCCTCTATTGATTTTGTAAAAAGTTGCTCCTTTGGATTTGAGCTCCTGCTCTGAAGCTAATAAATTGGTGATATCACCACTTTTTCCTAGAGTAAAAACATGAGGATGCTCTACAAAAAGCATATAATTTGAAGTAACTACAGGTTCTTCAAGCTCTCGATTCGCTCTTTTTTGAGCGACAATTGTTGCAAAGAGTTCTTCTTGATAATCCCAAACCTCTTTGTAATCCTTTAATCCGATGTCTTGAATCGCTATGTGCTTATTCAAACTCATTAGTCCACAAGACTGATCATTAAAGCATCACCTTCTTTGTAAACCTGAGCTAATTTGTGTTTCGTAAGCCCTTTAACCGACTTATCCCACTGCTTATTACTCATCCCTGTGGCCTCTTTAAGTTCTACAAGTAGTTGTGGGGATTGCTTTTTAAGTATATTGAAAACGGAAGTTTCAGCTTCAGATAATTCAACTGCTTTCTTTTCAGGTCTCATTTGAGGGAAGAACAACACTTCTTGAATAGAGGCATTGTTGGTCATCATCATCACCAGTCGATCGATTCCAATTCCAATACCAGAAGTAGGAGGCATTCCATATTCCAAGGCTCTTAAGAAGTCCTGGTCGATAAACATTGCTTCGTCATCTCCCTTTTCAGAAAGCTTTAATTGCTCTTCAAAACGTTCACGCTGATCGATAGGATCGTTGAGCTCTGAATACGCATTAGCGAGTTCCTTTCCGTTAACCATCAGCTCAAATCGCTCTGTTAAATCTGGATTAGAACGGTGTTCTTTAGTCAGTGGACTCATCTCTTTTGGATAGTCCGTTATAAAGGTTGGTTGCACGTAGTGATGCTCACAACGCTCTCCAAATATTTCATCGATCAGTTTTCCAACTCCCATGGTTTCATCTACATCGAGATCTAACTTCTTTGCAACCTCTCTGAGTTCCACCTCTCCCATTCCAGCGACATCATAACCGGTGTGTTCTTTGATGGCTGAAAGAATGGGTACTCTTGGATAAGGTGCCTTAAATTCAATCTGGTGCTCACCTACTTGAACCTGAGAACTTCCAGTCGCTGCAATCGCTACGGTCTCCAATAACTTTTCAGTAGTATCCATCATCCAGTTGTAATCCTTGTAGGCAACATAAAGTTCCATCACTGTAAACTCAGGATTGTGAGTACGGTCCATTCCTTCATTTCTAAAGTCTTTAGCGAACTCATACACTCCTTCAAAACCACCTACGATCAAACGCTTTAAATACAATTCATTAGCGATACGAAGGTAAAGGGGCATATTGAGTGCATTGTGATGTGTGATAAATGGACGTGCTGCTGCTCCTCCAGGGATCGGTTGAAGAATTGGAGTCTCCACTTCTAAATAACCCATATCGTTGTAAAACTTACGAATGGTATTGGTAATCTTAGTACGTTTCACAAAGGTGTCTTTTACCTGAGGATTTACAATGAGATCCACATAGCGTTGACGGTAACGAAGCTCTGCATCGTTAAACTCATCGTGAACTTTCCCTTGGGCATCCACCTTTGGAAGTGGTAAGGGGCGTAGTGCCTTACACAAAATTTCAAAGTGCTTTACCAAGATGGTTTTCTCCCCTACCTGAGTGGTAAACATCGTTCCTTCGACCCCTAGAATATCCCCTAAATCAACGAGCTTTTTGAAGACTTCGTTATACAAGGTCTTATCTTCTCCAGGACAAATTTCATCTCTGTTAAAATAGACCTGAATTCTACCTTCAGAATCTTGAAGCTCCGCAAATGATGCTTTACCCTGAATTTTCTTTCGCATCAAACGACCAGAAACTACCACCGATTTACCTTCTTCATAGACCTCTTCAATACTTGATGAACGAAGGGTAACTGGATATAAATCTGCTGGATAAGGATTGATCCCCATCTCTTTTAACTTGTCTAACTTTTCTCTACGAATGATTTCTTGTTCTGAAAGTTGCATAGGTTTATTTTTATCTGAATGCAAAGATAACGCATTGAACCCTATGCTACAACTGAATTAATTTGAAATAAAAACTCAGAAAAAAGAAAGCTAAAATTGACTTTTAGTAACTTCAATTATTTTACTACTTTTAGTTCATGCGAACGAAACAACTTGGACTCTTAGTAGGTCCACTACTTTTCTTATCGAGTTTTTTAATTTCCGAACCGCTGATCTCTCCAATTGGAGATCGTGTGATTGCTGTGGCAATCTGGATGATTAGCTGGTGGGTTACCGAAGCCGTATCCATTTCTGTGACTGCTCTTTTACCACTTTTACTCTTCCCGCTACTGAAAATCATGCCCATTGACGAAGTGGGTGGTTATTACGGTTCACCTATTATCTTTTTATTTTTTGGAGGTTTTGTCCTCGCATTGGCACTCGAAAAAGTCAATCTTCACCGAAGAATTGCACTGACCATTATCAAATACACAGGAGCCACTCCTAATAAAGTCATCTTAGGCTTTATGATCGCTACCGCTTTTTTGAGTATGTGGATTTCCAATACAGCCACTACTGTTGTGATGCTTCCTATTGCTATGTCAGTCATCAACCTGTTGATCAAAGATGACGATGGCTTCACAAAAAAGGACAAAAACTTTGCACTGAGTGTGATGCTCGGTATTGCATTTTCTGCCAATGCAGGAGGAATTGCCACTGTAATTGGAACTCCGCCAAACTCGGTACTGATTGGCCTCCTTGAAAACGAATACCACATTGAAATTTCCTTTTTAAAATGGATGGTACTCGGCTTACCCTTTTCAGCACTAATGATTGGAATCATCTATTTGGTACTCATTAAATTTTTCCCATCAACTGGGCTCAATTTTAACGCTTCTAAAAACGTTATTCAAGAAGAATTAGAAAAGTTGGGGCCCACCAGCTCCAGAGAAAAACACGTACTCCTCATTTTTGGAATCACTATTGCCTTGTGGATCTCAAGAACATTGATTAATTCTCTGTTTCCTGGATTAAAAATAAATGACACCATGATCAGTATGGCCGGAGCTATTGCTATGTTTTCCATACCTCATTCTTTTAAAAAAGGAGATTTTATTCTCGAGTGGAAAGACACTCAAAAGCTAGCTTGGGGAATCCTGATCTTGTTCGGAGGTGGATTAGCGCTTGCAAAAGGAATGTCTGCAAGTGGAATTGTGGACAGTGTATCTGAACTGATTTCAAACGCTAACTTACCGGTATTTGTAACTGTTGGAATCCTCATCGCTTTGATGCTGTTCTTAACAGAGCTGATGAGCAATGTCGCCCTAGTAGCTGTTCTTGCTCCAGTAGTAGCAGGGATTGCCATTGGACTGGAAATTCCGATACTCTATTTATTAATTCCAGTTACCATTGCCAGTAGTTGTGCCTTTATGCTCCCTATGGCGACTCCTCCAAATGCCATTGTATTTGCCTCTGGATATATCAAAGTAAAAGATATGGTTCGCGTGGGAATCTTTTTAAACCTCATCGCCGTAGCATTACTGATTATTGCTTACCAATTGATCATTCCATTATTGTTTTAAAAGTTGTTCAAGCAAATCAGAACTCCTATCTTTAAAAATCAATTTTAACTTAAACCCTTACATATGCTTACTAAAAAAATAAGCCTTGTACTTCTCGGAGCTTTTTTGCTCGGGACGACCACTTCCAACGCACAATTGTTTTGGAATAAGAAAAAGAAAGCTGCACCTGTAGAGCAACAAAAACCCAAACCTAAAGTAGATAAGAATGCACCAAAACCCTATTCAGAGGTGATCACTATGGAGGCCATTACCGATGAAGGATTGTTTAGCGTTCACAAAATTGGAGCGGATCGCTATTATGAAATCCCCGACTCCTTACTGGGCAAAGAAATGCTTATGGTAAGCCGTATCGCCAAAACAGCTAATGGAATCGGATTTGGTGGAGGAAAAATCAACACACATGTACTTCGTTGGGAAAAGAAAGAGAATATGATCAACCTTAGAGTTGTCAGTCATGATATTGTGGCCGATGACGACTTACCGATCAAAGAAGCGGTGGTCAACTCTAACTTTGAGCCTGTGCTCTTTTCATTTAAAATAGAAGCGCTGAGAAACGATTCCATTGTAAAGAGTTCCGTCATCAAAGCTTCTGATTTGTTTTCAAAAGATGTCAATGCACTAGGAATGCCTGATTCATACAGAAAACGCTACAAAGTGACTCGTTTGGATAGTGAAAAGAGTTTTATCGAAAGCATTAAATCCTATCCTCTAAATATAGAGGCGAGACATGTAAAAACCTATATCGCATCAGCCCCTCCTTCTAATTCAAGTTTAGGAACTATTTCAGTAGAGATTAACAATTCGATGATCTTACTTCCTGAAAACCCGATGAAGCGTCGTTATTTTGACAGAAGAGTTGGATGGTTTAAACGCGATCAAGTCGATTATGGATTAGAAGATCAGAAAACAAAAACTGTTTCCTTTTTAGATCGTTGGAGATTGGAAGTCAAGGATGAGGATTTGGAGAAGTTCAAAAGAGGGGAACTCGTAGTGCCTAAAAAACAAATCGTTTATTACGTAGACAGAGCTACTCCTGAAAAATGGGTTCCTTTTATCAAACAAGGAATTGAAGACTGGCAGGTTGCTTTTGAAGCAGCAGGATTCAAGGACGCCATTATCGCCAAAGACCCTCCAACTGTCGAAGAAGATCCGGAGTGGTCTCCTGAAGATGTTCGCTACTCTGTAGTACGTTATTTAGCTTCTCCTATACCAAATGCCAATGGACCTCACGTTAGTGATCCACGAACAGGAGAAATCTTAGAATCGGATATCAATTGGTACCACAATGTTATGAGCCTTCTCAGAAATTGGTTCTTTGTTCAAACAGCAGCTATCAATCCAGAAGCTCAAACAGACACCTTCAAGGATGAAGTGATGGGAAGACTCATTCGCTTTGTGTCTTCACATGAAGTAGGACATACCTTAGGATTACCTCACAATATGGGCTCTAGCTCTGCATACCCTGTAGATTCATTACGCTCTGCAAGCTTTACCAAGAAATACAGCACAGCACCCTCAATTATGGATTATGCCCGTTTTAATTACATCGCACAACCCGAAGACAAAGGAGTAGCTTTGATGCCCAATATCGGAATCTATGACAAATACGCTATTGAATGGGGATACCGTCCAATCTTAGATACTTCTGCAGAAGATGAAAAACCCATTCTGGATCAGTGGATCTTAAAACACGATGGAGATCCTCTATATCGATTTGGACATCAACAAGCGGGTGATGTGGTAGATCCAAGTTCCCAAACAGAAGACTTAGGTGACAATGCCATCTTAGCGAGTCAATACGGAATCAAAAACCTTCAGAGAATCGTTCCAAATCTCGTGAAATGGACGGAGGAAGACGGTAAAGATTACGATGAATTAGACACGCTTTACAAGCAAGTACTATCTCAGTTCAATCGATATATGGGACATGTATCCAACAATATCGGTGGTGTCTATGAAAATCATAAAACCTACGATCAAGAGGGAGCTGTTTACACGCTTGTAAGCAAAGACCATCAGAGAAATGCTATTAAATTCTTACACAAAGAGCTCTTTGAAACTCCACAGTGGATGATTGACAAAGACCTCTTTAGCAAGATTGAGTATTCAGGAGCTGTTGAGCGAATTCGTTCCATGCAAGAACGCACCCTCAACAATATTTTGAGTTTAGGAAAAATGGCGCGACTCATTGAACAAGAAACGCTTTATGGATCAAAGGCTTTATCATTAGTAGAAATGACCTCATCACTCAGAAAGGGAATCTGGTCCGAACTCTACAGTGGAAAATCAATCGACACCTACCGAAGAAATCTTCAAAAGGCACATATTGATCGATTGGGATACATACTTACTGCAAAGAATCAATCAAAACAACCTGATTGGGGGGGCTATGTCAAATCAACTGCTGTCAATACCTCTCAATCAGATATTCGTTCAGTCGCAAAAGCAGAACTGATCAATTTAAAAAATCAAATCAATTCTTCTAAAGGAATCTTTAGCGATCAAATGAGTCGTTATCACTTAGATGATTCGGTCTCTAGAATTGACGAATTATTAGATCCAAAATAATTGATTAATTTTTTATAATTAAAACCTCCACTAAAGTGGGGGTTTTTTTATGATATGTTTAACAGTCTGATTTTAAACCATTTTGAACTCTCACTGTCTTAGTATTAAACAAAAAAATAAGATCATGAAAAAATTACTATTGACAACCCTTATAGCAATTACAGTAGCTTCTGTTTCTGTTGCTCAACATGCTCCAAGATCTGGTGGAATGAAAATGATGCAATGGCATCAAAAACACAATTTCACTCCTGAACAACTAGCTACTTTAAAAGCTAAAAAGCTAACACTAGCACTTGAACTTACGGATAAGCAACAAAAAGAACTCGAAAAACTCTTTAGTGAGGAAGAAAAGATGATGCAAAAGCATCACCAAAAAATGAAAGCTGATCAACAGGCTGGAAAAGAAGTCAATCGTTATGAGATGATGAACGAGCATATGAATCTTCAAATTGATCACCAACGTAAAATCAAAAACATCCTTAACGAAGACCAACACGCAAAATGGTCAAAAATGAAAAAAGCCCCTAGGGGAAAAATGATGATGCATCATAAAAACAAATCAGCAAAAATGATGCATAAGGGAGCTGCAAAAGATCACCAATGCAATGGTGATTGCAAAATGGATGGCAAAGGACACCAAAAAAGAGTCATGCATCAAAACAAGACTCCAATGAGAAGATAAGAATCGTCTGGTTAACGATTTAGTTTAGTTTGGTTCCCCCAAAGCAGTTACTGTTTTGGGGGTATTTTTTTATTTCAACTCTTCTACGAAATCTCCTAAGGCTGCAATGGTTTTATCTAAATCCTCATAGCTCAGAGCATCGTTTAAGAAGTAGCTTTCAAATGCAGAAGGCGGCAGGTAAATTCCTCTATCGAGCATTCCGTGGAAATAGGATTTAAAGGTATCGTTATTGCCTAGTGCTGATGTTTTAAAATCCACTACGGGTGTATCTGAAAAGTGAACCGAAATCATCGAACCAAATCGATTGATTTGAGCAGTGACTCCTGCCTCTTTTAAAACCTGTTCCAATCCTTGGTGTAAGTACTCGGTTTTCTTAGCTAATCGATCATAGACTTCAGCGTCTGTATTCAAGGCTTCTAACATGGCAAGTCCTGCTGCCATAGCCAATGGATTTCCACTGAGAGTTCCAGCCTGATATATGGGCCCTTCAGGAGCTAAATGACTCATGATTTCAGCAGAAGCTGCAAAAGCTCCCACAGGAAGACCCCCTCCGATGACCTTTCCAAAACATACGATATCGGCTTTGATTCCTAAGACTTCTTGAGCTCCACCTCTTCCAAGTCTGAATCCAGTCATAACCTCATCAAAAATAAGAAGTATGTTGTGCTCGTCACAAAGGGTCCTCAATCCAGATATAAACTCAGGACTCGGTGGAATACATCCCATATTCCCAGCTACAGGCTCTATAATGATCGCAGCTATTGCTCCTGAATTGGCAGCGACTAATTGTCGAACCGATTCCAAATCGTTATAAGTAGCCAACAAGGTATCTTTTGCGGTACCCTGAGTAACTCCTGGACTGTTTGGCGCTCCAAATGTAACAGCACCACTCCCTGCTTGAATCAGGAATGAATCGGAATGACCGTGGTAACAACCTTCAAACTTGATAATCTTGTCTTTATGAGTATAGCCTCTAGCCAAACGTACTGCAGACATACAGGCCTCTGTTCCAGAATTTACAAAGCGAATTTTTTCAAGATGAGGAACCATTTCAAAAGCCAAAGAAGCTAATTTAGTTTCAATTTCTGTCGGAGTTCCAAATGAAGTTCCCAATTGTGCCTTTTGAACCACCGCATCGATCACCGGCTCAAAAGCATGTCCTAAAATAAGCGGGCCCCAAGATGCGATAAAATCGATATAGGTATTCCCATCGACATCTTCTAAATAGGCTCCTTTAGCTTTTTTAATAAATACAGGAGTTCCTCCAACTGATTTAAAGGCTCTCACTGGAGAATTGACTCCTCCAGGAATGACTTGATTGGATTCTAAAAAAAGTTGACTGGATCGTTGGTATCTCATATTAATTGGCTATAATAAGTTCTTGTCCTGATTTAATTGAATTATTTTTAAGCTGATTCCATCTCCTTAGATCACTGATGGAAACCCCGTACAGTTTTGATAGATAATACAGAGTTTCCCCCTTTGAAACAAGATGGATCTGTCGATTATTCTTGTTTTTAGAAATGAGTGGTTTTGGTTCCTTTTGCTCAGTTGTGATTGTTTGTTTTTGGGGATATTGATACACCAAAGCTTGCTGCTTCTTGATATAGCGAATCTTATCATATGACTTTAAATCATAAGCCTTAATATAGGCCACTAGTCGACGAGCGTATTTTCGATCAGTAGCATAACCTGCTTTCTTAAGACCCTTGGCCCATGCCTTATAATCCCTTGGTCTGTAATTAAACAAAAATGAATAGCGATTTCTTTGAGTTAAAAACAAAGAGTGATCTCTATAGGATTCTCTAGGCGAATCATACACCCTAAAGCATTCATCCTTGGCGTCGTCATCGTGAAGCACTGATTTTCCATCCCATCCCGTATGGCATTTGATTCCAAAGTGATTGTTAGATTTTCGGGCAAGTGTACTTTTTCCTGCTCCGCTTTCTAAAATTCCCTGAGCTAGTGTAATACTTGCAGGAATTCCAAATTCGCTCATCTCCTCCTGTGCTATAGGAGCATAGGTTTTAATATAGGAGCGTACCTCATCATTGGTATTGACTCTAGCGGTAAACACAAATGGTTTTTTGACAATCGAACAGGATTGCAATGCTAAACTCAATATTGAAAAAAGTACGAAGTATTTTCTCATGATTGTATTTCAAAACTATTTTTTGTTCTTAAATAGGCGTTCATACCTTCAATCGCTTGTAAACCACCCGTATGAATCATCAAAATACGATCAGCGGGTTTAAAGTAATCCTTTTGTGCTAAATCAATGACACCGTAAATCATCTTTGAAGTGTAAATGGGGTCAATTAAAATTCCAGTTTTTTGATAAAAATCATTCATAAAATCGACCAGTTCTCTTGTTATTTTAGCATAACCCCCAAAGTGATAATCAGTGATGAGTTCCCAATTGGATTTAGAGGTAAAGGTACAAATATCTTTTTTCAAAAAATCACCTTTTAAAGCAGGAAAACCCAAAACATATTGATGATTGAAAGCAGAGCGTATAACTCCGGAGATGGTACCTCCAGTTCCAACTGCAAGAGCTATATGGGAAAAAGATTCGTCATCTTTATTCAAAATTTCCTCACAGCCTTTGACCGCGAGCTCGTTGGTCCCTCCTTCTGGCAACATATAAAATGAACCGAATTTCGATTGAAGTTCCTCATAAAATTCTTGAGTATGCTTTTCTCGATAGACTTCTCTAGATACAAAATGCAGTTGCATCCCACAGGAAGATGCCAACTGAAGACTCGGATTGAATTCTCCAAAGGCTAATTCTTCGCCTCTTATCACGCCTATAGATTTAAAACCGCTCTCTTTGGCGGCAGAAGCAGTAGCGACAATATGATTCGAAAAGGCTCCTCCAAATGTAAGTAGGGTATCATATCCTAAATCTTTAGCTGCTTTTAAATTGTAGTATAGTTTTCGGTATTTATTTCCTGAAATTTGAGGATGCAGTAACTCCTCTCTTTTAATAAACAATTCGATCCCCCTCTTTGAAAAGGGCTCAAAGTAAGCGCTCAAATCAACAAGTGGAGACTCGGGCATTATTGTGTATTTGTTTTGGGATCATATCCATAAGGACAATGCCTACAGGCTGATTCACAGCAATAGCCTCTTTTTAAATGATAGCGCTCGGTAAAGACTTTAAAGCCCTGATCGGTCCAATAGTAATCTTCTTGCTCTTTTAATTTCATTTTCATTGTCCTATCTAACGTTTAAATGAGGGTATTTATTGTAGAATTCGGTTTTTCTTTGATCATTTTTTTTCAAAAATTCACGGTGTTCCTGACGTTCAGGCTGAAAGGCCTTATGTGAGGCTGCCTTGAAAATTGACAAGGCTGTTTTCATATCAGCTTTACAAGAATCATTCACATAGAGGTTGACAAAACGCTCCCAAATGAGATCGATAGCTAAAGAATTAGGATGCAACAAATCACGGTCATAAAAACGATAATCCCTAAGTTCATCTAAGAGAATCTCATAGCTTGGAAAATATTCACAATCCTGATGGCTATCAAGGAATTCAAATAATGCGGTTCTCAAATGTGCTTTGGAACGATTGTTCTCGATGAGTCCATCTTTCTTATGACGAACTGGAGATAGCGTGAATAGGATTTGGAGCTGAGGGTTTAATTTCTTTGCGGTTTGATAGAGTTGATCTACAGATTCAAAAATTTCAGTAATCGAGAGTAGTCTTTTATCAAATAAGCTTGCGTTTTGTTTATGGCAATTGGCAACTATCGAATTTGTAGCCCTTAATTCATATACAAAAGCCGTCCCCAAAGTCACAACTAAATGAGAGGCCTCTTTCAACTGCTGATGCGCTTGTTGAATTTTAGCATTCACTGCATTTACTAATTCAAATCGATCGATTCCACTGAAAGAAGAATGCAAATCGTAGTGAAACCACAAATCTTTGTCTTTAATGAATGCGTCCTCTTCAAAGCTCTTCTGATTTGCAATCGCATAAATCGATTTAGAAATGGAGACTGGATTATAGCTAATTCCAAAAGGATTGGAACTTACCTCAAATAAACAACTAGAGAGTTGAGCTGCTATGGAATCGCTAAAACAGGATCCTACAAGCATCAACTTCGAATGGTAGTCGATGGAAATTTTTGTATTGAGGCCTTCTATTTTTGTAGAAAGTTCCATAGTTAACCTATGAAATTCACTGCTTCTTCTAACGCCTTTGCAATCCCCTGAGGATTTTTACCTCCTGCTGTTGCAAAAAAGGCTTGTCCTCCTCCTCCACCTTGGATGAATTTTCCGAGTTCTCTAACAATGGTACCCGCGTTGAGTCCTTTTGCTTCTACTAATTCTTTAGAGATGTAACAACTCAACAATGCTTTACCATCGTTGTTGGCTCCAAAAAGAATAAAAGCGTCCTTCTTATCAGCGGCTAATTTAAAAGACAAGTCTTTAATCGCAGCAGCATCCAATTCTAATTCTTGAGCCAAGAACTGAACTCCATTGATGGACTTAAATGCAGCCTCTAAATCAGAAGCGACAGCTAACGCCTTTTCTTTTTTAAAGTGTTCTATTTGTTTTTTGAGTTCTTGGTTTTCAGAGATGAGTTGCTCAACCGATGTGACTACATTCTTTTGATTTCCCAAGTGCTGTTTGACAGCCTCTAATTCATTTAAACTCTCATGGAAGTAGGTTCTTACAGCATCACCAGTAATGGCTTCGATACGTCGTATCCCTGCTGCTACTGCAGATTCTGAACTGATTTTAAAGCTCCAGAGCTCTGAAGTGTTTTGAACATGGGTCCCTCCACAGAGTTCTATAGAGCTTCCAAATCGAATGGTTCTTACGGCATCACCGTATTTTTCTCCAAAGAGGGCTATCGCTCCCTGTTTTTTAGCTTCTGCTAGTGGAATATTTCTACCCTCATCCAGCGCAATCGCTTCTTTAATTTTTTCATTTACCAAGGCTTCAACCGCTGCTAATTGCTCATCGGTCACCTTAGAGAAATGCGAGAAATCAAAACGAAGGTTTTTGGATTGTACTGCCGATCCCTTTTGCTCTACATGAGTCCCTAAAACAGTTCTCAAGGCCTGATGCAACAAGTGAGTTGCGGTGTGGTTTTTAGCAGTTTGCATACGCTCCACCTCATCAACCACTGCATTGAAGCTACTATCTATATATTCCGGAAGCTTTTTAGTAAAGTGAACTATTTCATCATTCTGTCTCTTGGTATCTAGGATCATGATCACTTCTCCTGTTTCACTTTCAAGAATACCTTTATCTCCAACCTGTCCACCACCTTCAGCATAGAATGGGGTCATATTAAATACCAATTGGTATAAATCTCCATCCTTCTTAGAGCTCACTTTGCGGTATTTTGCTATTTTAATATCAGCTTCAAGATAATCGTATCCTACAAACTCCTGATCCTTATCTTCAAAAATCACTGTCCAATCCTCTTTTGAAACCTCTGACGCTTTTCGAGAACGATCTTTTTGTGCGTTCATCGCTACATTAAATCCTTCTTGATCGAGCTCCATTTTGTTTTCAGATAAAATCAGTGCCGTTAAATCTATTGGAAATCCAAAGGTATCATAGAGTTCGAAAGCCTTTTCTCCTGAAAGGGTATGGTCTTTTGATTCGCTCATCAAGCGATCCAATAATCCCAACCCTTGATCGAGGGTATTTAAAAAGGATTGCTCCTCCTCTTTGATCACATTTTCAATTAATTGAGCCTGGTCTTTTAATTCAGCGAAGGCATCTCCCATCTGAGCAACCATCACTTTCACTAATTGATACATGAAAGGCTCTTTGGAACCTAAAAAAGTAAAACCATAGCGCACTGCACGTCTCAGAATTCTTCGAATCACATAACCAGCCCCTGTATTGGATGGCAACTGTCCATCGGCAATCGAAAATGCAATAGCTCTAATATGATCAGCAATAACGCGAATCGCAATATCTTTTTCCTCTTTAGACCCATAGGTCGTAGCGGTGATTTTTTCTATTTCAGCAATGAGTGGTTTGAATACATCAGTATCATAGTTGGATTGAACCCCTTGTAACACCATACAAAGTCGCTCAAATCCCATTCCTGTATCGACGTGAACCGCTGGTAATTTTTCCAAACTTCCATCCGCCTTTCTGTTGAACTGAATAAATACCAGGTTCCAAATTTCAATCACTTGAGGATGATCCATATTTACCAGATCTGCTCCGGGAACTTTTGCTTTTTCTTCAGCAGAACGAATATCCACGTGAATTTCAGAACAAGGACCACAAGGACCTTGATCTCCCATTTCCCAGAAATTATCTTTTTTATTACCGTATAAAATTTGAGATTCTGGAACCAAAGCGCTCCACAATTGTTTAGCCTCCTGATCTTCCTCTAAAGCATCCTGGTCATTAGAACCTTCAAAAACAGTCACATACATGCTATCTTTGTCAATTCCACAAACATCCGTTAAGAATTCCCAAGCCCATTCTATAGCTTCTTTTTTGAAATAACCATTTCCACCTTCCTGATCAATTCCAAAACTCCAGTTCCCCAACATTTCAAACATGGTATGGTGATAAGTATCCTTACCTACCTCTTCCAAATCATTGTGCTTTCCGCTAACCCTCAAACACTTTTGAGTGTCGACCACACGCTGAGAACTCGGATGTGAAGTCCCTAAAAAATAGGCTTTAAACTGATTCATTCCCGCATTGGTAAACATCAATGTAGGATCGTCTTTTAAAACCATAGGTGCAGAGGGAACAATCTTGTGTTCGCGCTCTTTAAAAAAGTTTAAAAATTGTTTTCTTACCTCTTGAGACTTCATCAATTCTATGTATTTATCAGCCATTTATAAACAATGGACTGTTTTATGCAATGTTTTTAATATCTTGGATCTTGTTAAAACACCTATATTTGTACTCTAACAATCGAGCACAAAAATAGTACAATTTCTAGAGATGTCTAAGGTAAAATATTATTACGACGCTGAAACCCTGTCTTATCAAAAAATAGAAGAGAAGGCTTCCAAGAAGCTTGGACGTGTCTTTTTGTTTGTACTATCGAGCATCTTAGTAGGTTTTATAGGACTTATCTTCTTACTAAACACTTCTATTATCAATACTCCAAAAGAGCTTTCACTCGAACGTGAGGTAAAGAATTTTAGACTTCAATACGAGCTTTTAGACAAAAAAATGCAGCAGATTGAAAAGGTTCTAGCCAATATTGAAGACCGAGACAACAGTATTTACAGAGTGTATTTTGAGGCCAATCCAATTCCTGAAGAACAAAGGCGTGCTGGTTTTGGGGGACTCAATCGCTATCAAAGTTTGGAGGGTTATCAAAATTCTGAATTGATCATCAATACGACCAAACATATGGATATCATTCAGAAACAATTGGTCGTTCAGTCCAAATCTCTAGACGAGATTGCTAAAATGGCGGCTGACAGAGAAGAATTACTCGCTGCAATTCCAGCTATACAACCTGTCGCCAATGAAAATTTAAAGCGAATGGCGTCTGGATATGGATGGCGATCTGATCCATTTACCAAGGTGAGAAAACGCCACTGGGGCATGGACTTTTCAGCACCCAAAGGAACTCCCATTTACGCCACTGGAAACGGAAAGGTCATCAGAGCTGATAACAGAGCCTCTGGTTTTGGAAAACACATTCGAATTGACCACGGCTTTGGATACATTACTATTTATGCTCATGTGACTGAATACAATGTTCGCAGAGGTCAAACGGTAAAACGCGGAGATATTATTGGATTTGTTGGATCTACAGGAAGATCTCAAGCACCTCACCTCCATTACGAAGTATGGAAGGATCGCAAGAGAATCAATCCTATCAATTTCTACTACGGAAACCTTTCTCCAGAAGAATTCCAAATCTTGTTACGCAACGCGAGTCAAGAAAACCAATCACTCGACTAATGCAAGAACTTCCAAAGAAGCGCTATTACAGTATTGGAGAAGTGGCCAAAGCGTTTGACGTCAACACCTCGACGATTCGATTTTGGGAACAGAATTTTGAACTTCTAAAGCCTAAAAAAAACGCGAAGGGCAATCGAAAATTCACACCTAAAGACATCGAAAATCTAAAGCGAATCTATCACCTTGTTAAAGAGCGTGGATTTACCTTAGATGGAGCCAAAAAACAACTCAAACTAGAGCACTCGAATCAACTCTCTACCTTGGACATTATCCAAAAGTTAGAACACGTCAAAGAGGAGCTATTAAAGATTAAAAATCAGCTTTAGTCCCAAATTCTTTTGACGGGGCTTATTGAAAAGTCCCTCACTTCGATGGTGGAATTGGTAGTATTTAATACTTCTACAGAACTGTAATTAGATTGATTAAACATTCGAGCAGTCATTACGCGCTCCCCCTTGTTGATAAATAATTCCACTGAAGAAGTATCGACATAAAGTTCTACCTCATTAACTTCTTTGGGCATAAAATCAGCCTTGATTTCAGTAAAGAAGTTTTCTGAAAAGTCAACGAGTCCCGATTTAGATCGATCGATCACAACAGAGCCTGAATCCGATATCGACAACAGTAATTCTTCCCCTTCATCATTCTTTAGTTGGAGTTCCACCGATCCTTTTAGACTGAATTGTATTTTAGAAGTCGATAACTCTTCTTGTTTAAACGCTTTTGAGGAGTTTGATATCAGATCAAATGAGTTCGAATCAGATGATGATACGATAGAATTCATAGATTCAAGAGGATAAGAAGTCAAGATCAGTTCCTCTTCAACCTTTTTTAAACCGAGTTGTCTTGGCAATGTCATAGCTGACCTCCACTTTTTGGTTGGAGTCTCTTGGGCATAGGACCAATTACTCATCCATCCTATGATCACTCGCTTGTCATCACCTAAGCCGTTATAGGTAACCCCAGCGTAATTATCGGTCCCTAAATCAATCCATTTTGATTCATTTTGATCAGTGGTAAAGCGAGTTCCATCAAAGTCACCAACAAAATATTGTGTTCCGCTTCCACCATTAGGGGCTCCCGGATTGATACTGATTAATAGGACCCATTTGGACTGATCCGTTCCTTCAACTTTGAGCTCAAATAAATCGGGGCATTCCCATACCCCGCCATGAGCTCCTTCATCCTTTCCAAAGTCACTCATAAATTCCCAATCTAATAAATTTGAAGAGTTCCAAAGTTGCATATGATCTCCGGCTACAAGCACCACGGTCCAAGCATTTAATTGCTCATTCCAAAACACTTTGGGATCTCTAAAATCTCTGATGGAATTTTCATTGGGAATGATTGGATTGTTCTCGTATTTCTCCCAAGTTGCTCCGTGATCTAAGCTATAGGCTAGCCCTTGATATTGAAAATCAGTTCTTCCTTGCTGTTCACCTTTGGGATCGTGATAAGTGTAAATGGCAATCAGCGGCGGAGTATCCAAAGAACCCAGACCTGAGGTGTTTTTGCTATCGACTACAGCAGACCCCGAAAAGATATACCCCAATTCATCTGGAAACAAGGCGATGGGTTGGTGTTCCCAGTGTACTAAATCTTTGGAAGTGGCATGTCCCCAATGCATGGGTCCCCAAACAATAGCATCGGGATAATACTGATAAAACAAATGATAGACGCCGTTTTCATAGACTAAACCATTGGGATCATTCATCCATTTTGAAACTGGTGTAAAGTGGTATTGAGGCCTAAATGCTTCTTTATAATCTGATGAAACCTCACTAGTTACTGCTTCCGTTGAAGGAGGTTGTTGCTTACAAGATCCTAAGAGAAGGAGACCTGTAAAGAGGAGTATGTAATATTGATTCATAGGTTCAAGTTTGGGATAGCAATATACAATTTATAGGGTTTGCATCCTCTTTTTAACTTTTGTAAATTATAAGTAGTACTTTTGCATCAAAGAATAAGTTATGAGTGCAATTGTCGCTATCGTAGGAAGACCAAATGTTGGAAAATCCACCCTATTTAATCGTTTGATTCAAAAGAGGGAGGCTATTGTCGATGCCGTCAGTGGAGTCACTCGTGACAGACATTACGGAAAGAGTGAATGGAACGGCAGAGTCTTCTCGGTAATTGACACTGGAGGTTATGTACTGGGATCTGACGATGTTTTCGAAAAAGAAATCGATAAACAAGTAGAACTTGCGATTGACGAGGCTGATGTCATTGTATTTGTGGTGGATGTTGAATCGGGAATCACGGGCATGGATGAAGATGTCGCTAAGATTCTAAGACGCGTTAAAAAACCTGTGTTAGTCTGTGTCAACAAAGTCGACTCTTCCAAGCACATGGATGACACCTATGAGTTTTACAATTTAGCACTTGGTGATTTTTACCCGATCGCCAGTATTAGCGGAAGTGGTACAGGAGAACTTTTGGATGCTGTAGTTGAGGCACTTCCTCCAATTAGCGAACGCGATGAAGAAGATGAACTACCTCGATTTGCGGTAGTTGGAAGACCAAATGCTGGAAAATCATCATTGATCAATGCCCTGATCGGTGAAGAACGCTACATTGTAACCGACATTGCTGGAACTACCAGAGACAGTATCGACACCAAATACAACCGTTTTGGTTTTGAGTTCAATCTCGTAGATACTGCTGGTATTCGAAGAAAATCAAAGGTAAAAGAAGACTTGGAATTTTATTCAGTAATGCGATCGGTTCGCGCCATTGAACATTCCGATGTCATTCTTTTGGTACTTGATGCCACCCGTGGATTCGATGGACAGGTTCAAAACATCTTTTGGTTAGCTCATAGAAACAATAAGGGAATTGTCATCTTGGTCAATAAATGGGATTTAGTGGAAAAAGACACCATGACCACCAAGGCTTTTACGGATCAAATTCATCAAATTACAGCTCCTTTTACCGATGTGCCAATTATTTTTATTTCGGTGCTCAACAAACAACGTATTTTTAAAGCGATTGAAACGGCCGTAGAGGTGTATCACAACCGTTCCAGAAAAATTAAGACTCGAGAGCTCAACGATGTGATGCTTCCAATTATTGAAAACACTCCACCTCCAGCTCTTAAAGGAAAGTACATCAAGATCAAGTTTTGTACACAATTACCGACGCCCTATCCCCAGTTTGCATTCTACTGCAATCTACCACAATACGTCAAGGATCCCTACAAGCGATTTTTAGAAAATCAACTTAGAGAACACTTTGATTTTAGTGGAGTTCCGATCAGTATCTTTATGCGTAAGAAGTAAGAAGGCTATTCCGAGTAGCCAAAACGCTTTAACTCTCTGTTGTTCGAACGCCAATTTTTATTGACTTTGACATAGAGTTCTAAGTGAATCTTTTTGCCGAAGAATTTTTCAAGATCCTTACGAGCTTCCATCCCCACTCTTTTTAGAGCAGTTCCCTTATGACCGATGATAATCCCTTTTTGGGTATCGCGTTCGACCATAATCACCGAT
Organism: Flavobacteriaceae bacterium; assembly: GCA_038125995.1. Taxonomy (GTDB): domain Bacteria; phylum Bacteroidota; class Bacteroidia; order Flavobacteriales; family Flavobacteriaceae; genus MAG-120531. The sequence continues at coordinate 24,043 of JAYPEX010000012.1, forward strand.
CGAATACGGATTATCTGATCGGTTTCTGCAAATTCCTCTGTTTCAATTTCAACGGCATAGGGAATTTCTTTTTTATAGTGTTTGAGAATTTTTTCTCGAATACTCTCATTGACAAAAAAGCGCTCCGGTTTATCGGTTATCTGATCCTTTGGATAATAGGCTGGACCTTCTGGCAATAATTCTTTAATGCGCTCAAACACGCCTTCAATATTAAACTTTTCTAGAGCAGAAATCGGATGAATTTCTGCATTGGGCAATTGCTCTTGCCAATAATTGACCTGTTCTTCTAGAAAATCTTGTGCTGCCTTATCGATCTTGTTAAGCAGTAAGAGCACAGGAATCTTGGCGTTTTGAATCTTCTTAAAAAACTGTTCATCTTTTAAAGCCTTCTCACCTAACTCGACCATATAAATGAGAATATCAGCATCTTCAAAAGAGGATTTTACAAAATCCATCATCGCTGATTGCAATTCGTAAGCAGGCTTGATAATTCCAGGAGTATCTGAAAGAATCATCTGATAATCCTCACCGCTTAGAATCCCCAAAATTCGATGTCTAGTCGTTTGTGCTTTATTGGTAATAATGGAGAACTTCTCCCCCATAAAAGCATTCATGAGTGTAGACTTTCCTACATTGGGATTCCCTATGATATTGACGTAACCAGACTTGTGTTCACTCATGTGTTTTTTCTATTGTTAAAATAGGTCTTAGCAGCTCGATTGACCTTTGGAGCTAATATAAATAGGGCAATCATATTGGGAATGACCATCAACGCAAATGAAAGGTCGATTAAATTAATCACCAAATCAACGGAAGCTACTGCGGCAAAGGTAATACTAAAGACATAAATAACGTTGTAATAGCGTCCTTTCTTTGTCCCTATTAAAAAGTTAAGGCATTTCGTTCCATAATAGGCATAGGTGAAAAGCGAAGAAAGTGCAAAAGCGGATACGATGATCATCAGCAGCACATTTCCTACTCCAAAGAGTGATTTTTTAAAGGCGAGGAGCGTCATGATAATTCCGTTGTCTTGGGCTTCCAAATAAGCTCCAGAAACAATGATGGTCAGTGCGGTAAGAGAGCAAACCACAATCGTATCGATAAAGGGTCCCAACATCGCTACCAATCCTTCTTGAATCGGCTCCTTGGTTTTTGACTGTCCGTGAAACATAGGTGCCAATCCAACTCCTGCTTCGTTTGAAAAGACTGCTCTTCGAATTCCGATGATTACCAATCCCCAAAACCCTCCTGTTACAGCTGTTTCAAAATTAAAGGCCTCTTCAAAAATAAGTGCAAAAGCCTGTGGAACACTTGAAAGATTTAAGAGCATAATCATTAGTACCGATACTAAATACAAGACTACCATAAAGGGGACCATGGTAGAAGCAACATTGGAAATCTTTTTTAAACCCCCAAAAATGACTATCGAAGTAACAACAGATAATACAAGACCGATCATGGTTTTCCAAACCAATTCAGATGCTTCAAAAATAGACTCCCCAGGAACAATTACATCCATTAAGGTTTGGGTGAATTGATTGGTAGTAAAGGCTGGAAGTGCACCAAATAGACCAGCGATGGCAAAGAATATGGCCAGTGGTTTGGCTTTTTTGCCTAAACCCTCCATGATATAATACATGGGGCCGCCTTGAAGGGCTCCAGAACTATCGGTCCCCCTAAACATGATGGACAAACTACAGGAATAGTATTTGATGGCCATCCCAATTAAGGCTGTCATCCAGATCCAAAAAACCACTCCTGGACCACCCTGATAAATGGCGATGGCGACTCCGGCAATATTTCCCATACCAACAGTTGCAGCAACTGCAGATGACAAGGCTTTAAAATGACTGACTTCCCCTGGATCTTTTTCATCGTCATACTTCCCCGCTGTAATCGCAATGGCATGCCCAAAATATTTAAAGGGAACTCCTTTGGAATAAAAGCTTAAAAAAAGTCCTCCTCCAACAACAAGAAATAACATCACCCATTCGGTATAGGGTAAAATTGAAGCTAATAATTGGTTGATTATATCCATAGAATAGTGGTTTAGATGCCAAGATAGGAATATATAGCAACAACCGAAACAAAAATTCAATCATTACAATTATATTCATATTGGGATGTCACCTTTACTTTTAATCATGAAATACGTTATTTTTACTTTCGCATCAATAATCTATAGTTTAATCATTATCAACTTTTTTGAACTGAGAAGAAATCTTATGATTGGCGCCACCATCTTAAGCACCATCATTTATTTTAATCTGATAAAATCTACCTTTCCAAATGGATATACATGCGAGATTAAAGCCTTTAGAAGGCTCTTGGGAAAAGGCAAAAAAACTAAATATATTTTGTATCTTTAAGTTTGTTGTAATGAACAAAATATCCATTTTTTATGATGAACAGAAGACATGCGATCAAGTCAATGGCTTGGGCGACCTCTGGTGTACTTGCACTGAGTTACTGCAGCCCTCTACCAGAGTTGGCTTATTCACGGGTAGGCCTCAACAAGAAAGATCGAAACTTAATCGTCTATATTTCCCTACAAATTCTTTCAGAAGACCCCCTAAATTTTCCAACGAGAGAATCTAGAGAAGAATTTGTTTTCTCATGGATCAACGATATGTTTACCGACCAAGAAATCAACGATTTAGAAAAAGGATTGAAACTTTTTAAAGGGAGTTTTGAGGGGTACTTCTCCAATCTCACTTCGGAAGAACAAAACGACCTCCTTCGCAAAAGCTTAGAGGGTGATGATGCTGTAGCTAACTTTGTAAAACAAATTAAAAACATCAGTGTACTTCATTTTAGAACCACTGAAAACTATATGACTCAGTATTTGAATTATGAATTTATCCCTGGTAGATACTATGGGTGTATTAACAGAGTACAGGGATGAACAAGCAGCAAAATTCATTCGATGCGATCGTTATCGGAGCTGGAATGTCGGGAGGATGGGCCAGCAAAGAACTATGTGAAGCAGGTTTAAAAACGCTTTTATTAGAGCGCGGAAGAAATATTGAACACCTCAAAGATTATCCGACGACCAATCTCAGACCTTGGGAATTTGAACACCGAGGAGGATTAACTGCCAAAGAGCGAGAAGAAAATCCAATTGTCAGTCGTTGTTACGCCTTTAGAGAAGATGCCAAGCACTTTTTTGTCAAAGATGACGAGCACCCTTACATTCAAGACAAACCCTTTGATTGGCTCAGAGGATATCAAGTAGGTGGTAAATCCATTATGTGGGCGCGTCAAGTACAACGCTGGAGCAATTTTGACTTTGAAGGACCTGCTAGAGATGGATTTGCAGTAGATTGGCCAATCCGTTATAAAGACATCGCTCCTTTCTACAGTCAAGTTGAAAAATTCATCGGAGTTAGTGGATCCAAAGACGGTATCGATACACTACCAGATGGTGAATTCTTAAAGCCTTTTGAGACCAACTGTGTCGAAGAATACTTCTCAAAAGTCATTGAGGAAACTTACGATGATCGCCATGTGATTTATGGAAGATGTGCTCACCTTTCAGAGAGCAAACCAGAATACGTAGCTCAAGGAAGAGGACGTTGCATGAGTCGAACTGTTTGCCAAAGAGGATGTCCTTTTGGAGGTTATTTCAACGCTAACTCAACGGTTGTTCCTGCAGCTATGAATACAGGAAATCTCACCATGAGAACACATTCTGTGGTTCACTCGGTACTCTTTGACGAGGAATTAAACAAAGCGGTTGGGGTTCGAATCATCGATTCCAATACCAAACAGCAACTCGATTATTACGCCTCTATTGTTTTTGTAACTGCTGCGACTTTAAACACGAATTTAATCCTATTAAATTCCAAATCGAAGCGATTTCCAAATGGACTGGGAAACGACCACGGACTACTAGGAACCTATGTGGCGTTTCACAATTACAGAGCGACCATTAGTGGAGAATACGACGGGTTTGCAGACAAGACCACCGAGGGTAAAAAGCCGACGTCTCATTACATCCCACGTTTTAGAAATGTCTATAAACAAGAGACCGATTTCTTAAGAGGATATGCTGCTGGATTTGGTGCCAATCCAATTCGAGAAACCTCATCTGAGGGCATTGGAGCGGAACTTAAAAACAATCTGTTTGCAAGTCACGAAACTGGTAAATGGCGTGTTGGATCGCATATGATGGGTGAAACCATTCCCAAAGCATCCAATAGAGTTTATCTCGATGATACTAAAGTAGATCGTTGGGGAATCCCAATACTTCATATCGACATCGATTACGATGAAAACGATGAGAAAATGATTCAAGACTACTTTAAAGAAATGACTGCCATGTTTGAAAAGGCTGGATTCACCAACATCAAGACTCATGATAACGGAAGAAATCCTGGAAATGACATCCACGAAATGGGAGGAGTGCGAATGGGAAAAGATCCCAAGACCTCCATGCTCAACGATTGGAATCAAATGCATTTATGCAAAAATGTCTTTGTAACCGATGGAGCCTGCATGACTTCCACCTCAACTCAAAACCCATCATTGACCTTTATGGCGCTCTCTGCTAGAGCAGCACAGTTTGCAGCTAAGGAATTTAAAGAAGGAAGACTCTAAAACAATTCAAAAACTTGAGCATCTCTAGCAGGGATGCTCAATGTTTTTTCTAAGTTTATTTGTGCCCCACTAAAGAGCTCTGAAGCGTTTGAATAGGCATTCAACAGTTCTTTAAATCGAGATAGTTCAATTGTTTGGTCTTCTTTATTGGCATTGACCACCACCATTACTGCATTTTGATCGAGTACTCTAAAGTACACATAGACCTCGTTAAAAGGAATAAAATGAACCGTTGTTCCTTTGTGAATCAATTCTTGATTCTGCCTCCATTGAAATAAGGTTTTAACAATATCAAAATACGATTGTTCCTCAGAAGTGCGTTCTAAAGCATTGAAAGCAGAGCGCTGATCAGAGGGCCAACCTCCGGGCATATCTTTTCGCAAATCCGCATCGCCTTTGGCCTTATCCCCCTTAAATCCAATTTCAGATCCGTAGTACAATTGTGGGATCCCTCTTGTTGTTGCCAAAAGAGTCATCGCTATTTTAAAATCACCTAATGTTGGATTCTTTTCATTGAATCGAGTAGTATCGTGATTCTCAGCAAAGATCATCACATTGTTGATGTCTGGATACAAATAATCCATTCCTATCCCATTGTACATCTCTATGAGTCCTTTATCCCATGAAGGTTTATAAGTCATCATCCGCTGTAGGGTTTCAAAAAACACAAAGTCCATCACTGAAGGGAGTTCTGAATTGAAATTCTGTAGTTCGGCAAGCTTAGAATCTTTTTGCCAATAAGCGATGGAAGCCGTATCGTGATACCAGGACTCACCGACAATATTAAAATTGGGATATTCAGCCATGATGGCCTTGGTCCAACTGGTAACTCCTTCCTTTTCCGTATACAGATAGGTATCCACTCGATATCCGTCTATATCAGCGTATTCTATCCACCAAATGGCATTGTCAATCAGGTAATTGAGCATCATTGGATTGGATTGATTCAAATCAGGCATGGAAGGTACAAACCATCCCTTTTCTGCTAAAAAGCGATCTGCTTTTGAAGCATTGGTATCGTAAACAGTACTGAGTCGATAATTTGTTTGCGCATAGCCGTTTTCGCCATCGAAATAGTGAATCCAATCCTTTGAGGGTAAGTCTTGAATCATGTAGTGCTCTAAACTCCAGTGATTGGTCACATAGTCTTGAATCAGTTTCATACCCCTTTGGTGCAACTCATCACTTAGCTTTAAATAAGCCGAATTTCCTCCATACCTACTATCGATATGGTAGGTATCACTACAAGCATATCCGTGATAAGATCCTCTTTTGTCATTATCTTCTAATAGCGGAGTACTCCACAAAGCGGTCATTCCAAGCTCCTTTATATAATCTAAATTCTTTATAATCCCTTGAATATCTCCTCCATGTCTCCCCCATGGATCATCCACATTTGCCTTTTCATAGGTGTCTTTGGTGGAATCATTGGAGGGATCTCCATTAGCAAAACGATCAGGCATTAATAAATAGACCGCATCCTGAGAACTAAATCCCTGGCGCTGAGCACTTCCCTCTCTTCTTTTCTTCAGCTCATAAGTATAGGTAGCGATGCTCTTTTTTCCATTTTTTAGCTCAAATAAATAGGAACCAGCTTTTAATCCTTTAGTTTCCCAATTGTAAAACAGATAATTTTGATTTTCAGTCATAATGATTTCATCGACCTTGTGTCCATCGAGATACAAATCTCTAGCTCCTAATGCATTTCCATAGAACACTAGTTGAATTTCAGATCGATTCATCCCCTCCCACCAAAAAGGAGGTTCCACCTGTACTGATTGAGCAAATGAAATTCCACTGAACAACACAAAAAGCAAACTACTAACTAAATATTTGATACTAGGCATGATTATTGATAATTTATGAATTTATTAAGGTAAAAATACAAAGTATAAATCTTAATTAACTAGTATATTTGAGCGGATTTATGATCAGGGACAGCTACCATACCATCCTCATTGTTGGGCTATTGATGTTGAGTTTTTCATCGGTAAGCGCTCAAGAATGCGATTTAAAGCTCAAAGGAGTCGTTGTAGATTCTCACGACAATACGCCCTTAGAAGCTAGTTCGGTCTTAATTCTCGAAAACAACAAAACAGCCTTTAGCAATTCCCAAGGACAATTTGAATTAAAGGATCTCTGTGAAGGAACCTACACACTTTATTTTGAGCATATTGGTTGCAAACCTCTAGAATACAAAGTTGATTTAAACAACGAAACCACTTCTTTTACCATTGAACTAGAACATCATATCGAAGCACTAGACGAAGTTACGGTAGCTAGTAAATCGTATTTAGCAGTCTCCGATTCTGGGGTTGAAAAACGCATCGAATCTGAGTCTATTCAACAAAATAGTTCCCTTCAACTAGCAGATATCGTTTCAAAAATAAGTGGAGTGACTAGTTTGAGCACAGGTAATGCAATTAGCAAACCCATCATCAATGGGTTGCATTCCTCTAGAGTGATGCTTATCAACAATGGAGTTCGAATGGAAGACCAAGAATGGGGTTCAGAACACGCTCCTAATATGGACGTCAATACCGCTTCCTCTATCACTGTTGTCAAAGGAGCCAACGCCTTGCAATACGGAGGAGATGCTATAGGAGGAATCATTTTAGCTGAACCAGAAAAAATTGCCTTTAAAGACTCGATCTACGGAAGATCCATTGTAGGAACAGAAACGAACGGTCGTGCTGCCTTTATCAACTCATCACTGATTTACAGCGATAAAAAGGGGCTGCAGGCAAAACTTCAATCTTCCTATAAAAAGCAAGGAGATGTTCAGACTCCCAACTATTACTTGACCAATAGTGGAAATGAGCATAAAAATCTCTCCGCCTATATTGCAAAAAAAACAACTCATAAGGGAATCTCATCTTACTTCTCTTATGTCAATTCAACGATAGGAATTCTGTCGGCCTCTCATATTGGAGATGCCTCAGATCTCTATAGAGCTTTAAACGCTAATCGTCCCACTACCCTTACAGACTTTAGCTATCAAATCAATGCTCCCAGACAAGAGGTCGATCACTTACTGTTAAAGATCAATGCCTATTCTATTATAAGAGATCAAGGAAAACTTTTACTACAATTCGATTATCAAAACAATCAACGTTTGGAATACGACTTGAGAATTGGAGATCAAAAAAATAGTGCTGCATTAGATCTTGAACTCTTATCGGAGTCTTTGAGTTTAGATTACCACTCGTATCGATCGAATGGATTTCAATTTAAGACGGGTATCTTAGGGAAATATCAATTTAATTATTCCAATCCGGATACAGGAGTGAAACGATTGATACCTGATTATGTAAAATTACAAGGAGGAGTCTATGGAATTGCTGATTATGAATTAGCGGATAAATCAGCCTTTGAATTTGGGGTTCGATTCGACTATATCGACCTAAAATCCTATAAGTTCTATCAAAAATCGAGATGGGAAGAACGAGGCTATGACCAACTCTATAGTGATTTTGTGATTTCAGAATCAGAAAATCAGGTATTGACAAAACCTGAACTTCAATTTCCTTCCCTAACTGCAACATTGGGATATCACGCTCATTTCGACTTAAACACCAATCTTGCAGCAAATATTACCCGTTCCAAAAGAGCACCAAATCCTGCAGAATTATTTAGTGATGGCTTACATCATTCCGCTTCGAGAATTGAATTAGGAGATCTGAGTTTTAATCAAGAAACTTCTACCAAACTTTCAGTTGCGATTGAACATCAATCAATTTCAACAGCTCTTTCAATTCAACCCTTTTACAATTCGATCAAAGATTTTATTTTCCTAAGACCATTTGAGGTAACTCAAACCATCAGAGGCTTTTTTCAAGTGTGGAGCTATGAGCAAACAAAAGCAGAACTCTACGGTGTGGATTTAGATTTTAGACAACAACTTTCGAACGCTATCGAATACCGTTCACAATTCTCATGGGTTCGCGCCACAGATCTTGACAAAAATGAAGCATTGATATCCATACCACCTCTACAATTCAACAATGAGCTTTCACTTTCAGATCACAATGGAAATCAATTTGGTATTCTAGCTACTTATGTTGGAAAACAAAACCTTTATCCCGATTACAACTTTAACATTTATCTCCCCGAAGACAACCAGTGGAAACTCATCGATATCAGTAGTACTCCGAAGGCCTATCATCTTTTGGGACTTTTTGCAAATCTTCATTTAAGCACTCAATCGTCGCTTTCGATAAGAGCAAACAACTTGTTAAATACCAGCTACAGAAATTACCTGAACGCCATGCGTTATTTTTCTGATGAAATGGGAAGAAGTATTACAATTCAATATAAAATCAATTATTAAAATATGACGAAGATTGCCCTTTTTACAAGCCTTATCTCTCTATTTTTTTTAAACTCATGTGTCAAAACCCTTGAAGCTCCAGAGCTTATCAACGAAGAAGAATTGATCACCACCCTAGTTGTTTCCCTAGAATCAGCAACGGATCAAATTGAATTACGCTATACTGATTTGGACGGTGATGGCCCGAATCCAGGAGTTTTTCAAGCTCCAAATTTAAAACCCAATACGACCTACGAAGGCAAGCTACAATTCCTTAACGAAAGTGAATCACCAGCAGAGGACATCACATTGGAAATCGAAGAAGAATCCAACGATCATCAGGTCTTTTACGTAGTCAATGGATTAAATGCCACTATAGAACCCGTCAATATCGATTCAAATGGTTATTACTTAGGAACAAGCTTTAATCTGACCACCTTAACAGCATCTGAAGGCCAGTTACAATTTATTCTAAGACACTTACCTACAAAACCAAATGACGGCAATCCTGCAACAGCTGGAGGAGCTACAGACCTATCGGTGATCTTTAATTTAAAAATCACAGAATAAGAATCCTCAAAATTAAGGCTTTGGGAATTTGATATTTACGATTTTTTTGAGGTTCCATCAATGTTTTTGTTAAAAATTGATGCAAAACTCCACTAATTAGTTGAAAACACTATATTTGTATCGATGAATAACACAATCGCACATAGTATATTGCGTTACCCAAGACGCCGTCGCCCGTAAGGGTGCAAAATTATCTATGGAATTAGGTGTGTCCATTTCCTCTCTCAAGAACCTCATCAATAGTTTATCAATTTAATACCAGTAACTACAATGAAAATTGTTAGTGCTAATAAATCGCATTTTAAATACGCTCCTATCATTTGTGATACCATAGCTGAATCTGCCAAAGTCAGAGGTACAGGTATTGCCAAAAGGACTCCTGAGTACATCCAAAAAAAGATGGAAAATCAAAATGCCATCATCGCATTAGATGGTGATCAATTTGCAGGATTTTGCTATATAGAGGTATGGGGACACAATAAGTTTGTCGCCAACTCTGGACTTATTGTCAATCCAGATTACAGAGGTCAAGGATTGGCTAAAAAAATTAAAAAAGCCGCCTTTGAACTTTCAAGGAAAAAATTTCCAGAGGCAAAATTGTTTGGGATCACTACAGGACTCGCGGTGATGAAAATCAATTACGAATTAGGATACAAACCCGTTACCTTTTCTGAACTTACGGATGATCCTGATTTTTGGAATGGATGTAAGACCTGTAAGAATTTTGATGTCTTAAATAGAACAGATCACAAAATGTGTCTGTGTACTGGGATGCTATACGATCCTCACAAAAAGAAAAGCACTATTGGCAAAATGTTTAATCCAAAGGCTTTTCAGAGATTAAAAAACATAAAAGAAAAATTATTTCTAAATAAGAAAAAGAGTAAAAAATGAAAAAGTTAGTCATTGCATACAGTGGAGGGTTGGACACCTCATATTGCGCTAAGAGTTTATCCAATGAAGGTTATGAGGTTCACGCTGTATCGGTTAACACCGGAGGATTTTCCAAAGAAGAAATTGCTGATATTGAATCTAAGGCGCTTGCCTTAGGTGCACATACCTACGTATCGATCGATGCCGTTCAAACATTTTACGACAAAGTTGTCAAATACCTCATCTACGGAAATGTATTGAAGAATAACACTTATCCATTATCAGTTAGTGCGGAACGCATTGTTCAAGCCATCGAAATTGCCAATTACGCCAATGAAATTGGAGCGGAATACATCGCCCACGGATCTACCGGCGCCGGAAATGATCAGGTTCGCTTTGATTTGATCTTTAGCATTATCGCTCCAGAAAAGAACATCATTACTCCAATTAGAGATCATACACTCACTAGAGAACAAGAAATTCAGTACCTCAAAGAAAATGGAATTGACTATCCATGGGAAAAGGCTAAGTACTCGATCAACAGAGGACTTTGGGGAACATCTGTTGGGGGAGTGGAGACCTTAACTTCTAAAGATGCGCTGCCAGAGGAGGCTTATCCTTCTCCATTAAGCGCATCGGGCTCAAGAAAAATTAAATTGACCTTTGAAAAAGGAGAGTTAGTGGCTCTTGATGGAACGAAAGACAGTCCACTCAACAATATTGTGGCGCTAGAAGCAATTGCTTCTGCCTATGCCATTGGTAGAGATATTCACGTTGGTGATACCATTATTGGAATCAAAGGTAGAGTTGGTTTTGAGGCTGCTGCTGCCCTTGTGATCATCAAAGCACACCACTTATTGGAAAAACACTGTTTGAGTAAATGGCAACAACATCAAAAAGAAAGTCATGGAAACTTCTATGGCATGCTCTTACACGAAGGTCAGTATTTAGATCCAGTGATGAGAAATATCGAAGCCTTCCTAACAGATACTCAAAAGAATGTAAGTGGCGATGTCTTTGTGAGTCTTCACCCCTATCGTTTCACTTTAGATGGTATCGAATCCAAGCACGATTTGATGAGTGCTAAGTTTGGATCCTATGGAGAAGAAAACAAAGCATGGACTGCTGATGATGCCAAAGGATTTATCAAAATAACAGCAAATGCTGGAAAAATATACAAACAAGTCAACACAGATGATTAAAGCAGGAATTATTGGAGGATCAGGATATACTGGAGGAGAACTCATTCGAATTCTAGACCAGCATCCAGCAGTTGAAATCGATTTTATTTACAGCACCACACGTTCTGGCAAAAAGGTAAGTTCAGCGCATCCAGATCTTATCGGAAGAACAGAATATGTTTTTACAGGAGCGGTTAATTTAGAAGTAGATGTCGTATTTCTGTGTCTTGGACACGGTAATTCTCTAAGCTTTTTAAAAGAGAATAACTTTTCTGATCACACTAAGATTATTGATTTAAGTACTGACTTTAGAGCAAAAAAAGATGCTGAATTTTTAGGAAGGACCTTTGTATATGGACTTCCAGAAAATCACAAGACTGCTATTGAAAATGCTAACGCCATTGCCAATCCAGGCTGTTTTGCAACAGCGCTTCAACTTTCTTTAGCCCCATTAGCTTCAAAAAAAATGATTACATCAGAAGTTCATATCAATGCGACCACTGGAAGTACTGGTGCTGGCATTAAACCTTCAGACACTACTCATTTTAGTTGGAGAACAAGCTCAGTTTCTTGGTACAAAGCCTTTAATCATCAACACCTAAACGAAGTTGGAGAGCAGCTTACAGCCCTCAATGATGCTACACCAGAATTATTGTTTATCCCTAACAGAGGAAATTTCACCAGAGGGATTTTTGCAACGGTTTATACGGAATTTGATGGGACTATAGTAGATGCCAATGAATTGTATTCCAACTACTACAAAAATGCTCCTTTCACTCATTTGACAGAGGAACCCATTCACCTCAAACAAGTGGTGAACACCAATAATTGTCATCTTCATTTGATGAAACACAAAAAGTATTTAATGATTACTGCAGCCATAGACAACCTTTTAAAAGGAGCCTCTGGACAAGCCGTTCAAAATATGAATCTTATCTTCGGATTGGAAGAAGATATGGGATTACAACTCAAACCAATAGCATTTTAATTTAAGAGCCATGAAAATAGCCATCATCGGAGCAGGAAATTTAGGAAAATCTATCGCCAAGGGAATTTTAAATTCCAATGGAGCAACTCATATGTTTCTCACTAAGAGAAATACGCGATCCATAAAAGATTATGAAAGTTACGGAAATGTAACTGTGACTTCAGATAATAAAAAAGCAGTTAAGAAATCTGACATCTTAATTTTTGCTTTGCAGCCTAGTCAAATGAAATCTGTTTTGGAAGAAATCAAGAAAGAACTTACCGATAAACACGTGATTATCTCTACCGCTGCAGGACTTGAAATCGATCAAATAGAACAATTAATCGGGAGTGATAAGCATCTGTTAAGAGCCATGCCTAATACTGCCATTTCAGTTGGTGAATCCATGACCTGTATTTGCAGCAACAGTAAAGGAGAATCTCGAGTAGAACTCGCTGAGGCCATATTCAATAGAATGGGGTCTTCTATGATCATTCCTGAACATTTGATGCAAGCTGCAACAGTGATCTGTGCCTCTGGTATTGCTTTTTGGATGCGTCTCATCAGAGCGACGACTCAAGGAGCTGTTCAATTGGGATTTGAAGCTGAAGAAGCTCACGAATTAGCTGTAAAGACCTGTAGTGGTGCTGCTAAACTCCTAGTAGAATCAAATTCTCATCCTGAAGCTGAAATCGACAAGGTAACCACTCCAAGAGGTTGTACCATTGAAGGTTTAAACCAAATGGAACACGAGGGATTGAGCTCTGCTCTGATTAAAGGTTTGCAACGTTCCTATGAAAAAATTAACAACATTAAATCGAACCAACTCTAAGCTATGAAGCTATTTGATGTATACCCTCTTTACGATATTACCCCCGTTTCAGCACATGGAACTACAGTCATCGACAAAGATGGGGCACACTATTTAGATCTTTACGGAGGTCATGCGGTGATTTCAATAGGTCATTCACATCCACATTATGTGAAACGACTTAAAGATCAGATCGATCTAATAGGATTTTATTCCAATGCGATTCAAAATCCGCTTCAAATTCAATTAGCAGAAAAACTCGGCAAGCTATCCAACTGTGAAGATTACCAATTATTTATGTGTAATTCTGGAGCTGAAGCCAATGAAAACGCCTTAAAAGTAGCTTCTTTTATCACTGAAAAAAAACGTGTCATCGCATTTAACAATGCATTTCACGGAAGAACTTCAGCTGCAGTAATGGCAACTGATAACCCAAAAATACAAGCTCCCATTAACGCTCAACAAGAAATGAGCTATCTTCCTTTTGAAAATGCTAAAGCTTTAGAAATTGAACTGGCTAAAGGTGATGTTTGTGCAATAATCATCGAGTGTATTCAAGGGGTAGGTGGATTGGACATGCCTTCTAAAGAATTCATGAATAGTATTGCCGAACTCTCTAAGAAATACGGAGCCCTAGTCATCGCTGACGAAGTTCAGTCTGGTTATGGTAGATCTGGAAAGTTCTTCGCATTCCAACACTACGGCATCCAACCTGACATCATCACCATTGCCAAAGGAATGGGAAATGGTTTTCCAGTGGCTGGAGTCCTACTCGCTTCTCATATTAAACCTTGGATGGGAATGCTGGGAACGACCTTTGGTGGCAACCACCTAGCTTGTGCGGCATCACTTGCCGTGTTGGAAGTGATCGAAAAAGAAAATTTGATAGAAAATGCCACTAGTTTGGAAGCTTACTTTAGATCAAAGGCAGAAGAACTACCTCAAATCAAAGCCCTCAAAGGAAGAGGACTCATGCTGGGAATGGAATTTGATTTTGAAGTTGCTGAACTAAGGAAGAAATTAATTTTAGATCATCATATTTTTACAGGTGCAGCAAGCAATAAAAATCTTCTCAGAATACTTCCAGCACTTAATATGACCAAACAAGCCATCGATCGCTTTTTCGATGCCTTAAAAATAGAACTCTCATGAAAAAATTTACCACTATTAGCGATCTGAAGGATCTCAACACTGCTGTAGATGAGGCCATCGCTTTAAAAAAGAACCCCAGAGCTCATATAACCCTGGGTGAAGGAAAAACTGTAGGACTTCTGTTTTTTAACAAGAGTCTCAGAACGCGTTTGAGCACACAAAAAGCTGCCAATAATTTAGGAATGCACGTTATGGTGATGAATTTTGGAGAAGAAGCGTGGAATCTAGAATACGAAGATGGAACCATTATGGAAACCATTCGATCAGAACACGTTAAAGAAGCGGCTAAGGTCCTGTCTCAATACTGTGATATCATCTGTATTAGAGCTTTTGCTGGATTAGAAAACAAAGAAGAAGATCAGGCTGAACCAGTTCTGACGAATTTTATCAAATACGCGACGGTTCCAATCGTCAATTTGGAAAGTGCCACTGGTCACCCACTTCAAGCATTTGCTGACGCCATTACACTAAAAGAACAAAACTCCAAAAAGAGACCAAAGGTGGTTCTTTCTTGGGCACCACACCCAAAAGCGCTCCCTCATGCCGTTGCCAATTCATTTATCGAGATGATGCGCCTTCAAGATGCTGATTTCTGTATTACCAATCCGAAAGGATACGATTTAGATCCTGAAATCACCAAAGGAATAGATATTTTTCACGATCAAGAAGCAGCACTTAAAGATGCGGACTTTGTTTACGTTAAAAACTGGTGTTCTTTTGAA
The DNA here is from genome assembly GCA_038125995.1 of Flavobacteriaceae bacterium. Lineage (GTDB taxonomy): Bacteria > Bacteroidota > Bacteroidia > Flavobacteriales > Flavobacteriaceae > MAG-120531. Next base: position 39,227 of record JAYPEX010000012.1, read on the forward strand.
GATTACGGTAAAGTCAATATTTCCACAAGAGAATGGATGATGACCAAAGAAAAGTTAGGAGATGCTAAATTTATGCACTGTCTTCCAATTCGAAGAAATATTGTCGCCGAAGATGCTGTTCTAGACAGTTACCAATCCTTAGTCATTGAGCAGGCTAACAACAGAACCTATTCAGCTCAATACGTATTAAAAACACTGTTGGAAAACTAAACCCATGAAACAAAAACCCATACTATCCATTGTTAAAATTGGAGGTGCGATCATCGAAGATAGTAGTGCACTTAAAGCATTTCTCAAAGATTTTAGTACTATTCAAAGCCCTAAAATTCTAGTACATGGAGGAGGTAGAGATGCTTCTAAAATGGAAGAACGTTTAGGAATTGAAACCCAAATGCATCAGGGAAGAAGAATTACTTCTGCCGAGAGTTTGGAGGTCATCTCAATGGTTTATGCTGGTAAAACTAACAAAACAATTGTCGCATTACTTCAATCGATGGAATGCAATGCGATCGGACTTAGTGGAGCAGATGCCAATTGCATCAAATCTCATAAGCGAACAGGAACGGAGATCGACTATGGGTTTGTAGGGGATATCGATGAAGTCAATGCTGATCACATTGGTGCTTTAATCGATCATTTTTGCCCTGTATTTTGTGCGATTACCCACGATGGAAAAGGACAGTTGTTAAATACCAACGCCGATACTATTGCCGCTGCTATTGCTACAGCTATGAGTAACACCTATCAAGTGAATCTCTATTACTGCTTTGAAAAACAAGGAGTGCTTTTAGATATTGACAAACCAGAGAGTCTCGTAAAGTCCCTCAACAAAAATTATTACAGAGAATTATTAGATCAAGGAGTTATTGCCGCTGGAATGATTCCAAAGCTTCAAAACTGTTTTGACGCCCTAGATAAAGGAGTCCATCAGGTAGTGATAGGTCCCAACACCCTCTTTAGAGAAACAAGTACTAATTATACCAAAATTACAGCAGCATCATGAAGGAGCTTTTAAAAAAACAAGCCGTTGACCTGCTCAAAGATTTGATCAGCACTCAATCTTTTTCATCTGAAGAAGAAGGAACTGCTGCGCTTATTATCGCTTGGTTGGAATCCCACCAGATTTCTTATAAGCGTCAAAAGAGCAATATTTACGCTTTTAACAAATACTACCAGGAGGGAAAACCATTACTCCTATTAAACTCACATCACGATACCGTAAAACCGAACACTGCCTATACCAGAGACCCCTTCAGTCCTGATGTTGAAGGAGATGTACTATACGGTTTAGGGTCCAATGATGCTGGCGGTTGTTTGGTATCTCTATTGGCGACCTTTGCCTATTTTTACGACAAGAAAGACCTCAATCACAATATTGTAATTATAGCCTCAGCAGAGGAAGAGAATTCTGGCCCAAATGGACTCAACTCCATGATGGAAACACTTCCAAAAATTGATGTGGCCATCGTTGGAGAACCAACCCTCATGGATCTGGCTATTGCTGAAAAAGGATTGGTGGTTTTTGATGCTGAAGTTTCAGGAACACCTTCTCATGCAGCACATCCAAATAGCAACAACGCTATTTACAATACCATTTCTGTATTGGAATGGTTTAAGAATTATAAATTTGAAAAAGAGTCAGAGCAATTAGGACCTGTTAAGTTAACGGTGACGCAAATCAATGCAGGACATCAACATAACGTAGTTCCTGCTCACGTCAATTTAGTAATTGATGTACGTGTGAACGATTGCTATACCAATCAAGAAATTGAACAAATACTGACACAAAATGCTCCTTGCAAAATCAAAGCACGATCGCTTCGACTCAATTCATCGCGAATTGATCCGGATCATCCATTGGTGAAATCTGGAAAAGCATTAGGAAGGGGAACCTACGGATCTCCTACCCTTTCAGATCAAGCCGCACTCTACTGTCAATCGGTTAAATTAGGACCAGGAGATAGCAGAAGGTCACATTCAGCAGATGAATTTATTTACATCTCTGAAATTGAAGAAGGAATCGACATTTACATCGCTCTTTTGGAGGGCTTTTTATTAAAATAAACGACTATGAAACTCTGGGATAAAGGACTCGCAACAGACAAAAAAATTGATCAATTCACCGTTGGAAACGACCGTGAATTGGACTTGCAACTAGCTGCATACGATGTGATTGCTTCACGCGCACATGCACGTATGCTCACCAGGATTGGGCTGATCACCGAAAGCGAATTCGAAGAATTGAATGGTGGATTAAACGAAATTGCAAAATCAATTGAAGAGGGTGAATTTACCATTGAAGACGATTTTGAGGATATGCATTCTAAAATAGAATACGTTCTCACTGAAAAGTTAGGTGATACCGGTAAAAAAATTCATGCCGCACGTTCGAGAAACGACCAAGTCCTAGTAGCCTCACAGCTGTATCTCAAGGCAGAGCTAACAGCTGTAAAAGAAGAAATCAAAGAACTCTTCGATCTATTGATCCAACTAGCTGATCAGTACAAAGGAGACCTCATGCCCGGATACACCCACCTTCAAGTAGCAATGCCCTCCTCTTTTGGATTGTGGTTCTCAGCCTATGCAGAGAGTTTGATCGATGACATTCACTTTGTCAATGCGGCTCTAAAAGTCTGTGATCAAAATCCTTTAGGATCTGCAGCTGGTTACGGTTCCTCTTTTCCAATAGACAGAGCGATGACCACCGAGGAATTGAAGTTTAAAACCCTTAAATACAATGTGGTTGCTGCTCAAATGGGTAGAGGAAAAACAGAGAAATCCTCAGCTTTTGCATTGAGTTCTGTCGCTGGAACCCTTGGAAAAATGGCCATGGATATCTGTCTATATATGGGCCAAGACTTTAACTTTATATCCTTCCCGGATGAACTCACTACAGGATCGAGCATCATGCCTCATAAAAAGAATCCTGATGTTTTTGAACTCATTAGAGGAAAGTGCAACAAACTTCAAGCCGTTCCTAATCAATTGACAATGATGCTTGTCAATCTTCCATCGGGTTACCACAGAGATTTACAGCTCTTGAAAGAAATCATCGTTCCGTCGATTCAAGAATTGCGTTCATGTATCGAAATGATGCGATTTAGCCTCAAAGACATTCAACCTCGCAAAAACATCACTGACGATGCTAAATACGACTATATTTTTAGCGTAGATACCCTAAACGAACTCGTAAAGTCTGGAATGCCTTTTAGAGATGCCTACAAGAAAATGGGTATGGATATTGAAATGGGAAAGTACGATCCCAAAAGAGATTTAAATCACACTCATATTGGATCTATAGGACAACTGTGCTTAGAGGAAATCAAAGCAAAAATGGAAAAAGCGTTAGTTTAAATTCCAAATACCGATATTGAGTACGGTAGCAAAAGCCACCCAAAGGATATAGGGTATCAGCAAATAAGCAGCTGTCTTATTGACGACCTTAAACCACTTAAACGTAAAGATGAGCAGTATCAAAAGTGCTAATATTACAAGAAGACCTCCCAGAATGGAGTGAAGTCCAAAAAACACAATACTCCAAAGTGCATTGAGAAGTAGTTGAAACAAAAAGTGATAAAGCGCTGTTTTAACCCAAATATGATGAAAGCCTCTGTTCCATACGATTCCGACGGAGACACCCATCAAGATATACAGGAGGGTCCAGACCGGTGAGAACAACGCATTTGGGGGTGTAAAAAACGGCTTATTGATGGTATCATACCAATCTGAAATTGAATCTATTACAGCAAGACTGGACAAAAAGCCAACGAGAAGGCAAGTCATTACTGCAATTCCAATATTAAGGTAGCGTTTCATCATTTTCTGTGCTCTTGAGTACAGCTCTAAAATAACACTTTATTTTTATTAGTTGTTCTAATGATATAAAACTATCTTTGTTTTTTATAGAATTTGTCAGATGATAGAACTCTTCAAGGACCTAAAAACGACATCAGATCAAGGAATTACGAGCTGGGAAGCCCCGAGTAATATAGCTCTTGTCAAATACTGGGGTAAATTTAAAGATCAGATACCTGCGAATCCTTCATTGAGTTTCACACTTTCAAATTGCCATACCAAAACCACCCTAAATTACCGTCTGCGAACTGAAATTTCTGATGATTATAGCATTGATTTCTATTTAGACGATGAGCCAAAGGAAGACTTTATTCCAAAAATCAAAACCTTTTTTGATCGAATTGAAGCCTATTTACCCTTTTTAAAATCCTATGACTTTGAAATTCGATCGACCAATTCATTTCCACATTCAAGTGGGATTGCTTCTTCAGCCAGTGGAATGGCTGCATTGGCACTCTGCCTTTTGGAAATGACCGTTACATCGATTGAAGAAACTAGCTCCGAGAACTTTTATCAAAAAGCGTCTTTTTTAGCTCGCTTGGGTTCTGGTTCTGGATGTCGTTCCATCGAGGGACCACTGGTTCAGTGGGGAACTACTCCATCTATTTCGAATAGTTCTGATTTATTTGGAATTCCCTATCCTACTAAAATTCATCCAGTATTTGAAAATTATCAAGATTGCATTCTCATCGTCCACAAAGGAAGTAAGGCTGTGAGTTCTACAGTAGGTCACCAACTGATGGAAAACCACCCCTATGCAACACAGCGATTTGCTCAGGCTCATCAACATATTGAGCAACTGATTGCAATCTTACAAAGTGGCGATTTAAATGCCTTCGTAGCGCTTGTAGAACTAGAAGCCTTAACGCTTCACGCTATGATGCTCACCTCGAATCCAAACTTCATTTTAATGAAGCCTAACACCTTGGCTATTATTGAAAAAGTAAGAGAATTTAGAGCTCAAACGGGTATTCCAATTTGCTTTACGCTCGATGCAGGAGCAAATGTACATTTACTCTATCCTCACAAGGATGCCATTACTTCTTTTGACTTCATTCTTAAGGACTTAGTTGCTTATTGCGAAAATCAGCAGTATATTTATGACCAGTTAGGTAGGGGAGCGAAGCGACTATCTTAAACCATCATTTATGAAAGGACCTCTTTTTTACGCTAAAATTCTACTCTTCGGAGAATACGGAATAATTAAGAATTCAAAAGGTTTGGCCATTCCTTATAACGCCGCAAAAGGCGCTTTAAAAATAGATGAACAGCCTTCTGAAAAAGCTTTAGAATCCAATAAAAAACTAGCTCAATACGCTACCTATTTAGAACAACTTCAAGAGGAGCAATCCGAACGTTTTTCCTTTGATATCGAACGATTAAAAGAAGACATCTCTAAGGGAATGTACTTTGATTCTTCAATTCCCCAAGGTTATGGAGTTGGATCTTCTGGAGCTTTAGTCGCTGCGATTTACAACAATTACGCAACAGAAAAGATAACGGTTCTCGAAAATTTAACTCGTGATAAGCTGCTCGAATTAAAGCAACTATTCGGAATCATGGAGTCCTTTTTCCACGGAACTTCATCTGGTTTGGATCCACTTAACTCTTATTTGAGCTTACCGATTCTAATTCAAGCTGAAAACCATATCGCTTCGACTTCAATACCCTCTCAAAATATCGATGGAAAAGGTGCCGTATTCTTGTTGGATAGTGGAACAGTGGGCGAAACCGCTCCTATGGTTCAAATCTTCTTTGAAAAGATGAAAACCGAAGGATTTAGAAGCATGCTGATGAACAAATTCATCAAACACACCGATGCCTGTGTCGATGATTTTATCAGTGGAGATTTTAAATCACTTTTTAAGCACCTCAAACAACTTTCTGGAGTTGTTTTAAAAAACTTTAAACCGATGATTCCCGAACAGTTTCACGATGTGTGGAAAAAGGGAATCGAGACCAACGATTACTACCTCAAACTCTGTGGTTCTGGAGGAGGTGGTTATATTTTAGGATTCACACAGGATCTTGAAAAAGCCAAGAAATCCCTAGAGGGACACCAGATCGAAGTGGTATACACGTTCTAAAATGTCAACAGCAAGTCTGAAAACAAATCTGATCAAAGGCCTTGCTTTTTTTTCAGTACTCAGAGGCTACAATATTATGTTGATTGTAGTTGCTCAATACCTTTGCAGCATCTTTATACTAGCTCCAAACAAACCCCTCTTAGAACTTCTATTAGATCTCAATCTTTTTCTATTAATCGTTTGTACCGCTCTTGTAATTGCTGCTGGCTATATCATCAATAACTTTTACGATTGGGAAAAGGATTTGATCAATAAGCCCTATAAAACTCTGTTGGACAAGAACATATCCCAACGAGCTAAAATCAACGCTTATGTGATTTTTAATTTTACCGCACTTATTATTGCTGCCTCAATATCGTTTAGAGCCGTGGTGTTTTTCAGTGGCTATAGTTTTGGAATCTGGCTGTATTCTCACAAATTAAAAAAAATTCTCTATTGGGGGAATCTCATGGCTGCAGCACTTGCGATAACTCCTTTTTTCACGGTATTTGTCTACTACAAAAACTTAGACTTTCACATCTTTTTACACGCCGTTTATCTGTTTTTGTTATTGCTCATTCGAGAACTCACAAAGGACATGGAAAACTTAGCTGGAGATCTCAGTCACGACTATCAAACAATTCCTGTTCGTTATGGTTTATCGAGATCTAAATTTTGGATTAGTGTTTTGACCCTGCTGAGTTTTATACCCTCCTACTTACTTTTTATCAGTGTTGAAATTGGATTGATGAAATGGTACTTTCTAGTAGCCAATATACTTCTTGTTTTTGCAATTGTATGGGTTTACAATTCTCGTTCTAAGAACGATTATGGATTCGTTCATATCCTACTAAAAATAGTATTAGCCTTAGGGGTTTTTAGTATTTTTCTGATTGACACTTCAGTAGTTGAAAGCCTCTTTTCTTTTAGATAGTTTATTCAAATACTTCTGATTACCTTTGCCACAAATTAAGTCCCATGAAAAGTCGTAAGCCTCATTCAAATAAAGCAGCAGCTAATAACACGCCAAAGAATGCCACAGAAGGTATTCGACTCAACAAATACTTGTCAAACTCAGGAGTTTGCTCGAGAAGAGAAGCCGATATCTATATCGAAGCTGGTTCTGTAACGGTCAATGGCAAAGCAGTGACCTCTATGGGATATAAGGTAAAACCTGGTGAAGAAGTTCGCTTTGACGGAAAATTACTCAATCCTGTAAAGATGGAGTATATTCTACTCAACAAACCTAAAGACTTTGACACCGTTAATAGAGATGCCTCTGGAAGAAGATCAGCCCTACAACTGATAGCCAATGCATCAAATGCACCATTGAGCCCAATAGAGCGACTCAATAAGACTTCATCTGGTTTATTGATTTTCACCAATGACGGAGACCTGATCAAAAAACTATCTTCTCCTAAAAACGGATTTTCAAAAATTTATCATCTAAGTTTAGATCGCACCTTCTCACAAGAAGATATGGACACTCTCAAAGAGGGAATGGCACTCGATGGAAAACTAGTTAAGGTTCACGATGTCAGTTATATAGAAAAAGCTCCTAGAAATGAGATTGGGATAGAAATTAGAACTACTAGAAAGAATTTAGTTCGAAGAATATTCGAAAAATTAGAATACGAGATTGTACATCTCGATCGTGTAGTCTACGCTGGGCTTACCAAAAAAGATTTGCCAAGAGGTCATTGGAGACCCCTTACAAAACAAGAAGTCATCAATTTAAAAATGATTAAATAATGAGTGATAAAGTCATCATCATCAAAAAAAATAACGGACAAATCAGTGTCCTAGGACCTGTAGAGATTCAAGACGAAAATGGAACGGTACTCGCGACTAAAACACGTTGTAATTTTTGCAGCTGTGGAAAGACGCAAGATCCATTGTTCTGTGACGGTTCTCACAACAAATAGATATCATCCATCAGATAGCGCACAACCAGCGATATAAGCTGTTGTCCAGGCATTCTGAAAATTATAGCCTCCAGTTATCGCATCGATATTTAAGACTTCTCCTGCAAAATACAGTCCGGAATGAATCTTGGATTCCATAGTCTTAAAGTTCACTGAGTGAAGGTCTACTCCACCTGCAGACACAAACTCCTCCTTAAAGGTGGATTTTCCGACGACCTGAATACGAGTATCGTTCAATTGGTTGGCTAAATTAACAAGCTGAATCTTATTTAGTTGCGCCCATTGCGTTCCCTTTTGAATCCCTGCCGATAGGACTAGGTATTCCCAAAGTCTTTTGGGAAGATTAAATTCATTGATGTTGAGCATGGTTTTGGTGCCTGAATTCGATTTGAGCTCCATGAGTCGTTCCAAAACATCTTGATACTTCAAGTCAGTGAACCAATTGATAGAAAGTTCAAACTGATAATTTAAATCATAAAGTTCACGCGCTCCCCAGGCGGAACATTCCAATACTGCTGGACCGCTAAAACCTTGATGTGTAATTAACAAAGGGCCTCTAGATTTTATGTGTTTTTTACCCAATGTTTGAATACTGATTTCTACCTCAGAGCTTAAGCCCGAAAGAGCGCTCATTGGATGAGGATCTACTTTAAAAGTGAAGAGTGAAGGAACAGGCTCTACAATGGGAATCTCCAATGCACTTAATTGCTTCCAAATGGCCTTACTAGATCCTGAAGCGATTAAAATATTTTTTGCTAAATACTCCTTTTTATTCGTGCCAATTTTCCAATAATCCCCTTGTTTTGAGATTGATTTTACCGAAGTGGAGGGACTCAGTTCTATTCCTTGTTTTTGAGCTAATTCCATTAGGAGATTGACAATCGAAGCTGAGGAGTTGGAAACTGGAAACATACGCCCCTTATCTTCTTCTTTTAAAGAAACTCCATGGTTTTCAAAGAATGAAATGACATCTAGGGGACCATAGGTATAAAACGGTCCAAGTAGTTCTTTGTGGCCTCTGGGATAATTCTTGACTAAATCTTTGGGATCTAAAGTACAATTGGTTACGTTACACCTTCCTCCTCCAGAGACCTTTACCTTTGATAAAAAAGAGGGGCTTTGTTCTAAAATCAACACCGAACTGTTGGGATTGGATTGTGAGAAATGAATTCCTGCATAAAACCCAGCAGCACCTCCACCGACGATGATTAGATCTTTGTGATTTACACCCATTAGTTCAACTCCTTACCTCTGTCAGGATAGTTACAAAAAACTCCATCAACTCCCCAATCTTTGAGTCGTTGCAAGTCTTCGATTTCATTTACAGTCCAAGCATATACCTGAAAACCAGCATCGTGAATATTATGGACAATTTCTTTTGTAAGTGATTTGTAATAGGGGTTAATAGAAATAGCACTTAAGCGTTGAGCTATATCTATCGCTTGTAATGGGTTTTCTTCTGTAAGTATACCAATTGGTATATTGCTATTGAAACTTCTCATTTGCTCGAGTTCCTCCCATTTAAAACTTGAGATGACGATATCTGATGATTTTAAAAGCCTTTTCTCTAAGTACGTTTTTAAAAGCAGATGGACTGGTACAGCTGTATTAGAGCCTTTGAGTTCAATATTGATCTTGGTCTTTGAAGCACACAAATCGAGTACCTCACTGAGCAGTGGAATGAGTTGCCCATCGTTGAGCCGTACTTGTTCTTGGAGCTCTTTATAGGTGAAGGACTCAATAGCTCCATTCGTATTAGTTAGTCGATCGAGCTGGTCATCGTGAAAAACGACTAATTCCCCAGAAGACAATACAAAGACATCGAGTTCAATCATGGAAGCTCCCAAATCCAAAGCTTTTTCAAAAGATTGGATGGAGTTCTCCAACTCGTAACCCATGGCGCCTCGATGAGCAACAATGGTATATGTAGATTGGGCGTAACTCATACTGCAAACTAAAAATACTTCAGCTAAAAGATACGCCTTTTTCACGATTAATTGTTTAAGAGAATTCGATAAGCGTAAGGTGCTAAATCAAAGGAATGTTCTAAACTTACAGATTCCCCAGAATTAAAATCTTTAAAAGAACCCGACCTATGTAACTGTACGGATACTGGTTCAGCACTAAAATTTGCCAAGTATACCAATTGATTACCTTCCTTTTCTCTTATAAATGACAATACTTTATCATTATCACTATTGTCGATATTTTGATAGGAGGCTGGTTCAACTCCAGTATCTAAAGCTTTGGTCGTCTTTTTAAGCTGACCTAACTTTTTATATACATCGTACATATGACCTTTAGTACGATCAATACTGTCTTTTTCAAAAAAGAGTAGTCTTCTGTCTAAATCGTATTCCTGTCCACTGTAAATAAGTGGCATACCAGCAATGGTATACATCAATGCAGCTGCTGTTTCTATAGCACCACCTAAGCGCTCAACAGCCGAACCATTCCATGAATTTTCATCGTGATTGGAGGTGAAATTCATCAAAATAGCCTCATGTGAATACTGTTGTTTTACATGTTCCATTCGCGCTCTAAAATCATCGATAGGCTTGTGTCCCTTTGCAATATCATTGGATAGGTGATGGGTTCCCCATCCATAGACCATATCAAATCCTGCTTGAATTAGATGTGGCTCCCATGCCTCTGCCAACATAAATATAGGTTTCATAGCTCTGAGCTGAGCTATCGTATGTTCCCAGAAATCAGTAGGGACCATTCCAGCCATATCACATCTAAATCCGTCGATATCCGTTTCTTGAATCCAATACTTCATATCTTCAAGCATCTGAGCTCTCATATCCTGATTGTCATAGTTTAAATCAGCGGTATCGGTCCAATCAGTACCAACGGGATGTGTGGGATTTCCGTTTTCATCTTTAGTATACCATTCAGGGTGCTGTGTCAACCAAATGTGATCCCATCCTGTATGGTTTGGAACCCAGTCTAAAATAACATACATATCCAATTCATGGGCCGTATCGATCAATTTCTTAACATCTTTGAGAGTTCCAAATTCAGAATTGACCTTTTGATAATCTGAAACTGCGTAATAAGAACCTAAGGTTCCTTTACTCTTTGTGGTAGAAATTGGATAAATCGGCATCAACCAAATAAGATCTACTCCTAACTCTTTTAGTTTAGGGAGATCATTTGTGAAAGCATCAAAACTCCCCTGAGGAGAATACTGCCTGATATTTGCTTCATAGATCACCGCATTTGCGATACGCTCCTTAGAAATTGGAGCAATTTTATTCTGTGTTTGATTCATTTCTGTACAAGAAATTAAGTTGATTAAAAGTAGCCCAAGAATAAACCTTTTCATCTAAAGTGCAATTTTGGTTTCCTCTGATGGATTGAGAACGACACGCTGAGCGTTAATTCTCATCGACATTTGACTGTCACCTGATAGGGTTATTGAAATTTCAGACTGATCAATACTAATTTTGAGAATTCTATTTCTAAAATTAATCTTGAATGAATAAGAATCCCATTGTTTTGGAATTTTTGGATTAAAAGATAATTTATCGTCAACAATTCTCATTCCTGCAAAACCTTCCACAATACTCATCCAGGTTCCCGCCATTGAAGTAATGTGAAGTCCCTCTTCCACTTCCTTATTGTAATCATCAAGATCCAATCTAGAAGTTCTCAAATAAAAGGCATACGCTTGATCCATACGGTCTAATTTTGCTGCCTGTATGGAGTGAACACATGGAGAAAGCGAAGATTCGTGAACTGTAAATGGCTCATAGAAATCGAAGTGACGCTCTAGGCTTTTTAAATCAAAGTGGTCTTCGAAAAAGTAAAATCCTTGAAGAACATCTGCCTGTTTGATATAAGGAGACCTCAAAATTCGATCCCAACTCCATTTTTGATTGATCGGACGTTGCTCCTTTGTCAATTGATCAACTGTTTTGAGTTCTTTATCCAAGAATCCATCTTGTTGTAAGAATATATCACGCTGCGAGTCATAAGGAAAGTACATTTGATCTGCTACTGCCTTCCAAAGTTCCATTTCAGCATTCTTCAACTTGGTAACGCCCATGATTCTGCTGTAGTCATCTGGATAACCATCTTTGACCTTTTTAATTTGTTCTAGTGTATAAACGATACACCATTTAGCAATATAATTAGTGTAGAAATTATTATTGACATTGTTCTCGTATTCATTTGGACCTGTTACTCCTAAGATTACATACTTGTCTTTCTGAGCTGAAAAGGTGGCTCTTTGATGCCAAAAACGCGATATTCCAATGAGCACTTCCAAACCAGCTTCCGGAATGTAGGAGTAATCTCCAGTGTAACGATAGTAATTGAATATTGCGAAAGCAATGGCCCCATTTCGGTGAATTTCTTCAAAAGTAATCTCCCACTCATTGTGACACTCTTCACCATTCATGGTAACCATCGGATAGAGTGCTGCGCCATTAGTAAACCCTAATTTTCCGGCATTTTCAATGGCTCTATCCAATTGATTGTATCGATATTGAAGTAAGTTTCTAGCAACTTCCTCATTTTTGGTCGCCATATAAAAAGGAATACAATAAGCTTCCGTATCCCAGTAAGTGCTTCCTCCATACTTTTCTCCGGTAAAACCTTTGGGACCTATATTTAAACTGGCATCTTTTCCAGAATAGGTTTGATTGAGATGGAATACGTTAAAACGAATTCCCTGTTGAGCTTTAACATCACCATCAATTACAATATCGGAAGAGGACCATATGAGCTCCCAAGCTTTGATTTGATCTTCAAGTAAATTGTCAAATCCAATTGACAGAGCAGTGTTGATCGCTTTTTTAGCAGCCTCAACCACTGTTTTATCTGGATGATTTCGTTCAACTACATAACCTCCGTATTTGTAAACGACCAACTGTTGGTTCGCTCTGAGTTCCAACTCATAATGATGAGCCACATAGGTTTCACTTTCTTCTACCGTATGCAATTGACTGTGCTTTTTTCCATCTACAAAGAGTTCAGCTCCCATATACGTACAGGTTTTAAACTCTGTTTTTAAAGTATGAGCAGAAATAAAAGCTGTGTTGTCTTCAGATTCTACTGAAGTTGTCTTCCAAAAGTCATCGTCCCAATTAGAATCATTATTTTTGATCCCCGAATCTAAAAAGCAATTAACAGAGATAGTGGTATCTTGATTTAATGGAGTCAATGCGTATTTAATTGCTCCTATTTCATCGTAATTCATGCTCAAAAATCGTGTTGCTTCAATAGCAACATCGACATCGTTTGGAAGTGTCGCTACAAAACTACGCTTGTGCCAACCCTCTTTCATGTTGAGTTCTCTTCGGTATTCACGAATTGCTTTACAAGTATTCAAATCTAGAACAGACCCGTTGATTTCAATGTGAATCCCAATCCAGCTCGGTGCATTGAGAACCTTAGCAAAGTATTCTGGATATCCGTTTTTCCACCATCCCACTTTGGTCTTATCTGGATAATACACGCCTCCAATATAACTTCCTTGGAAACTTGGTCCAGAATAAAATTCCTCAAAATTAGCACGTTGACCCATGGCCCCATTACCAATACTAAATAAACTCTCTGATGATTTTACCTGATCTGCACTGTATCCCTCTTCTATGATACTCCAAGGGTTTGCTTTTATATAGTCTTGATTCATCCTATTAGTTCTGTTAAAAATTCGTTCGTAATATCATTAAAATTTTCAATATTGTAATCTGCTTCACTTAAAACGTTTTCATCACCTACACCAATAGACACCATTCCAGCAGTATTTGCAGCTTGAATTCCAGCGATCGCATCTTCAAATACAATGGTATCCTCTACATCGACCTGAAGTGATTTTGCCGCTAAGACAAAAACTTCAGGGTCTGGTTTTGCCTTGGTCACCTTGTTTCCATCAATGATATCGATAAAATACGAAAGGAGCCCTACCTTTTCTAGAATTGGAACAGCATTTTTACTAGCTGATCCGACGGCCATTGGAATTCCTTTCAATTGTAAAGTATCTAAAAAATCTTTGACTCCTGGAAGTACCTCTGATGGATTCATTTCAGATATGTAGGAGAGGTAATCCTCGTTTTTTTGAATGAGCCATTGATCGATTTGATCCTGACTGGCTTTAACCCCTACCTTGTTAAGTAATATATCTAAACAGCGCTTACGACTCACTCCTTTAAATTTTTCATTTTCTTCTTCAGTAAAATCATAATTGAATTCCTCTGCAAATTTCTTCCACGCTAAATAGTGATATTTAGCAGTATCTACTAGGACTCCATCGAGATCAAATACAAATCCTTTTGTTTTTATTGTCATGTGTTGTGCAATACAAGCATTATTTAAAATGCTATTGATTTAAATTAAGCTTAACTTTTAATGCAGACAAATGTAAAAACTTAAAGACTAGTTTCTAAGCCAAAAAGACAAAATCTACAAAACAACTTCAGTGAAAACCACATATAACTCGATGAGAATCAAAAAACTATTTAATAAAACCTTATAGTTAAATCAAATTAACTTTCTAAAATCAATTCCCAAATCCATTAAATTGCATGAAAATCATTCAATACATGAAGTTTGGTAGAAATTTATATGTAAAACAAATTATCACCCAAATCCTCAAAATTGTTTGATTATTATCATTTTGATGATTTTTTGCCCATATTTTTGACTAAATTATCTCACTACAAGGTTTTCGTTAAGAAATTGTTAAATTCTTGTTATAAAAAAACAGATTTTCCTTGAATCGTATATCCTTTTTGTTTATTATTGCACCCGAAGAATTGTTAGAATGCTAGTTAATATCTAGTGTTTATGTCACATACAACGTAAATATTGGTTAAAATACATCTAGAAACTTTTTAAAACTTTAATCATTTAAAGGTTTTAAATGTTTTTGAATTTTTACATTAAAGAGCTGAATAACAATGATTTACTAACTAAAAAATTTTAAAAACTAAAATTTAACTAAACTTAAAATTAACTATTTATGAAAATTATGCTACTTAAAAGCTTTCTGTTAGTTGGTGCACTTATGTGTTTCGGCTTCGCAGGAGCGCAGACGGTATCAGGTAACGTTTCTGATGCAAATGGTCCTTTACCAGGTGCAACAGTTGTTGTTAAAGGTACTGCTACAGGAACTACTGCAGACTTCGATGGTAATTATTCAATCGAGGCTGGTAGTGGAGACGTATTAGTTTTCTCTTTCGTTGGTTACAACGCAAAAGAGGTTGCTGTTGGAAATCAAGACACTATCAATGTGGTTCTTGAAGCTTCTAACGAATTAGACGAAGTTGTCGTGACAGGTTATGGTTCTCAAAAAGAGAAAGAAATTACTTCTGCAGTTGTATCTGTAGATGAGGAGTCTTTCAACAAGGGAGCAATTAACGATGCATCACAATTACTTCAAGGAAAAGTTGCAGGTTTATCGATCTACAACAAAGGTGGTAACCCAAATGCTGGTGCTACAATTCGTTTAAGAGGTCTTTCAACAATTGGAGCTAACTCTTCTCCATTAGTAGTTATCGATGGAGTTATCGGTGCATCACTTGCAAACGTTGACCCTA
>JAYPEX010000013.1:0-42108 GCA_038125995.1 Flavobacteriaceae bacterium
TTACAAAGTATCAAATAAAAAAAGATGCTACTATAAGTAACATCTTTTTCTTAATAATCTAGTTTTTCTCAAAAGGACCTATATCTGGAGCTGAACCTGTAAATGCTTTGCCCACATCAACTCCTTTGTCGATTAAATCACTTCCGTCTACCAACTTCATAAAATCAATATTAGGCAAACTTCCATCAGCCTGTCTAGGACTACTTAAAAGCTCAATGCTCAAGCTTTTGTAATCAGCTGAGGTAGCAGAAAGTCCATTTTGCCAACTGTTATTTGAGACGTCTGTAGATGTAGCATCGTATCTGTCGCCATTTGTTCCTTCAAAAGAAACAGTGTTTTTGATCGTTAGTGATGCCGCTATATTAGTAGTGCTAAAATTGATATTGTTTTTGTTTTTATAGGCACCAGAATTGTAGATGGCTACAGTTCCTCTATTGGAGTTATGATCAAATCCATCGTTGGTATTTCCAACTGCTATACAATTGTAATAGGTCGCATTGTGTTTTAAAGTTTTGTCATCACTTCCACCAGTTTTAAAACCATTTCCGTCTCCTGATGTAGTAACGGAACCATTTTTTAAATATCCATTGTTAAATGCCCAACAATTCTCGTGATATGTTGAAATGTTGTCACTCCCTCTTAAGTATCCATCCCAACCATCATCTAAGTTTTGCCATGCTCTACACCCAATGAATTTATTGCCAGTTCCAACATCTAATTTTGCAGCAAAACCATCTGCGTTTTCTAAAGATGAATCTGCATTGTAATAGGAATCACAGTTGAGAATTGTATTGTTAGACCCTCCATTTCCTATTTGTAATCCGGAGTCTTTATTCTCGTAGAAACTCATAAACTCAATTGTGTTATAATGTCCGGAAATAAACATACCGTTATCGCCTGCACCTTTAATATCGATTCCTTTTATGTGCCAGTAATCTCCGTTGAGTTTAATTCCTCTATTGGAAGAATTTTCACTCATTGCTGAAAAATCAAACAAAGGACGTGAACTGTCATCTGGAAAAGGGAGTATGCTAATTTTGTTCGCAGCTGCACCGCTATTGTTTATTGAAATAGTAGAATTGAATACATAAGTTCCACCCTTAACATAGATTTTATCTCCAGCTGAGGCAGCGCTTACAGTAGAAATAAAATCATTGGAATTGTCGACAACGACACCGTCTACATTTCCTACCATACCACTTACTGTGAATTCAATACTAGTTTCAATGCCACTACCATCTTGAGCTGTAGCCGTCACAGTTGTATTACCATTAGCAACTGGCGTTATAAGTCCGTTTTCATCAACTGTGATAATAGAAGTATCCTCTACTGACCAACTTACTGCTTTATTAGATGCATTGGAAGGGCTAATTAAAGCAGATAGCTGAACGGTTCCACCAATAGAACTACTTGCTCCTTCAATAGTTATACTAGACACTAGAACGGTAATACCACTTATTTGAACAGATTTGATTCCTTTAATGTTAGATCCATCTGTTGCTTTGGCTGTAATGGTAATGACCCCATTGGTCTTTGGAGTAAGTTGTCCTGACTGATTTATAGTAGCAATAGAAGCATCTGAGGTGCTCCATTGTACTGTTTTGTTAGATGCATTTTCAGGTTTTACAATAGCAGTATACTGTTCGTTGCTATCTCCAGCAGAAGAAGCTCCAGATATTTCAATTGAAGACACTTTAATTTCTTTATCGACTATTATTGGTTCTTTTTGACAAAAGGTTGTCAAACTAAGAATGCTTATTATTGTTAAAAAGTTGAGTGCTTTTTTTAGCTGTTTCATCAGTTGTTTTTTATGTTGTTTTTGATTCTCCATTGAGGATAATCTAATTCTAATAATTCTATTGCATAATGATCGATATAACTGTAACCGCCTCTGCGTTCTTGTTCGATTTCTGATAAGTTATATCTGATTATTCCATCTCTACCCACATAGATAGGACGTTGATTTTCTATATGATAAAACCGAGCCCAAAGAGGCTTAGCATTAGGGTCATCGATCAGTATTCGGTCTTTTCCGTTGGGTAGGTTTTTATCCCATATAAACTTGAGTTCTTTCCCTGTTATTTTTGATTGTTCAAACCAATGCACAGCACTTTCAATAGCATTAATAACTTCTTTAGAAGGATCTTTCAGTTTCATTAAAAAGCGAACAATACCGACACTTTCTTTTCCACTTAAAGAGATGAGTTCATAGGCTCTAGCTTTAGCTGGGAATAAGGTTTTTTCATCGTGTTGTGCACACCAAACAGTTAATTGGTCGTTTATTTTTACTTGAGTTTTTACAATAACATCAATACCTTTTTTCAACGCCTTTTGTCCTTTGAGAATTCTTTGTTCGTCTAAAAAATCATAAGGAGCTATCTGATTAGCTACCTTCCACATAATATTCATCACTCCAACCATTGCATCATCATTAAAGGTAATGTGAGAATAATAGCCTTCTCTCAAAGGGTAAAATTGTGGCCATCCCCCATTAGAATATTGAGCCTCTATCAGATAGTCAAAACCTTTGATAAACCCAATCTTATATTCGTCTTTAGAGGTCGCTTTATATGCTTTTGCCAAAAAGTTCAATTGACCATGAGTTGCACCATTGTCGATGGTGGTACCTATTTCAATCCTTTTAGCTTTTCTGATTTCATTTTTTTCAACTTCTGTGAGTTCTTTTCTCATATTGATGTTTTTATACCAGCCACCGTTCTGGTGTTGATATAATAGAATTTGATCTGCTATTCGAATGGCTTCATCAGAACGATACCAATCTAAATTACGTGCAGGAATTTCTTGCCCAATACTTACAAAACAATAAGTTAGGGTAATAAAAATGAAAATCTTCTTGTATTTTAAGACTGAAATCATGTTATTGTAATCGATTACAAATAAAACTAAAAAATTGGAATCTTTGTAGTTGAAACTGTTAAAATAAAAGATTTATTCTATGAAAAATTACTTGTCATTGTATTTGTTCTCTGTTTTAGTAGTTGTTATAAGCCCTTTAAATGCTCAGGATACAGCATTTGAATTATGGGATTCTGCTCCTCCACATTCGATAATTAACGACAACTATAAGGAGGAGATTCGTTACGATTCAAATGGAGTGATTCGATCCATAGGACAAATTTCATCTCCTAAAATTGAAGTCTTTAAGCCCTCAGCTAATTCTAATGGAATCGGTATTTTAGTGTTGCCAGGTGGAGGTTATCAATATGTCGCCATCACTAAAGAGGGATATAAAGTAGCAGAACGCCTTAACAAACTTGGGTATACTGTGTTTGTGTTATCCTATAGAATGCCAAGCGACCTTATTATGAAGGACAAGAGTGTAGGGCCTTTAATGGACGCTCAAGAAGCGATGAGAAGTATTCGAACACAGGCTGTAGATTACGGTGTTGATCCTGACAATATTGGAGTACTTGGGTTTTCTGCAGGAGGACATTTAGCAGCTACATTGCACACACAATACAATCGAGATATATATATGTCTAAATATGAGGTTAGTGCGAAACCAGATTTTGCAATTCTTATATATCCTGTTATAAGTATGGATTCCACAATTACCCACCAAGGTTCTAGAGAGAAATTGTTAGGTTTAAATCCTACCAATGAACAAGTTAATGCATTCTCAAATGAGCTACATGTCAACTCTGAAACTTCGCCTACATTTTTAGTTCACGCTACTGATGATGGATCAGTGCCAGTCGGAAATTCACTGCGATATTACAACTCCTTATTAAAAAATAAAGTTTCAGCTGCTATGCATATTTATCAAAGCGGAGGGCACGGATTTGGATTGGGAAGAAACCCTGAAAATTCAAGTTGGATTGAGGATTTAGATCGTTGGCTTCAATACCGAAAAAAATAGTCGTAAATTCAATATTTAAATTTTAAATATGAACATATTTTCAGTAACAGATAAGGTTATTGTTGTCACAGGGGCAACAGGAGAACTAGGGGGTTCAATGGCGGATCATTTGGCAAGTCAAAATGCTAAAATTGTAATACTTGCCCGAAGCATAGAACTAATTGATATAAAAGTTGAAAGCCTTAAATCTAAAGGATTGAATGTCATTGGAGTTACAGCTGACGTCACTTCAGAGGAAGATTTAAACAGAGCAAAATCTGAAATCATAGCCAGTTTTGGCCGTATTGATGGGCTGATTAACGCAGCAGGAGGAAATACTAAAGAAGCAGTGGTGATGCCTAAAGATTCTGTTTTTGATATGAATATGAACGCTTTTGACAAGGTGTTTGACCTCAATCTCAAAGGAACTGTATTGCCGACCATGGTCTTTGGTTCTGAGATTGCTAAAAACAAAGGGAGTATCATCAATATCTCATCAGTTGCGGCGCATTCTGCTTTAACACGAGTGGCTGGATATTCTGCCGCTAAAGCCGCTGTCGAAAATTTCACCAAGTGGATGGGGTCTGAGTTAGCCCTTCGATATGGGGATCAGATTCGCATGAATGCCATTGCTCCTGGTTTTTTTGTCGCTAAGCAAAATAAATCACTTTTATTAAATGAAGACGGGAGCTTCACAAAGCGCGGTGAAAAAATAATTAACCGTACTCCTATGGGACGTTTCGGAAACTCTAAGGAGTTGTTTGGTGCTGCACAATGGCTCTTGAGTGATGCTTCTTCATTTGTAACTGGAGCTGTGATTCCAGTAGATGGAGGATATGGTGCTTATAGCGGTATCTAATTAAAAAATATCAAAAAAAAGAGATTATTAGCATAATAATTTTATATTTGTAATCGATTACATTATTTATTATGAACGTACAAATCATTTATTCCACACATCCAGAAGACGCAAAAGAACTTGACACTAATCAATTGAGAGATCGATTTTTAGTTCAAGATTTAATGCAAAAAGACCAATTGAACATTACATATACAACTTATGACCGTTTTGTGTTAGGAAGCGCTGTCCCTGCGACAAAGGACATTGAATTGGAAACATTTGATGAGTTAAAGGCGTCTTACTTTCTGTATAATAGAGAGTTGGGGATTGTCAATGTAGGTTCTAAAGGAGCAGTTAAAATCGATGGTGAGGTAATTGAATTGGACAATAAAGAAGCGCTTTATATAGGAAGAGGAGTTAAGGAAGTTGTTTTCCTTAAATCAGAAGGAGCTGCATTTTATTTAAATTCTACCATTGCTCATAAAGAATATCCGACTAAAAAAATCGGGAAAAATGAAGCTATCGTAATCAATTTAGGGGAAGATCAATACGCCAATAAGCGAGTTTTAAACAAACTTATTGTCAATGATATTTTAGATACCTGTCAACTTCAAATGGGAATGACAGAAATCTTAGAAGGTAATGTATGGAATACCATGCCAGCCCATACTCACTTGAGAAGAATGGAAGCGTATTTCTATTTTGATTTGGCAGAAGGCCAAACTATTTCTCACTTTATGGGAGAACCGACTGAAACAAGACATCTGTTTTTAGAAAACAATCAAGCGGTGGTGTCACCACCATGGTCAATCCACTCAGGATCTGGCACTTCAAATTATGCCTTCATCTGGGGAATGGCAGGTGAGAATCAGGATTATGGAGACATGGATATACTAGCTTTTAATGGATTGAAATAATGAAGTTATTCAACTTACAAGGCAAAAGAGCAATGATTACGGGGGCTACTCATGGACTTGGGATGGCTATGGCTACTGGTTTAGGAAAAGCTGGAGCTGAGTTAGTCATTACT
Organism: Flavobacteriaceae bacterium; assembly: GCA_038125995.1. Classification (GTDB taxonomy): domain Bacteria; phylum Bacteroidota; class Bacteroidia; order Flavobacteriales; family Flavobacteriaceae; genus MAG-120531. The sequence continues at coordinate 5,731 of JAYPEX010000013.1, forward strand.
AGTACCTCAGATAAAAATTTACAAGCAGCTCTTGAAGCATACAAAACTCAAGGATTTAAAGCGAGTGGAAGAGTCTTTGATGTGACTGATGAAAAGGAATCAGCTGAACAAATTGCTTCAATTTTAGAAGAAGGGCCGATAGATATTCTTGTTAATAATGCTGGAATTATCAAAAGAGAACTCGCTATAGATATGCCTGTAGAAAATTTTAGAAGAGTGGTTGATGTCGATTTAGTAGGAGCTTTTATCGTTTCTCAATTGGTTGCAAAACAAATGATTGAACGTGGAGGAGGAAAAATCATTAATATCTGTTCTATGATGAGTGAGCTCGGTAGAAATACTGTTTCTGCTTATGCTGCAGCAAAGGGAGGATTAAAGATGCTCACAAGAAATTTAGCTACTGAATGGGCAAAACACAATATTCAAGTTAACGGAATTGGACCTGGTTATTTTGCAACGAGTCAAACAGAGCCAATTCGCGTTGACGGACATCCTTTCAATGAATTTATAATTGGAAGAACTCCTGCTAAACGTTGGGGGGACCCTTCTGACTTAGAAGGAGCAGCAATATTTCTAGCCTCAAAAGCTAGTGATTTTGTAAACGGACAAATAATTTATGTCGATGGTGGGATTTTAGCAACTATCGGGAAACCAAATAACGAAGATTAATACAAATGTCAAAACCCTTTATAAACGATGACTTTTTGTTGGAAACAACTCATGCAAAAGAGTTGTATCACGATTTTGTAAAAGATCAGCCAATTATTGATTATCACAACCACTTACCACCAAGTCAAATCGTATCAAATCATCAGTTTGAAAACATAACTCAAGCATGGATTGGTGGAGATCACTACAAATGGAGAGCGATGCGCACATTGGGAATAGATGAACGCTATATTACTGGAAATGCCAGTGACGTAGAAAAGTTCGAGAAGTGGGCTAGTTGTGTTCCTCAAACAGTCAGAAATCCACTTTTTCACTGGACTCATTTAGAGCTTCAGCGTTATTTTGGAATCGACAGTTTGTTAAATAAAGACAGTGCTAAGGAAATCTTTACACAAACACAATCATTGCTTAGTGACCCTGCTTATGGAGCTAAGGGATTATTGGAAAAAATGAACGTGGAATTGGTTTGTACAACAGAAGATCCTACAGACACTCTTGAACATCACAGGGCTTATAAAGGAGGAAATTTAAAGCTTACTACCGCTTTTAGACCTGATAAAGCTGTTGTTATAGAGTCAGATAAATATTTAGATTATCTCGAACAATTGTCTGCTATTAGCGGCGTTGAAATCATTAACTTTAGCAGTCTTTGCGATGCCTTGTCTAATCGATTGAATTTCTTCCACGAGAATGGATGTCGACTATCAGATCACGGATTAGATTTCTTGTACTTCTCTAGAGCATCTGAAAAAGAACTCAATCAAATATTTGAGAAGAGAAGATCTAACATATCACTTAGTGAATTTGAGATTGCTAAATTTCATACAGAAGTGTTGGTATTCTTATCACAACAGTATTCTAAACTAGGTTGGGTACAACAATTTCATTTAGGTGCGCTTAGAAACAACAACAAGCGTATGTTGACTCTATTAGGACCAGATACTGGATGGGATTCTATCGGAGATTTTTCTCAAGCAGCAAACCTCTCTAAGTTTTTTAATGCCCTAGACGCTGACGATCTTTTGGCAAAAACAATTATATATAATTTAAATCCTGCGGATAATGAAGTTTTCGCTACGATGATTGGGAACTTTAACGACGGTTCTGTAAAAGGAAAAGTTCAGTGGGGATCAGGTTGGTGGTTTTTAGATCAAAAGGATGGAATGGAAAAGCAAATCAATGCATTATCCAATATGGGAATTTTAAGCACATTTGTTGGAATGCTTACCGATTCTAGAAGTTTCTTGTCATTTCCTCGTCATGAGTATTTTAGAAGAATACTTTGTAATATTTTAGGTAATGATATAGAAAAGGGAGAATTGCCAGATGACAAGAAATGGATTGGCGGAATCGCTAGAGATATTTCCTACAACAACGCTAAAGAATATTTTAATTTTTAAATAAAAACATAGATCAAATTAATTCAGTCAAAAAATGAAAAAAGTAGTCACATTTGGAGAAATCATGCTAAGATTAGCCCCACAAGGTTTTTTGAGATTTTCACAGGCATCGAGTTTTGATGTTGTATATGGAGGAGGAGAATCCAACGTAGCGGTATCACTAGCTAATTATGGGGTTCCTGTAAACTTTGTTACACGGTTACCTATGAATGATATCGGTGAATGCGCTCTTATGGAAATGCGGAAGAGAGGAGTCAATACTGACCATATTGTTTTTGGTGGAGATCGTTTGGGAATCTACTTTTTAGAAACTGGAGCGGTATCAAGAGGATCCAAGGTGGTTTACGATAGAGCACATTCAGCGATGAGTGAAATACAGCCGGGAATGGTGGATTGGAAACAAGCTTTTGAAGGAGCTGATTGGTTTCACTGGACGGGTATTACTCCAGCTATTTCACAAAGTTCTGCTGATGCTTGTCTAGAGGCTGTAAAAGTTGCTAGCGAAATGGGACTTACAATTTCAACAGACTTAAATTACAGAGCAAAACTTTGGAAGTTCTGTAGTGCAGAAAAGCGCGAAGAAATCATGACTGAACTTACTTCCTACTGTGATATCGTACTTGGAAATGAAGAAGATGCTGAGATGCACTTTGGAATTAAACCTGAAGGGTTCAGTGTTCAAACAGAAGGTCACAATGTAAAAGCAGAAGCATTCTTGTCAGTTTGTGAGCAAATGATGGAAAAATTCCCAAGAGCGAAGAAAGTGATTACAACGTTGAGAGGATCTATTTCTGCTTCACACAATACATGGGCAGGAGTGCTCTACGATGGTAAAACGCTATTTGAAACACGTCAATATCAAATCACCGATATCGTTGACCGTGTAGGTGGAGGAGATTCTTTTATGGGAGGATTGATCTATGGATTGAAGAAGTATCCAGAGGACGATCAAAATGCATTAGATTTTGCTGTTGCTGCCTCTTGTTTAAAGCACACCATAAAAGGAGATGCGAACCTAGTAACAGTAGCAGAGGTTGAAAAACTAATGGGAGGTGATGCTTCCGGACGTGTAGCACGATAATTATAATTCATTATTAAAAACATATAGTGTTATGGCACAATATTCAAGATTAGAAGTAGCTGGAGTAATGAAAGATACGGGACTCGTTCCTTTGTTTTTTCACTCCGATATCGAATTAGCCAAGAAGGTACTTAAAGCATGTTATGACGGAGGAGCGCGCCTTATGGAGTTTACCTCTAGAGGAGACTTCGCTCATGAAGTTTTTGGGGAATTAAACAAATATGCTTTGGCAGAATTACCAGGAATGATTCTTGGAGTTGGATCGGTTACCGATGCTGCTGCTGCGTCTTTATACTTACAACTCGGAGCTAACTTTATAGTAACTCCTGTATTTAGAAAAGACATTGCAATTATTTGTAATAGAAGAAAGGTGTTATGGTCTCCTGGATGTGGTAGTTTAACAGAAATCACAGCAGCAGAAGAGCTAGGTTGTGAGATCGTAAAATTATTCCCAGGAGGAACCTATGGACCAGGATATGTAAAAAACATCAAAGGACCTCAACCTTGGACAAGTGTGATGCCAACAGGAGGTGTTGCGCCAACCAGAGAAAGTATTGAATCTTGGTTTAACGCCGGTGTTACTTGTGTTGGAATGGGATCTCAATTGATTTCTAAGGAAGTCATTGCTAATGAGGATTGGGCAGGACTTGAAAAAACAGTCTCAAACGCATTAGATCTCATTAAATCAGTCAGAGGATAAATGAAATCAATCATTCAATTTTTTGGAGTTCTAACTCTGATGCTGCTTGCGTCTTGTAGTGGTGAAAATTACAAAACAGTCATTAAGTTAGCTCACGGTCTAGACACAAACCACTCGGTTCACAAGGCAATGGTTTATATGAACGAAGTCTTGGAGAAAGAATCTAATGGAAAGATGGCTATAGAAATCTATGCCAATCAACAGTTAGGATCTGAACGCGAGTGCTTAGAACTCTTGCAAATTGGAAGTTTGGATATGACAAAGGTATCGACGGGAGTGATGGAAAACTTCGCTCCCAAGATGCGTCTTTTTGGGTTGCCATATCTTTTTAGAGACCGCCAACACCAGTTTAATGTATTGGACGGAGCAGTTGGTAAGGAACTATTAGAAGATGGAACTAATTTTTGGCTCAAAGGAATGGGATATTACGATGCGGGATCTCGCTCATTTTACACCAAAGAAAAGCCAGTAGAAACTCCTTCAGATTTAGAGGGGTTAAAAATTCGTGTGATGGAGAGTGTCACGGCAATCAATATGGTTAAAAATTTAGGAGGTTCTCCAACGCCTATCTCATGGGGAGAGTTGTATACTTCACTACAACAAGGAGTTGTGGATGGAGCGGAGAACAATCCACCGAGTTTTTACCTTTCAAGACATTACGAGGTATGTAAGTACTATTCATTAGACGAGCATACGGCTTTACCAGATGTGCTGCTGATGAGTACTCATACTTGGAAAAAACTTTCAGATATTGAGCGCAAATGGCTTCAGACTGCAGTTGATCAATCTATACTGTATCAACGAAAGCTCTGGGCTGAAGCAGAAACATTAGCTTTAGAAGAAGTGCAAAAAGCAGGAGTAACAATTACAAGACCTGATAAAAAGAACTTTATTGATAAAGTGAGTTCACTTTATATAGAGGCGTATACAGATCCAGCGATTAAGAAATTGATACAACAAATTAAAAACGAATAATAGGTGACTGAGTTAAAAAACAAAATAGATCTCATCTTAGGCAAAGCACTTGTTTTGATCATGGGACTCATGGTTGTCAATGTACTCTGGCAAGTTTTTACAAGATTCATTATTGGTGACCCAAGTTCGTTTACCGATGAATTGGCTCGTTTTTTAATGATATGGCTTGGAATTTTAGGCGCAGCTTATGTGTCAGGTAAGAATCTACACGTTGCAATCGATATACTCCCTTCAAAATCGAGCTCAGCTCGTAGAAGAAGAATGAATATTGCAGTCGATGTCCTAATCATTCTATTTGCACTGGCTGCCTTTGTAATAGGAGGGACTCGTTTAGTTTATATCTCCTATGTATTAGGACAACAGTCTCCTGCTTTGCAATTTCCAATGGCACTCATTTACAGTGTTGTCCCATTGAGTGGATTATTAATTGTTTTTTTTAAGACACATAAACTGATCAGCGAATAATATGTTAGAATACATTCCTATACTAGTTCTTGTACTTAGCTTTATTTACCTCTTAGCCATTGGAACTCCAGTTGCTTGGAGTATTGCTATTTCTTCGACACTTACAATGCTAGTGAGCATTCCAATAATGCCAGCTCTTACAACGGTATCACAACGAATGGCTACTGGACTGGATAGTTTTGCATTATTGGCGATTCCATTTTTTGTTTTATCAGGAGAGCTGATGAATAAGGGAGGTATAGCCCACCGACTTATCGCTTTTGCAAAAACATTAGTAGGAGCTTTCCCAGGAGGATTGGCTCTGATTAATGTAATTGCAGCCATGTTAATGGGAGCGATTGCTGGTTCTGCAATGGCTTCAGCTTCGGCTATGGGATCGATTCTAGGTCCAGAGATGGAAAAAGAGGGATACTCCAAAGAATTTGGAGCAGCGGTAAATATTACCTCTGCAACGACAGGTCTCGTCATTCCTCCATCAAATGTACTGATTGTATATTCACTTGCAAGTGGGGGAGTATCGATTGCCGCACTCTTTTTAGCTGGCTATATCCCTGGTATATTAACAGGCCTTTTTTTGATGACTGTTGCCGTTATTTGGGCCAAGAAAAAAAAGTACCCACTAGGGAAGCGATCAGGACTAAGAGAGGTATTTAAAACCTTTTGGAATGCCTTTCCGAGTTTAATGTTATTAGTGGTCGTTATTGGAGGAATTGTCTCTGGAATTTTTACTGCCACTGAGGCTTCTGCAATTGCAGTATTGTACACCTTAATATTAGGCTTTATTTATAAAGAGATTTCAATTAAAACGCTTCCTCAAATATTGCTGAACTCATCTTCAACAACAGCTATTGTAATGTTGCTTATTGCAGCTTCAATGAGTATGTCTTGGGTGATGTCATATGAGAACATTCCTCAAAGCATTTCTGATGTATTACTTGGAATAAGCGACAATCGAATTGTTATCTTACTCATTATCAATTTAATCTTATTGTTTGTGGGAATCTTTATGGATATGACCCCAGCAGTACTTATTTTTACACCAATATTTTTACCAGTAGTCACTAGACTTGGGATGGATCCAACACATTTTGGAATTATCATGGTTCTCAACCTCTGTATCGGGTTGTGTACCCCACCAGTAGGCTCGGTGCTCTTTGTAGGAGTTGGTGTAGCAAAAACAACTATAGAAAAAGTAGTCAAACCTTTATTGCCGCTATTTTTAGCGATGATTGTAGCACTGTTTCTAGTGACTTATATCCCGCAATTAACACTTTGGTTACCTGAATTATTTGGATATTAATTATGAATAAACTTACTCGAGATCATAACACTCAAATTCCTCCGATTAAAATTGTACAATTTGGAGAGGGAAACTTTTTAAGAGCTTTTGTCGATTACGCTTTTCAACAATTGAATGAAAAAGCAGATTTCAATGGAGGTATTGCCGTTGTGCAACCTATTGAAAATGGAATGGTTCACATGTTAAATGATCAAGATGGTCTATATACTCTTTTTTTAAGAGGGATTCAAAACGGACAAACCATAGATGAGAAGCACTTGATTTGCAATATTGTCAAGGGGATTAATCCTTATGATGATTTCCAAGCCTATCTAGACCTTGCAAAAGAAGAAGAATTAGAATATGTAATTTCTAATACTACTGAAGCAGGGATTGCATATATAGCAAGAGAACAAATGGACGCTCAACCACCTCAATCGTTCCCCGCTAAGCTTACAAGACTATTGTGGGAGCGCTATGAGTTCTTTAATGGAGCAGCAGATAAGGGATTAAAAATAATTCCATGTGAGCTTATCAATCACAATGCTGATCAACTCAAAAAGTTCATTCTTCAATACAGTCAAGACTGGAATTTAGGTTCAGAATTCATATCGTGGATCGAAAATCACAACAGTTTTCACAATACCCTTGTAGATCGAATTGTACCTGGATACCCTAGAAACGAAATTGATTTCTACAACTCACAACTCGATTATGAAGATCAGTTAATTGTTGTGGCTGAGAGTTTTTTCTTATGGGTCATCGAAGACGACGGAATCTTAAAAAACAGCTTGGCATTTGACAAGACAAATTGCGATGTAAAATTTGTAAAATCGATACAACCCTATAGAAACAGAAAAGTGAGAATCCTAAATGGAATTCACACTTCCTTGGTGCCTGTATCTTATTTATATGGCAACCGCACTGTAACAGAGTCAATGAATGATGATTTTACTTCAAAATTTGTTGAATCCATGGTATTTGATGAAATCATCGACACCATAGATATGGATCGTGACGAATTAGTAGAATTTACCAATCAAGTGATGGATCGATTTAAAAATCCTTTTATCATACATCAACTCTCATCGATTGCTTTAAATTCCATCTCAAAATTTAAAGTTCGAGTACTTCCAAGTCTTTTGACTTATATTGAAAAATGCAATCGATTACCTTTTTATTTGTGTTTTTCACTAGCTGCATTGATTCGCTTTTACAAGGGAGATTGGAACGAAGAAAGCCTGCCGGTACAAGACGACAAACTTACAGTGGAGTTCTTTCAAAGTAAATGGGAACTCAACAATACAAAAGCAACTGTAGAAGCAGTTCTCAGCAATAGCGATTTCTGGGGTCAGGATCTTTCTAAAATCTCAGATTTAAGCTCTAAATTAGTTGAATTAATAGATTCTTTTGACTCCATAGGAATCGAAGAAACCTATAAGGCTCAATTAGAAACGAATAAAGATGAATATTTATATCAAAGTACATAAGGATGACAATGTAGCAGTGGCATTAGTAGACCTCAATAAGGGGACTACCATTGACCTAGACTCAAAATCAATTGTATTAAATGACTTTGTAAAGCAAAAGCATAAATTTACTATAGTAGACCTTAAGAAGGGAGATCAATTGATTATGTATGGTTTTGTTGTTGGTCAAGTACAAGATGATTTAAAAGCAGGGAGCGTTATAGCGACCACTAATACGAAGCACCTCAAATCTGATGTTGACAAATCGAAACCTAAAAGACAATGGAATGCCCCAGAAGTAGGACAATTTGAAGATTTGACTTTTGATGGTTACCACAGAAATGACGGCCAAGTAGGAACCCAAAATGTTTGGTTATTTTTTCCATTAGTGTTTTGTGAAAATAGAAACATTGAAATATTAAAAGACGTTTTTGAAAATGAACTTTTACTCAAAAAACATAGCAAACACCAATCACTTCTCAGAGCGGTATTAAACGGTGAAACTGTCGTTCAAGAAGCCCAGGAAGTACAACCATATTTTGATAATATTGAGGTCAAATTCATCACTCATCAAGGTGGTTGTGGAGGGATTCGACAGGATTCTCAATCCTTGGCTAAATTACTTGCTGGATATGTTCACAACCCAAATGTGGCAGGAGCTACGGTATTGAGTTTAGGATGTCAAAATCTTCAAATCAGCTTATTTCAAGAAGCCTTAAATGAGATCAATCCCAACCTGGAGAAACCTGTTCTGTATTTTGAACAGCAACAGATGGGGACCGTAGATGAAATGATTAGTGAAATCATTAAATCTTCGATTACAGAGATTAAAAAAGCGAATGAGATTAAAAGAAAACCAGCGCCTTTATCACAACTAAATCTCGGTTTAGAATGTGGAGGTTCTGATGGATTCTCAGGAATTTCAGCGAATCCACTTTTAGGAGAAGTATCGGATATTCTTGTGAGCTTGGGAGCAAAAGTTATGCTTTCTGAATTTCCAGAACTATGTGGAGTAGAACAAGATTTAGTCGATCGTTGTGAATCAGAAGAAACAGTCGATAAATTCTTAAAGTTGATGAATGATTTTGAACAATCGGCTATCAATGCTGGATCTGGATTTGACATGAATCCATCTCCAGGGAATATCAAAGATGGGTTAATTACTGATGCGATGAAATCTGCTGGTGCAGCACGTAAAGGAGGAACCTCTCCGATTAAAGACGTTATTGACTATGCGGAGTACTGCAAAAAAGAAGGACTTTCGCTTTTGTGTACCCCAGGAAATGATGTGGAATCCACAACTGCAATGGCAGGATCTGGAGCCAATATTATATTATTTACAACAGGCTTAGGAACTCCGACAGGAAATCCTATTACCCCGGTGATAAAAGTTTCATCTAACTCAGCACTAGCTGAATCGATGTCTGACATTATCGATTTTAACTCAGGAACTATTATAACTGGGGAAACGACATTACAGGAAGCGACAGTTGAATTACTTCAATTTATTATTGAAGTGGCTAGTGGTAGAACCATTACTAAGGCAGCTGCGTTAAATCAAAATGATTTCATACCGTGGAAACGCGGCGTGTCACTGTAATATTCTCAATTCCATATTTTCAAGCCTCAGTCATTGATTGAGGCTTATTTTTTGGTGGACATTCTAGGAATTAAAGTAGTATCTAATACTACTTTTTTTTCAATAGTAATTTCAGGATTTGAAATCTGCTCGAGCAATACTTTTGCAGCAGCAGTTCCCATTTGATGTGGTGATTGATCAACCGAAGTGATGGAGAGTTCTAAAAGTTCAGTAAAAGGTTCATTTCCAAAACCTACAATACCAACTTCCTTAGGAATGTTTATTCCCTTTGCTCTCAATTCTTCAATCACCCCCAATGCTATATTATCACCAGCACAAAAAATACCATCGGGTAAATGTTTTTTCTTGAGAAGTTTTTTAGCGATGGTTTTACCTGCCTCAATAGTTGATCTAGCTTCAACAAAACTTTTTGTGAATTCCTCCAAGCCATTGTCTTTCATCGCCTGGATATAGCCTTTATTTCTTTGTTTGTAGATTCCTAGTTCTAGATCACCAGAAATATTAATGATATTCTTATAACCAGCATCGATTAAGTGTTGTGTTGCATAATATCCACCTTCACAGTCGTTAATTGTTACAGAACTTATTCCAGGAATATCCTCCTTACGATCGAAAAACACAATTGGAATATTTTTCTTTTTGGCTTTCTTGTAATGGTCAAAATTTTTAGTATCTCTTGAAATAGAAATTAAAATACCGTCTACATTGTTATTCATCAACGATTCAAAAATGTGTTTTTCTTTTTCTTCATCCTCATGAGTTTGAAAAATAATTGTCTGATATCCCTGAGGGTAGAGTTCTTCTTCAACTCCTCTAATCACCGAGGAAAAGAAATTTCTGTTGATATAAGGAACAATGAGTCCAATATTTTTAGATTGGCCGCTTTTAAGAGCTAATGCAAAATTATTTTTTTGATAGTTGAGTTCTTTGGCAGTTTTAAAAACCAATTCCTTCGTTTTTTGACTAATTTTAGGGTTATTGTTTAATGCCCTTGAGACTGTTGCAGCTGTAATTCCTAGCTTTTTAGCTATGTCGTAAATAGTAGTATTTTCATTCATATCACGTCTAATGTAATCGATTTCTATAAAAAATAAAGATATTTGTTAAAAAAAATAAAGATCAAGTTAATTAATTGTCTTTTTAGTTTGAGTTTTCGAATAAAATTATTATAATTGTGCAATCGATTACATTCAACAAACAAAAAACAAACATTATTTTATGAAAAACTTTCTTTTAAAATATAAGCTTGTGTCAGTAGGCACTGCAGTTAAGAGAGTTCTTTTTTTGGGTCAATCTAAGACTAAAATGTTCTTATGTGCATTTGTTTTGGGAGGCTTACAATTCGTATTTTCTCAATCGCAAGTTTCAGGTACTGTAACTGAACAGACCACAGGTATTCCACTTGGAGGAGTAAATATTGTTGAAAAAGGAACACAAAATGGAGTTGTAACTGATTTTGATGGTAATTATACCATTTCAGTGCAATCATCAAATTCAGTACTCGTTTTCACTTATTTGGGTTACAAAGTCCAAGAGGTTAAAGTTGGATCAAGAGATCAAATTAATATTACTCTGGTTGAGGACCTTAACCAGTTAGATGAAGTTATCTTAGTGGATTATGGTTATGGAAAAGTTCAACGTGAAAACATGACCGGTTCTGTAGCGAGTATTTCAAATGTAGAACTCGCAAAAATTCCAGTTTCAAGTGCTGCTGAAGCACTTTCAGGAAGACTTCCAGGGGTTAATATCACGACTTCTGATGGTGAACCTGGTGCTGAAATTCAAATTAGAGTCCGTGGAGGAGGATCTATCACTCAGGACAATTCACCACTTTACGTAGTCGATGGTTTTATCGTTAATTCTATATCTGATATTCCTCCAGCTGATATTTTATCTATTGATGTATTAAAAGATGCTGCAGCAACAGCAGTTTATGGTGCTCAGGCATCAAACGGGGTTGTCGTTATCTCTACAAAGAGTCCTAAAGAAGGAAAAATCAGCGTTAACTATAACAACTTTTATCAGTTCAACCAACTTCCTATGGATAGAAGATATGAGGTCTTAGATCCATATGAGTATGTAATGGCTAATTATGAATACGCTTTAATCCAAGGAGAAACTTCTCTTAAAAGTTTTGAGCGTTATTTTGGAGTTTATGATGACTTAGAGCTTTATAAGTACAAGAACGGAACTGATTGGCAAGAAAAGCTCTTCGGAGGAAGTAGAGTTTCTGCTTATAACAACATTAATATTAGTGGTGGTACTGATATGACAAAAATTCGTTTGAGTATTTCAGATAACGATGATGAAGGATTGTTGCAAGGATCAGGATATAAGCGTACCGCCATTAACTTCAAATTGAATCAAAAGATTTCAGATAAGTTGACTTTTGATGCTCAAACAAGAATTACCAGTACAATCAAAGACGGTGCCGGGACTTCTTCTAATTCCCAGTTGAAAATAAAGGATGCCGTACAAACAAGACCAATTAATGGTATCGCAGATGAATTAGATATTGATTTAAATTCGGTATCATCTGACGACGATTTTCAAACGTTCTTAAGATCGATGATTAGCCCCGACGAACTAGTGAAACAAGATTGGAGAAAAAGAACTGATGATGACTATGTAATTAATGCTTCTTTAACATGGGAACTTGCTGAGGGGTTAAATTTAAAATCGAGCTATACAACTTCAAAACAGTTCAGAGAGGATCTTCGTTTTTACGGACCTCTTACTTCTGAATCTTTCAATAATGGTGGTTCAATGCCATTAGGACAAAAGACTAATTCAGAATCAAATTCTTATCGCCTTATTAATACCCTAAGTTTCAAGAAAGAGTTTGATAATTCAAAAGTAGATTTGTTATTCGGTAATGAAGTCTCTTCAAGTTCTGGAAAAGATTACTTTATTAGAGCCGAACAATTTAGATTGTCAATTACACCAGAGGAGCTATTTGCGAATATGGCTTTTGGAACTATCGATAGAGCTTATACGACTAATTTTACACCATCAAATAGATTATCCTACTTTGGTAGAGCTGATTATCAGTTGAATAACACTTACATGATCACTGGTACTTTTAGAGCTGATCAATCGAGTCGTTTCTCAAAAGAAAACCGTTTAGGGATTTTCCCCGCAGTTGCTTTTGGGGTGAAGCTCGATGAATTAGAGTTGTTTAAAAACATGGACAATGTTGATCAATTAAAACTTCGTTTATCTTACGGTTCAACTGGTAATGATCGAATTGATGCAACTGCAACTCAATTTTTATTTAGTGCTTCTACACTAAGAGGTATAGGATTTAACAATTATGAAAATGTATATTACTCTCCAAGTAGTTCATCTCTTTACAATCCTAACTTAAAATGGGAGACTACTTTAAGTAAAAACTTTGGTTTGGACTTTGGATTCTTCCAAAACAAATTGAGAGGTTCGTTTGATGTTTATCAAAACAAAACTAAAGACTTACTTCTAATGTCTGCGATTCCAAATAATACTGGTTTCTCAACACAATGGAATAACGTAGGTTCTACTCAAAATAAAGGTTTTGAATTAGGAATTAATTCCTCACTTTACGAATCTGACAACGTGAATGTGTCTGTTAATTTTAATATTGGTAGAAACGACTTCACAATAGTTGAACTAGATGGTACCAACCAACGTTTTGAAAGATCCAACTGGGCGAGTACAGACCTCAACAACATCAATGATTACTACTTGCAAGTAGGAGGAAAAGTTGGTGATATTTATGGGTACGTAACCGATGGATTTTATTCAACTTCTGATTTTGCTTCTTATAATGAAGCAGAAGGATCTTATGTACTTGCTGAGGGAGTAGTATCTTCTGGTGCTGTTGTAGGAAATCAGAACATCAGACCTGGTTTCATGAAGTTAAAAGACTTAAACGAAGATGGAGTGATTAATGCTGATGATAGACAAGTTATTGGTAATGCAATTCCTGATTTTCAGGGAGGATTTGGTTTGAATGCTAACTTTAAAAACTTTGATTTTTCTGCATTCTTTAACTACCAATACGGAAATGATGTGTACAACACTGGAAAGATTCAATTCAATCAATTCAGAAGAGTACGTTATGGAAACCTTCTTTCTGGCATGAGTATGGACAACAGGTTTACTTATGTGGATGTTGATGGATCTTATACAGGTGTTGCAGGTGGTTTGGTAACTAATTTAGATGATTTAGCAGCAATGAATGCCGATAAAAATATATGGTCACATGCGAGTCATGGAATAGCAGGTGCCGTTGTTCATTCATGGGCAATCGAAGACGGTTCATTTATTAGATTAAACAACTTGACTTTCGGATATAGTTTGCCGAAAAAATTAGTCTCCAAATTTGGAATCTCTAATTTTAGATTATTTGCAACAGGTAGAAACTTAAAGTTGTGGACCAAGTATTCTGGATACGATCCAGAAGTGAGTTCGAATAGAAATCCACTCACTCCAGGAATTGATTACTCATCCTACCCACGTAGTAGATCGTATACTTTTGGGTTAAACTTAACCTTTTAAACTAAAGAATTATGTTGAGAAAAATATTAAAAAAACACGCCTTAATTCTCTCGGCTACTGCACTCGTGTTTAGTTCATGTACCGAAGATTTTTTAGAACCAGACTCACTATCGACTTTTGATAAGGGTTATATATTTTCAAATGTTGATGATGCAAGAAATGCTGTAAATGCAATTTATTCACATTTTAATCAAGATGCATTTAGATCTCGTTTGTCTAACAATATGACAGGAAATACGGATATTGAACATTCTTCAGGATGGACTAGTAATGGGGATCGTTATCAAATTTGGAATTTAGAAGCACTTTCAAGCAATAGAGATTTAGACATCGTATGGACTTATGGCTATAGAGCTATTAGAGATGCTAATATTGCTATTGAAGGAATTAAAGGTTCAGGAAATTTAGAGTCAAATGACGTTGCAGTTGCGGCTACCTTTAGACACTATTTAGGAGAGGCACATACTTTAAGAGCCTATTGGTACTCCATGTTGACTTTTTACTTTGGAGATGTGCCTTATGTTACAGATGCACCTGTTGCAGGAGCTAATTTCTTATTACCTAAAACAGATAGAAATGAAATTTTGACTCATGAAATTCAATCACTAATCGATGTAGAAGAAGGGATGAAGTGGGCTGACCAAACATCCTATGGAATCGAACAGGTCAATAGAGAGTATACTCTTGGGATGATCTCAAGACTATCATTACAAAGAGGGGGTTATTATTTAACTCCTGAGTTAGAAATGACAAGAGATGCTGATTATTTAGAATACTATCAAATCGCTAGAGATTACTCTGCTAAATTAATAGCATTAAAAGACAGAGCACTACCTTCGGATTTTAAACAAATATTCTTAAATCAGGCCAAGTTCATAGCTCCTCTTAATGATGAAATTTTATTTGAAGTAGCATTTCCTATAGGATCAGGTGATGTGGGGTGGAATATAGGTATTGATGTAGAAGGAGGTAATGATGCTATACATGATTACGGTTCTGGTAACAACTACATGAAAATGCCTATGACCTATTATTTATCATTTGATTCAGATGATAAAAGAAGACAGGTGACATGTGGATTGTACAAAATCAACAAACAATTTGAAAAGGAATATATTTCAAGGGGGATTTCTCAGGCGAAATGGTCACGTCATTACTTGGACAATCCTCCAGGAAAGTCAACAGCAAAAGGAACAGGCATTAACTGGCCTATGATGCGCTATGCTGATATATTGTTAATGTTTGCTGAAGCTGACAATGAACTTAATGGACCAACTGCAGACGCTCAAAATGCTCTAAAACGCGTTAGACAAAGAGCATTTCCTGAAAGTACTTGGGGGACAGATGTAGAAGCATACGTTTCTAATGCTGCTGCTTCAAAAGCAGATTTCTTTAATGCTATCGTTGACGAAAGAGCTTGGGAATTCGGAGGAGAGATGATCCGTAAGTACGAATTAATTCGATGGGGAATCTATTCAGAAAAAGTTCAAGAAACTGTAGAAGGATTAAAACTTTTAGCTGATCGTGCAGACAATTCTGCTTTTGATCTTCCAGATTATATTTATTGGAAAGTCGATGAAAGTGGAGAGTTTGTGGTGTATAACCCAGATTCGAGAGTATCTGCCGCTCCAGATGACACATGGACACGTCAATCATTCGTTGCATCTTTAAAAGACGATGTAAAAGTTTATGATGAATTTATAACCAAAGATTGGAATAATTATATCAACGGGCCTAAGGCAGGAGTAGTACGTTATATATTCCCAATACCATCATCTGCAATAGACGCAAGCCAAGGAACATTATCTAACGATGGATACCAATTTTAATCAGACAAAAAAGTAAACTATGAAAACATTAAAACAAATAAACAAACACTTAAAATCTCCATTAGTTCTGATTGCTGCTGTAGTTTTAGGGTTTGTAGCTTGTCAAAAAGACGAACCAATAGTCTTCGAAGATGTACGTTTATTTAGACCTGTATTGAGCACAGATCTCTACGCAGAAGGAAATACAATTGTTGCTGAGATGGGAAGTTTAAAAGCAGCTAACGGCTATATCATGGAAATTAGTCGTGATAGCTTTGCTAGTGTAGAATATCAAGTTCAAGTAGATACGAACATTGTTCGTTTTAACGAATCACTTTTAGGAGAATCACTTTTTTGGAATATGATCTATCAAGTAAGAGCTACCGCACTTGCTGAAAATCCAGAATTAAATTCAAAACCATCACTTTTGGGGTCAGTTCGTACGGAAACTTTTCCAACGATTTTACAAGAACCTACTTATTATGATATCTTAGATGTAAAAGCTCGAATTGAATGGGAAACACTTGGATTGCCTGTTACAGGGATCAAAGCTTTTGCAGCTGATGATTTAAGATTGAAAACACCATTACTTGAATTTGAAGTAAGCGAAGAAGAAAATGCTGCAGGTCTTTCTATTATTGACGGATTAAGTCCAGATACTTTATATCAAATCGCTATTTATAGTGGAGGTGAGTTAAGAGGATGGAGAAATTACCAAACGCGTGTTGCAGATATCGAAAAAACTGCTGCTGGTGTGGTTGACTTAACTGAAAGTGAAGATCCAGCAGCCGTAACAAATGCATTAGATGCTGCTTCTGATGGAGCTATCATTCTAATCAAGCATGGAGTTCAATATGATTTACCTGATAATACGCATTTTCAAAATAAATCATTTACAATTCGCGGTGCTTATGGATTTGGAAAGCAACAAGCAATGTTGTATTCCACAAATAATATTGACTTTGAAGGTGGGGCAGTTATTGATCACGTTCGCTTTGTCAACTTAGAGATAAGAGGATCAAGTATGGGTGGGGTTTATGCTATTAACGCTTCACAAGGAGGAGGAACTGAAATTAATGAAGTATCATTTGAAGGGTGTAAATTAGTTAATATGCGTGGCGTAATGCGTATGAAAGCTGACGGGATTACAGTAAATAACTTTAAAATAAATAATTCATTGATTGATTCTATCGGTTCTTATGGTGTGATGACTCAAGACAAAGCTGGTTCCATGGTTAAAAATATTGCTATAACTAATTCAACAGTAAATAGAACACAGTATTTTCTAGTATCAAGAAATAATTCTGAATCTTTATTACTTGAGAATTCAACTTTCGCCAATTTATCAGAGTCGGGAAGAGAGTTATTTAGATGGAGAGAGTCTGGTCAAGATAATATCACAAATGGAGTTACAATTAAAAATTGCATTTTTGGACATTCCTGGGACATGTCAAATTCAGGAGTAACTACAGTCAGAGGAATGGATGGATTAGAGGAAACTACTTTTGATATATCAAGTACTTTTTCTGTAGCTGATTTTATTTGGTTTGGTAATGAAATACCCAACTTCCCTGCGGCTAATATTTCTAGTACTCAAGAAGAATTATGGGTAGACCCAACAAATAATGACTTCAACTTTAAGGATGCTGGATTTGTTGGAAAAACATCTGCAGGTGATCCAAGATGGAGAGTTAAACTTTAGTTTAAGGTAGGTTAGATTTTAGTAAATTTAACTAAATAAAGGGTAAGGGGCGCTGAGTAAAGGTGCCTCTTGTTCTTTAAAATAGTTTTAAATACGATGATTCGATCAATTTTCAGCTTAATATTAATACTATGTTCTTTGAGCAGTAATGCTTAGGAACTTGCTTTTCCAAATGCTGAAGGATGGAACGAAAACAACATTATACCCATTCTATAACAATATAGAATTATATAGTGATCATATTTTAAAATTAAATTTATACAAACAATAATACATATGAAATTTATCAAAAAGTATTTATTAATCGTCTCTTTGGCAACTTTTGTGTTTTCATGTGCACAAAAACCACAAGAATTAACCATTGAGCAAAGAGCAAAAGAAATTGTAGATCAGGTTCAACTTCCACTGATCCCTAACAGAGAGGTTTCAGTTGTTGATTATGGAGCAATTGCAGATGGCAAAACCGATAATACAGAAGTGTTTAAAAAGGCTATAGAGGCTCTAAGTAAATTAGGAGGAGGGAAATTGATTGTCCCAAAAGGTCAGTATTTAACAGGACCTATTCACTTAAAGAGTCATATTGAACTCCATTTAAGCGAGGGATCTGAAATTCTTTTTAAGACCGATCCAGAGTCATATATGCCCATGGTAAAAACTTCTTATGAAGGAATCGAATTGTATAACTTTTCTCCCCTAATTTATGCTTATCAGGCTGAAAATATTGCTATTACTGGTACTGGAATATTAAATGGTCAGGCAGGAACATCGCATTGGTGGCCTTGGGCTGGAAAAGAAGTGTACGGATATAAAGAAGGGGAGATCAATCAAAATGACGAGAATAATTTACCTCGATTGAGAAGTATGAATAAAAATCAAACTCCTGTTGAGGAGCGTCGTTTTGGATTGGGTTATCAGGTACGCCCTAGCTTTTTTGAGCCTTATGAATCAACTAGAATTTTATTAAAGGATGTTACTATTAAAAATGCTCCATTTTGGATTGTTCACCCTTTCAAATCTTCACATTTCACTATGGACGGTGTAACCGTGCAATCGCATGGTCCAAACAACGATGGCTGTGATCCTGAATACACCAATTTTGTTCATATTAACAACTGCGTGTTTGATACTGGAGATGATTGTATCGCAATTAAATCTGGCAGAAATGAAGATGGTAGAAGAAATAAAATCCTAAGTCAAAACATCCTCGTTCAAAACTCTACAATGAAAGATGGACACGGAGGAGTCGTCATGGGAAGTGAGATTTCAGCTGGCGTAAAAAATGTAGTAGTACTCAACTGCGATATGGACAGTCCTAATCTCGACAGAGCGATTCGTTTAAAATCTAACACCATCAGAGGTGGAGGCGTAGACGGACTTTACGTTAAAAACATTCGCATTGGTCAGGTTAAAGAAGCGGTCTTAAGAGTTAATACTCACTACGGAATATATCAAGTAGAAGAAGGAGGGTTTTTCCCAGACTTTAAAAACATTTATCTCGAAGACATTCACGCGAAGAACGGAGGAAAATACGGCGTATTGATTCAGGGAAGAAAAGAACTCCCCGTAAGTGGATTGCACTTTAAAAACGTGACTATTGAGAACACGAAGAAAGATCCAGTTTTTGAATTTGCTGGTGAAGTTGAATTTGTCAATACGACTATTAACTCAAAATCTTATTAATTATGAGCTATAAATCAATATTTCTAATCGCATTAGCTGCTCTGAGTATACAAGGATTGTCAGCTCAGCAAACGACTTATGCGGAACTTTCTAAAAAAACAAATGGTTATTGGGAAGACACTGTTTTTAAAGGTGACAGATTTAAAAACATCACTTCCTTTAAGGCTCCAAAACAATTAACCGATCACTCTTATTATTTGAGATATGAAGGACCGGGTTGGGAAAATCAACAAGTTGCCTATCGCATCTATCTAGACTGGAGAAATGCGATCGATATTTTTGGAAAGAAAGTATCGGACATGGTTTTAAAAGAGGTAGGAACTGATAATTACGATTCCTATCACGAAGATGCACCTTGGGGACAAGACATATTAAAAGTCGGAAATGCCTTGGGAATAGGAAGTTATGGGAGATATAATAATGGAATTACACATCACTTTAAAAATGTTAAAACCACTAAGGCCAAAATTATAAACAAAGAATCGTACTCCTCTGTAATTATCGATTATAAAGGATGGGAAACCGATGGTTTTAAGACAAATTTAAAGTCTATGATCAGTATCGATAATGAGGATGTCACTTTTAAGGTTCAATTAAAATCATCGAATCCAATCGATGGTTTGTCTACCGGTATTAAAGTATTTAAACAAGCCCCAATATTTTCAAAAGAGGGATCGAAATGGGCCTATATAGCAACTTATGGTCCTCAAACACTCGTAAATAACACCCAACAATTAGGGATGGTCATCTTTTATCGATTGGACCAGTTGAAAGAACTTAAAAAAACCGAGGATGATCATTTAATTATTTTTAAAGATGGTTCTAATGAAGTTGAATATTATGCTGGTGCAGCTTGGGATCAACAGCTAAACGGTATTAAAACAAAAGCTGAATTCGAAAGTTTTGTCAACAGAAAACTCAATCAATTAGACAATCCGGACTATTCAAAATGGTCAGTTCGTTTTATGGAAGATGAAATGCAACGTTTCCCAGATCCTACCCTATTAGACTTTGTAAAGAAGCCTAAGTGGAATTACACTAATGGATTAGTTTGTAAAGCCGCATTAGAGGTTTATGAGAAAACAAAAGATGAACGTTTCTTTAATTACGCTTATCGCTATGCAGATCATATGATAGAGGCCGATGGAACCATTAAGACTTATCAGATCGATAATTACAATATCGATATGCTCAATGCAGGGAAGATTCTTTTTAAGCTTTATGAAAAGACAAAGGAAGATCGTTTTTTAATTGCGATGCAAACCCTTAGAAGTCAATTAAAACATCATCCTAGAACTTCTGATGGAGGATTTTGGCACAAAAAGCGATACACTTCTCAGATGTGGTTAGATGGACTTTATATGGGACATCCGTTCTACGCACAGTATGCAAAAACATTTGAAAGTGGAGCAGCACAAGCTGAGTCTTATAACGATATTATCCATCAATTCGATTTAGTGAATAAGCATCATTTGGATGCATCAACAGGATTGTTATATCACGGATGGGACGAATCAAAACAGCAACAATGGGCAAATAAACAAACGGGAACCTCTCCTGAATTTTGGTCTAGAGCGATGGGATGGTATGCTATGGCAATTGTAGATGTATTAGATTTTATTCCCGAAGGAGTAGAAGGAAGAGATCGTTTGATCAGTTATTTAGATTCGTTGAGTACTTCCCTAAAGAAGTATCAAGATTCAACAGGATTGTGGTATCAGGTTGTTGATAAAGCAGCTGTAAAAGGAAATTATTTAGAAGCATCTGGATCTGCAATGTTCGCCTATGCGATAGCAAAGGGAGTCAATAAAGGGTACCTTTCTGCTTCACATTTGAAGACAGCAGAATTAGCTTACGACGGTCTTATCAATGAATTATTAAAAAAGGGTGAAGGAGGACTCTACGATTTAACACAGGTATGTGCTGTGGCCGGACTTGGTGGAAACCCTTATCGTAATGGAACATTTGAATATTATATCAATGAGACCATTCGCTCAAATGATCCAAAAGGGACGGGGCCTTTTATTCTACTTAGCTTAGAATTAAATCGATAAATGACAATGAATAAGGTTCTTTCAGTTGCTTTTTTATTGTTGACATCCTATTCGTTTGCTCAACAAAAGAGTGCTGTTTGGAATGCAGATTTAGGAAACGGCAGCTATCAGAATCCAATTATTCACGCAGATTATTCAGATCCAGATGTGGTAGCTGTAGGAGATAATTTTTATATGACCTCCTCTAGTTTTAATGCTTCTCCAGGACTTCCTGTTTTACATTCAAAGGATATGATTAACTGGAAGCTTATCAATCACGCACTTCCAATTATAGAACCAAGAGTTCATTTTGAAGTTCCACAACACGGAAAAGGTGTATGGGCACCTTCTATTCGCTATTACAAAGACACTTTTTATATATATTGGGGAGATCCTGATTTTGGAATTTATATGGTTAAGACCAAAGATCCCTATGGCGAATGGGATCCACCTGTTTTAGTTTTGGAAGGAAAAGGACTCATCGATCCTTGTCCTCTATGGGATGAGGATGGACAGGTTTATTTAGTTCACGCTTGGGCTGGTTCTCGTGCTGGTGTTAAGAGTTTGTTGACTCTTAATAAGTTGTCAGAAGACGGAAGTAAAGTTTTAGATGAGGGAGTGCATATTTTCGATGGACATGGAGAACATTTTACGGTTGAAGGTCCAAAGATGTACAAACGCAGTGGCTATTACTATATTTTTGCTCCAGCAGGAGGGGTTCCAACAGGTTGGCAGTTAGTTCTTAGATCAAAAGATCCTTATGGACCCTACGAGCACAAAATCGTATTGGAGCAGGGAAGTACTGCGATCAACGGTCCACATCAAGGAGCGTGGATATCACATGAAAATAAGGACTGGTTTTATCACTTTCAAGACAAGGAAGCTTACGGAAGAGTCGTTCATTTACAACCCATGTCTTGGAAAAATGATTGGCCTGTTATGGGAGAGGACTTCGATGGAAACACCATTGGAGAACCCGTATTGATTTATAAGAAACCCATCAAATCAACAAAGATCTATGCGCCTCAAGAATCAGATGAATTTTCATCAGAAGGATTAGGCTTACAATGGCAGTGGAATGCCAATCCAAGAGTTAATTGGTCTGCTCGAATTAGAGGAACTGATTATTTAAGATTGTTTTCAATTCGTCAAACCGATGAAATGAAGAACCTACTCTATACGCCTAATTTACTTTTACAAAAGTTCCCAGCTCCTTCTTTTAGAGCGACCACTAAAGTGAGTTTAGAAGCGGAATTACTAGAGTCTGTTAGAGCAGGTTTGGTTATCTTGGGATATGATTATTCAACACTTGCTATAGTCAATAAAGTAGATGGCCTTTATTTGGAACAGAGTTTTGCTAAAAAAGCCAATAAGGGAGGAGTGGAATCTGTTCAGGAATCCATTAAGTTAGATCAGAAAACAGTTTGGCTTGGAGTTGAAGTTAAGGGACCAGAAGGATATGTGAATTACAGTTATAGTTTAGATGGTGAAACCTATCATATGATAGGAAAACAATCCATTGCTACAATTGGTGGATGGATTGGTTCTAAAGTAGGGATATTCTGTTCTAAAACACATAAGAAAGTAGGGGGCTATGCCGATTTTGATTGGTTTCGAATTAGCGAATAGTAAAAAGTACTAAAATGAAAAAGGCTATTAAGTTTATTTTATTGATGAGCTTGTTCTCTTTGAGTTTCAGTGTTGATGCTCAGACTATTTTTCTTATGGGAGATTCTACCATGGCTGATTATGCAAATAATTACGAGCAAGGAAAATCCTATGAAAAGACTCGCTATCCTTTAACAGGTTGGGGGCAGGTATTTAAACCCTTTACTCAAAAAGACAGTATTAATAAACTCAAGGGGCTCCTAAAGAAAAGTAAAGAACACCACTTAGTTAATTTAGCAAGAGGAGGTAGAAGTACCCGTACTTTTTTTCAAGAAGGACGTTGGAGAAAGGTCTATGAAAACCTCCAAAAGAACGATTTAGTCCTTATTCAATTTGGACATAATGATGCTGCTGAATCTAAGACGGAACGCTATGTGCCTCTTGAAGGTTTTAAAGAATTTTTGAGATTTTATAGTGAGTTAGTTAAATCCAAAGGAGCGATACCGGTGCTGCTGACTCCTGTGGCAAGAAACTATCCGTGGAAGGATGGAGTATTAGAAGATGTTCACGGAGATTATGATAAAGCGGTTAAAGAAGTAGCCTTAGAAACTAAGACCTTGCTTTTAGATTTAAACAATAGATCGAGAGTTTTTTTCACCAAAGAAGGAAAAGAAAAATCCTCAACAGCATATTTTATGAATTTTTCAGCAGGGATTTATGAGGCTTACCCAGAGGGATCCAATGACAACACCCATTTTCAGACTAAAGGGGCAGAAGCAGTCGCTCAATTAGTTTTTGATGGATTAAAAGCTCTAGCCGATGAACTCTAAGTATTTAATAGGTGTATTTAGCTTGTTTTTTTGTGGGCTACTATTTGCTCAAGAGCTAAAGAAAAGTCCGTATACGGTTGAATCTACCTATCAGAAACACCTAAAGAAGTACCCCTACATACAAATTCCTAATTCAGTAGATAAGAGTGATCTTCGAATCGAAAAGAATCTAGTTTACAACGACAATAGATCGGATTTGCAAATGGATCTCTATCGTCCAAAAACAAGGGAGCGACTTCCTGCTATTGTGATGATTCATGGAGGCGGATGGATTTCTGGGAGTAGAGCGAATTTTGATGAATTAGCAGCTCAACTTGCAAAGAAGGGATTTGTAGTGGCCAATATATCCTATTCTCTAAGTAATCAACGCAAATTTCCAGAAGCGATTTACGATGTCAATTATGCCTTGGGCTATCTGAGGAACAAAGCAAAAGCCTATGGAATTCACAAGCGTCAAATAGCTGTTTTGGGAGGATCTGCTGGTGCTCAAATTGCCACATTAGTAGGGGTAACTGCTAAAACAGTGGAATTTAAAATTAAAGGAATTGATCACAGGGTTCAGGCGATTGTTAATATTGATGGGATTACCTCTTTTGTACATCCAGAGGCTGCTGCAGAGGGAACCTATGCAGCTTATTGGTTAGGAGGAGATCGAGATGAAAATTTCAAAGCTTGGAAACAGGCATCCGCCTTAGAGTATTTGCACAAAAAATCACCACCAATACTTTTTTTAAACTCTTCTTTTGATCGTTTTCACGCAGGGAGAGATGATATGATTCAATACTACGATTCTAAGGGAATTACTTACAGCGTTCACAGTTTTGAGAATTCACCACATTCATTTTGGCTTCTAGAACCTTGGTTTAGCTCTACAATTGATCGTATCGCACAATTTTTAAACAAACAATTTAAATAAACGATGAAAACATTAGTTCAAGTATTATTATTCTTTGCAATGAGTTTTCAATTAGGAGCTCAAACGGCTCTTGATATTGAAATTTATGTTCGATTGGACGGCAAAGGGGACTTTACATCGATTCAAGAGGCCATCATGTCGGTGAGAGCTTTTACGGAACACACTTCTACCATTCATATATCAGAGGGAGTTTACAATGAAAAAGTTCAAATACCTACCTATTTAAACAACATTGTTTTAGAAGGAGCTGGGGCTGATAAGACCGTTATTTCATATGGCGATTATTCAGGTAGAATTGTCGATGGGGTAAAACTATCGACCTTTACTTCTTACACATTGCATGTTCAAGGAGATCAAATACAACTAAAGAATTTGACTGTAGAAAACACTTCCTGTGGACAAGGACAGGCTGTAGCCCTGCATGTAGATGGAGATGAATTTTTAGCTGAGAATGTTCGCTTATTAGGTTGTCAAGATACCCTTTATACTGGGGGCCCAGACAGCAGACACTACTTTAAAGATTCCTATATAGAAGGGACTACTGATTTTATCTTTGGTCCTTCGACGGTTCTCTTTGAAAATTGCACCATCAACAGTAAGAAGAATTCTTATGTAACAGCTGCCTCGACCCCTAAAGGAGTGCTTTTTGGTTATGTGTTTAAGAATTGTCATTTTACAGCAAGTAAAGGGATTACTGAAGTCTATTTAGGAAGACCTTGGAGGCCTTATGCTAAAACAGTTATGATTGACTGTACCTTAGACGAGCATATTTTGGCATTGGGATGGAATCCTTGGAAAGGAGATAAATTATTTCCCAATAAAGAAAAGACTACTTTTTATGCGGAGTATAATTCGCAGGGTCCAGGAGCTAATCCAAAAGAGCGTGTTGACTGGTCTATTCAGTTAAGCGAAAGGGAAGCTTCCTTTTATACAATCGATCAAATATTAGATTACAAACACTGGGTAAAAAACAATTAAAATGAGAACACTTTTATTTTCATTAATACTACTATTGGGCTATCAATTAAATGCCCAGACCACCTTATATCTTATAGGAGATTCAACCATGTCTGATAAAAGAGATCCTCAAATCAATCCAGAAACAGGCTGGGGTCAAGTACTTCCTGAGTTTCTACAAGGGGACATCAAAGTTGAAAACCACGCAGTAAATGGCAGGAGCACTAAGAGCTTTATCGATGAAGGACGTTGGGATAAGGTGTATCAAAAGCTTAAAAAAGGAGACTATGTTTTTATTCAATTTGGCCACAATGATCAAAAATCTAAATCGCCTAAGCGTTTTGCTAATCCAACTACTGCCTATCGACAAAATTTGGTTCTTTTTGTAAATCAGGCTCGAGAAAAAGGAGCTCACCCAGTATTGTTTACTTCGCTTGTAAGGAGAAACTTTAATAAAAAACACAGTCTAGTGGACACTCATGGCATCTACCCTTTGGTAGTTCGAGTTCTCGCTATGGAATTAGAGTTACCCTTAATCGACTTACAGACTCTTTCTGAAGAATTGGTATTAAGTTATGGAGAAGAAGCTTCTAAGCAGCTGTATTTGCATTACAAACGAGGTGAAAATTCTTATTTCCCAAAAGGAAAAAAAGACAATACTCACCTCTCTCGTTTAGGAGCTAGAAAGATCGCTGGATTAATCGTTGAACATCTTAAAGAAAAAAATATTCTCACAAATTATATCCCCGACTAATATGTATATTTAATATCTGATAATTAGTTGTAATGGAACAAACACTTAGATGGTATGGGCCTAGTGACCCTGTTTCTCTTTCAGATATTAAACAGGCCGGGGCCACTGGGGTAGTTACAGCCTTACACCATATTCCTAATGGGGGAGTTTGGAGTTTGGAGGAAATTCAAAAGAGAAAAAATCTTATTGAATCTTTCGGACTGCAATGGAGTGTTGTGGAAAGCGTTCCAGTTCATGAAGAAATCAAAACGCGATCAGGGAATTTTCAAAAATACATTGAGAATTATAAATTGACCATTCAAAATTTAGCACAGTCCGGAATTCATATACTGTGCTATAACTTCATGCCTGTCTTAGATTGGACAAGAACTGATTTGGCTTATGAGCTTGAAGATGGCTCAAGAGCACTTCGATTCGATAAAACGGCATTTGTGGCCTTCGATGTGTTTTTATTACAGAGAGCATCCTCAAAATCAGATTATACTCCAAAAGAAATTGATAAAGCAAAAGCATTTTTTGACTCGAGTACAGATGCTGCTAAGAAATTATTAGTTGACACGATTATTGCTGGACTACCAGGAGCGGAGGAAGGATATACCCTTGATCAATTTCAAGAGCAATTAGATCGTTATAAAGGTATTGACGCTGATCGGCTTAGGGAACATCTATCTTTATTTTTAAAAGAAGTGATTCCTATAGCAGAGCAAAATGAGCTTTTAATGTGTATACATCCAGATGATCCACCATTTTCAATATTGGGTCTTCCAAGAGTGGTAAGTTATTTTGAAGATTTTGAATACATTTTCAGACAGGTTCCCAGCAGATCAAATGGATTAACCTTTTGTACGGGATCATTAGGAGTTAGAGAAGATAACGATATCATAAATCTGTTTAATCGCTATTCGAATCGCATCCACTTTATACACCTTAGATCCACTAAAAGAGAAGAGGATGGAAGTTTTTACGAAGCTAATCACCTTGAAGGGGATGTTGACATGCCTCAATTAATGCGTGAAATTATCAAAGAAGAGCAGTTTCGAATTAAAAATGGACAAAAAGACTGTGTGATTCCTATGCGTCCCGATCACGGACATCAAATGCTTGACGACTTAAATAAGCGAACAAATCCAGGGTATTCTGCAATTGGACGTTTAAGAGGTCTTGCTGAGTTGAGAGGATTAGAGCTGGGAGTTAACAGCATACTATAAAATATTTAAAAATTTTTTAACATTAATTGTAATCGATTGCATATTTTTGATAACTTATATTTTATATTATTCGAAACAATGAAATCTAACCCTACAAATTTTGGTAAGCTATTCACAGTATTAGTTTTATTATTTGCTTCTTGTACAACTGAGGATGATTTAGGTATTGGACCAAATTCGAAGATTATGGTTGAATCAATTTCAATCAAAGTTGCAACGATTAAAGATTCTGAGAATTTAAAGATTTCAGCTATTGTGCTACCGTCAAATGCCGATAATAAAACCCTAGATTGGGAGTTATCAGATAAGTCAGTCGCGACACTTTCATCTTCAGGAATTTTAACTCCTTTAAAAGATGGATCGCTTACCGTGAAGTGTTTTGCAACTGATGGTTCTGGAGTATCTGCGGAAAAGTTAATTGAATTTATTCCAGCAGTTCTTGTGGAGGCAATTAATGTGGGGAATTATTCCATTACCGATGGACAGCCAATTCAAATGTCAGCGATGGTTTTACCATCAGATGCTGAAAACAAGTCACTAATTTGGTCTGTTTCAGATCCTGCTATTGCAGAGATTGATCAGAGTGGATTATTGATTCCACATGCGAATGGAACGGTTACTGTAACTATCAGCTCTACAGATGATAGTGGAGTGTCAACTACTGTAGAGGTCCTTATCAGCGGGTTTTCAATTGAATATTCAACGGTTCTGAAGGCAGAAAACATGCTTTTATGGCAACGTGAAAATGGTGGTTGGCCAAAAGAGCCACATAATAGTTTCGATGGATATGATCGAGAGCAAACAACAGCAGAGCTTCTAGAAGCAGAAGCTAAAAAATCATATACAGATACTACAATTGACAACAATCATACTGTTGGAGAAATTCGAGTATTGCTTGACGCTTTTAAAACAACTTCAAATCCCGCATATTTAGAAGCAGCCAACAAAGGTGTAGATTATTTGTTTGAAGCTCAATATGCTAACGGAGGTTGGCCTCAATATTATCCTTTGAGAAATAATTACTCAAGACATATCACCTATAATGATAATGCGATGTACAATGTGATGATGTTGATGCAGGATATGTTTAAGGTTCAAGCAAATACACAGTACTTGAATGAATCATACAGAGAACGTGCATTTACAGCATTTAACAAAGGAATTGATGTAATTTTAAATACACAAAATATCATCAATGGTGTTAAAACAGCATGGTGTCAACAACACGATGCAAGTTCTTTAACTCCTGTAAAAGCTCGTGATTATGAGTTGCCATCCAATAGTGGCTCAGAAGCTGTTGGGGTTGTACGTATCTTAATGAGTGTAGAGAATCCCTCTTCAGGAATTATCGATGCCGTAAAATCTGCAGTCGCATGGTTTGAATCAGTTAAAATTAGTGATATTAATACGCAAAGGATTACAGACGCATCTCAGCCTACAGGTGAAGATGTTATTGTCGTATCATCTCCTGGAAACGTAATATGGGCTAGATATTATGATCTAGTTACTAATCAGCCATTTTTCTGCGGAAGAGATGGTGTGAAGAAAAACACCTTAGCTGAAATAGATAATGAAAGAAGAACCGGTTATGCTTGGTACGGTTCTTGGCCAAAAAACCTTTTGAATTCTGAGTATCAATCTTGGAAAAACAAGTATAATATTCAATAAAATTTTTACAAATTAAATCGATTTCTAAACTTGAAGTGTAAAAAACATTTAAAAATAATTGTGTAATCGATTACTTTTTTTAAATTAGCCCAAACAAATATATATTTTTGATCGATTATGCAATCGATTACTTTATAAACAAATCAGCTAAAACTATTACAAAATGAAAAAATTGTTACTCTTTTTTGTCTTTTGCACTGCATTAGTTTCTGCACAAACTTCAGTAACGTATGATTTTAAAGACGGAACCATACATACCAATGGAGTAAGTGATGATGGAAACTTGACAATTGTGGAATCCAATTACCATGGGACCTCTTATGGTTTGAATTTAAAAAAAGGACATCAAATCAACATTAAAGTGTCAGGAGCAAGCTCAATTAGCTTTCTTGGTTCTAAGTATTCTTCGCTAGCAATTAAAGGAACTACCTCTGGAGGTGGTGATCTTGGAACTATAGATACTCAGGTAGTGAATGATAAACAAGATTCATATGTATTTAATTATTTTGGAGGCGCAACTACTTTATCTTTTGTTGCAGTAGATAATTCTACTGGTGGCGGATCGGATGTCTATTTACCATCTATTACTCTGACTACTAAAGATGCCTTAACTACAGCAACAGCTGGAGTATCAATCTCGTATGATTTTGCTGGAGGGATAAGTATTGCAGGAGATACCTCAAAAAAAGAAGAGTTCGTTACTGCGGACAATCTTTTAAGAATGTCTTCGAATACTACAAATACCTCAAGACAATTATGGTGGCATGATGGAAGTCATGGAGTTAACTTCTATGTTGGTAACACAATTGAGGTTGCTGTAGCAGGAAGAACTCATATAACTTTAACTACATGTGCATACGGTGGACCAAATACGTTTGCAGACATTATCGATCCCTTTGGAAAGACAGTAGGCCAAATCAGAGCTGATCACAGAGGAGAGTCTGACGGATTTGATTATAGCTTTGACTACACTGGTCCAGCGGGTGTAGTTACTTTAAAGTTTGTTGGAGATGACAAAGCAATATACATTCATGGCTTAAAGGTAGAGGGTTCTAATGGGAAAACCGATGTTTGGGATTTTGGTGCAGAACAATTAAGCACGGATACCTACAACAATAAATTAACTGAATCAATCATCAATGGATGGTATGATTCTTCATTTACCGTTGGGGCTTCAGGATATAAATTTCCTGGAAATATTGATATGGGATCTGGAGTAACATGGGTTGGAAATGGGGATGCTTCAGATCGCTTACGTACTTCTAATACTAATTTAACACGTTACGATGAAAGTGTAGGAGCTGATGGTGTAACCGGTCGAGTTTATGCTAATGGTAGTTCAAATACTGGAGGATTAAGATACTTTACGATTACTGCCAAAGAGTACGATGTAATTGAAGTAAAAGCTTTATCACATTCAGGAGGTAGTCAATTAACATTTGTTAATGTAGATGATGAATCAGTTCAAAACGAAACTGTAACTCTTCCTACTGATTTAACAACGTTTACATTTATAGCTAAAAAAGCAGGTACTTACAAGATTTTTGATCCTGTAGGTAAGTTAAGTGTTTATCGAATTTCAAGAAAAGAAGTAACCTATAAAGAGCTTAAAGGTTCTGTTGATGTCAGTAATGCTTCAGGAATTCCTTCTGGATATCAAATAGCTTTTACCAACCAATATGGTAAAGAGTGGAGAGTAACTCCTGCTGGAGGAGCTTATTCAGTATTCTTGCCAGAAGGTCAAACATTTACTTATGCTTTAGTAGATGCTACTGGATATAAATTTAAATTAGATCAATTGCCTGCGGTAACCTACGATTTTACAGATCAATCAATTTATAACGCAGGTCAAAGTACTGATGGTAAATTAAGAATCGTAACATCTAATTTTCATGGTTCGTCGTATGGACTTAACATGAAAGAGGGTCATCAGTTAGATTTAGATGTAAGCGGAGGAGCTACTGTCAGTTTTGTCGGTTCTAAATACTCATCATTAGCAATGAATGCCACAACTTCAGATGGCACAGATTTAGGAAATGTTGACACTCAGGTAGCCACAGATAAAGTTGACACGTATTCATTTAACTATAACGGAGCAGCAACGACAATTTCATTTAAAGCTGTTAAGAATTCTTCTGGAGCTGGTTCTGATATTTATTTACCTTCAATGACGGTTACTCCTTCAAAGCCTAAAGCAACTTTAGATTTCACATCTTCAGTTTCTAGTTTAGACATTACCATTTTAGGAATTAAAGCAGATGTTTGGGATTTTGGTGCTGAGCAATTTGACACCAATAAATTCAATAATATGTTGACGGAATCAATAATTAATGGATTATATGATTCTTCAATCACTCCTGGTAGTTCTGGAATAAAATTCCCTGAAACATTTACTGTTGGTGATTTAACTTGGGTTGGGAAAGCGAATAGTGATCGCTTGAGAACGACCAATACTAATTTAACTCGTTATGATGAGAATATTTATGGAGTTAGTGGGGCAACGGGGATGATTTATGCTAATGGAACAACGGATGGTTCAAATAGATATTTTACAATAGATGCAGAGGAAAATGATGAAATCACAATTGCAGCGATTTCAGGAAATGGAGGAGGAGAATTGAGATTCTTTTTAGAGTCTGACCCTTCAAAGCAAGATGATACATCAGTCAACGATAAAACACTTTCTGATCATAAATTTGTTGCCAAACAAAAAGGAACCTATAAATTCTATGACACCAAAGACAAGATTGTTGTTTATAGAGTTACGAAACAAGAAGCAATTTACCAAACGCTTGTGGGTGCTATAGATATAACTAAAGCAGAAGGAATTCCATCTGACTATAAAATTGTATTTACCAATGCAAGTGGTAAATCATGGTCAACTTCACCAAATGGGGGAAGTTATGTTATTGATTTGCCAACAGGATATGACTATGCTATATCATTGGAAAATGCCAATGGATATGTTTTGTCGACTACTGAAATGAGTTTAAATGACAGTTTAAAAGTTTTAGACCTTTCAATTGTTAAAGCTGTAGTATACTCAGTTTCAGGTTCTGTTTCAGGCTTAGGAAGTGATCTTTCTAATTTGACATTGACTTATACACCAGATCCAGCTGCTGAGAAATTATTTGTTCCTCAGCCAAAAATCAATGTTGATGCCGCTACTTACAGTGTAGAGTTAGAAGCAGATGTCGAATATACAATTACCGCAAGTGGTGTAAACGATTATACGATTGGTACTTCAACGATTACTATAGCAGCTTCTTCGTCTACTATTGCTGAAGATCTTGTATTTACTTCAAAACCGACTTACAATATTGCAATTAACGCATCGGATTTAAATGAAGAACAGTTAGCAACAATAGAGATTACTTTTTCTAATTTGAATGAAAATGGATATAGTTACTCCTTTACAGGAACAAATTCAATTACTTTGAGAGACGGAACCTATACTGTTGCTTTAGCAGGTTTAGATCAATATCCAATTGAAGCTGCATTGATTTCAAATTTGTCTGTAAATGGAGCTGATACAACAAAAGACTTATCATTTAAAACTGTTAATGAATGGAGTTTTGATGATAAAGTAATTGTATATGCTGACACCTATTATAAGGGGATGGCTCTTAATAATGTTAAAAATGAAATTGCAAAAGGCCATCTTGGAGCACCAGCCAACTCTAGTATTGGTGTGCCAATGAACCCAGGAGAAAAGATGACTGTGAATTATTATTATCAAGCTGATTTTAATATCGATGGCGGTGATGCGATCATCACAAACTCTAGAAGCACTGGACTTCTTGAAACTATAGAATATAAATACACAGGTACTGAAGCGGGTACAGTTAGTCTAACTTTTAATGGCACTTCTTATGTGACAAACATTAGAACTTCAAAAATTATTCCTTTTAAAGCAGTACTTACCGTAGGTCCTGATAAAGATTTCCAAACTATTGGTGCCGCACTTGATGCGATCAATTCTATGGAAAGATCTTCAGCTACTGGAAAAGATTCTGACTTAGAACGTGTTACTGTGATGATTGATCCAGGAAATTACGAAGAAATGTTAGTAATTGCTGCTCCTAATGTTACCTTGAAAAATGCATCAGCTAATCCAAGTATTGGATTGAAGAATGCTGGAGTTGATATTGAAGACAATGCGGTGAGAATCACCTCATACTATGGATATGGATATCACTATTATTCACAAGGAAATGACAATAAGTGGAACGCTGAAGTTCTTGCTGTAAACATTGAGAATGGATACCGTTCAAATGATAACGTTTCAGGAACGACTAAAGCTTCTTACTGGAATGCTACAGTGGTTGTTGCTTCAACAGGGTTTATTGCTGAAGATCTTATTTTGGAAAACTCTTTTAACCAATATATTTCTAAAAAGGAGTCTGAAGATATTGTTGTAGAGGGTAGTGGTTCTAAAGGATTAAGGCCAACTACACTAGGAGACACTTCAGTACAAAACAGAAGTTTTGTTGAACGAGCTGCAGCAATTGGTGTTGCTAACGATGCTGATAAGGTGATCTTAAACAAATGTAGAGTCGTTGGAAGACAAGATGCATTCTTTGGTGGTACTAACGCTAGAGTAGTAGTATACCGTGGTGCAATGATGGGAGCTGTAGATTATATTTTTGGAGGAATGACAGCTGTATTTTATCATACTGATATTGTATTCAACACCTCAGATGTTAGTAGTGATGCAACATACATTACTGCAGCTCAACAGAGTTCTGGAAGAGGATATTTAATGTATGAATGTAATGTGGTTTCAACGACTCCAGGTGTTGATACAGCATCTGAATTCGGAGCTAAGCCTGGTTATTTTGGTAGACCATGGCAAGCGAATACTTCTGAAGTAGTTTTCTACAATACCAATGTTGCATCTTCTACTTACCCGGGTGAAGAAGGAAATTCATTAATTAGTCCAATTGGATGGAATGATTCATTGGGAGGAACTTCTCCGGGGATGTACGAATTTGGAACGGTAGAATTATCAGGAGCTGATAATTCTTCAAGCAGAGCATCATGGGCAACTGCACTTACGGAGCCAATACTTAACGATGGTACTGAGATTACCACTTTCAACTTCACAAAAGGAGATGACGAATGGGATCCACTACCAGCCTTAAGAGCCAATGATGATACAGATGGAGATACCATTGTCGATCTTGATGAGATAGCAAATGGAACAGATCCACTTTCTCCAGATACTGATGGTGATGGAAAAGGAGATTTAGAAGAAGGAACTGGGGACTTTGATGGTGATGGGATCATCGATGCAGCTGAATCATCTACTGCAGATGCAGATGGAGATGGACTGGCTGACGAAAGAGATGCTGGAAACGACGATCCGCTTTCAGATTCAGACGGTGATGGATACTTAGATTTTGATGAGGTGACTGACGGTCAATCAAATCCTAACGATGCTACATCTAAACCTTTAGATACAGATGGCGATATGTTATCCAATCTTAATGACACTGATGATGACAACGATGGATTAACGGACGTTGAAGAAGCTGAATTGGGAACAGATTCAACTTTGATGGATACCGATAGTGATGGTGTTAATGATAACATTGATAACTGTCCAACCACAGCAAATGCGGATCAATCAGATTTAGATTTTGATGGAATCGGGGATGTTTGTGATGACTTAGAACTTACGATTGCTGAAGCAATCACTCCGAATTCGGATGGTAAAAATGACTTCTGGGTTATTAAGAATATTTTGAATCACCCAAATAGTATTATTAGAGTATTTAATCGTTCAGGTATAGAGGTATTCAATGCCGTGAATTATAAAAATACTTGGGATGGTATTAATAAAACAGGAACTAGCAAATTGCCAAGTGCATCTTATTACTATACCATAGATGCTGACGGAAATGGTTCAGTAGACCACCAAGGATGGGTATATATTGCTAGTAACTAATCAACCTAAAAATTAAATTAAGATGAAAAAAATTAAAACATATATCTCAGTTATTGTAGGAATGATTGGTCTTGTTGGATGGGCTCAGCAAGATGGAGTAGTCACTCAGTATAATGACTTAATGAATATTTATAATCCAGCTTATTCTGGAATGAACGAAGAAGGCAACTTCACCACTGCTTATGTTAAGCAGTGGGCAGGTGCCGCTCAATCACCTACATCTATGTTTATAGCTTATGACAAGAAATTGAGTAGTGGACTGGGTGTTGGACTTAATATCTTAAATGATAAAACCTTTGTTGAAACTAACAATGTTGTTTCACTTGATTTTTCTTATGGAATTCAATTGACGAATGGTTCTTCTCTCTACTTTGGTTTGAGAGGTTCAGGAGTATTTTATAACCTAAATGCAAGTGGATTAACACTTATTGATTCTGCAATTGACCCTAGTCTTGTTGATATCAGTGTTTCTAAACCTAACTTAGGTTTTGGATTTCACCTAATCAACGAAAAGTGGGATATGTCTATTTCAATTCCTAAGTTCTTTGAAACTACAAGAATTGCCGAAGAAAATGGAGTTAATCTATTATCAACTTCAAAAATGCATGTCTACAGTAGTTTTGGTTATAAAATCAGAATGAATGATCAATTTACTGTTAGACCTTCTGTTTTAATGACCTATGTAGATGGTATCGATCCATTATTAGATATTAACACCATGGTTTCATATAACAACATATTAGATTTTGGTCTTACGCTTAGATCTAATAAAGGAATATCTGCTTTATCGACATTCAAACTCAATGAAAAGTTGAAAATTGGATTCGCATATGGAATGGGAGCAAGAGGCAGTGTAGCTTCGGTTAACAATAACCTCGAGTTCTTATTACGCACTGGTTTTTAATAGCTGGTTTATAGTTTAGTTTGGTTTTCGTTTCTTATAGCGAAAAATAGTCAGGAAGCCACCTTTTACAAGGTGGTTTCTTGCTTTAAAGAGTTCATATACAGCAAAAAAAGGCTCCCATAGGAAACCTTTAATTTTTTGTTGCATTCAAAGTGGAGAATACCGGATTCGAACCGGTGGCCTCTT
>JAYPEX010000014.1:0-6207 GCA_038125995.1 Flavobacteriaceae bacterium
ATAAATTGTGTATATTTGACGCATTAAATTTTAAAGTTAAAGAATGTTTGTAAAAAGACTTTTCGTCCTTTTTGTTTTGATAGCATCATCAGCTTATTCTCAGTATGGATCAGTGGAATTAAATACAGGAGGATTTTCATTAGTACCCGCATTTACAGATGATCAACCTAATTTCATAATCAATTTAGGTACTGCAACTGACAAAAGAGTCTCCGGTAGTTTAATTGCCAATATTCGAGTAGATGGAATGAAACCAAGAGGTGGAATTTTTATTACGCGTTACAAATTAGTTGATAAGAAATTGAAATTGCAATTAGGAGCGCATTTACCTGCTTTTCAGGTGGATGAAGATTTTCATATGGATACTTTTTTTGCAAGAGAAGTCTTAGCTACCTACCAATTAAATGAGTCTGTTGGTTTTACAGGTATGTTTATTCGTGGAACAGGTATGAATAATGATTTTAAAATGAAGCTCTTTAACTTTATGACCATTATTAGGAAGAACAGTTTTGTTTTTACTACACAAGTATACGGTATGGACTTTGAAAACACTTATGGTATTGCTCAAACAATCAGTTATACTTTATCTGAAAAGTTTTCGATCAATGGATTTTTAAATAAGACCCTTTCAAACGGATCTTCAATTAGCACCCTAGGATTGAGATATCATTTGTAATTGGCTATTTACCGATACAGAAATTCGCAAAAATATTTCCAAGGAGTTCATCAGAACTAATCTCTCCAGTGATTTCACCAAAGTGATGAAGTGCTTGTCTGATATCAATGGCTAGTAGGTCAGAAGGAAGTTCCTCTGCCAATCCTTCTTTTACTTTATCGATTTCCTCTAGCGCTTTAATCAGTGAATCGTAATGTCTACTGTTGGTGATGATCGTGTCATTATTGCTGATAGCACCAGAGTGAACCCCTTCAATAAATGATTCTTTTAGTTTTTCAACACCTTCACCGGTTTTTGCTGCTATAAATTGTATTTGAGGAATGAGTTCTTTTAAATGCTCTTGTTCTCCTTTAGAGAGCTGATCTACCTTATTTCCAAGAACAATGAGGTGTTTTTTTGGATGTTTCTTTTCAATTTTTAGAATTTCAATTTCATCCTGTTTCGCTAATTGTATGTCTTTAACACAGGCCAAGGAATCGATTAAATAGAGTATCAGCTTGGCTTGACCTATTTTTTCAAAAGTCCTTTGAATTCCTATCTTTTCAATTTGATCCTCAGTAGCTCTTATACCAGCAGTATCGATAAATCGAAAACCAATACCTCCGATGGATAGTTCATCTTCAATGGTATCTCTAGTAGTTCCTGCTATATTGGAAACAATAGCGCGTTCTTCGTTTAAAAGTGCATTGAGTAGGGTTGACTTGCCAACATTTGGAGCCCCAACTATTGCCACTGGAACTCCATTTTTGAGCACGTTACCAAGAGCAAATGAATCAATGAGTTTTTTAAGCACTTCGGTTATGGTATTGAGTAGCTTTTTAAACTCTTCACGATCTGCAAAAGATACATCTTCTTCAGCAAAATCTAATTCAAGTTCTATCAACGATGCAAAATTCAAAAGTTGCTCTCTTAGTTTTTTAATTTCAGAGCTAAATCCTCCGCGCATTTGTTGAAGTGCTATCTGGTGTGAAGCTTCGTTCTCACTAGCAATTAAATCTCCTACCGCTTCGGCCTGACTGAGGTCCATCTTTCCATTTAAAAAGGCTCTCATAGTAAATTCACCTCCTTGCGCAGCACGAACTCCTTTCTTGAGAAAGAGTTGCATGATGCGTTGCTGTATATAAGTGGAGCCATGACAGGAAATCTCAACTATATTCTCTCCTGTATATGAGTTGGGTCCCTTAAAGATGCTGACTAATACTTGATCGATTAAATGTTCACCATCCTTAATATGTCCTAAGTGTATTGTATGGCTTTTTTGATTTTTGAGAAGCTTAGCGCTCACAGATTGAAATGAATCACTGACCACATCGATAGCATCAGGCCCTGAAAGTCTAATAATAGCAATAGCTCCAGTACCTGGAGCTGTAGCTAAAGCAATAATAGTATCATTGTTGTGCACTGTACAAAATTAGTTTAAAAAAATGGAATTGTAATCTTGAAAGATCAATTGAAGTAGGTCTGTATTTTTTTGTACTTTTAATAAAACAATATATAAAGATGTTAAAAGAAGACAGAAACCTATTAGCAGTAACTCATTATACACAGCTCATCAATTTGGTGAGTGGTTTTGGAGGATTTATCGTGCCTCTTGTGTTGTGGCTTACTCAGAAAGATAAGATCATTGATATGGATGTTCACGGTAAAGCAATATTTAATTTTCAACTCAGTATGTTTGTATATGCAATTGCCTCTGCTTTTTTGATTATTCTTGGTATCGGTATTTTAGGACTTATAGCGATTGCGATTTTAGAAATTGCTTTTCCAATCATCAATGGATTAAAAGCTTCGAAGGGAGAGCCTGTCGATTATCCATTCAGTATTAAATTCATCAAATAAAAAAAGGCCCTTTAAGGGCCTTCTTCATTGTTTGATTGTATTTTTAGTTATTGAGCATCACAGGCATCACTAGCATCGTGATTTCTTCACCTGGATCTAGTCCGTCAACTGGTTTTAAAATACCCGCTCTATTAGGTAAACTCATTTCAAGACTTACTTCATCGCAGCTTAAACTATTGAGCATTTCAACCAAGAATCGTGAGTTAAATCCAATTTGAATATCATCTCCCTGATACGCACAGTTTAAACGTTCTTCGGCTTTATTGCTGTAGTCCACATCCTCAGCTGATATATTGAGTTCTGCACCAGCGATCTTTAATCGTAGTTGATGAGTTGTTTTATTTGAGAAAATCGAGACACGTTTTACAGAGTTTAAGAGTTGAACTCTGTTAATGGTTAATTTGTTAGGATTTTCTTTTGGAATTACAGCCTCGTAATTTGGATATTTACCATCGATTAATCTACAGATGAGCTCTGTATTGTCAAAACTAAATTTAGCATTAGAGTCATTGTACTCAATCAATACTTCACTCTCAGAACCTAAAAGAATTCCTTTAAGTAAGTTTAAAGGTTTTTTGGGCATGATGAATTCAGCGAGCTCTGTTGCATTGACATCATCTCTTTGGTATTTGACCAATTTATGAGCGTCAGTTGCAACAAAAGTGATGATTTCAGAACTGATCTGAAAAAACACCCCACTCATCACAGGTCTTAAATCGTCATTTCCAGCAGCAAAAATAGTTTTTGAAATAGCATTTGCTAAGATATCACCCTCAATCTTTGTACTACTTGGGTTAGGAAGTGATATTGAATTTGGAAATTCACTTCCATCGGCATAAGCGATAGCATATTTTCCATTATTAGCACTGATTTCAACAGTATTGTTGTCTTCTACAACAAAGGTTAGAGGTTGTTCTGCAAAGGTTTTTAAAGTATCTAATAAAAGTCTTGCAGGTACTGCGATACTACCTTTGTCCTCTGATTCTACTTCCAAGGAAGAAGTCATCGTAGTTTCTAAATCAGATGCAGATACTATCAGTTTATTTTGATCTAGTTCGAATAAAAAATTATCTAATATAGGTAGGGTATTTGAATTGTTAATCACACCTCCTAAGAGTTGTAATTGCTTAAGTAAATAGGAACTTGATACTATAAATTTCATTTAATAATTATTAATGGTGTTAAAACAAAGATATTTCAATTGTTCTAGTTTGCGAAACTATTTTATCAACACTAATTAGGATTGAAAAAAGTAATTTAATGTAGTGAAATTAATTAAGTATGTGAATATAAGTATTTGAAATACAATAAAATATAAATAATATTGATTTGTATTTTTTGAGTTGTTTGAAGTTTTAAAACAATAGCTAGAAATCAGTATTGTTTATAAGTTGAAGTATTTCTTCTCAATAAAAGACAACGGTAATTCGATCTCTGTAATCCAATCCTAAAAGAGATGAAGCACCTCCTGATTGTCGATCGCTTTTATATATAGCCAATTCTAAATAATCGGAATCGTTAAACAAACTTAATAGTTTTCCGTCTTGAATATTCAAATCACTATAGTTTTGGTTGATCTTATTGATTTTGGCATGACGCGCATTAATGGTAAAAGACCTTCCATTTCTGTAGGATTCAAATAAGTGTTTTTTTACGTTGGTTACAATATTACCATAACTGTCTATGTAAATCACGTGTGCTTCTATCGTTTTTCCATCGTCAGATATCCTCGCTTTGTAATCGACTAGTTCTTTGAGTTCATTAAAGGGTTTACCAATGACTTCCAATGTTCCTCCTCTTGCGATATGACAAGCAGCCTTAACAAAGATATTTAAACTTGGAAAACTATTGTGTATCGTATTGGGTAGTTGTAATTCGTATACCTTTTCAGCCTTGATTTCATCACAGATTAAACTCATAACTCCATTATTGGCTGTAATAAAATAATGCCCATCAATCTTAATAACTAAATGTTTGTTGGTTAGAGTGAGTTCCGAATCGACACCTACTATATGGATACTTCCCTTTGGGAAGTGTTTGTAGGCATTTTTTAAAATATAAGCACACTCTTGAATATTAAACTGAGTTATTTGATGTGAGATATCAACAATATGAATGTTTTCTATTGCAGAGTAAATAGCTCCTTTTAGCGCACCAACAAAGTGATCTTTAAGTCCAAAATCGGTAGTTAGTGTAATAATCGGCATCAATACTGTTAATAGATTTTTAAGGTGTTGATTGGATTTTTATTTAAGTTTGTTAAAAACAAAATTAACTAAAATATTAGCATTTTCACTTTTGTGATATAACAATTTAAAACTCTTTTATTTGAACGAATTAAGTATAGAACTTACCGATATCAATCCCAGAGATTTTTTTGGAGAGAAAAATACTCTGGTAACACATCTTAGGAATCATTTTCCAAAGCTAAAAATTGTCGCTAGAGGAACTAATATTAAAGCTTATGGAGATGATGATCAATTGCTGGCTTTTGAAAAAATCATCGAACAATTCACTTCTCATTTAGCAAAGTACAATCACATTGATGATCAAGCGATTGATTATATCTTAAGTGGTGCTGAAGATGAATTTAAGGAGGTTTCCTATGAGAATTTGGGAGAGACTATCGTACATGGAGTCAGTGGGAGAACCATTAAGGCCAAAACTCCAAATCAACGCAAAATTGTTGAGGCTTCTAAGCATAGTGATTTGATATTTGCGATCGGACCTGCGGGTACAGGTAAAACGTATACTTCTGTCGCATTGGCTGTCAAGGCCTTAAAAGAAAAACAAGTGAAGAGAATTATTCTAACTAGACCAGCTGTAGAGGCTGGTGAAAATCTCGGTTTTTTACCAGGAGATTTAAAGGAGAAACTCGATCCCTATATGCAGCCTTTGTACGATGCACTTCGCGATATGATTCCACATGAAAAATTAGAGGGTTATATTGAGAATGGGACGGTTCAAATTGCACCGCTCGCCTTTATGAGGGGTAGAACTCTTGACAATGCTTTTGTGATTCTAGATGAGGCTCAAAATACAACTCATGCTCAAATGAAGATGTTTTTAACTCGTATGGGTAAAAATGCTAAGTTTATTCTAACAGGTGATCCTGGACAAATTGATTTACCTAGAAGAGTTATTTCTGGATTAAAGGAAGTCTTATTAATTTTGGGGAATGTAAAAGGAATATCAATTGTTCATTTAGATGACAGAGACGTAATTCGTCACAAATTAGTGAAGAAAATCATCGATGCCTACTCTCAAATAGAACATCAAAATAATTTTTAATGAGTCATACAATTACAGACACAAATTTTGAGTTCCCAGGACAAAAGTCCGTTTACAAGGGAAAGGTTAGAGAGGTGTACACACTTCAAAATGATTTACTAGTGATGATTGCAACTGATCGTCTCTCTGCATTTGATGTAGTAATGCCTAAGGGCATCCCTTACAAAGGACAAATTCTCAATCAGATCGCTACTAAAATGATGGCTTACACCGAGGATTTAGTTCCCAATTGGTTGATTGCCACACCAGATCCGAATGTTGCCATAGGACATGCATGTGAGCCTTTTAAGATTGAAATGGTGATTAGAGGATATCTATCAGGACATGCTGCACGTGAATACAAGGCTGGTAGGAGATTGTTGTGTGGAGTTCCAATGCCAGAAGGAATGAAAGAAAACGAC
>JAYPEX010000014.1:6307-40802 GCA_038125995.1 Flavobacteriaceae bacterium
TGGTAGGAGATTGTTGTGTGGAGTTCCAATGCCAGAAGGAATGAAAGAAAACGACGCATTTCCAGAACCAATTATCACTCCGGCTACTAAAGCTAAAATGGGAGATCACGATGAGGATATTTCAAGACAGGATATATTATCAAGAGGAATTGTATCTAAAGAGGATTACGAGGTTCTTGAAAAATACACTCGAGCCTTATTTAAAAGAGGTACTGAATTAGCAGCAGAACGAGGTTTAATTTTAGTAGATACCAAATATGAATTTGGTAAGACAAAATCTGGAGAGATTGTGTTGATCGATGAAATTCACACTCCTGATTCTTCGAGGTATTTCTATGCCGATGGTTATCAGGAGCGTCAAGATAGAGGAGAAGCTCAAAAACAACTTTCTAAGGAGTTTGTTCGTCAATGGTTAATCTCTAATGGATTCCAAGGTTTAGAAGGACAAGTACTTCCTCAAATGAGTGATGCGTATATTGAAACGGTCTCTGAACGCTATATCGAACTTTATGAGAATATTACGGGAGAAGCCTTTGTTCGAGCTGATTTGACCAATATAAACGATCGGATTAAAACAAATGTTCTGAATTTTCTAAACTCACTCTAAAATATGATCCCCTTTTTGGGGATTTTTTTTGCTATATTGGTATTCAAATCATCAAACAATGAAACAAGATCAGCACATTTTGTATTGGAAACAGAACCTTAAGTATCTTTTGATACTCTTGTCAATTTGGTTTTTAGTTTCTTTTGGTTTTGGAATTTTGCTCAAAGAAGAGCTGGATCAAATTCAAATTATGGGTTTTAAACTCGGATTCTGGTTTGCCCAACAAGGGTCAATTTACGCTTTTGTAATTCTCATCTTCATTTATATGAGACTGATGAATCGCTTGGATCATAAGTTTGGATACGAGGATCCAGAAGAAACCAACTAAAGCCATTAATCAACAATCAAACAACAACTTATGAGTGTACAAGTATGGACTTATATCATGGTAGGCTTAACTTTTTCGATTTATATTGGAATCGCTATCTGGTCAAAAGCCAAATCTACTAAAGAATTTTATGTCGCAGGAGGTGGAGTATCTCCTTGGGCCAATGGAATGGCCACTGCAGCCGATTGGATGTCAGCGGCCTCCTTTATTTCAATGGCAGGACTCATCTCTTTTATGGGATACGATGGTTCTGTGTATTTAATGGGATGGACCGGAGGTTATGTTCTTCTTGCATTACTCTTAGCGCCTTATCTTAGAAAATTTGGAAAATTCACCGTTCCCGATTTTATCGGAGACCGCTATTATTCAAAGACGGCAAGGATTGTTGCGGTCGTGTGTACCTTACTGGTTTCCTTTACCTATGTTTCTGGACAAATGAGAGGAGTAGGAGTTGTTTTCTCAAGGTTTCTTCAGGTAGATATAAACACTGGGGTGATTATTGGAATGATTATCGTTTTGTTTTATGCTGTGATGGGTGGAATGAAGGGGATTACCTATACACAAGTTGCTCAATACTGTGTGCTTATATTTGCCTTTATGGTTCCAGCCATTTTTATATCATTTCAAATGACAGGGAATTTAATTCCTCAGTTAGGTATGGGAGGTACACTGGATAACGGAACCTATCTTTTAGATGCTTTAGATGGTCTTTCAGCGGAGCTTGGATTTCATCAGTACACCTCAGGGAGTAAATCGATGACCGATGTCTTTGCGATCAGTTTAGCGTTGATGGTTGGAACAGCTGGGTTACCACATGTAATAGTTCGATTCTTTACTGTAAAACGTGTCAAAGACGCAAGAAAATCAGCTGGAATTGCCCTTTTGTTAATAGCGATTTTATATACAACAGCACCTGCAGTAGCAGTCTTTTCAAGAATTAATTTAATCAACACCGTAAGTGAACAATCTTATAATCAAATGCCCTCCTGGTTTCGTTATTGGGAGGATACAGGACTTTTAAAATTTGAAGATAAAAATCAAGATG
This sequence comes from Flavobacteriaceae bacterium, assembly GCA_038125995.1. GTDB lineage: Bacteria > Bacteroidota > Bacteroidia > Flavobacteriales > Flavobacteriaceae > MAG-120531. The sequence goes on from JAYPEX010000014.1 coordinate 8,288, forward strand.
GTGTCATTCAATACGTAGCTGATGCTCAAATAAATGAACTTACTGTAGATAGAGATATTATGGTTCTTGCTAACCCAGAAATAGCGAATCTTCCTGCTTGGGTTATTGCACTAGTTGCAGCAGGTGGACTTGCTGCAGCACTTTCTACTGCAGCTGGATTATTATTGGTGATCTCCTCTGCAGTTTCCCATGATTTGATCAAAAAAGTTGTAAAGCCTCATCTTACTGAAAAAGAAGAACTTTGGTATGCCCGATTAGCATCAGTATTTGCGGTGGTCGTAGCAGCATACTTTGGAATAAATCCACCGGGCTTTGTAGCTGCAGTAGTTGCATTGGCATTTGGTCTTGCTGCATCCTCTTTTTTCCCAGCAATTGTATTGGGTGTTTTTTACAAAAAAATGAGTAAAGAAGGGGCTATTAGTGGAATGGTCGTGGGTATTCTACTAATGTGTTATTATATTTTAAAATTTAAATTTGGATTTTTTGACGGTGGTTTAGAGGTTGTTGCAGGTTTAACTTCTGACTGGTGGTTTGATATTTCTCCTGAAGGATTTGGTAGTGTCGCTATGCTTGTTAACTTTATAGTTGCTATTGGAGTTCATTTGATTGTAAAAAAGCCTGCTCCTGAAGAGATTCAACAGCTTGTTGAAACCATTCGAATTCCCTCTGGCGTTAACAAACCCTCTAACCACTAATTATTTGATTAAATCATGAGTAATTATCACATAAAATCTCTTGAAGAGTATTTTAATGTTTATCGAAGATCCATCAGAAATCCTGAAACATTTTGGGCTGAAGTTGCTGAAGAGCACTTTCTGTGGAGAAAAAAATGGGATAAAGTTCTCGAATGGGACTTCAAAGAACCTAAAATTGAATGGTTCAAAGGAGCCAAACTCAACATTACAGAAAATTGTATTGATCGTCATTTAGTGACAAAGGCGGATCAAACAGCCATTCTCTTTGAGCCTAATAAACCTGATGAAGATGCCATTACTTTAAGCTATAGACAATTACACGAACGTGTGTGTAAAATGGCAAACGTTCTAAAATCAAAGGGAATTCAAAAAGGGGATCGCGTTGTTATCTATATGCCAATGATTCCTGAACTTGCAGTATCCTTATTAGCCTGTGCTCGTATTGGAGCAGTTCATTCTGTTGTATTTGCAGGATTCTCTTCTTCTGCTTTAGCGGCGCGTATCAACGACTGTGAAGCAAAAGCGATAATGACCTCTGATGGATCTTTTAGAGGACCTAAGACGATTGCAATTAAGGCGATTGTCGATGAAGCACTCAAGAATTGTACAACTATAGAAACTGTTTTGGTTGTCAATAGAACTGGTGAAAATGTTCAAATGCAAACAGGAAGAGATTACTGGCTTGAACCGCTTTTAGATGAGGCTGATTCGCATTGTGATGCTGAAATAATGGATGCAGAAGATCCTCTTTTTATACTGTATACTTCTGGTTCTACAGGTAAACCGAAAGGAATGTTACACACCACGGCAGGTTATATGGTTTACACGGCCTATACATTTAAAAACGTATTTCAATACCAAGATGAGGATGTCTATTGGTGTACAGCTGATATAGGATGGATTACTGGACATTCATATATTGTCTATGGGCCTCTTGCAAATGGAGCAACTACAGTTATGTTTGAAGGAATTCCTTCCTATCCAGATTTTAGTCGATTCTGGGAGATTATTGAAAAACACAAAGTCAATCAGTTCTATACGGCTCCAACAGCGATTAGAGCACTTGCAAAAGAAAATTTAGACTATGTAACTGGTAGCGATTTATCCTCACTAAAAGTACTTGGAACAGTTGGAGAACCGATCAACGAGGAAGCTTGGCATTGGTATAACGATCATATTGGAGATAAGAAATCACCTATTGTAGATACTTGGTGGCAAACTGAAACTGGAGGAATCATGATCTCCCCAATTCCATTTATCACACCCACAAAACCAACCTATGCAACCCTACCACTTCCTGGAATTCAACCTGTACTCATGGATGAAAACGGAAATGAAATCTTTGGAAATCAAGTTGACGGTAGACTCTGTGTTCAATTTCCTTGGCCTTCGATCGCACGAAGTATTTGGGGCAATCACCAACGTTATGCAGAAACGTATTTTTCTGCATTCCCAGGGATGTATTTCACAGGAGATGGTGCCTTAAGAGATGAAGTTGGGTATTATAGAATCACTGGTAGGGTAGATGATGTGATTATCGTATCGGGACATAACCTAGGTACAGCACCAATTGAAGATGCAATCAATGAACACAATGCAGTTGCTGAATCTGCTATCGTAGGTTATCCACATGATATCAAAGGGAATGCTTTATACGGTTATGTGATTCTCAAAGAGACAGGTGAGTACAGAGATCGTGACAATTTAAAGAAAGAAATCAATCAGGTTATTACCGAACACATCGGTCCGATCGCTAAATTAGATAAAATTCAGTTTACCTCTGGACTTCCAAAAACCAGATCAGGAAAAATTATGAGAAGAATTCTTCGAAAAATAGCTTCAAATGAAACTGGTAATCTCGGAGATATTTCAACACTTCTCAATCCTGAGATAGTCGACGAAATTATCAAAGGAAGGATTTAAAAGGAGGGATTCATTAAAAAAGCTAGAACGAAAAATTCTAGTTTTATTATTAATATTTTTTTAATTTCTAAGTTAAATTAGAGTTTTTTATAGGGTATGCGTTCAATGGTTTTAGTTTTTGCATACCCATCTAGACCATTGATGGTAAGCGTGTTAGCTCTACTTAAATCGATGAACAAATCATCATCTACGGCCTCAATAGGGGCTTCGATACTTATAATTTGTGCAGTGACTAGAATGGTGCCATTTTCTTTTATTTCGTAATGAGAGGAGTACTTACATCCAATTTTAATAGATGCTTCCTTGACAAATGGAGCGATGAAGTTATTTTGATATTCGGGAGTCAAGCCAACCTTTTCAAATTCAGATTGTTCTTTAGGAAAGCTCAAACTCGTATCATGTCCTTGTTTGTATATGGACTCATTCACGTGATTCACGGTTAAATATGCCGTTTCTAACATATTTGCAAAACTGTGTCTTGGTACTGTAGTAGGACGTAATATGAACCCTAAATAAGCAGGATCACTACCCAAATGGATAATAGAACTAAAAACGGCTAGGTTTTCAATACCATCAGAGGAAATACTTCCAATTAAGTTGGCTGATTTATACCCTGTACAGGAATTAATTAAATGAAGTCGTTTCTTTTTTTCGAGTACTTCAATATCAGCGAGATTCCATTTTCTCTTTTGCATGTCCAATTTTTTTTAATTGATTTTCTAAATCATCAATACTTTCTATAAATCTACATTTTGATGACTTGATGTTGTTTTTGAGATCGTGTATCGCACTTCCTGTAATCCACAATTCTTTATAGCATTTTTCGTCGATTTGTATGATTAATTCTTGTAAAAATTTAGTGACTTCTTCAATTCTAAAGTTGGTTGAGAGGTGGGATACAAAATAAATGGTTTCATCACTATTGATAAATTTATCGAGCGCATCTAAGGGAATGGTAGCCCCTAACATGATGCAATTGATTTGATTTATTAATAATAAGTAATGAAAAAACAACAGGCCTACATCGTGTATTTCGTTTTCAGGAAGAAAGAGTATAAAGGTTTCTCTTGAATTAAAATTGATCACTTCTTTGTCAATTTCTGAATACAATTTCTGTTTGATGATCTCTACAAGAAAATGTTCATGACTGATATCTAAATTATTGGTTTGCCAAAGTACGCCAACATAATAAAGAAGGGGTACAATGTAATCCATATAGATGGTCTTAAAATCATTCGTTTGTGAAATCTGATTGTAATGTGCTTCAAACGATTCTTTATCAAAGACTAAAACATCTAATAACATTCGTTTTACATGGGTCGAAACGCTAAAATCATTTTCGTAATTGTCAGCAATTAATTCCTCAATTTCACGATTTGACATCGCAGCTATTTTTGATATTTTGTAACCTTTATCAATTAATAACTTGATATTGAGTAAAAATTTTAAATCATCTAAGGTGTACAAACGTATGTTGGTATCCGTACGTTGCGGTTCTAAGATGTGGTATCTTTTTTCCCATACACGAATCGTTCCCTTCTCAATTTCTGACAAGTTCGAAAGTTCCTGAATGGATAATAATTGTTTTGTAAATTCTTTTTTCATTTTAAAAATCGATTACTAATCCTATAGTTGGTACTAATTGGTTGGACTGCGACTGGGCATTGATTAATTGTGGATTTTGATTATCGTCAAAAATCAATGCGTATTGCGGTGCTTGAGGTATTTCATTTTTTAAAGCATTTTGAAATTCGATATAAAAATCTACAGTATTTCGCTTGTGATTCCATTTCTTATCAATACGGATATCCATTTGACTAAAGCTATTCAACCGATTGTTAGCAAGACTTTGGTAGTCGTATTGAATTATTGGATAGCTCTCAATGGTTCTCGGGAAATCTACCTGAGCAAAGGGTGTTTTACCTGCATATCGATAACGCATACTGAGGTTCCAATTCTTTTTGAATCCATATCCTCCCGTAAACGAAACAAGATGTCGACTGTCCCAGGCGGATGGAAGGTAAACGGAGGATCCGTTGTCAAAAAGAGAATGGAAGTAGGTATAAGATAAAATTCCAAACCCATTATCGATAAATTTCTGCTGTAACATTAATTCGACACCATATGATTTTCCTTTACCATTATAGGTAACTGCTTCATTTCCAAGAATTTCAAAATCACCGCCTTTGTTTGCCAGAGAAACATTGTCGTTAACAGATACAGGGTAATTGTTGTAGTGTTTATAAAATCCCTCGAGGGAGAATAAAAGTGCTGTATCGATAAAACTTTCGTAGCCGATTACCAGGTGGTTACTTTGAGTATACTCAAAGTTTGAAGCATTTATAAATTGTCCACCTTCCTGATACCCTAATACTGTTAAAGGAGGTAATTTGAAGTATCTTCCTAGAGTACTGTTAATTTTAGATTTTTCTCCAATAGCATAACTCATCGATATACGGGGTGAAAAAGCTGTTTTGTGACTTTGTTGATAGTTGGTGTAGTCGAGTCTGAAACCAGTGGATAGCTCGAATTTATTATCGAAGTAGCTTTTTGATACTTGAGAATAAAGACCGTTTTGAAAAAAGTCTAAAGAATTGTATGATATCAACTCCGTACTCGTTTCTAATTCGTGATGGTTTACTATATTTTTTAAGTTTCCACCCAGACTCAGTTTATAGTCATTTAGATAGAAGGTTGCATTGTATCGCAATTGCAAATAACGCTCGTCAAAGAGATTGCTGTATAATAACCCCTTTTGATTGACATTGTCACTGTATCTAGAAAAATTATTGATTTTATTATTAAAGCTAGCAGACAAAATACTGTTACCTTTCAGCTTTGTAAACTGACGTTTCCAATTGACACCTATATTGTTCGTGTTTTGTTCGATAAAAGGAACCTGTTGAGCAGTAGCAACCTGATCTATTAGATCACTTTGTGGAGCCACAACACTAAATTCATCAATGGATCCCAGTCCAATGATAGTAAGTTCATTTTGACGATCTACTGATTTAGACACTTTAAATTGATAATCCCAATAATCAGGACGTATGGGTAAACCGATAATTTCAAATAAAAACTGTAAATAACTTCTACGAATCGAGGCAATGGCACTTATTGGGCGCTCTTTTGATTTGTTTGTTAAAGGTCCCATAAATGTCAATGCCGTTTCACTAGCACCGACTCGTATATTGTAGTGTTTTTTGTCAGTGGGTGCTTGACGCTGTTTGAAATTTAGAACACCTGATAAGGCATTGTCTGTTGAGGCTAGAAAGGATGACGTATTGAGTGTTACTTCATCTATAAAAGAAACGTTGAGCATCCCAGCAGGTCCACCAGAGCTTCCTTGAGTACTGAAATGATTGATCGCAGTAAGTTCGATACCATCCATAAAATAGACGACCTCATTTGGTGCACCTCCACGAATGATGAGGTCATTTCTAAAGCCACCAATAGAAGGTGCTACTCCTGGTAGGGACTGAGCTACACGAACTACATCATTATTACCTCCAGGATAATTGGCAATTTCTACTGCCGAGAGTGTTTGTGTAGACAGAGGTGTTTCTTTTTTGCGATATGAAAAATAATCCATAACCACCACATTATCAAGTTGATTCTCTTGTGGTAGGAGTTCTATATTGAGTTCTTGAGTCCCTGCAGACTGGACTTGTATGTTGTAACGCGTAAAGGTCGAGTAACCTATGTATCGGACTTCCAAACTGTAGTTGTTGGGGGCAATGGACTCTAAAACGAAAAAACCATCCTGGTTCGTAGTTGTACCGTATTCTGTATTGATTAATACAACAGTAGCACCTTCTAACGCTTCGCCAAATACATCTTTAACATAACCACTGAGTCTTCCGTTATTTTGACCGTAAGCGAAAGAAAAACATCCAGCGATTAAAACAGTGATTAATGCATTGTAATTCAATTTCATTACGATGTTTTAACAGTTGACATTCCACCATCAATATGGATGATTTGTCCGGTTATCCAAGATGCATAATCGGAGAGTAAGTGTACTGCTGTTGTTGCAATTTTCTTAGGGTCTCCAATCTCTTGTAGTGGATTTCTGCTTTTTGCGGCTTCTAATTTGCGTTCATTGTTGAGGAACTTGTCAGCAAGTGAGGTGTGGGTTAGAGATGGAGCAATGGCATTTACTCGGATTCCTGGAGCAAGTTCAGCAGCAACAGATCTTGTAAAACCTTCAACGGCTCCTTTTGCAGCAGCGATGGAGGCATGAAATGGCATTCCTACACTTACAGCAACGGTGCTAAAGAACAAGACACTAGCCTGATTTGATTTTTTAAGTCTGGGTAAGATCGCTTGAAATAAATCTGTTAAGGCAAAGAAGTTGATCTGCATATCAGTCTGAAAGCTCTCTTGTTTTAGATTGGAAATAGGTTTTAAATTTATGGAACCAGGACAGTAAACAAATTGATCAACGATCTCTGGTAACAACTCTAGATTCAATTGATCAGCAGTTACATCAAAAGGAATATGAGTGATGTTTAAACCTGCTAATTCTTCTGCAGTTCTAGAAAGAACGTATACCTTGTTATTACTGTATAGTTGTTTGGTAATTTCCAATCCAATTCCTTTACTTCCTCCTACTATTACGATGTTTTTCATTATTTATTTCTATTAAAATGTTCTTCGAGTACCTCTGTTCTGTAATCGAATATGTCTTTGAGTTTGTTTTTAACGTAAAGTGTGTGTACTAACTTTCCCAAAATTCCGAAAGGTAGTTTGTAATCTAACACATCTTCCATCAACACACCATCGGCTGTTTTGGTAAAAAAATGCTTGTGATGCCAAAATTTATAAGGACCAAATCGCTGTTCATCTATAAAATAATGATGGTCTTTTACCTGTGTCAGTTCAGTAACCCATTCCATAGGAATATTTAACAATGGCGAAACGGTGTAACAGATCACTTGACCTGCAAATGCTTTCTTATCCGCTCCAGATTTGATTTTAAATCCCATATAATCAGGTGTAATCTTTTGAAGGTTTCTTGGATTTGAAAAGAATTCCCAAGCGTGATCTAAATCACATTTTAAAAATTGTTTACGATATAATTGATACATTGTTTAACAAATTTATTAAAAAGTTGAACAAAATTACAAAAAATACTTTATTTAAAGAATTTATCAATAATTATTTTGGAATGCTGACGTACTGATGAAGTTTTTTTAAAATTCCAAAGCTGATCACTTGCGAATTTGCGAGCAGCCCTTACATCGATAATAGGATAGGGGTAATCCTTTCCCAATTCAAAATTGTAGTACATGCATTCCAAAGGAGTCATTAGACTAGGTTCGTGAATCAGGTTTACTGGTAAATTTTTTAACTCAGGAATCCAGGCTTTGATAAATTCTCCATCTGCATCATGTTTTTTGCTATTTTCAATAGGATTGTAGATTCGTATTGTATTAACTCCTGTTACTCCTGCTTGCATTTGTAATTGTGAAAAATGGATACCTGGTTCAAAATCTAAAAAATTTTGTGCCAAAAAGGGGGATGCATTTTGCCAAGGTTGCCACAGCAAATGGGTGTAAAATGAAGTGACCATTGCTCTCATTCTAAAGTTGAGATACCCCGTCTCTTTTAAACATCGAATACTAGCATCGACAATAGGAATACCCGTTTGCCCTTCTATCCAAGCTTTGTGAAAAATTTTCTTTAATGGTTTTTCTAAGGAATGATACCCCTTGTTGATGTTGGCGTTTTCAATCGAACAGTCCATTTCAAACTTTTGAATAAAGTGCGATTGCCAATGTATTCTTGAAATAAAGGCGTTGAGGTTATAATTCTTTTGCTTAGTACTCGAAATTGCCATTTGATAAACTTCTCGAATGGATAGGTTCCCCCAGGCTAGATAGGGAGATAGTCGACTACACGATTTTCTAGAGGCTAGAGGTTTGGAGATATTTTTTTGGTAGGATTGATATCGTTTTGAAAAAAAACTATGTGCATAACGTAGGGCTGTAGTGGTACCACCTATTTGAATGCTATGCTGCTTTGGAGTTTCTAGAAAGACTAATTGAAATTGTTTTTCGAGTTCTTTAATTAGTTCTTGACTTATTAACTGATGGTTATTAGGGCTAAAATGATAGGGTTTTTGAAGCACGTAACTTTTAAAGTGTTGGTCCCATGATTTTTTGCGTTTTAATCCTCTAATAATGGGTCCATTTGGTAGTTCGATCCATTGAATGTTTTTTTCGAGACACCATTTCTTAAAACGAATATCTCTTTTAAAACTAATTTCGATCCCGGTCTCTTGTGAAGAGAATACCTTTTTTATAGAGATTTCACTACGATCTAATCGTTCAAAAACCTCTGGGATGGTCCCCATTACACTTAAGACTTTCGTTTGAAAGGAAATGAGATTCTTGTTTATATCTGATATCGATTCTTTAATGAAGTTTCGATGTCGTTCACTGTAATGTGAAGAAAATAAGAGATCCGATTCAAAAACGTACAATAAAAGTAATGGATCCGTAGATTTTAAAGCCATGTCTAGAGCTTCATTGTCTTTAAGTCTCAAGTCTCTTTTGAACCAAAAAATATTGATATCCATTACAAATCTTCGATTGAACTCAACAAGGATTCTGCTTTATTCATGAGTGCTATTTTTTCTTCACTTTGAAGCTTATCCAACTGTCGATACATCATTTTCATTCGAAAATTCGATTCAAATCTAGACTCATTCTTCATCAAAAAATTCCAATAAAGACTATTCATAGGACAAGCATTTTCGGTTATTCGTTCTTTTTGATTGTAATGACAATTAGAGCAGTAATTACTCATTTTATGAATGTAATTTCCGGATGAAATATAAGGTTTGGTCGCGATGAGTCCTCCATCTGCAAATTGACTCATTCCTCGGGTATTGGGAAGTTGTACCCATTCAATAGCGTCAATATAAACACCTAAATACCATTGATCGATTTGATCTGGATCTAATTCTGCTAAGAGTGAAAAATTACCAATGACCATAAGTCGCTGGATGTGGTGAGCATAGGCTAAGTCCAAAGATTGATGAAGTGACTTTTTTAAACAGTTCATCTTAGTCTCGCTATTCCAAAAGAATTTGGGTAATTTTCTGTGATGCTTCAGGTGATTCATCATTTTGTACTTCGGCATTTGAGACCAATACATTCCACGCATGTATTCTCTCCATCCTAATATTTGTCTGACAAATCCCTCAATTTGAGAGAGTGCGATTTCTTCCTGATGGTTGTAGTAATATGCGACTGAAGCATCGATTACTTCCTTTGGACTTATCATTTTTAAATTCAGAGAAAAGGATAGCTTTGAATGAAATAGGTAGGGCTCTTTGTCGTGCATTGCGTCTTGAAATGTTCCAAAATATTTTAATTGATGTTTCAAAAAAAACTGCAACAGTTCTAAGCTTTGAGCTCGATTGATCGGATATTCAAAATAGGGAGCTGAAATTTCCCCCATATAGTTTATGTTTAATTTTTTAAGAATAGCGTATACATGTTCAAATTCATTTTGAAACTGCAGCTGATTGGGAAAGGGATCTTTTTCATTCCACTTATTTCGATTCATATGATCTAAATTCCACTTGCCACCTAAAGGCTGATCTTCAACAAGTAAAACTTGGTGTTTTTTACGCATGTAGCGGTAAAAAAGTTCCATAGTTTGTTGTTTTTTACCCTTGAAAAATTTAGATAATTCGTTACGGTTCGTGTAAAAATGTTCGGTTGAGCAAATTGAAAATGTTATTGGAAGTTGTTTGCAAATTTTCATTATTTCGATATCCAATCGATATTCATCAGGAGCCTGATATTCAAATTTTTCAATAGATTGAGAAGTGATTAGCTGTTCAATGTTATCTTTAAAATGATGTTTGTTATCGGGATGATCCAATTGATAATAGATCACTTGATGTCCTTGCGCCTCCAACTCCTCTTTAAATGACCTCATGGATAAGAAAAAACCTACTAATTTTTGAATGTGATGGGTTACATAGGCAGCTTCATCTCGTGTTTCAAACATACAATACCAAGTTTCCTCATTTTTTTCTTTGAACCAACTGTGGTTTATATTCAACTGATCCCCAAGTATTAAGCGTAATTTTCTCATTCATTATTTGTTAAATGTGAACTAAAACCTTTTTATTGTTTAACTTTTTTGTAAATTTGTTAAACAAAAATAATAAAAAATGATTACAGTTTTCCGAAAAGAACACTTTAATGCAGCCCACCGTCTTCACAATCCCAATTTAAGTGAAGATGAAAACGAAAGAATTTATGGTAAGTGTAACAATGAATATTACCACGGTCATAATTACGAACTAGAGGTAGGGGTAAAGGGAGAAAATGATCCAGTTACGGGTTACGTTATTGATATGAAAATACTCTCCAATTTAATTAAAACTCATGTTTTGGAGCCATTTGATCACAAGAACTTAAATGAACAAGTTGAAGATTTTAAGACACTCATTCCAACTGCTGAAAACATAGCAGTCGTTATTTACAATAGATTAAGACCTCACATTGATTCTTCAAAAGAATTGATTATTACACTTTACGAAACACCTAGAAATTATGTCACTTATGCAGGATAAAGAACTACTAATCGATCAGATTACAGCTGATGAAATTGGTGATAATCACTTATTTACATCCTTGAATACTCCTATGGTTGAATCGGCTTTTGATATTTCAGATGAAGATAAAAAAGATCGAATTCAATTTCATTTTTCAGAAATAATAAAAACATTAGGATTGGATTTAACGGATGATTCTTTGCAAGGTACCCCTTCTAGGGTTGCAAAAATGTATATCGATGAAATATTTTCTGGTTTAGACCCAAAGAATAAGCCTAAAATGGCTCTTTTTGAAAATAAATACCAATACAATAAAATGTTGGTTGAAAAGAACATCACATTTTATTCTAATTGTGAGCATCACTTTGTGCCAATTATAGGAAAAGCTCATGTCGCATACATCTCCTCAGGTAAAGTTGTGGGACTTTCTAAACTGAATCGATTGGTTCAATACTATGCGAAACGCCCTCAAGTACAAGAACGGTTAACACATCAAATTGGACGGGATTTAATGGAATCTCTTCAAACAGAGGATGTGGCAGTTATTATTGAAGCAAAGCATTTGTGTGTTTCTTCAAGAGGCGTGCAAGATGATCAATCAGAGACTATTACTGTTTTTTACAATGGAAAATTTAATGAACCTGAGATAATTCAGCAATTACACCAATTGATTAAAGACTAATGTTCAAAGAACACCTGCCAACGAAACAATGCGTTGTTTGCAATCGACCGTTTCAATGGAGAAAAAAATGGAGTGCTAATTGGGAAGAAATAAAATTTTGTAGTGAGCGATGCAAAAGAAACAAGAAAAAGTAGGCATGATTTGGTTTACAACAAATTTAAGAACGAAGGATTTATCTAGTTTAACAAAAGCTCAGTCGATCTGCAACGATTTGATTGCTGTGTATTTCATCGACCCTGTTCATTTTAATGAGACTCCATATGGTTTTAAAAGACAAAGTGTTTTTAGAGTTCAATTTTTATTAGAGACATTACAAGATTTGAAGCTCCAACTAAAAGAACTTGGAATTTCATTCCTCATTCTAAAGGGAAGTCCCCGAGACTATCTTCCCAATCTGATGAAGCAATATCAAATCTCTGATGTCTTTGCTCAAAAGGAATTCATTTCAGAGGAAACTTCAACCTACAGTGATTGTATTGCTTCTTGTCCCTTAGAGGTTCATTGGCATTTTCAATACGATCAGTTTTTGATTCCACCACAGCAGTCACCATTTCGTTCAATTAATGAGGTTCCATTTCAATTTACAGCATTTCGTAAAAAAATTGAATCCAAATCTAATCAGATTACATTAGAACCGAAACCTTACAAAATTAATTCAAACTTTCAAGTGGATACGGAGCTACCAAGTTTAAAGGAATTAGGCTACGATGCAATAGAAACGGATCATCGAAGTGCATTTAATTACAAAGGCGGTAGCGCACAAGCCCTTTTGAGGTTGGAGGATTATTTTTGGAAAACCAACAAGGTTTCATTTTATAAAAAAACGAGAAATCAACTGATAGGTTCTTATTACAGCACCAAATTTTCTCCTTATTTAGCTCTTGGAGCCATTTCAGCAAAGACAATTGTTAACGAATTACATCACTATGAAAGTTTGATCGTTAAAAATGAAAGTACCTATTGGGTGTTTTTCGAATTATTATGGAGAGATTTCTTTAAGTATACAGCCTTAAAATACACCGACAATTTTTTTAAAATTGGAGGACTCAAAAATAGTTCTTACACTTACAATCACGATCTTGAAAAAATAACTAGTTGGATTCAAGGAGCTACAAAAGACGATTTCGTCAATGCGAACATGCTAGAATTAAAGCAAACAGGCTGGATGAGTAATCGAGGAAGACAAAATGTTGCTTCCTATTTTGTTCATCATCTACAACAAGACTGGAGAATAGGAGCAGCCTATTTTGAGTCGCTATTGTTAGATTACGATGTTCACTCCAATTATGGCAATTGGATGTATGTTGCAGGAGTTGGAAACGATCCTAGAAGTCGAATATTTAATACACAACTCCAAGCAGAACGTTATGATCCTTTAAAATCATTTCAAAAATTATGGCTACAAACCTCCCTATCACTATGGAACTAACTGTAGAACAAATCGATCGAATCATTGAAATGGCTTGGGAAGATCGTACGCCATTTGACGCCATACTGATACAATTTGGTCTCAGTGAACAAGAGGTAATCAAATTAATGCGAAAAGAATTAAAACCCAGTAGTTTTAAACGCTGGCGTAAGAGAGTACAAAATAGAGCAACAAAACACACTGCCAAAAGAGTTTTTGAACTCGGTCGTTTTAAATGTAGTCGACAAAAACAGATAACATCCAATAAAATAAGTAAACGTATTTAATACTATGGAAAAAATCACATTATTTTGGTTTAGAAGGGATTTACGACTAAATGACAACACCGCTTTAAACGAAGCTATTAAGCATTGCAAGGCTACAGATTCTTTCTTGATGCCCTTATTTGTCTTTGATTCAAATATCTTATCAGAATTGAATTCAGACGATCATCGTCTTAGCTTTATACACTCATATCTTGATGACATTCATAAAAAACTTCAAGGAAATGGATCAAATTTGAACACTTTTTTAGGAAGCCCTAAAGATGTTTTTAAAAATCTATTTGAAAACTATTCAATCGATGCTGTGTTTTGCAATGAAGATTACGAGCCATATGCGAAAGATAGAGATCAATTGATAAAAGAGCTTTGTGAGAGTCATCATGCAGGCTTTTTTAACTTTAAAGATCAGGTGATTTTTCACAAAGATGAGATTGTGAAGTCTGATGGCACTCCTTATGTAGTCTACACACCCTATAAAAATCAATGGTTGTCTTCTTTTGAAAAGCTTGTCTTAGAATTGAATAATTCAGTTGATTTTAGTGTATTTATTAAAGAATCTCCAAAATCAATTTTTACAATTGAGGAATTGGGATTTAAAAAGTCCCATCTAAACTTTCCGAGTTTAGAAGTTGAACTATCGGTAATCGACAACTATCAAAATACAAGAGATATACCATCAAATGAGAATGGAACTTCTCATTTAGGAGTTCATTTGCGGTTTGGAACGATATCAATTAGAGCACTTTTACTTCATATTCAAAACACACAAAACCATCAAACATTTTTAAGTGAGTTGATTTGGAGGGAATTCTTTATGCAAATTCTATGGCATTTCCCTCATACAGTAAATAAGTCCTTTAAACCACAATACGATCGAATACAATGGAGAAATGATCTAGATGAATTTGAGCGTTGGAAGACTGGAACTACGGGATATCCAATTGTAGATGCAGGCATGAGAGAACTCAACCAGACTGGTTATATGCACAATCGTGTTCGTATGATTTGTGCTAGTTTCCTCTGCAAACATTTATTAATTGACTGGAGATGGGGAGAGGCTTATTTTGCACAACAGTTATTGGATTATGAGCTTGCTAGTAATGTTGGAAACTGGCAGTGGGCGAGTGGATCAGGGGTGGATGCAGCTCCTTACTTTAGAATCTTTAACCCCCACACCCAATTAAAAAAGTTTGATTCTTCACTCAAATACGTAGAAAATTGGGTTCCAGAATATCAGAGTTTTGACTACTCAAGTGAAATTGTCGAACATAAAATAGCTCGGGAGCGTTGTTTACAAACGTATAAAGCAGCACTAAATCAATAAAAAAAGCTAGAACACATGTACTAGCTTTTAATTTTGTAGCGAGAGAGGGACTTGAACCCTCGGCCTCCGGGTTATGAATCCGACGCTCTAACCAGCTGAGCTACCTCGCCTTTTGGATGGGTGCAAATATAAACTTTAAATTAAATCAATTCAAAATTCCTAAGACAAAAATTATTCCTATTTAAATATTTTTTAATCATCCATAAATATTTATATTGGCTAAAATTATATTTATTCTATGAGCAGTAAAGTTAAATTTCAAATGGAGTTTGTTATTCACGTATCTCCTAAGATGTTATATCAATATATATCCAGTCCTGATGGACTTTCAGAATGGTTTGCTGATAATGTGAATTCAAGAGGAGAGAAGTTCACTTTTATATGGGATGGAACTGAAGAAATAGCTCATCTTAAAAAACACTCTACAGATTCCTTTGTCCGATTCGAATGGGATGAAGCTGACGATAAAACTTTCTTTGAAATGAAGATCATAGTCGATGAAATCACACAGGATGTATCCTTATTTATTACTGATTTTGCAGATGAAGACGATTTGGATGAATCTAAAATGTTATGGGAAAATCAAATAGATTCCTTAAAACACGTAGTGGGATCTGTTTAAGAAACCATTTTTTACTACTATCTTTGGCCTTGTATTTACAAGGCTTTTTTTATGATTGATTTTAACGGAACTTATTACGCTAAACAAGAACTCATGCTACCGTGGAACAATAGTATTCTTCAAAATGGTTACAGTGTAAGCTCTTATATTCTGATGAGAAATTCTAGACCTCTTTTTATCGAAGAACACTATCTTAAGCTGATTGCTCAAATGCGAATCTTGAGGATGGAAATTCCGATGACTTATACTCCTGAATTGTTTCATGGAGTCTTGTTCAAGTTTTGTAAAAAGCTCGATTTTAATCAGGGGGTATTAAAACTCAGTTTCTTTGAATTGGGGATCTATAATGAAATAGCTTATTCAATTGAATCTTTCAAAACCCCTGAATCTAGAACTGTTCAAATGGATCTTTACAACGACTATTACATCCAAGAAGGGTCTCATCGATTTGTCAATACACATTTTGATCGTTTATACGAGTTGTCATCGCGTTTTGCAAAAGAACAAGAAGTCGATGGATGTTTTGTTTTAAATAGCTCTAAACAATTGGCAGATAGTACTATGGGGACTTTATTTTGTCTAAAGGATCAAACAGTTTTTACACCTAGTTTAGCCTCTGGAACAAGAGATTTGGTATCAAGAGTTAAGATGATACAGTGGATTATATCGGATCAGAATTACAAGCTAAAAGAAGAAGACACAACCCCATTTGCTTTGCAAAAACAAGATGCTGTATTTTTATACAGTTTTGAAAAGGGAGTTATTCCTGTTAAACAGTACCGTAAAAAAACATATCAATTGGAATTGTGTTCCTATTTTGAAGAATTAGCCGTAAAAAACACCTTTAATTAAGATGAGGGTCTTCAGGTGCGTTAGACCAAATCGCATAATTTCCCCCTAATTGAATCATTTTCTTTTTCCAAAGTTGGTTGATTTCGGGATGGATGATTCGGTCTGAGTGTTCATTGAGTGATACAATCCACGATTTTTCATCAATTTCATTGTAGAGTTGATCTTTGGTCCATCCAGAATACCCTAAAAAAAAACGAATGTCTTTTACCTTTATTGTTTGAGTATTAATTCCTTTAACTAAATCATTGTAATCTCCACCCCAGTATAGGTCTTCATCAATTTGAATACTATTGCGAATCAATTCAGGAACCTTGTGAATAAAATAAAGGCTATCTTGTTCTACTGGTCCTCCTTTATAAATGGGCAGAGGTATTTCAATTTCTTCAACTAAATCGTTAAGAAACAATTTTAAAGGTTTGTTGAGTATAAAACCAACTGAGCCATTTTCGTTTAAATCTGCCAACAAAACCACTGATTTGCTAAATGAACTATCTCCCATTAGAGAGGGTTCAGCTATTAAAAGGTTTCCTTTGTTTAGGTTTTGAAAATGCATTTTATTGATTTATATATAGTTAAGATAATAAAAAAAATCAAATAAGTGTATAAAAAAAGCACCTAAAAAGGTGCTTTTATAAGTTGTAATAAGGTAGGATTAGTTTACTGATCCGCTTAATTCAGCTCCAGCTTTAAACTTAACCACGTTTTTAGCAGCAATTTTAATAGTAGCTCCTGTTTGTGGGTTTCTTCCTTCTCTAGCGTTTCTTTTAGAAACAGACCAAGATCCGAATCCAACTAAAGATACTCTTCCACCTTTTTTAAGAGCGCCTTCTACGTTTCCTAAAAATGATTCTAATGCTTTTTTTGCTGCTGCTTTTGTGATTCCAGCATCTGACGCCATTGCGTCAATTAATTCAGTTTTGTTCATGATGATTAAATTAAAAAATTATTATTTAACTAATTGTTTAAACAAATTTATACGGATTATGCACAAACACAAGGATTAGAAGGGAAAATGCACATTTTTGTTAATAAGTTGGGGCAAATGTTAATAAGAGTACTTGATATTTACAAATATCAGTGTTTATAGGCCTTTAGAGCATATGTGCATTTGAAGTCCAATTTAAACCATTGAGAAGATCTTTAACAGCCATTCTTTTTTTAGCTGGCAGTTGAATTGATTTCAATTTTATAAAACCATCAGTTGTTGCAACCTTGAGTTCTTTTTTTGTTCTAATTATAGTTCCTGGCTTTAATTGATGCCGTTCCATATGAATACAAGATTCATAGATTTTAACTGCGATTAATTGATTTTGGTCTATTAGGTTTGTCCATGCACAAGGGTAGGGGCTAAGACCTCTAATTTTGTTGTGTATGGTAAATGAAGGTTGATTCCAATCAATTTGACAATTGTTTTTAAATAGCTTAGGGGCTTCTTTAGGATTATTCGCTAGTTGTTTTTTAGTGATGGTAGTTCCTAATTCTATTTGATTTAAGGTTTCAGCTACGAGATCAGCTCCTAATACCATCAATTTGTCGTGCAGAATTCCTGCATTGTCATCTTCATCGATAGCAATTTTTCTTTGATCTATAATAGCTCCGGTATCTATTTTTTCATCGATAAAGAAGGTTGTTACTCCTGTTGTCTTTTCGTTGTTGATAATCGCCCAATTGATTGGAGCAGCACCTCTGTAGTCAGGCAAAAGAGAAGCATGTAAATTAAAACAACCCTTTTTAGGCATTGTCCATACTTCTTTTGGAAGCATCCTAAAGGCCACTACGACAAATACATCAGCATTATAAGAGTTAAGTTTGTTTAAAAATGAGGCTTCTTTTAATTTAGTAGGTTGAAGAAGTGGAAGATTTAATTTTAAAGCAACTTCCTTAACAGCCGAATATCTGATTTTCTTTCCTCTACCTGCTGGTTTATCAGCAACGGTTACTACAGCAGCTATTTCGTATTTATGCCCAATGAGATACTCAAGGATATGAGCTGCAAAATCAGGTGTACCCATAAATACTACTTTTTGTTTAGTTCCCTGTTCTGTGGTAGTAGTTGGTTGCATCGATACGGATATTTTGAGTTGCTAATAAATCTTTCAATGCCTCAAAGATACTATTCTCTGGATAATCTAAGGCAATTGTGAGCTCTTTTGAAGACTTTGGTTTTTGATTTAAAAGATCGAGTATTAGAGATTTTAGTTTCTCTAATGAGTACTTATAATTTTCTGACATGCAAAGATCGCATTTTCCACACGCTGTTGCTTTTTCTCCAAAATAGTTGAGCAAGTATACCATTCTGCAGCCCTTTTCTAATTGAGTAAAATCTATACAGGATTGAAGCTGATTGTTTTTGTGCTCCAATGATTGTTGGTGTAGCTTACTAAATTGATTAATGGTATAGTGATCTTCTCTTGGTTTAGTGTAATGGAAACTCAGGTCAGATGATTGTTCTAGCAAACTTATAAGCTTTAATTGTTTGTAGTAATTTAAAGCCTTTATTAGCACATCTTTCGAACAGTCAGATTTCGAAGCAATTAGCTCTAAATTGACAGCAGTAGGAAGCTCAAAAACCCCACCATATGTCCTTAGTAATGAAGTCAGTATTGAAGAGTGAGTTTTGCTACTTTGAATCAAGTTTTCAAAAGCTGATTTATCGGCAGTAAATTGAATTTTAGATTGAATGGTACTGGAATGCTCTAGATTGATGACTTGATGTTTGTCTAAAATCTTTAAAACGGAATAGGTCTTATTGATCTGTAACTGATAACGATTGCAAAAGGATTGTAGGTCGAGAAAGAATTTTTTTTTGGGAAGTTCTCCATAGGCTACAGAGAAGAAATTGTTCAGGTGCTTGTACACCTCTTTGATATCTTCAAGACTAGGATAGTTGTTCAGATACTGATCTTTGAGTTTTTGACGATCTGATGAGTGATAGAGCAAATAGATAAAGGCTTCTTCTGAATTACGACCGGCACGTCCTGTTTCTTGAACATATTGTTCGATACTTTCGGTTAGCTGATAGTGAACAATGTATTGGACATCTGCCTTATCAACTCCCATTCCAAAGGCCGATGTGGCTACGACAACTCTTGTTTTGTCATGCTTCCATGACTGAAGAACCTTTGATTTTTCTTCCATATTCATACCTCCGTGATAGGCTGCTGCTGAAACACTGTGTTGATTAAGTAGCTCAGATAGTTGTTTACAAAGTCCTCTGTTGTTGACATAAACAATACCACTACCGCAGTGTTTTTTGCAAATATTTAAAAGGTAATTTGGTTTATCGGCGGTACGAATCAGTTGATAGGATAAATTACGTCTATTAAAGGACTGCCTCATTATTTGAGGATTGTCTAAATGTAGTAAATCACTTATTTCTGCTTCAACTTTCTTAGTAGCAGTCGCAGTTAAAGCAATTATGGTAACCTTAAATTGTTCTTTTAGTTTAGAACAATTGAGATAGGAAGGTCTAAAATCGTGTCCCCACTGTGAAATACAATGCGCTTCATCGATGGCGATCATGTTGATGTTCATTTTTAATAGACCTTCCCAAACGAGTGGTTGAGCAAGTCGCTCGGGAGATATATACAAGAATTTGTAATTACCATAAATACAATTATCCAACAAACGTTCTAGATCGTGATAAGGAATGTTTCCACTGAGTCCTAGGGCTTTTATGCCTTTTGAATTTAGCGATTCAACCTGATCCTCTATAAGTGATACTAGGGGAGAAACGACGATACAGATACCTTCCATCAATAATGAGGGAATTTGATAGCAAATCGACTTCCCACCCCCCGTTGGAAGTAATACAATTAAATCCTTTTGATTCATCACCGAATCAATGATCGAATCTTGTTGGAATCGAAACTCTGTAAAACCCCAATAGTTGTATAGGACTTCTTCTTTAGTCACTTAGAGGGTGTTTAAATGAGTTAATATAAATTCAATGCGTTCTCCAATGCTCCCTTTTGGTACAAAAACATGATTATAATCGTAAGTTTCATATGCGTTGTGAAGGTATTCAAATAAAATCTTGGCTTCAGAATAATCTTCGTAGCGTTCGTTGTCGGTAATGTGTATATCCTTCCATGGTGGTAGAATATATACTGCGTCGTATTGATGTGTTTTGCATGCATCTATAAACGCAAGTGGATATTCAATTTTGTTGCGATCCAAATAGGCAACTATATCTGGAATACCTCTATCTAAAAAAACATAATCACAGTCTATTTGATCAGCTGCTTTAAATTGTTCAATTCTTGCATCTAGAAGCATTTGTGAAAACAACAACGGATCGGTTCTAAAGAGGTGTTCTATACCGTTTTTGCGGGCCAGTAGCGTTATCTCTCTAGAAACTTCGTGAATACAGGAATGACCTATGTTTTCTAGGGCTGCAATAAGAGTTGTTTTTCCAGAAGAGGGCCCTCCACTAATCACAATTTTTTTTGGCATGTTTTTGGTATCATTTTAGACGTGCAAGTTAATGAAATTGATTTTGACTTTAACTTTAACATATGAAGAACATCACTATATTTGTAAAGTAAAAGATTATGAAAGACAATAAAACAGAAGAATTTTATTCAAAATTAATTAGGCAGCTCGAGGATACTAATTCTTGGCCTTCTGATTATTTGTTTAAATTTATAGTACCTTCCAAAGAGGAAAAAATAGAAGCGATCAACAGTATCTTTAACGAACCTCATGCTCAAATCAACCACAAACAGTCTTCCAAGGGAACTTACACTAGTGTAAGTATTAAAATGAGACTCGAATGTGCTGAGGATGTTGTTGTAAAATACAAAGAAGTAAGTGTCATTGAAGGAGTAATTTCTCTGTAACTAGTAATTGAGCGTAATTATTTGTATTTTTACCACTTTCTTCATGAATTAAACCCCAATAATTTGGACCAATTAGAACACCTAGAGTACAATACAGAACGTTCTGCATTACACATACCTGAATACGGAAGACATTTTCAAAAAATGGTTGACCACGCTGTGAGTATTGCTGATCGTGAAGAGCGCAATAAAACAGCTCAGGCCATTATATCGGTAATGGGAAACCTTCAACCACATTTGAGAGATGTACCTGAATTTCAACACAAATTGTGGGATCAGCTCTTTATTATGTCCAATTTCCAATTGGATGTTGATTCACCCTTTCCTATTACTCCTCAAGAAACTTTATCTCAAAAGCCTGATCCTTTAGAATATCCACAAAACGCACCTAAATATCGTTTTTATGGAAATAATATTAAAAGGATGATCGATGTAGCTGTTTCATGGGAGAAAGGAGATAAGAGAGATGGATTGGAACTCGTAATTGCCAATCATATGAAAAAGTGTTACCTCAATTGGAACAAGGATACAGTGGACGATTCTGTGATTTACAACCATTTGTTGGAACTTTCCAATGGTCAAATCAATTTAGCTGAAAATAAAGATGTGCTTACCTCCAGTGAGCAAATATTAAAATACAACAATCAGCAACGTCCTCAAAATAAGAAACATCAACGCAATAATAACCAAAACCGAAAAAAGAGGTTTTAAACTCATTTAGATATGGGAATTTTTAAGATTGAGGGAGGTCATCAACTCTCAGGTG
The DNA here is from genome assembly GCA_038125995.1 of Flavobacteriaceae bacterium. GTDB lineage: Bacteria > Bacteroidota > Bacteroidia > Flavobacteriales > Flavobacteriaceae > MAG-120531. Next base: position 30,266 of record JAYPEX010000014.1, read on the forward strand.
AAATCACTCCTCAAGGAGCAAAGAACGAAGCTCTACAAATACTTTGTGCTGTTTTACTTACAGAAGAAGAAGTGGTTGTTGAAAATATTCCAGACATTGTTGATGTTAATAAATTAATTGACTTGCTTATAGATCTAGGAGTTAAAGTCAAACAACTTTCAAAAGGAACTTATTCCTTTAAAGCTGATGAGATCAATATGGAATATCTCACCTCAGAACAGTTCAAAAAAGACGGTGGAGGATTAAGAGGTTCAATTATGCTTGTAGGTCCACTTTTAGCACGTTTTGGAAAAGGATATATTCCTAAACCAGGTGGTGATAAAATTGGTAGAAGAAGGCTAGATACACATTTTGAGGGCTTTATTAAGCTTGGAGCAAGCTTTAGATACATAAGAGAAGAACACTTTTACGGAGTAGAGGCTGATCGTCTTAAAGGCTGCTATATCTTACTTGATGAAGCCTCTGTTACAGGAACTGCAAACATTGTAATGGCAGCTGTATTAGCAGAAGGGAACACTACAATTTACAACGCTGCATGTGAACCCTATCTTCAACAACTCTGTGAACTGTTAAATAAAATGGGGGCTAAGATCAGTGGAATTGGATCAAATCTATTAACAATAGAAGGAGTTGATCGATTAGGTGGTGCTTCCCATCGAATGCTTCCCGATATGATTGAAATAGGATCTTGGATAGGACTAGCTGCGATGACTCGATCTGAAATTACGATCAAAGATGTTTCATGGAAACACCTTGGTCAAATTCCAGAAGCTTTTAGAAGATTGGGAATTACCATTGAAAAAAAGGGTGATGATATTTTTATTCCTGCTCACAAAGATGGATATAAAATCCAATCTTTTATTGATGGTTCTATCTTGACTCTTGCCGATGCACCTTGGCCAGGACTTACACCAGATCTTTTATCAGTGCTTTTAGTAACTTCAATTCAAGCAGAAGGTGAAGTGCTTATCCATCAAAAGATGTTCGAAAGCAGATTGTTTTTTGTTGATAAGCTAATCGATATGGGAGCCAAGATAATATTATGTGATCCTCATAGAGCAACGGTGATTGGACACAATTTTAAACATCAAATCAAGGCAACTGTAATGACATCTCCTGATATTAGAGCCGGAGTATCTCTTTTAATTGCAGCGCTTTCAGCCAAAGGAACATCAATTATTCACAATGTAGAGCAAATAGACAGAGGTTATGAAAATATTGTTCCTAGACTTCAATCACTTGGTGCAAAAATAGAGCGTATTAAAGAAGTTTAAGGTTCATTACCACATATTTGATTCCACCCTTTTCAAAAGTTGAATCTGTTAATTCAAACCCAAATCGTTTGTAAAAGGTAATTTTATCAGCTCTAGCATTAAGCCAAACATGTTTGAGTTCTAATTCTTTAGTGTATTCTATGCAATGCTTTATTAATCTTGAAGCATAGGAGTTATTTTGATAGGAGGTTAGGGTGGCTAATTTTCGTATTTGAGCTTGATTGTTTTCTATAAATAAAGAAACTACTGAACAGAGCACTCCATTGTCTTCAATACCAAAATGCAAAGCGGACTCATCTCCATCGATTTTAATATAATCCCATGGCTTGTTTGGCCACATGACAGTGTGTCGTATCGGATAGGTTTGCTGATGATTAATCCTTTGGAGCTTCAAATGAATGGTTACTACTTTTTACAATCAAGAATTGAGGAATTAGAGAACGTGAGCTACTTCAAATTAAACTATTTATATTGTTTGAAATAGAACCTCATAGATCTATAAGGATTGTTTTAATCATATTCTATTGGTGGTGGACCATCGATCATCGGTTCATAAACTTCATTTCCTTTACGCTCCTTAAATTCACTTTTCATTTCAGATATCAATTTAGGGTTTTTAAATAAATCCACCATAGTCATACCCATAGCTTTTGAAGCATAGAGCATTCCTTTGTGTCCAATACTCATTGATCCACATGCGATCACTGCCCAAGAGTGCCAAGGAGTATCTTTAGGAGCAACAGTAACAGAAAGGTTGATATTTGGAACTACCCAGCTCACATCACCTACATCTGTCGAACCTCCCATTGGATGTTCTTGTGTGTCGAGTAGGGGACTTATTTTAGAATCGAATCCAACTTGAGGTTTTCCTGTTGCTTCTTGAATCTTATTACCGTATGCAATTTCATCATCCGTATAGGTGATTGGCCCTAATAATTCTAAATTTTTCTGCATTGCTTCTTCGCCTGTTCTGTTGACCAACACCTCATAGATTCCTGAAATCAGTGAAATCTTATAATCGACATCAGCCATTATTGCAGCACCTTCAGCCATTTCTTTAATTCGCTCATAAACGACATTCATACCCTTGCGTTTAGTATCACGAACACGCACCCAAAGTCGAGAGTAATCAGGTACAACATTGACAACCTGACCTCCGTCTTGTATGTGATAGTGAATACGAACAGTTGGTCGAATATGTTCACGGTAGTAATTGATACCTGTAGTATACAATTCTAAGGCGTCGGATGCAGATCTACCATTCCATGGATCTGCAGAAGCATGGGCAGCTTGACCAAAAAATTCAACTTTAAAATCAACTAAGGCTAGAGAGCTTTGTGCATCTGCTTCGATATTTGATCCAGGATGCCAGCTTACATTCACATCGACATCCTTCCATAAACCTTCTTTGACCATCCATACTTTTGCAAAAAACTTTTCTTCAGCAGGTGTTCCAAGAAACTTAACGGTTCCCAGTAATTTACCAGCTTCGATTTGTTCTTTGATCGCTATTGCTGCTCCTAGTGAAGCAGTTCCAAACATATTGTGTCCACATCCATGTCCAGGAGCCCCTTCAACAAGAGGTTCTTTCGTAGGTTGTGATTTTTGTGAAATACCAGGTAAGGCATCAAACTCTCCCAAAATACTGATCACTGGTTTTCCGGAGCCATAGGTTGCTGTAAATGCTGTTGGTATACCCGCCACTCCACGTTCAACCTTCATCCCGTTCTCTTCGGCATAAGAGGCTAGCAATTCAGCTGATTTAGTTTCGTTAAAGGCAGTTTCTGCTAGTGCCCATATGGAGTCACTAATGTCGATTAATTTGTCTTGATGACGTTCGATAGAAGCGACAATTTCTCTTTTCTGTTTGCTCATCTTTTGAGCATAAAAATGAGTACTAAGACTAAATAATAATAGTAAGAGGAATATTCTTTTCATATTTATCTGGTTTAGAAGATTAAATATAATAAATGTTTTTTATTTACTACTAAAATCAATCTTTTTACAATATCCATCTGGGGTTTAACGTACTTTTTAGTCATTTGTTCTAAATCTGAGATTTTGAATTAAAATACTGAACACTACTACTAAAACACACCCAAGAAGGTTGAGCCATATATAGGACATCCATTCTAAATAATAGACGATTAGTATTAAAATCTGGGTGATAATTGCAGCTCTAAAAACAGCTTTTCCGTGGATGAATTTTATAAAAAATGCGATTAAAAAGATTCCTAGAATATTACCGTAGAAAATAGATCCTATAATATTCACTAATTGAATGAGATTGTCAAAGAGGTTTGCTATAGAAGCAATTCCAATGGCGATAAGTCCCCATGCTAATGTAAATAATTTGGAGGCCTTGAGATAGTGTTCTGCGGTTTCTTTTTTCTTGTGATGCCTTTGATAGAGATCAATAGCAGTAATGGTGCCAAGAGCATTGAGTTCAGAGGCTGAGGATGACATCGCAGCCGACATAATCACAGCGAGAAGCAAACCTATTAGGCCAATGGGTAGATTGTTGAGTATGTAGTGAATGAATACGTAATCCTTGTCGTTTGACTCTAGTTCTGGAGCTGCTTTTTCAAGAAGTTCCTTTGCGGCTTTTCTGTAGTATTTTTCATCTGAATCGATGGACTTAAGGATTTTTTTTGTGCTGTATATTCGTGATGGATCCTCAGAATTTAGAGCATCGATATAATTCAATTGAGCCTGCTTTTTATCCTTTTCAAGATTTTGATATTTGTCCTCCAACACCTTAAAGTTTTCTCTGTAATTAGATGCGATCAAACGCTCTTTGGTTAAGGGATTAAAGTGAATAGGGCTTGGGTTGATTTGATAAAATACAAAAACCATTACACCTGTGAGCAGTATAAAGAACTGCATAGGCACTTTTAAGAGCCCGTTAAAGATGAGTCCAAGACGACTTTCTCTGATGGATTTACCAGTTAAATAGCGTTGAACCTGACTTTGATCAGTTCCAAAATAAGACAATGCTAGAAAGAATCCTCCGGTAAGTCCACTCCAAATGGTATACCTGCTACTGGTGTCAATACTAAAATCTAAGATGTTGAGTTTGTCATGAGCCGCTGCTAATGAAAGCGTATTGTTAAAGTCGAGCTCAGATGGAAAACTATTTAAAATGTAGAAAAAAGCGAGTGTCATTCCAGAAAACATGATGAACATCTGTTGTTTTTGAGTGACATTTACTGCTTTAGTTCCACCGCTTACTGTGTAAATCATCACTGATATTCCAATAATGATGACTAGAATCCGAAGTGGCCACCCCAAAATCACTGATAGGATAATGGCTGGTGCAAAGATGGTAATTCCAGCAGCAAGACCTCTTTGAATTAAAAAGAGTAGTGCGGTAAGTGTTCTTGTTTGAACTCCAAAACGATTTTCTAAGAACTCATAGGCTGTTCTGACCTTCAGTTTGTAATAGAGTGGAATAAACACTACACAAATGACAATCATGGCTAGAGGAAGTCCAAAATAAAATTGAACAAATCCCATTCCATCGTGGAAGGCTTGACCAGGGGTAGATAAGAATGTAATTGCAGATGCTTGTGTGGCCATGACCGATAAACCGATCGTCCACCATGGAGTGTTGTTTCCAGCGAGTACATAGTCTTCAACGTTTTGAGCCCCTTTTGTTTTCCAATAACCGTATCCGATAATGAACAATAGGGTTCCTATGAGGATCATCCAATCAATAGTACTCATATTAGAAGTTGGTATTTAAAAGGTAAAACAAAAAAATGTAGATCGCATTTGCAGCGAGCACTAAACCATACCAAGAATTCCACTTCATATTAATTATTTTTTTGTGATAATAGGTTTGCGAATAGTTTATAAGCGCCCGCAACTCCTGCAGGAAGTTCTCTAAAAAAGCTAATACCTGTATAGATATAGGTTCCTTTTCCATAAGGAGCAATCAATAAACTACCTTGTTTTGGTGTTTCACCTAAATCGTTCATTTCTAAAGGAGCTACGAATTTTGAATCCCATTGATTAGGAAAATACAAGCCTCGCTCTTGAACCCAATTGTCAAAATCTTCTTCAGTAATTTTATTGGGATTGTTCAAAACGGGATGTTCAGGAATTAAAAATCTCACTTTTGCATTTTCTTCAGAAACACGATCTCTTGATAATTGAAGCGAATAGGGTGATGCGTCCGATAAATCCATACCAGATCTTCCACTAGTATTGTATTGTGTAATTAAGGTTCCTCCCTGGTAAACATAATCTAGTAATATAGTTTGTTTAGTTCTCAATTCTGGATGGACATTGTAGGCTCTTATGCCTAAAACTAAAGCATCATAGGCTTCTAATAGTTCTGAATTAATCGATTCTATAGAAATTAAGTCAACTTGATATCCTATTTGTTCTAAACTTTCAGGTACCTGATCTCCAGCCCCCATGATATAAGCAATACGTTCTCCTCTTTTTTCAATAGAGAGTTTAACTGCTTTAAATGAGGCGGGTAGTAAGACATCTTGTTTGGGTATATGATCGTAATCAATAACAATATGTTGTTTGTCGTAAAATTGATTGTCAATTTTTGCTTTAGCCTTGATGGTATAGCTTCCTTCTGATTTGGATGGAGTCAATTTAAAAGAAAACAGTTGTGATTCACCTGGGCTTTCAAAGACAAATACATGTTTTTTAGGTTCAATACTCCATGAGTCAGGAATCTCTAAAAAGACTTCACCTTTGATAGAATTGCTAAGTGCTTTGACTTTGACTTGAACGGTCTTAGGTGATTCATCTGTAAAAAGACTCACTTGGTCTTTAAATTCTAGACTGATATTAGGAAGAATACTAAAATTGGTTAGAAATTCACCTTTATCAGGTTTAGAAGTACGATATACAGCAGCCCTTTCTATCGGAATTGAAATACCATTTATTGTTAAATGAATATTGAATTGTATGGGATTAGGAGTATTTGGAAGACCGATAAAATCGACATTATTTGAGGTGTACATTCCGATACTATTTGAGGCATTTTCAAGCCAATAAGGAGTATTGTATGGCGTTCCTTGGTCTAGATGCACATTTAATTTAGTGCTTTTCTTTTGATTGTTTTCAAGTGAAAATTGTTTGATTGAATTAACTATTTGAAAATTGGATTCCACTTTTTGAATGCTTACTCGGTTGTTGGATCGATTAATGGTTTCAAGAATGAATTGGACATCATTACCAGGGTTAGTATACTCTTTGGTTGCATTTGCCTCAATAAAAATTCCATTTACTCCCAATATGAAATCAACCAATTCTTTTGTTTTCTCGCGTTTCCAAAAGCTGTCTTCTAAATTATTGAGTAGGGTATAGGCATGGAGTAATACTGGAGTATGTGTTGAAGGATCGGCATAGTTAAAATTTTCTTCAAGGGGTTTGAGAAGCTGTTCTATCGCATGCCCACCTTTTATTCGATTCCAAGTGGTATCAATTCCTTCAAAGAGATCTCCTGTTGAGATTTTACTACCCTTGATAAGTTCTAGATATTCGTTTTCTGAACCTCTTTGTAAACGCCGTCCAAAACCTTGACAAAGGTGCTGACTGCTAGCTATCGAAGCAATCTCATTGTTAGAGATTCCCAGTGAAGGATAGTATACACCCACATCGTATTTTAAAAGGTTATCCTTGTTAGCATCTTCAAATTTTTCAACTGATCCGTAAAACCACCAAGAGGTATTGTAAAATAAACGTTTAGGTTTCCAAGATTCAGTTGCAGTTCTAAGCGGAAATAATTCTGTATTGTCTATTAAATCAAAGGCTTCCACAGAAAGAATGGCAGATGTGGTGTGATGTCCGTGGGTACTACCGGGGGTTCTATGATCAAAACGATTGATGATCACGTCTGGTTTGAACAAGCGAATCCGGTCGATGATGTCAGTTAAAAGTTCATTTTTGTCCCATATTCTTAAGGTTTCGTTTGGATGTTTGGAAAACCCAAAATCATTAGCTCTTGTAAAATACTGCTCTCCACCGTCAATGGAACGTGCTTTTTTGAGCTCTTCGGTTCTCAAAACTCCCAAGAGCTCTCGTATTTCAGTACCTATAAGGTTTTGACCTCCATCACCTCTTGTCATTGCTAAATAGGCAGTTTTAGCGTGTAATTGATGGGTTAGATAAGCTATTAATCGTGTGTTTTCATCGTCAGGGTGTGCTGCTACAAACATCACTCTTCCTAGGAAATTGAGCTTTTGTAAATCTAAATGTAGTTCAGAAGAAGATTTACTACTGGGCAGTTGTGCAAACAGATGAAGGTTGCAAAAAAGAAGTAAACTAAAAAATAATGAGCGTATGTTCATAGGATTCCTTTTGAACCAAAATACAATATTTTAGTTCTTAGGAATTACAAAATTTTGTTAATGTTTGGTAGACTAGTGCTGTTGGTAAACCTACAACGTTATTAAATGATCCCTCTATTTTTTCGACAGCAATTAAACCGATCCACTCTTGGATCCCATAAGCACCAGCTTTGTCATAAGGTTTGTATTTATTAATATAAAAGTCAATATCCTCACTTGAAATATTATTGAATTTAACCTTGGTAATCGAATTGACCACCATTTGTTTTTGAGTAGAAGTAAAGCAGACTGAGGTATAGACCTCATGCCAATTTCCAGAGAGTAGCCCTAATATTTCTAATGCATGATTGTAGTCAGAGGGTTTTCCAAGAGCTTTGTTTTTAAACCAAACAATGGTGTCTGAAGTAATGAGTACCTCATCATCAGATAATCCTTCTTTCAAGGGTGCTGCCTTTAAAATAGCTAAATAATCGGTAATTTCCTCTTTGACTAAATGATTGGGGTATTCTTCTGCAACTTCTTGGATCCTGATTTCAACATCAATTCCCATTTCTTTAAAAAAGTTTTTCCTTCTGGGAGAAGAAGATCCCAATACTACTTTACAATTCAAATCCATGAACTAATCGTTTTTCGCATCGTATGCAGGAGGCCAATCACCTCTAACTTTAAGAACCTGTTCAATCACATCTCTAACGCACTCATCACCTCCAATTCGATGTGAGATATAATGAGCTACTTCTTTTACTTCAGGAACTGCATCTTGTGGACAAGTCGCTAATCCAACTGCTTTTAAAGGTGGAATGTCAGGAATATCATCTCCCATATAGAGTATATTTTCTGGTTGAGTCCCTGATTTTTGAATAAAATCTTTAAAGGCATCCATCTTGTATGAAACTCCTAAATAGATGTGTTCAACCCCAAGTGCAGCAAATCGTTTTCGAACCCCAGGATCGGTTCCTCCAGAGATCAAACAAATGGTATATCCTAGGTTTAGGGCTTGCTTTACAGCATAACCGTCTTTAACACTGACTGTTCGTAATAATTGACCTTGTTCACTAATTTGAACGGTTCCATCGGTAAATACACCATCCACATCAAATATAAAGGTGTCAATTTTAAATAAGTATTCTTTATAACTCATTGTATAAGTCTTTTATGGCATTGCTTAACTGCTCGTATCTATTTTTATGCTTTATATCTTTGATCATTTTTAAATGTTCTTCGATGGTTTCTAGATCATTTCTTCTAGCGGGACCTGATTGAATCATTTTGGGATCAAAAGCTACTGCATTTTTAGCAGTTTGAAGAATCAATTCATTTAATAAATCACTAGGAAGTTCAAAATCGGTCAAAAGTTCTTTGCTCACTCCAAAAAGATAATTGCTAAAATTATTGGCAAAGACGGCAGCCAAATGAACTTCTTTGCGTTTTTTTGAATCGAGCTCTCGAACATCAGTTGATAGGATACTAGCTAAGTTTTCTAACGCATTAAATGTCTTTTTGTTTTTTGCTTCAAGTAAAACTGGTACTTGATCAAATTTGACAAAACGCTTAGAATTATAGGTTTGCAGAGGGTAAAAAACTCCTGCATTTTCTGAACTTAAACTATTTAAAGAAAATGAGCCTGCGCAATGAGCAATTATCGACTGATGAACACCTATTGCAGCTTCACATTCTTTGATTGCTGAATCCGATACCGCCAACAAAATTACATCAGATAACTTGGCTTTTTTAAAGTCAGTTGTGGTTGTTGTTTTAGTAAAATAATGAAGTGCTTCTTTGGATCTACCTATGATTTGTAAATGGACCTGATCACTTTCAACAAATGCGTGATATAAATTACGAGCAAGAGCTCCAGTACCTATAATTGTTAGTTCAATCATATGAGCGAAAATACAAAAAGGGAAATCAATTTCCTTAAATGCATCTTAAATTTTAAGCTAAAATTTATTTAGTAGTGAAGAAGTACTTACTTTTGCTATGCTATTTATGTTACTATGGATTTAATCAAAAATTATTTGTTTTCAACCCGTTTAATGGCGGTTTTGTTTATTGTTTTTGCTATAGCAATGGGACTTGGGACTTTTATCGAGAGTTGGTACAGTACTGAAACGGCAAGAATTTGGATTTACAACACGACTTGGTTTGAAGCGATCATGCTCTTTTTTATGATTAATTTCATTGGTAATATTGCTAAATATCGCTTACTTAGAAAGGAAAAATTAGCTGTTCTTGTTCTTCACCTTGCCTGGATCTTTATCATCCTCGGTGCTTTTGTAACTCGTTATATCAGTTTTGAAGGAATGATGCCTATCAGAGAAGGGGTATCTGAAAAGGTTTTTTATTCAGATAAAACCTACCTAACATTGATGGTTGATGGTGAAATGGACGGTCAGTTACTCAGAAGAAATTTTCAAGATGAAATTCTTGTAACACCTGAGGCAATCAAGTCATCACTTCCGTGGAAGAAAAACTTTGATCAAACAGACTTTAAAATGGAGTTTGTAGATTTTAAACAGGGGATGACATCTGGTGTTATTGCAGATCAAAACGGGGAGGCATTTTTAAAAATTGTGACTTCTTCAACTGGATCAAGAGATGAGCACTATATTAAAGAAGGAACTGTTGAAAACATTCACAATGTGTTATTTGCTTTTAATTCTCCCACCGAGGGGGCCATCAATATTGGTTTAAAGGATGGTAATTACTCAATTAATTCTCCTTTTGATGGAAGTTTATTGAGAATGGCCGATCAATATACTGATCGTGTTATAGCTGATCAGACTACTGAATTGCAGTTGCGTTCACTTTACAATTTCTCTGAATTTCAATTTGTGATTCCTGAGCCGATTATTTACGGTAAAAAGGGGATCGTCAAAGCTGAAATGGGTGCTTCTGAGGCTAAAGATGCGGTTCGTTTTAAAATCACGGTAGGGGATCAATCAG
>JAYPEX010000015.1:0-7055 GCA_038125995.1 Flavobacteriaceae bacterium
GGAATTTCATATTGTCCAAAATGCCAAAACTCCTTTAAGTCACCAGCCTTGAATCCTTTTGCAGACTCTTTTCCAAATGAAGTATATCCTCGTTGACCTCCGATTCCCTCGATTTCATACTTCTTTTTGATGTCTTCGTCTAAATTAAAAAAGGATTTAACTTCAGAATAGAGCTCATCAATTAATTCTTGATTGAGAAAATGTCCACTTAAAGCCACGAAACCTATATCGCTAAAGGCAGCACCAATATCGTTAACAAATTGTTGTTTTTCTTCAGCTTTGTCACTCAAAAAGAGTCTTAGGTCAACACTAGGTATTCTACTCATGATGTTTGATTTAAAGTATTCAAATTTAACAAATAGTTTTAAAGTCCATTTGAAATACTATTTAATATTTTTTTACATTTATATAACAAACCGCCTGTATGAAGTATGAAATAAAACAATTGTCAAATGAAAAGCTACTGCTTCTCTATAAGGCAATGCTTAAACCCCGATTAATAGAAGAGAAGATGCTGGTCTTACTTCGACAGGGAAAAATATCCAAATGGTTTAGTGGAATTGGACAAGAAGCCATTGCTGTAGGAGTTACTCTGGCTTTGGACAAGGATGAGTATATACTACCCATGCATCGTAATTTGGGAGTATTTACTTCTAGAGGGATACCACTGTACAGGCTTTTTACTCAATGGCAAGGAAAGGAAAGTGGTTTTACGAAAGGTAGAGATCGTTCATTTCACTTTGGAACCCAGCAGTACAAAATTATTGGGATGATATCTCATTTAGGACCTCAATTAGGAGTTGCTGATGGCATTGCTTTAGCCAATAAACTCAAAGCAAACAATCATATAACAGCTGTTTTTAGTGGGGAAGGGGCTACTTCCGAAGGTGATTTTCACGAGGCATTAAACATAGCTTCTGTTTGGGATCTACCTGTTATGTTTTGTATTGAACACAACGGTTATGGATTGTCTACTCCCTCCATAGATCAATTTAAATGTAAGGATGTTGCTGATAAGGGTGTTGGTTATGGAATGGAGGCTCATATAATTGAGGGAAACAATATTTTAGAAGTCTATCAAAAAGTATCTGAAATCAGAGCCTCTATGTTGAAGAATCCTAGACCTGTATTACTGGAGTTTAAAACTTTTAGAATTAGAGGGCATGAAGAGGCGAGTGGTACTAAATACGTACCAGAAGACCTCATTAAATTCTGGGAGAAGAAAGACCCTTTAAAGAATTTTGAAAAGTTCTTAATTGAAAAATCAATCTTAAATGATAATCTTAAACTTCAGTATCAGAATAACATTCAATTGGAAATCGATCATCATTTAAAGGCTGCTTTCGATGAAAAAGAAATTGATTTTGATGCTCAGAAGGAGCTCAATGATGTCTTTAAACCCTTTAAAATTAAACACCATAAGCCGTCTTCTAAAAAGAAGTCGATTCGATTGATCGACAGTGTTAGAGAAGGTCTGTATCAATCGATGGAACAACATCCAAACCTTGTGATTATGGGACAGGATATCGCTGAGTACGGTGGTGTTTTTAAAGTGACAGAGGGGTTTGTGGATGCCTTTGGTTTGGATCGAGTTCGAAATACACCCATATGTGAATCAGGAATTGTAGAAACCGCTATTGGTCTATCCATCAATGGTTACAAAGCAGTTGTAGAATTACAATTTGCAGATTTTGTGAGTTCTGGATTTAATCCAATTGTCAATTATGCTGCAAAAATGCACTATCGCTGGGGAGAACACTGTGATGTCGTCTTTAGAATGCCCTGTGGTGCAGGAGTAGGGGCTGGTCCTTTCCATTCTCAAACCAATGAAGCATGGTTTACCAAAACTCCTGGTTTAAAAGTGATTTACCCAGCTTTTCCATACGATGCAAAAGGATTGCTATGTGCTGCTATAGAAGACCCCAATCCAGTTATGTTCTTTGAACACAAGGCACTCTATAGAAGAATCACTCAGGAAATTCCTGAGAAATACTACACCTTAGAGATCGGCAAAGCCGCTTTAATCAGAGAAGGAACACATCTCACCATCATCAGTTATGGAGCAGGAGTACATTGGGCCTTAGCTTTTTTGGATGAGCATCCTGAAATATCTGCAGATCTAGTAGATTTAAGAAGCCTAGTTCCATTGGATTACGATACAATTGTAGCTTCTGTAAAGAAAACTTCTAGAGTAGTGATTATCCAGGAAGACAGCCTCTTCGGAGGTATTGCTAGTGAACTTTCAGCCTATCTGACAGAGCATCATTTCGAATTACTCGATGCACCCATAAAACGCATAGGTAGTATGGATACACCGATACCTTTTGCAAAAAATTTAGAAGAAGGTTATCTTCCTGTAGATCAAATCAAAGGAGCTGTTGAGGGTGTTATCAACTATTAAAATAGCTGAAATCCTCCGCTAATTAAAAACTCTTTGCCTCTTAAAGTAGCGCTATCAAAAGCGCTATGTGTGGGATCTGTTCTATAGATTTCAACCAACTGCTTTTTAAACTCATAACCACTTTCATCTTTTTTGTCTAATATTAAGACATAGGTAAGATCATCCTCTGTGATAAATGCTTCTTTAGGTAAGGCCTCTAACTGCTCTGGTTGAGCATATACCAGTGCATTGACAAATAACCCAGGAATCAATTTAGAATAAGACCCCACTATATCTGCATGAACAGAAACGGTTCGAAGTTCTTCTTCAACTTCACTACCGATGAGTTCTAATTGAGCTTGATAAGTTTTAGGGTTTCCTACAACACTGAAATCAATCTCTTGTCCCTTTTCTAAAAGGTCTAAATCTTTTTCAAAAACGTCTAATTCTAGATGTAAGTCACTGTAGTTTACTAATTCCATCATCATACTTTGTGCAGGAATATACACCCCTAAATTAAGTTCTATATGTGAAATCACTCCGTCAATAGGTGAAAAGATGGAGATTTCAGACTGTATAGTACCTGATTGTAATTCTTCGAGGTTTACAGCGAGTAACCCTAATTGAGCTCCAAGGGATTCTACATCAGCGAGGGCGCTTTTGTACATTCTTCGAATCTCTTGAAAATCTTTATCGGCAATTACCTTTTTTTGATACAGTTGTTCTTGTCGATTAAAATCGATTTTAAGATACTCATAGTTTTCATAAGCTTTGATGTAATTCTCCTGGAGTTCAATAAATTCAGGATTTTTCATTTTGATGAGTAACTGTCCCTTTTTAACGGTATCACCAATTAAATAAGGGCTATAGCTAATATAACCTCCATAGTAGGTGGCAATGGTTGCTTTGTTATGAGGAGCTACCTCAGTATGTCCATTTATGGAAATTTTAGTTGCAAATATATGTGATTCTAAGCTTCCCAATTCCATTCGAGCATGCTTAAATTGTTCATTGCTTATTTGAATTATAGAATCATCTTCTAAAGCGATTTCTGAAGTTACTTCTTGGTCCTTACAAGAAAACAATAAGGCTGCTAAAGTGAATACTAGATAATTATTGAAATACTTCATTGTTTATTTATGTTTTATTTTATTAAAGATAGAATAGAGGATTGGTAGAACGATGAGTGTCAAGAGCGTAGAAGTGACCAATCCACCAATGACGACAGTTGCTAGTGGACGTTGAACTTCTGCTCCTGAGTTCTCAGAGAGTGCCATTGGAATAAAACCAAGTGCTGCTGAAGCTGCAGTTAACAATACAGGACGTAAGCGATCTAAGGCCCCTTGTACCACCATTTTGTCCATAGATAATTTAGAATTTTCTCTCATTGATTTAAAATGTTCAATCATCACAATACCATTGAGTACTGCAATCCCAAATAGAGCTATAAAACCAACACCTGCTGAGATGCTAAAAGGTAAATCGCGTAAGGCTAAAAAGAATACACCTCCAACTGCTGCAAATGGAATTGCAGAGTAGATGATCAATACTTCCTTAATAGATTTAAATGCAAAGTACAAAAGGATAAAAATAAGTACCAATGCCACTGGAACAGCAATTGATAAGCGTTTTTTAGCAGATTGTAGGTTTTCAAATTGACCTCCATAATTAACTGTATATCCCACTGGAAATTCAATATGCTGATTGACTAATCCTTGAATCTCTTCGACAACAGATTCTAAATCGCGATTGCGTACATTAACTCCAACTACAATTCTGCGCTGCGTATCATCTCTAGATATTTTAGCAGCTCCAAATGTTTGGGTCACTTCTGCCAATGCCTCCAGAGGAATTCTGTTGCCGCTAGGAGTATTGATATATAAATTTTTTAAGTCATCAAAGGAGTCTTTATGATCATTGTCAAATCGCACTGCAATATCAAATTGCTTTTCTCCCTCAAAAACCTGACCACTGATACGACCTGCAAATCCCATGGCGATCACATCGTTTACCTTCTCAATACTCAAGCCGTATTGTGAGAGTTTTTGACGATTAAACTTCACATTCATCTGAGGAAGGCCAACGGTTTTTTCCAAGCTGACATCGGAAGCGCCGTCTACATCTTCGATGAGCTCCTTAACAGCAATTCCTAATCGATTCAGTTCAGATAAATCAGTTCCAAAAATCTTAATCGCAATATCAGAGCGAACCCCGGTAATCAGTTCATTAAAACGCATTTCAATTGGTTGGGTGAATTCTACTTCCAATCCTGGAATAACCTTGAGTGCTTCTTTAAATTTATTGGCTAGTTCATCTTTGGAATCTGCAGATACCCACTCGTCTCTATCTTTTAATTGAATGATGACATCACTTTCTTCCATAGACATGGGATCTGTCGGTACTTCAGCGGCTCCAATACGAGTTACCACTTGATTGACCTCTGGAAACTCATCTAACAGAATACGTTCAATATCCGTAGTGATTTCTATAGTTTTACTAAGGGATGTTCCTGTTTTTATAACAGGTTGAATTACAAAATCACCTTCATCTAATGTTGGTAGGAATTCACCTCCCATACGCATAAATAGAAGTACAGCTGTAATGAGCAATAATCCAGAAGCGATTAAAATCCCTCTTTTAAACTTAATAGCCCATTCTAATGATGGTTTGTACCAGGATTTAAGAATGTCAATTAACTTCACGGAAATCGCAAATTTCTTGCTATCTGGTTGAATAAACAGGGCTGATACTGCAGGCACATAGGTCACACAGAGTAACATTGCTCCAATGAGGGCAAAACTAAAACTAAGTGCCATTGGAGTAAACATTTTTCCTTCAACACCACTAAGCGATAGAATAGGAATAAAAACAATCAGAATGATAAACTGTCCAAAAATGGCAGAATTCATCATTTTTGAGGAACCTTCATAGGTTATCTTTTCGCGAAGAATGTCTTTTTCTTCTCTCGTAGACAAGAGTACAAATTCTTCACTACGCCTTTGAATATGAAAGGCAACATATTCTACAATGATTACTGCACCATCAATGATAATTCCAAAGTCAATAGCTCCTAAACTCATAAGGTTGGCATCGATATTAAAGATGTACATCATAGTCAGAGCAAAGAATAAACTTAGAGGAATCACTGATGCGACTACTAAACCAGATCTTAGGTTTCCTAAAAATAGAACCACAACAAAGATGACAATTAAACATCCTAGAAGTAGATTTTCTGTAATGGTAAAAGTGGTTCTTCCAATTAAATCAGAGCGATCTAAGAAGGGTTTGATCGAAACACCAGGAGGAAGGGTAGAAGCAACTTCATCGATACGCTCTTTTACTGCCTGAATAACTCTATTCGAATCAGAATCTTTGAGCATCATGACCTGTCCTAGTACTTTTTCTCCCTCACCATTGGCGGTGATGGCACCATAACGAGGAGCCGATCCAAATTGAACCTTGGCGATATTTTTGATGAGTAGAGGAGTACCGTTACGTACCTCTATCACAATGTTTTCAATATCTTCCAAGGATTCTACTAATCCCTCTCCACGAATAAAATGAGATTGATTTTTCTTTTCAATATAACTTCCACCACCGATGGAATTATTTTGATCGAGGGCATTAAAAACATCTGAAATATTAACTTCTAAGGCGTTTAATTGATCGGTATCAATTGCGATTTCGTACTGTTTTAAATAACCACCCCAGGTGTTGATTTCAACAACACCGGGGATTCCAGAGAGTTTGCGTTTAACAACCCAATCCTGAATGGTACGTAAATCCATCACAGAATAACGATCCCTAAATACAGGATCAACCTCAATTGTGTATTGATAAATTTCTCCTAAACCAGTTGTAATAGGCCCCATTTCAGGGGTTCCAAATCCCCTCGGAATTTGTTCACTAGCACTTTTGAGTTTTTCTGCAATAAGTTGACGCGGTAAATAGGTTCCCATCGCATCTTCGAAGACGACAGTTATGACTGATATTCCAAATTTTGAAATAGAACGAATCTCTGTAACACCAGGTAAATTGGCAAGTTCAAGCTCAATTGGATAGGTTACAAATTTCTCAATATCCTGAGTGGATAATGAAGTTGAAGTGGTGATGACCTGGACTTGGTTGTTAGTTACATCAGGTACTGCACCAATAGGAATATTACTTAAAGAGTAGATCCCTACAAGTACGATTAATGAGGTAAGTAATAGTACTAATCGCTTATTTAATAAGCTAAATTGAATGATTTTATTAAGCATAGTATCGTGTTAATTAATAATATGAGTATGAAAATACTCCAATAATTAAAGTATAAACTATGCTATCCGTGGGGGTTGAATGAGATCTAATGGATTAAAAGAAGTACTACCAGGAGTATATCTAAAATTGTTTAGATAGGAATCCAAAAGATTAATATCCAATAAATTGTAACTATAGAAATCAATACAACTAACATACAAAATTGAAGTTGAATGTAAATTGTTTAAAGGTAGTTGTTGATGATCTTTGTGTTCTTCAGGATGATCTTGAGTGTGTTTAGCTTTTAAATCACCATAATGCAGTGATACAAATTCAACAAATGAATCATCATTCGTCAATTTATGATAGTTATAATGCTCAATAAAACTTGCAATCTCAACAATTGCAGATGACGAAAATGTCACTGATTGAAGCA
>JAYPEX010000015.1:7155-38619 GCA_038125995.1 Flavobacteriaceae bacterium
ATAAAACTTGCAATCTCAACAATTGCAGATGACGAAAATGTCACTGATTGAAGCATAATTACACTAGATAGTATGAAGGCTGTTATTCTTAACACAGGCTAAATTTAAAAAAATAATTTGAAGTACCTCATAGAGGAGATATAATCTTAGTTGTATTAAAAATTTATATTTTACATAATATAAATTATAGTTCATTTAAATAATACAACAAATGAAACTATTATTCAAATCGTTAAAATTTATAAATTAATTGATAACAAGATTAATCGGGAAGTTTGAGTAACTCTTGTTCTGTAAAATACTTAAAATTTAAAAGTAATACTGTATTGGAAACAATTGAGTGTTATATGAATAAATCTATCATTAATTTTCAATTGTTTGAACAATTAAATATTAATTACTTTTATAAATGAAATTAATATACAAGCAATGAGCCAATCTAATCAATCCATGGGAATTACATTTTTTAACAATAAAGGCCTCACAAAATATCTATTAGCAATCCTTTTACTGTTCTTTGTAGAACTATCGGTATCTGGAATAATAGCAGGATTTTCAGCAGATCCGCGATATGAAAAACCAGAGGTTGTAATGTCTAAAAGAGTCGTTAATCCAGAGAATTATTTACCGATTGACACTTTAATTTCAGTAGGAATTACCGTCTTGAGTTCCAATATCGACAAAGAAGTTGACCTCAGTGTTGATCACATTGAAATCTATCAAAAAAAAGGTGTTGTAATGCTGTTATTTAAGAACAATCCATGGGTAGTGCAACTAGAAGGAGCAACAGGTCGTGTCTTGGATATTTCAAAGCAAAAAATGGCTCCTTCCTATGCAATTCACTCTGCTAGATGGTTTGATAAGCTTCTTGGAACAAAAGGTGTAATTAGTACCATTTATACAACCATTATGGGCTTAATTGTACTCAGCTTCTCACTTTTTGGAATTTGGGCCCTACTCTTTTCTCAATCTAAAAAGAATAAAAAGTAACTTTTAATTTAGTGTCTATCGCTACTTTAAATACAGTGCATTTCTAAAGGATGAATCGACACCTTTTTCAAGTTCAATTAAGAATCCATTGACTACTGCATGAGTAATGATACCTGATTTTTCTAATAAAAAGCTTGGATTTATACCTATATAGAGATCTAATCTCTGAGGCATAAACTCTTTAGATACCAACATCATTGGAAATGTAATATCTTGATTTTCTATTAACTCATCCGTTTGAAAATAGAGATAGCCTTGTTTAAGTAAATGGATGGCTTCTTCATTGGTAGGTATTGAACTGCCTTTAGTGTAAACCTTTCCTGGGGTGATGGTATAACCGCTACCATCAAAGGTTTCATATCCGAAATAGGTTGATAAATCCCCTATGTCAACGATCTGACTTCTGTTAAAAAAATTTGAGTGATCTGCATTATCCACCTCATAGCGATAAACTCCCAAATCAATTGTAAAGGTCTTATCTGCCTTTTTGTATGTGAGTTTCTCTAGCTTTAGATCAAACATCTTACGATCGTTCATCGGAATTTTTTCGTATTCTTTGGTCTTGATCTTTTTATAGGATTGATCAGCAAGAGTTTCTAAGGCTGCTAGTATGGAAACAAAGTTCAATTTTCTGATTTCTTGTTTTTCTATATCGTTCTGATAACCACCAGACTCAATTAAAATAAGGCTGGTGCCCCACTTTTGAATATTATCTCCAAAGGCTCTGGGTTCAAAATCATCATTGTAGCGACCTACTTGTCCAGGAGCGTAGTTCTGAATGATGTCATTCATAAAAGAAATCACCTTCATCGAAGTTGCTCTTGTCTTATTAATATCCTTTTCATAGTTATAAGCCGTTGCTAAATAAGAAATGGTAGCAGGTTTACTGGTGCGCTCTGCATTGTAATACCTGCTTTGATCGTGTAGGTTAAAACCAACTTTTGCATTGAGTGAGTCTCTCATGCGTTTAAGTGTTCTTCCTTCAGGCGTCTGTAATCTCAGAGCATCTCTGTTGAGATCGATTCCTAAGGCATTTCTTCTTTTAAACTGCTGAGCTCCATCTGGATTGAGCATTGGAATAAAGTGAAGCTTTAATTTCTTTAAGATCAATTTCTTTTCATCAGGAAAATCATCAGAGTTTAAAAAATTGATCAAATCAAAGATCGCCTGAGTCGCTGTTGGTTCATCACCGTGCATCTGAGACCAGAGTAGGATATTTCGCTTACCAGTACCTACACTAATCATAGAGATGCTTCTACCTTCTACTGACTCCCCTACTTTTTGAACTGTATAATTAGGATTGCTCTTTAAAGGATTGATCAGGGGCTGTATATCAGCGTGTTTAATCCTCCTTTGTTTGAGACTAGCTTCTTTATAAGAATCGTAATTCTTGTAGAGTTTAGAGTAGAATTCATCTGTTTGACCATAAGATAGCAAAGTAAAACCTATCATTAACAGTGAATTGATCAATAATTTAATCTTCATTTTTAGTAGGAGGTGTTGGTTTAAAATTATAGTGTTTTGTGGCCTCTTTTACAGCATTTAAAAAAGCTTCATCTGGATCGTTCTTTTTGGTACGATAGCCATCGTTAACTTCTAACCAAAGAGGATGCTCTTCAAAATTAGTATATTCAAAGTGACCAATAAGATAATCAATGGTTGGATATTTTTCCTTGAGATAGGAAACCAATTTAATATTGGACTGCTTTTGAGCCTCTGTAAGGGGTAACTCCTCAGTTCCTCCTACGTTTTCAATACCAATGGCACAATGGTTTAATCCAATAGTATGTCTGGCCATAGTCGTTTCAGGCATCAGTCTGTAGATGGTTCCATCTCGATCTACCACAAATTGAGAAGAAACATTAAGTCCACTGACGTTTTCTAATTCAGGCCTCCAATTGGGCAATTGAGCCGGATTAAAGGCGTCATAGGTCTTTTCAAAGGTTGGAATTACCGTCCAATGCAAGACGATCATTTGAGGGATGATATCAACAGTTTTATCGTCTATTTTATAACGGTTTTTCTTGTATTCTAGAGTGAGTTCTTCACGCTGCTGATCAAAGATGATGGGTTTATCGACAAGTTCAATGTCGATCTGTGATTTGCATCCGCTAAAAAACAAAGCAAAAAGAATAAGGAGGGTGTATGTTCTATTCATAATTCTGTTACTATTACGAATTTACAATTTAATGAATTATATTTAATAAAATTTGAACTATGAAATGGTTAAAAAGAATCCTCGTTTTATTGCTTCTTGTAATTGGGTATAGCTTTTTTACACAAATTCCCAAACTCAATATCATCTCAGGTTATGCCTCTAAGTATGTGGCCACTTCAGTCTTTTATTCAGGACACAGTCTAAATCATATCAATTCTCACGACAACAATGTTCCACTAATCAAATTGGCTTCAACGGTCATCGATGAACATTCACATTCCTCCTCTGCTGATGTATATGGTTTGATGAATCGAACTGCCGTTTATAAAGAAGGTGTTGGCTCCATACTCGTTCAGGATCAAATATCAGAAATAAATTCATTAATAGTCCCTAATCGAACTTTTGACAGCTCACCCCTTCCCTATCCTCATGGTCAGGGAGCAGCTTTAGATACACTGCTTTCAAATGTCGATTACGATGTACTCGAAAAGGCTATTGCAACAGCATTTGAGAATAACGATATTCAAAAAACACGATCTGTTTTGGTATTGTATAAGGGATATCTTTTGGGAGAACGCTACAGCAATCCTTATACCAAAGACACTCCTATCCTAGGATGGTCAATGACTAAGAGCATTGTAGCTACCTTATACGGTATTCTTGAATATCGAGGATTGTTATCAGTAACGGATCCCCTGTCAATTGATTCTTGGAAATCCGATGAGCGTTCTAAACTGACCATCAATCATCTTCTTCGTATGCAGTCAGGATTGGAATGGAATGAAGATTATGCTGGCATCTCCGATGTGACCAAGATGTTATTTTTGTCTAAAGATATGGGATCCGTTCAGGCCGATAAAAAATTAATTGCTCAGCCTACAGAGATTTGGAACTACTCTTCTGGAACCTCAAACCTACTCTCAAAAAACCTAAAGACTTATTTTGATTCACAACAAGCTTATATCGATTTTATGTATACTGATTTTGCAGATCAAATCGGCATGAATACGTTACTTGTTGAACAAGACGGAAGTGGTTCCTTTGTTGGTTCTTCCTACGGCTGGGCCTCTACAAGAGACTGGGGTCGCTTTGGACAACTCTACTTACAAAAAGGTGTCTGGAATGGTAACACCCTATTTGATTCCTCATGGGTTGATTATATTTCGACCCCCACTGAGCATTCTGATGGAGCCTATGGAGCACATTTTTGGCTCAACACTGGTGGTGTTTATCCCAATGTTCCTAAAGACTTATTCTCAGCAAATGGACACGATGGTCAATTTGTGTACGTGATTCCTTCTAAGGAACTCGTAGTAGTTCGTACAGGATTATCAGAAGGATCAGTGTACAATGCTGATCTTCTCTTATCAGAGATCATTAAATCAATTGAATATTAAGAAATCCAGGAATCCTTATTAAAGTTAGGCTTGCGCTTTTCTAAGAAAGCATTCCTACCTTCTTTGGCCTCATCAGTCATATAGGCGAGTCTTGTTGCTTCACCAGCAAAAACCTGTTGCCCTACCATGCCATCATCAGTAAGATTCATCGCAAACTTGAGCATCTTAATACTGGTCGGTGACTTTTCAAGGATTTCACAGGCCCATTCATAGGCGGTTGCTTCTAAATCATCATGAGGTATTACTGCATTGACCATTCCCATTTCATAAGCCTCTTGTGCAGAGTAATTTCTACCGAGGAAAAAGATTTCTCTCGCTTTCTTTTGACCTACTAATTTAGCGAGGTATGCAGAACCATATCCACCATCAAAACTCGTCACATCAGCATCGGTTTGTTTAAAGATGGCGTGTTCTTTACTAGCAAGAGTTAAATCACATACTACGTGAAGTGAGTGTCCTCCTCCTACTGCCCATCCGGGAACAACAGCGATAACTACCTTAGGCATAAAGCGAATGAGTCTTTGAACTTCCAAAATATTTAAACGATGGTTCCCATCTTCACCAACATAACCCTTATGACCTCTAGCTTTTTGATCTCCACCACTACAAAAAGAATATACACCATCTTTTGGTGAAGGTCCCTCTGCTGATAAGAGAATTACCCCGATGGTTGGATCCTCAGAAGCATCGTAAAAAGCCTCATAAAGCTCTGAAGTCGTCTTTGGTCTAAAGGCATTTCTGACCTCTGGTCTATTAAAGGCTATTCTAGCAATTCCATCACATTTCTTATAAGTAATATCATCGAATTCTCTAACGGTTTTCCACTGAGGTTGTTCCATATTATGATCTTTTATTTTTTTCTTCAATCCACTTTGAAAAGTACTTAGTGCTCTTATTGGATTCGTAATTGAATAATTGTCCTATATAATTGGTTGAACGATGGTGTCTCAAATTTGTTTTAATCTCACTCAACTGCGTCTTAAAAGTACAAATATATTCTTTGGTGTCCACAAGTTGACATGCAATTGATGTATATAAATTCACCTCATGCTGCCACTGATTTTCATCCTGATTGAGCTCAATGATTCTTTGAGCAATAGCTGCTGCATCAGTAGCTACGGGACTCAAGCCCTCAATTCCTTCAGCAGCAATGGCTGTACAGACTGTAGGAGTTTCACATAAAATTCCTTCGATGACCTTACCCTTTACTCCTGCTCCATAACGAAGTGGTGCTAGGTTGATTCTAGCTTTTGAAATTACCTCGGAAGCATCTTGTGCCTTTCCGTGAACTAAAAACCGTTCTTTGGGTTGATGGTAATTGAGTATAGACTGTGGTAAGTAGGCTCCATAGATATGAAGTTTTACCTCTTTGAGTTCTTTTCTGACGATTGGCCAAATCTCATTCTTTAAAAAGTCCACAGCATCTCTATTGGGAGCATGCATTCCATTGCCAATAAATACAAGATCCTTGCGATCTGAAAAGGATACGTTTTGTATTTCTTTTAATGTTGGTATAAAAGGCAAATAACACAATAATTGCTCTGGAAACACAAATACTTCTTTCAAGTAAATCATCTCTTGAGAGGATATAATAATGTTTAAATCAGATCGGTACATACTAGAAAGCTCTCTTTTAGTAATATCCTGAGCTTTCCAATAATCGAGATCCCATGGCGTGTTTTCTCTCTGCGCTAACTGCCTAGACACTCTAAGCGAATGTAGATCCTCTGTATCGAGTATTTTAATAGCATTTGGGAGCGTTTCACTTACTCTCCAACCAAACTGCTCTTCGACTACATAACGATCAAATAAAACCACTTCTGGACTTAATTCCTTTAAAAAATCATCAAATGTATCAGAGTTGAGTTCAATAGAGTGTGTTTCTATTCCCTTGTTATTTAAAGCATCCCTATGAAATTCATTCAATGCAGCAGTAGTCGCATAATGAATCTGATAGCCTTGATCTAAAAAAAGATCGATGAGTTCATACATTCGTAATCCAGCGGCAGTAGCATCAAATTCGGGCCAATTAGCACTGATAATTACGAGTTGACTCATCTTATTGTTTTTGAGCAAACTTCTGTGAAATTTTTAAACGCAGTTTACGTTCGTAATCCTCTTCTAACCACTCTCTGTAGTTCTTGGTATTGTTCATAATACAATATGAATACATCTTCACTCTATAAGCAATTTCATCTTTAAGCCTTTTAGCGAGTATTCTCGCATCAAATACATCTTCAGAATTTTCACAACAAATCTTAGCGTGTTGATCAATTGAACGCTCCAATACCTCTTTAGATTTTAATCCCTGAGCAAAGATTTCTTTATAGGTAGCCTTAACATCAAAATCGAGATCTGCAGCAGTTGATTTACTAAACTCAGCTCTTAATTCAGGAAGCATTTCATATTTGAAATCACGTTCAATATCCTCATCATTTCTGATGTTTTCCAGGTAATAATCAGGGAAATGAAAGATTTCTTGCCAGTTGAGAGGAGCATCCCATGAACCAAAACGAGCAATATTATTACCCATATCAATAACGTTGAACTCCTTTTTGTCTTTGTAAATTCTCGATCCTCTACCAATCATCTGAAAGTATAAGGTAAGTGAACGTGTCGCTCTATTGAGAATCACAGTTTCAACAGATGGTTCATCAAAACCTGTAGTCAAGATACTCACCGAAGTTAAGATTGCATCAGGAGTATTGGAAAACCAATCTAAAATTTCAGTGCGTTCTGTAGAAGAGTTTTTATTGTCAAGATGTCTGATATTATAACCAGCTCTTTTAAAAGTGTCAAATACGTATTTGGAAGTGCTAATCCCATTGTTAAAGATCAGTGTCTTGGTCCCTCTAGCAAGCTCTTCATAGGTTTGAACTAATGATGACAACATACTTAAATTTCCGTATAAGGCATCCGATGATTTAACCGTATAATCACCATTCATCCCCAATTTAAGTGATTGAAGGCTTACATTTTTAGAAAAGAGGTTGGCCTTTGCTAAATACTCCTTATCAATAAGCGATTGAATCGAAGCTCCGATGATCAATTTTTTATAATTGTCCTTCATTGGTAATTTGATATTCGAACTCAGTGGAGTTGCTGTAACCCCAAGAACTATGGAACTTTCAAAAAACTTGAATAGTTTTCTAAAGGAATTGTAATGGGCCTCATCGATGATGACCATTCCAATGTTTGAAAACTGAATTTTTTCTTCTTGTAAACGATTATTGAGTGTTTCCACCATCGCAACAAAGCAGGCGTATTGATCCTCATCTTCTAAGGTCTTCACCTCTGAATTGATGACTTTATTACTTACTCCAAATTCACTGAGCATTCTCGAAGTTTGAGCACTCAATTCAATTCTATGGGTTAAAACAATGACCTTTTTTCCAGTCTTTTTGATGTAACGACGGGCTATTTCAGAGAAAACTACTGTCTTCCCTCCTCCAGTTGGAAGCTGATATAGTAAGTTGGTATCGGATGGTGCTGTTTCTAGGTATGAAAATATGCGATCTAAATCCTCTTCTTGATAGTCGTATAGACTCTTCTCAACACTGATATCTTCTAGTAATTCCAAAGATTAATAAGCTTTATTTTAGATTGGTTTTTTTATAAAATCTCAATTTTACAAAAATAGACCAATTTTCTACTTATTCAATGGGAAACGTCAAAAATATCTTAGAAAATTTAGTTCATCGAAGCAGCGACAGCTTGAACTTCATCTAAAACTCTAAGTAGGTTCTCTCCCCATAGCTTTTTGATGTCCTGATCACTATAGCCTCTTTTAACGAGTTCTAAGGTAACATTAAAGGTTTCAGAGGCATCGTTCCAATCGACAATTCCTCCTCCTCCGTCAAAATCAGAGCTAATTCCTACGTGATCAATTCCAATAAGATCCACCATATAATCAATATGGTCTACAAAATCAATAACCGAAACTCCCTTAGGAGCATTGGGATCTTGATCAGCCTTTTCCTGAGCAGCTGAACGCGCCTCAAGATAGGCGCTGTAATAAGCATCTCTTTGTGCTGCTTCTAAATTCATAGCTTCAGCTCTAGAGAGACGCTCAAGTCCTTGTTCTTTTAACAAAGATTCAATGATCGTATCGAGATAATCTTGGTGCGCTTTATTTTTCTCAGTATTGAGATAGGATTTAAAAGCAACTGTTTGCACAACCCCTCCGTTTTCTTTGAGTAACAATAATTGTTCATCATCTAGGTTTCTAGAATGATCACAAAGCGCTCTAGCTGAAGAATGTGAGGCAATAATAGGTGCTTTAGAAAGGGCTATCATTTGCTTCATCGCTTCTTTAGAAGGGTGTGAAATATCAATCATTATACCCACTCGATTCATTTCAGCTATCGCTTGTTTTCCCAATTCACTTAAACCGTTGTGTAACCACTGATCATCAGTTTCACCTGTATTAGAATCCGAAAACTGCGAATGACCATTATGAGCTAAGGAGACATAACGAGCTCCTAAGTCGTGGTATTTTTCAACATTGGAAATGTCCATTCCCATAGGGTAGGCATTTTCTACACCGATCATCGCAATCTTTTTTCCTTCGGCATTGAGTCTTCTTACATCAGCACTGGTTAGTGCTAATCCTATTTGATCCGGTGCGATTTCCTCACAGAGTTTGTGAATCGCTTCAAATTTAGCAATTGCGTTTTCAGAAGCTTTCTGAAAGCCTTCGTCTGTTAAATCTCCCTGTCCTGTATAGACAATAAGCCAACTAACATCAAGACCTCCCTCCTTCATTTTAGGAATATTGACCTGAGTATCCAATCGTTGCGTATAATTGATGGAGTCCGTAAAATTAGCCACGTTGATATCATTGTGTGTATCTATTGTAATCGCTTCTTTGTGAATTCTAACGGAGCGTTCTTGCATACTTTCTTCTTTTTTTGAAGTACAGGAAAGAAGAGCTGAACTGATCATTAAGAGGGATGTTAATTTTTTCATTTGATTCAAATTTTATCCAATTTACATTTTTTATCTTAGTTCACAAGTTACCCAATTATGAAATACGCATATCAGTATTTAGTTCGAGTACAGTATTTAGGTTTTCGTTACAGTGGATGGCAAAAACAGCCCAACCATAAAACTGTGGAAGGAATGCTCGAAAAAACACTAAAATTCATCCTTGAAGGAAGTAATTTTAAAATCGTTGGTGCTGGTCGAACAGACGCTAAAGTATCTTCACTTTCTGGAGCTTTTGAATTATTTATTGTAGATGATCGTATCGAATCTGACCCTCATTTTATCGATATATTCAATAAAAACCTTCCTCCAGATATTCGTGTCACTGATATTCAATCTGTATCCAAAGCATTTAATATCATCAAAGATGCCAAAAACAAAACCTATTGCTACCTCTTTTCATTTGGGGAAAAGAATCACCCCTTTGCCGCATCAACAATGACTAATTTTATAACCGAAATGGATATTGGGGCAATGATGGATGCCTGCCAATTATTTAAAGGTACTCATGATTTTAGCAATTTTACCGTGAGAAAAGGCCAAGAGACCAAAAACTGCATGAGAACTATCGATAGTTGTAGTATCAAAATCAATACAGACTACACCGCTTCCTTTTACCCTAAAACCTCTTATATACTCGAAGTTAGTGGCAAAGGCTTTTTGAGATATCAAATCAGATTGATTATGGGAGCTTTATATTTACTTGGAACCGCAGTAATCACCAAAGAGGAACTGATCGACATAATTGAATTTAATAAAGAATTCAGTATTAAATACGTCGCTCCAGGGTCTGGATTGTTTTTAAAAGAGTTAAACTTTGATATTGAATAGTTATCCATAACTTTAAAATTATGAAAACAATGCATCCCCAATTATTAAGCTTTTTATCAGAGCTTCAAGAGAACAACAACAGAGAGTGGTTTCAAACCAATAAAAAGCTATTTGACGAGCTTCGAAAAGATTCAAAAGCCTTGTTTGAAGAACTTCAACAAGAGATGAATACCCATGACACCATTGAATCCATAAAGTTCTTTAGAATCTATAAGGACGTTCGCTTTTCAAAAGACAAAAGACCCTATAAGACCAATTTTGGATGTTCCTTTCAAAGGGCAACTACAGCTCTTAGAGGAGGGTATTACGTCCACGTTGAGCCGAATGCCTCATTTCTTGCAATTGGTTTTTGGATGCCTGACAAAGAGGACTTAAACCGTGTCAGAAAAGAAATTGATATCGATGCTGAACATTTAAAAAAAGCTGTTAACAAGAAAAGTTTTAAATCTGTTTGGGGAAATTTTAAAGGAGAATCTCTAAAGTCTGCTCCAAGAGGATTTGAGAAAGAACACCCTGAAATTGAACTACTTCGACTCAAGAATTATGTTTTTATGAAAGACCTGTCAGATGCAGAAGTAAAATCTAAGAGTTTTGTTGACGATGTCAATAGTGCTTTCAAAGCCGCTCGTCCTTTTTTAGATATTATGAGTGAAATTCTCACCACTGATCTCAATGGTGAATCCATATTTTAAACATCAAAGTGCGAATAGAACTTATTGATTTATTTCTTAAATTTAAGAAACCAAACAATTAAATATGACTACCCAAGCTCAAAAAAACCCTTTGTGGTTCAGTATTGTAGCAATAATTGCTACCCTTTGGAATCTTTTCGGAGTTATTCAATATTTAGGTGAAGTCACCATGAGTGAAGAAGCTAAAGCCCTTCTTGATCCCGATCTTGTAACACTTATGGATTCAACTCCTAAAGTGATCACAGCCTTATATGCTCTAGCGGTATGGGGCGGGTTTGTAGCGAGTGTATTATTACTGCTTAAAAAAGCAAAATCATTAGTGTTCTTTCAAATCTCTTTGATAGCATTGATACTCAATACCGCCTATTATATCTTATTTACCAACGGTCCTGATGTTGTTGGTGAAGTTGCTTATTACGGGCTTCAATCAACTATTGTTATCGTGGCTGTATTTCTTGTGTATTTGAGTAAAAAGGCTGTTTCCAAGAATTGGGTTTCTTAGTGTCTTTTTTTTAGAACAGTAACGATATCCTTAAGTCTATAGCCTTTCGCTTGAAGTAACATCAGATAATGAAACAAGAGATCCGCTGACTCTTCTTTAAAAAGCTGGTCGTTCTTATCCATGGCTTCGATGACCACTTCGACAGCTTCTTCTCCAAACTTTTGAGCAACTTTATTGATTCCTTTGGAAAACAAGGAGGCTACATAGCTATTGGCAGTATCCTTATTGACAACACGCTCAGTGATAATCGCTTCTAATTCAGAGATAAACCCGTAAGATTCATTGTTGTCTTCTCCCCAGCAAGTATCGGTTCCCTTGTGACATGTAGGCCCTACAGGATATACTTTTATGAGTAAGGTATCCTGATCACAATCAACAGACATTGAAACAAGGTTTAAGAAATTACCACTCTCTTCTCCTTTGGTCCACAAACGGTTTTTAGAACGCGAATAAAAAGTAACCTTTTTTGTTTCTAAGGTTTTATCCACTGCTTCTTGATTCATATATCCCAACATCAACACGTTTTTAGTGATGGCGTCTTGAACTATTGCTGGAACTAATCCTCCTTCTGTTTTTGAAAAATCTATATTCATGGCTATACTTATATGCGAACTTGAATACCCGCTTGTTTTAAATCATTTTTTAATTCTGGAATTGGAATTACTCCAAAGTGAAAAACACTGGCAGCCAATGCTGCATCAACCTTTCCATCTTTAAAAACATCGATAAAATGTTCTTTTATACCAGCACCTCCAGAGGCAATCACTGGAATATTGACCAGTTCACACAACTTAGCTAATGCCTTTTTTGCAAAACCGTCTTTGGTTCCATCGTGATCCATCGAGGTAAAGAGAATTTCTCCTGCACCTCTTTGTTCGACTTCCTGTGCCCACTCAAATAAATCGAGCTCCGTAGGCACCTTTCCTCCAACTAAGTGCACCTTCCACTGTCCTTCTATTTCTTTAGCATCGATGGCAACTACCACACATTGAGATCCAAATTTACTCGACAAATCGTTAATGAGTTGGGGATTTCTAACTGCTGAGGAATTAATGGATATTTTATCAGCACCGTTTTTTAGCAAGATATCGACATCTTCAACCGATCGAATCCCTCCACCTACGGTAAAAGGAATATTGATAGCCTCAGCCACATCGTGTACTAAATTAGCTAGGGTTGCTCTTGCTTCTTCAGTAGCTGAAATATCTAAAAACACCAATTCATCTGCTCCTGTTTGAGCATACTGAGCTGCAAGCTCAACGGGATCTCCTGCATCTCTTAAGGATACAAAATTAACTCCTTTAACAGTTCTTCCATTTTTGATATCTAAGCAGGGTATAATTCTCTTACTGAGCATCTTCACTAATTATAAATTGTTCTAATTGCTTTAAGCTAATCCTGTTTTCATAGATCGCTTTACCGATAATGGTTCCTTCACATCCCAATTCTTGAAGCCTTGGTAACTCCTCAATGTTAGAGATGCCACCACTAGCAATGAGATGAATATCTTTTGAATTATCAGCCAATATCTTTTGGTACAAATTAAATGAAGGACCTTCTAACATACCGTCTTTTGAGATATCCGTGCATATGATATAACGCACTCCCTTAGCTACATAACTTTTAATAAATGGCATTAGCTCTTCTTTTGATTCTTCTAACCAACCAGAAACTGCTACCTTTTCATTTTGAGCATCGGCTCCAAGAATAATTTTATCGGATCCGTATTGAGATAACCAAGATTCAAATATATTTGGATTCTTGACTGCAATACTTCCTCCTGTAATCTGATTGGCACCCGAATCAAAAGCGATACGAATATCTTCATCAGACTTTATTCCTCCTCCAAAATCAATTTTTAAGTTCGTATTCGAAGCGATTTGCTCCAAGACCTTATAGTTGACGATATGTTGTGATTTAGCTCCGTCTAAGTCCACTAAATGCAGTGATTCAATACCATGAACCTCAAACTCTTTGGCCACCTCTAAGGGGTTTTCATTATAGATCTTTTTAGTGTCGTAATCCCCTTTGGAGAGTCGAACACATTTTCCATCGATAATATCAATTGCTGGTATAATTCTCATTAGATCGCTAAAAAGTTCTTTAATATCTGTTCTCCTACACTACTGCTCTTTTCTGGATGAAATTGAGTTGCGTAAAAATTATCACGTCTGAGTGCAGCACTATAAGCTCCATCATAGGTAGCCTCAGCTATGGTTTGATCGCATTTTGGAACAAAAAATGAATGTACCATATAGATATAGGATTCTTCTTCAACACTTTGAAACAAATCCGTTTTTAAACTACTAATGGCATTCCAACCAATTTGTGGCACCTTCACCTTGGAAGCATCAAAACGCTTGACATCTACATCAAAAATACCCAATCCAGAGGTGTGATCTTCTTCACTGAAGCGACACATGAGTTGTAATCCCAAACAAATCCCCAAAACAGGTTGTGTGAGTTTTGGAATCAACGTATCTAAATCTTTATCCTTGAGCATTTTCATAGCAGCGCCTGCTGCACCAACTCCCGGAAAAATCACCTTATCAGCTGCTTGTATTTCTTTGGAATCACTACTGAGCACCGCGTGTACTCCCAATCGTTCAAATGCAAATTGAATACTCTTGATGTTCCCAGCTCCGTAATCGATGATGACTAATTTCATTACAACATTCCTTTTGTTGAAGGTAGTACCATTTTATCTGGATCTTGCTTAATAGCCATTTTAATCGCCTTTGCAAAAGCCTTAAAGATCGCTTCTATCTTGTGGTGCTCATTTACCCCTTCCGCTTTGATATTTAAATTGGCCTTCGCCCCATCGCTAAAGGATTTAAAAAAGTGAAAAAACATTTCAGTAGGCATTTTACCTACCATCTCGCGTTTGAACTCCGCTTCCCATTCCAACCAATTTCTCCCTCCAAAATCAATGGCTACCTGAGCCAAACAATCGTCCATGGGTAAGCAAAATCCATAACGTTCGATTCCGAGTTTGGAACCAAGAGCTATCGCAAATGCCTCTCCAAGTGCAATAGCCGTATCTTCAATCGTGTGGTGCTCATCGACTTCTAAATCGCCTTTAACTTCAATACTGAGATCGACCTGTCCGTGTTTGGAGAGTTGATCCAACATATGATCGAAGAAAGAAATACCGGTTTTAATGGTTCCTTTACCTACTCCATTGAGATCCAAGTCAATTTTGATATCCGTCTCTTTTGTAGTGCGAATCACTTGTGCAGTTCGAGCTCCAGTGGTTAAGAAAGTATAGATCTTTGACCAATCAGTACTCTCAAGAGCAATGGTCGGATTTAAATCACCATATGTAATCACTTCTTCAATCCCTAATTCATTTCCAGAGTTGATATAAATAGCCTTACAACCTAAATTCTTTGCTAGTGCTACATCGGTAATACGATCACCAATTACATAGGAATTTTCTAAATCGTATACAGTTGTGTCCATATACTTTGTCAGTAATGCTGTACCTGGCTTTCGAGTAGGTGCTTGATCCGACGCAAAGGTTCGATCAAGTACGATTTCACTAAATTCAACTCCTTCACTTTTAAAAGTATCCACAATAAAGTTTTGAACAGGCCAAAAGGTATCTTCTGGAAAAGAATCGGTTCCCAATCCGTCTTGATTGGATACCATCACTAGTTCAAAAGCATTGAGTTTTGCTATACGAGCCATGGTAGCAATAGCCTTTGGATAAAAACTTACTTTTTCAAAAGCATCGATTTGTGGATCGTCCTTAGGTTCGATAATAAGAGTTCCATCTCTATCGATAAAGAGTACTTTTTTCATGATTCTATCATTTTTAATACACGGATAAGTTCCTTGTTTTCCTCGGTAGTACCAACGGTTAAACGAAGTGAATTATCACAGTGTAATTGAGTCGATCGATTTCTAACGACTATTCCTTTTTCTAATAATTGATTGTAACGTTTAGTCGCATCATCCACACGAACTAATACAAAATTGGCGTCGGATGGAACAATGTGATTTACAAAAACAACCTCTTTTAAAGCTTCGATCAGCGATGTTCTACTCTCGATGATCGATTGTACTTCTTCAAACACCTGATCTTTAGCTTGAACTCGCTTTAAAGCGCGCTCTTGAGTAAGCTCATTGACATTGTAAGGGGGTTTGATCTTGTTTAAAACACTGATAATTTCTTTGCTTGCAAAGAGCATTCCCAATCGAATTCCAGCCATTCCATAGGCCTTTGAAAGGGTTTGAGTAACAATCAGATTAGGATATTCATCGAGCCGTTGTATCCAAGAATTAGCATCTGTAAAATCGATATAAGCCTCATCAACCACTACAATACCCTCAAAATTATTTAGAATGGCTTCAATTCCTTCTTCTTGTAACAAATTTCCAGAGGGATTGTTGGGTGAACAAACAAAGAGCAGTTTTTGATCCTCAAGATTGTTGAGTACTGCTTTAATATCGATTAAAAAATCATCTGTCAAGGGTATTTGCTCAGTCTCAATTGCATTGAGATCTGCCAATACCTGATACATTCCATAGGTAGGTGGCAGTGTGATGACCTTATCTTTATGAGGCTCACAAAAAGCTCTGTAGATTAAATCCAATACTTCATCAGAACCATTTCCCAAGAGAATTTGATCCGATGGGATTCCCTTAATCTTAGAGAGTTCCTCCTTTAAAGAGCGCTGAAGCGGATCTGGATAGCGATTCACCCCATTTTCATATGGATTTTCATTAGCATCCAAAAAAATCATCTCACTTCCATTAGAAACGTATTCATCTCTAGCAGAAGAGTAAGCCTTAATCGACTTGATATTCTCTCTTAACAGTTTATTGAGTTTAAATCCACTCATTATTCTTATTCTTTATTCGCTTTTAATTCGTTTAAACGAAGTGTCACTGCATTTTTATGTGCTTGCAGTCCTTCTTCCTCTGCCATAAGTTCAATTGCTGGTCCTATTGCTTGAATTCCTTTTTCAGAGATTTTCTGAAAGGTCATTTGTTTTAAGAAACTATCCAAATTTACCCCACTGTACTGTTTGGTGTATCCATTGGTCGGTAAGGTGTGATTGGTTCCAGAGGCGTAATCTCCAGCACTCTCAGGAGTATAATTACCTATAAAAACCGATCCTGCATTGTGAATGGCATCGATGTAGAATTGTTCCTCTTCACAACTGATGATATAGTGCTCAGGACCGTACGCATCGATACAATCAGCAGCATCCTGTTTGGAATCAAAATAGATCATCTTCGAATTAGCGATGGCCTTTTTAGCGATCTCTTTTCTTGGGAGTTCTTCTAGTTGCTTTTCAAGTTCAACAGAGACATCATCGATAAGTTTTTTGTCGGTACTCACCAAGATCACCTGACTATCTGGACCGTGTTCAGCCTGAGATAGTAAATCTGAAGCTACAAAGGCAGGATTTGCTGTGCTGTCTCCTACTATTAAGAGTTCACTAGGTCCTGCAGGCATATCGATAGCAACACCTAGAGTTGTCGCATATTGCTTTGCCAAAGTCACAAATTGATTTCCAGGACCAAATATTTTATAAACCTTTGAAATACGCTCAGTACCATAGGTCATGGCTGCAATTGCTTGAATCCCTCCTACTTTGTAGATGTTTTGAATTCCACAACGTTTAGCTGCATACAGTACTGCAGGATGCACCGTCCCCTCTTTAGTTGGAGGTGCACAGAGCACCACTTGGCTACATCCAGCTATTTGAGCTGGAATCGCCAACATTAAAACAGTTGAAAAGAGCGGAGCTGAACCCCCTGGAATATAAAAACCAACCTTTTGAATCGGTCTTTTTTCTTGCCAGCAGTCCACACCTGATGTGGTTTCCACTACAACTCTTGATGTTTGTTGTGCCTTGTGAAATTTATAAATATTGTCATAAGCTAAATCAATAGCCTCTTTCAATTCCTTTGAAAGTATATTCTCTGCAGTTGTTAGCTCCTGTGAACGAACCTCTAAATCTTCGATTTCAGTTCTGTCAAACTTCTTGGTATACTCTTTTAAAGCCTGATCTCCATTTGTTTTTACCGCATTAAAGACTTCCACAACTACCGACTCCACATCGTCAAAAGTAGCAGTAGGTCGCTTTAAAATCGACTCCCACTGAGATCTAGATGGATTGTAAAAATTTTGCATTCTTAGAGTACCATTTTTTCAATTGAACAAACTAAGATTCCTTCAGCACCCTGAGCCTTTAATTGATCAATCACCTCCCAAAATTCGTATTTATCTACCACGGAGTGAACCGAACTCCATCCCTCTTGAGCTAAAGGCAATACCGTTGGGCTCTTCATTCCAGGTAAGATTTCAAGAATCGCATCCAATTGGTTGTTAGGAGCATTTAAAAGTACGTATTTCGCCTTTCTTCCTCTTAGAACTGATTGTATTCTAAATTGAAGATTGTCCAATAAAGCTTGTGCTTCAGTACTTATTTTTGGAGAAACAGCCAACACTGCTTCAGAATCCATAAGGTGTTCTACTTCTACCAGATTGTTCTTAAAGAGCGTACTTCCAGAAGAAACAATATCGCAAATAGCATCCGCTAGTCCAATATTTGGAGCAATTTCAACAGATCCGTTGATGATGTGTAACTCAGGAGTGATTCCCTTTGCTTCCAAAAACTTCTTGACGGTATTGGGATAAGAAGTAGCAATGGTCTTTCCTTTAAAATCTTCAATTCCGTTGTAGGCTACATCTTTTGGAAGTGCTAATGAGACTCTACACTTTGAAAAACCAAGTCGCTCCACCACTTCAATATCAGCACCC
Organism: Flavobacteriaceae bacterium; assembly: GCA_038125995.1. GTDB lineage: Bacteria > Bacteroidota > Bacteroidia > Flavobacteriales > Flavobacteriaceae > MAG-120531. The sequence continues at coordinate 25,490 of JAYPEX010000015.1, forward strand.
TTTTCAAATAAGAGGTTGTCTCCAATTATAGCACAATCTACCACCCCATCCCTGAGGTATTGTGGAATGTCTCCATTTCTGAGATAAAAAACCTCTAAGTCAAAGTTACGAGCACTCGCCTTGAGTTGATCTTTTCCATTGTCTATAGAAATACCAGCATCCTTCAATAATGCTAAAGAATCCTCGTTTAGTCGACCGCTTTTTTGAACTGCAATTTTAATTTTTGTATTCATGCGCTTTAAATTAAAAAACCCGCTTGATTTCTCAAACGGGTCATAATATGATTATACATAGCCATATGCTACCTCGTTTGAAAGTAGTTAACAATATGGAGATGTGAATGTATCTGTTTCATTGTGTATGCAAAATTAATAATATTATTTAGAATCCTAAAACAATAAATTAGATTTTATCTATAAATAACAATTTGTTAAACGAGCGTTACAATTAATTATTTCCCAATATTAAAGGAAGACCAGATTCTCCAGAACCTACAACAATAACCTTAGCATTTGGTGATTCAGCTAATTTAATAGTAGCTTCAATACCTTTATCTTGAAGGATTTTATCCGTTAAAGAGGCTGATAAAATTCTGTTGGCATCAGCCTTACCTTTTGCTTCAATAATTTGTTTTTCTGCTTCTTTTGAGGCGGTAACCAGTCTAAATTCGTATTCTAATGACTCTTGCTCTTGCTTTAATTTACGCTCGATTGCTTCTTTAATAGTCGGAGGGAGAGTTACATCTCTAACTAAAATTTCGTTGAGCTGAATGTATTGATCATCCACAATTTTCTTTGTTTCTTCAAAAATCTCTGATTGAATAACGTCTCTCTTTGAAGAGTATAATTGTTCAGGTGTATAACGACCTACAACAGAACGAGCTGCTGAACGAATGGCTGGCATAAGTACACGTTGTACGTATTTCTCTCCTTTTGACTGGTGCAAAATCCCTAAAGATTCATACTTGGGTTGAAACCAAGCCGAAGCATCTAATTTAATCTCCAATCCATTGGAAGATAAAACTTGCATTTTTTCAAAGATTTCTTGTTGTCTTACTTCGTAAATAAACACTTTATTCCAAGGAGCAATCACGTGAAAACCCTCACCCAATGGAGCCTGATCTGTAACTACACCACCTCCAAATGTTTTATAGAGAACTCCAGCCTGACCGGAACCTATCGTTAATGTTGACTTTGACAATACAATTACTGCAATGATCAATAGTAACACTACAGGCATTGCAATTTTTGGTAATTTTTCCATTTTATTAAGTTTTAATTTTTAATTCTATTAGGTTAACATTCCTCCGTCAACATTGAGAACTTGTCCTGTGACGTATGCAGAGAGATCAGAAGCTAAATAGACACAGGCATTGGCTACATCTTCTGGAGTACCCCCTCTTTTTAAAGGAATCCCATCTCTCCATCCTTGTACTACTTTTTCATCGAGTTTAGCAGTCATTTCAGTTTCTATAAATCCCGGTGCAATCGCATTACAACGAATATTTCTAGATCCGAGTTCTAAGGCAACTGATTTAGTAAATCCAATCATTCCTGCTTTAGAAGCTGCGTAATTAGCTTGACCAGCATTTCCTTTTACACCAACGACTGATGTCATATTGACAATTGAACCAGAACGTTGTTTTAAAAAGGTACGTTGTACCGCCTTAGTCATATTAAATACAGACTTGAGGTTGATTTTAATCACTGAATCAAAATCCTCTTCACTCATACGCATAAGTAAATTGTCTTTGGTAATCCCTGCATTGTTGATCAAGATATCAATTGTATCAAAATCCTCCAATACAGCATCGACTAACTGTTGTGCAGCATCAAATTCAGAAGCATCACTCTTATATGCTTTTACTTTTACTCCAAAAGCGGTTAGTTCTTCCGCTAAAGTTAATGCAGGTGCTTCGCTTGAGCTATAGGTAAATGCAACATTTGCCCCGTGTTGAGCGAATACTTTTGCTATTCCAGATCCAATCCCACGGCTCGCACCTGTGATGATTGCCGTTTTATTTTCTAATAATTTCATCTATAAAAAAGTTTTAGTAAATATACGTCATGTATTTGTAATAAAAAATCCCGCAAATAGCGGGATTTGTAATTATTTGAAAAATTGGATTAACCCAATACTTCTTTTACTTTCTTACCGATTTGAGCAGGGGAATCAACCACGTGAATTCCACATGATTTCATGATGGCTTTCTTCGCTTGAGCCGTATCGTCAGAACCTCCAACAATAGCACCAGCATGCCCCATGGTTCTACCAGCAGGAGCAGTTTCACCTGCTATAAATCCAACAATTGGTTTTCTAGAACCACTTTCTTTGTACCAATTTGCTGCATCAGCTTCCAATTGGCCTCCAATTTCTCCAATCATTACTACACATTCTGTGGCTGGATCTTCAATCAACATCTGAACCGCTTGTTTGGTCGTTGTTCCAATGATTGGATCCCCACCAATTCCAATAGCAGTTGTAATTCCTAATCCTTCCCTAACTACTTGATCAGCAGCTTCATAAGTTAATGTTCCTGATTTAGAAACGATCCCTACTGTTCCAGATTTAAATACAAATCCTGGCATAATCCCAACCTTAGCCTCACCAGGAGTAATGACTCCTGGACAGTTAGGTCCGATTAAGCGACAGTCTCTAGAAGCGATATATTTATTGACCTTAACCATATCAGCAACTGGAATACCTTCAGTGATACATACGATTACTTTAATTCCAGCTTCAGCAGCTTCCATAATGGCATCTGCTGCAAATGCAGGTGGCACAAAAATAATAGAAGTATCTGCTCCTAATTGATCAACAGTTTCTTTTACAGTGTTAAATACTGGTTTTCCTAAGTGCGTTTGTCCCCCTTTTCCAGGAGTAACACCACCGACCACTTGTGTTCCGTATTCGATCATTTGCCCAGCGTGAAAAGTACCTTCACTACCAGTAAATCCTTGAACAATGATTTTTGAATCTTTGTTTACTAAAACGCTCATTTATACTTGATTTAATTTGAGTCAAAAGTAAGGCTTTGTTTGTAAAACCAAAGCCTTAATAACGAATATTTTTCTAGATCCTATTCTTTGATGCGTTCCATATACGCACCCTTTTCAGTATCTACTTTAATCTTATCTCCTTCGTTGATAAATAAAGGAACATTGATGGTCGCTCCTGTTTCAACTGTAGCAGGTTTAGTGGCATTTGTAGCAGTATTTCCTTTTACTCCAGGTTCTGTATATGTCACTTCTAAAATTACTGAAGCAGGCATTTCAACAGAAAGAGGAGCTTGATCCTCTGCGTTAAACATGATTTTCACCACATCTCCTTCTTTGATTAAATCTGGACGATCCAATGCTGTTTCTGGAAGTTCAATTTGATTGTAGTCATCCACATTCATAAAGTGATAGGTAGTTCCATCAGGGTATAAAAATTGATACGAACGCGTCTCCACACGAACGTCCTCAATTTTATGTCCAGCCGAAAACGTATTGTCTAATACTTTTCCATTTGAAATACTTTTGAGTTTAGTTCTTACAAAAGCAGGACCCTTTCCTGGTTTTACGTGTAAGAATTCAATGATTTTGTAGATGTCGTTATTGTAACGAATACACAATCCTTTTCTGATATCTGATGTACTTGCCATATTTATGAATTACTTACATATCCTTTCATAATACCACGTTTGGAATCTTTTACAAAGAGAATAATCTCGTCTCTTTCAGGTGTTGCTTCCATTTCAGCCTCAAGAATTTGAATAGCCTGGGTATTGTTATAATTTCTCTGGTATAAAATTCTGTAAATGTTTTGAATTTCTCTAATTTTTTCTGGACTATATCCATTTCTTCTAAGTCCAACAGAATTGATCCCTGCAAAAGACAAAGGTTCTCTAGCTGCTTTTACATAAGGTGGGACATCTTTTCTTACAAGTGACCCCCCTGTAACAAAGGAATAGCTTCCAATAGTCACGAACTGATGTACCGCTACAAGGCCAGCCATCACCACATTATTTCCCACAGAGACATGTCCAGCAAGTGTTGAATTATTAGAAAAAATACAATTGTCACCAATAGAACAATCGTGAGCTACGTGACAATACGCCATGATTAGGCAATTGTTGCCAATCACGGTCCTCATACGATCAGTAGTCCCTTTATTAATAGTCACACATTCTCTAATGGTCACATTATCTCCAATTTCAACAGTAGTCTCTTCTCCGTTGTACTTTAAATCCTGTGGAGGTGCTGAAATAACAGATCCTGGAAAAATATTGCAATTTTTACCAATGCGCGCCCCTTCCAAGATCGTTACATTAGATCCAATCCAAGTTCCTTCACCAATCACAACATTATTACTTATAGTTGTAAATGGTTCAATTACTACGTTTTTAGCAATTTTTGCACCGGGGTGCACATAGGCCAAAGGTTGATTCATCTTATTGTTTTTTTGAGATTTGAGCCATCATTTCAGCTTCACAAACGAGTTTTCCATTAGCAAAAGCTTGAGCGCTCATGTGACATATTCCTCTTCGTATTGGCGTTATTAAATCACATTTAAATATCAAAGTATCTCCAGGGAGTACTTTTTGTTTAAACTTGACATTGTCAATTTTCATAAAATAAGTCAAATAATTTTCTGGGTCAGGAACTGTAGATAACACTAAAATACCACCAGTTTGTGCCATTGCCTCTATCTGTATAACTCCTGGCATTACAGGAGCCCCAGGAAAATGCCCTACAAAGAAATCTTCATTCATAGTAACATTCTTCATCCCAACTACATGAGAGTCTGAAAGTTCAATAATGCGATCGATAAACAAAAATGGAGGTCTGTGTGGTAACATATCCATAATTTGATGAATGTCCATTAGTGGTGGCTGATTTAAATCATAGGTAGGAATGTTTTTGCGTTTTTCTTCCTTGATAATTTTTGCCAACTTCTTAGCAAAATCCGTATTGATCTTATGTCCAGGTTTACTTGCGATGACCTTTCCTCTAATTCTGCATCCAACTAATGCTAAATCTCCAATCACATCCAAAAGTTTGTGACGAGCAGCCTCATTACTGTAATGAAGGGTTAAATTATTGAGGATTCCATTAGGTGTAACAGAGATATCCGTTTTATTAAAAGCCTTTTGAAGCTTTTTTAAAGTCACATCAGAAATTTCTTGATCCACGTAGACAATTGCATTATTGAGATCTCCTCCTTTTATAAGACCATTATCTAAGAGCATTTCGAGTTCGTGAAGAAAACTAAAGGTTCTAGAATCCGCAATTTCAGACTTGAAATCTGAAATCGAATCCAAAGAAGCATTTTGAGTACCCAATATTTTAGTTCCAAAATCAACCATTGCCGTTACTTGATAGCTATCTGCAGGAATTAAGGTGATTTCAGATCCAGATGCTTCATCTTTTAAATTGATGATCTCTTTAACAATATATTCTTCGCGTTCTTCTTCTAATTCTTGAACACCTGCTTTTTCAATAGCCTCTATGAAATGTTTAGAGGATCCATCCATTATTGGTGGTTCGGCAGCATCAATTTCAATCAATACATTGTCAATTTCCAAGCCGACGAATGCTGCTAAAACATGCTCGCTAGTATTGATGACTACATTACCGTTTTCAAGATTCGTACCTCTTTGGGTACTAACTACATAAGAAGCATCAGCTTTAATAGTGGGTTGTCCTTCTAAATCAACTCTTTTGAACACATATCCGGAATTTGCCTCAGCAGGACAAAATTTAAGTGTTACTTCATTACCGGTATGTAGTCCTACACCTGTAAGACATACTTCATTTGAAATAGTTGTTTGTTTTTTCGATGTGGTTGTCATCTTAGTTGTTTTTGTTCTGATTTAGATGTTTTGGTAAATTTTTAAAGTATACATAAGACTTGTTGTAGTCATTATAATTAAATGCTGGAGTTCCTTGAACTACGGCATCGTCTTTTAAACTCTTGATGACACCAGACTGGCCTTGCATACGTACATTATCTCCAATTATCAAATGACCTGCAATTCCAACCTGACCTCCAATCATGCAATTTTTCCCAACTTTAGTAGAACCTGCTATACCAGTTTGAGCTGCAATAACAGTGTTCTCTCCTATTTCAACGTTGTGAGCAATTTGGATCTGATTGTCAAGTTTAACTCCTTTTCGAATAATGGTTGATCCCAAAGTCGCTTTGTCTATAGTTGTCGAAGCTCCAATATCTACGTGATCTTCAATAATCACATTTCCCGTTTGAGGGACTTTGTTGTAAACCCCATCAGAATTTGGAGCAAACCCAAATCCATCAGCACCGATCACCGCATTGGAATGAATCACGCAATCGTTTCCTATTTTAGTATCAGAGTATATTTTTACTCCAGAAAACAAGGTCACACGATCCCCGATTTGAACATTTTCTCCAATGTAGACATTAGGGTGAATTTTAACATCATCTCCTAACACTACTCCTTTGTCAATATATGAAAAAGCTCCTATATAGAGACCTTTACCTTGTTTGAGGTCATCGGCTATAAAAGAAGGAGATTCTATTCCATTTTTTTCAGTTTTAATGGAATCGTAATAGGACAATAGCTTAGAAAAAGCTCCGTAAGCATCACTAACCCTGATTAAAGTTGGTATAATCTCTTTCTCAGCTATGAAATCTTTATCAACAATAGCAATAGAGGAAGTAGTCGAATAAATGTAGGAAGTGTACTTAGGGTTTGACAAAAAAGTCAAGGAACCCTCTTCGCCCTCTTCTATCTTCGATAGCTTATCAACCCATACTTCAGGATTTCCATCTATTTCGCCATCGAGAATGGCGGCTATCTGATTAGCTGTAAATTTCATGGGCACAAAATTAAGAAATTCTAGGAGATTAATCCCTATATGAGTTCTTTTGGGAAGCATATGTAATACTTCTCCATAGATTTTGAGAGTGTTTTTGAAAAACTTTGATCCTTAGCAGCATCGAAATTAACGAGCTCATGATCTTCATTAGCTAGTGCTATTGGGTTGATTTTCTTGTTATAAGCTAAGTTTTTAATGGAACCTCTAAATACAAAATATTCAACTTCTTCTTTGCTGAGATTTAAATGATTCATACAGCTTTTCTTAATCTTGTTGAGTTTAGAATCCGTTATCTTTTTAGTTTTTATATCAATTGCAAGTAGGTTGCGTTCAATAAGCATCTTAGATAGAGTAGACAATACCTTATCTTCACTTTCACACCATTTTTTAATAGCGAACATCACATCCACATCGTCTAATTGAACAAAGTGATTCACTGCTTCATCATCTAAAATTCGATCTTCACTTAAAAAGAAATGCAAGGAACTAGACATGAAGATATAGCTGTTGTTTTGCAATAACTCTTGAACTCTTTTGAATATTTTTAAAAGGAGCTCCTCAGCGACAAAAGAAGTTTTGTGAAGATAGACCTGCCAATACATAAATCTTCTAGCCATCAAAAATTTTTCAACTGAAAACACTCCTTTTTCTTCTATTGCCAAAGATCCATCGATGACTTCAAACATCGAAATCAATCGTTCAGAATTGATATTTCCCTCTGCAACACCAGTATAAAAACTATCTCGTTTTAAATAATCCAATCGATCGATGTCCAATTGACTTGCCACCAACTCATTCATAAAGGTCTTAGGATATGTCCCCTGAAAGATTTCAATTGCGATATCGAGTACTCCATTGTATTTTTCATTGAGTTTATTCATGAGAGCTAGGGTAATATCCTCATGAGAAACTCCACTTAGCAATAAATGCTCCATCGCATGTGAATAAGGACCATGGCCTAAATCGTGTAAAAGAATAGCAGCTAATAAGCCTTGCTCCTCCTCCAAGCTTATATCCACCTCTTTTAATCGTAAAACGCGAATAGCCTTACTCATTAAATACATCGCTCCAATAGCGTGTTCAAAGCGCGAATGCTGAGCTCCTGGGAACACATAGGATGACAAACCCATTTGAGTAATTCTTCTCAATCGTTGAAATATTGGGTCATCGATGAGTTCCAATAAAAAAGGGTGACGAATTCGAATAAATCCGTAAATTGGATCATTGAAGGTAAACAGTTTTTGGTTTTTGCTCAAAACATCTAAATTTTAATACAAATATAAGTAAATGAATCAGCTAAATATCTTATGGGTCGACGATGAGATACATTTATTAAAACCTCATATACTTTTTTTAGAGGAAAAAGGATATTTAGTGAGTCAGTGTAACAGTGGTTATGAAGCTATAAAACGTATTGAAAATGAGCATTTCAATATGGTGCTTTTAGATGAAAACATGCCTGGAATGGACGGCTTACAAACCCTAAGTCAAATCAAAGAACAGCAACCTACCATTAAAGTCATCATGATCACCAACAATCAAGAAGAGCGTATTATGAATGACGCATTGGGATCTAAAATAGACGATTACCTCTTAAAACCGGTTCATCCCAATCAAATATTACTAAGCCTTAAAAAGAATTTAGAATTACCCAAAATCATCAGTGAAAAGGCTACTATGGACTACCAAAAAGAATTTGGAGTACTCAGTAGTGAAATCGAAGCCGCCCAAAATCACAAAGATTGGGTAGACATCTATAAAAAATTGATGTTTTGGGAACAAACACTTGAGGATGAAACGTCCGGAAACCTTTCAGATATTCTCGAATCTCAGAAACTAACAGCTAATAAATACTTTGCCAAATTCGTTGAGAAGAGTTATCCACAGTGGATTAAAGCTCATGATGCCCCTGTATTGTCTCATAGACTCTACAAAGATAAAATACGTCCACAACTGAATAAAAAGACCTTGTTAATCATCATTGACAATCTTCGATTTGATCAGTGGAGAAAAATAGCACCCATTGTAGATCAGTATTTTCAAATAGATCAGGAGGAAGCTTTTTTCTCCATCCTTCCCACTGCTACTCATTACGCTAGAAACGCCATATTCTCAGGATTAACACCTCTTGAAATGGAAAAGCAACATCCGAATTTATGGAAAGAAGAACTGGATGAGGGAGGAAAGAACCTTGAAGAAGATACTTTCTTTAATGCACAATTACAGCGATTGGACGATTCGATCAATTGGACTTATGACAAGATCAGCAATCAACGACAAGGACAGCGTTATTTGTCAAAAATTCATCAACTCAAAGACAACGACCTCACTATTTTAGTATACAATACCATCGACATCTTATCACATGCAAAAACTGAAATGAATGTTATTAAAGAACTAGCAGCAGATGATAAGGCCTATCGCTCCTTGACCAAGTCCTGGTTTGAAAATTCACCTCTTTTAGAAATCATTAAAAGAGCTGCAGATATGGATTTACAACTCATCCTCACTACCGATCACGGTACCATGAGAGTAAAAACTCCAACGATAATTAAAGCTTCAAGAGAAGTCAATAGCAATTTTAGATACAAATTTGGATCGAATCTCAAGGCCTCCTCAAAAGATTCCATACACATCGATAATCCACAGAGTTTTGGTTTGAGTTCTGCAAGTCTAAGCTCTACCTATGTCTTTGCGATTGCTGATTCCTTTTTCGCCTACCCCAACAACTACAATCAATTCATCAATCACTACAAAGATTCTTACCAACACGGGGGAATTTCATTAGAAGAAATGATTTTGCCCTTTGTGGTTTTATACCCTAAATAATCTCGAGTACTTCTGTATCTTTGTTTTACTTAAAAAGAATTCTAATGACCTACAGTGTTTCAGAACTTTCTAAAACAGCAGAACACATTATAGATAAGGCCTCTTCAAAACTCATTTGCCTTAATGGTGAAATGGGAGCTGGTAAAACAACCTTGATTAAGGCCCTTATCGCAAAACTTGGATGTGAAGACTCTGGTCAAAGTCCTAGTTTTGGAATTGTCAATTCTTATGAAGATTCCAAAGGACATACCCTAGCTTATCATTTTGATTTTTATCGAATTGAAGATGAAGAAGAGGCTTATGATATTGGTATTGAAGATTATTTTAACTTTGATGGATGGATCTTTATCGAATGGTCTGAACGTATTGTCAACCTTTTACCTGAACAATATACTGAAGTACAGTTGAACATCGACAGTCCTAAGAGTAGAACCTTAACTCTAATTGAACACGAATGATGGAATCACCCTTCAATCCAACAGAACTAATGCCAAAGGAAGAGCGATTAGCGGTCGCTATCAAAAAAGGAAGTTTAATTATTGGGCTTCCCAAGGAACGTGAAATGGAAGAAAAAAGGGTGTGTCTCACACCTGATGCCGTAGCAGCGCTAGTTGCTAATGAACACAAAGTCATTGTTGAACAAGGTGCAGGTGAACATGCGCATTTTTCAGATAGTGAGTATCACAAGGCAGGTGCCTCCATCGAAAGTGATCCAAAAAAGGTTTTTGAATGTCCTTTAATTCTCAAAGTAGCTCCTGTCAATGACCAAGAAATAGAGCTCTTAAAAACTTATAGCACAGTCATCTCTACCTTGAATTTAAAGTCAAAAGACCTTTATTACATCAACAAACTCCAAGAGAAAAAGATTACTGCCATCGCTTTAGAGGAACTCACAGAACACGATGGAAGCTTTCCTTTTGTTAGTTCTTTAAGTGAAATTTCAGGCTTATCTGCTATTTATATCGCTGCAGAATTGATGAGTAAATCCAATGAAGGGAAAGGACAACTCTTTGGAAATATTTCAGGGGTGCCTCCTACAGAAATTGTCATTTTTGGATCTGGAACCGCAGCCATATGGGCTGCAAAAACCGCTTTAAACCTTGGAGTTTCAGTTAAAATATTTGACAATTCTACTTCAAATCTCAGAAAGATACAATCGGAATTAAAACACCCCATATACACTTCTACACTTCAGCCAAAAAACATACTCAAAGCCCTAAGGCGTTGTGATGTGGCTGTTGGAGCTATTGAATGTCATCACAGAACACCTGTGGTGGTTTCCCAGGACATGGTCTCCTATATGAAGAAAGGGTCTGTGATCATTGATATCAGCATCGATAGGGGTGGTTGTTTTGAAACCTCTCAACTCACATCACATCAAAAACCTACCTTTAAGAAATTTGATGTCATCCATTACTGTGTTCCCAATATTCCCTCTAGATATCCAAAAACTGCATCGGTATCGATGAGTAACATCTGTACTCCCATCCTACTAGACCTTGCTGAAAATGGAGGTATTGACAATGCATTGCGATTGGATCAGGGTCTTCAAAACGGAGTCTACCTTTATCAAGGGGTACTTACCAATAGATCTATTGCAGACCAACTGGGATTAACACACACCAATATTAACTTTTTAATTTTTTAATATGCCATTTCTCAAGCGATTGGGCTTTTATTTAGCAGGTTTATCTATAGGAATGATCTTTTTAGCTTTTTTTCTAAAAAAGAAATCTGATGAAACTGGTGTTTCTTTTTGTTATTTACCCAATTGTAGGGTTTTAAAAGACTTTCGATCAAAACCACATCAGTACACTTCAAATCTCTCAGAGTGTATTCAAAGTGCCGAATTAGATACTACAGGGATCTCACAGGTATTTCTCGATGGTGATATTAATTTCAAGAAGAGTGAACCCAGAAGAGAACCTTGTGGTCACTATATAATCGAGGGTATCTTAAAAGATCGAGAAGTTGAAATTAGCCTCAGCTCTTGTGAAGATCAGGTTACTATAGAAGAAATTATTTTACAATAATTTTCTGCGATTGCGTTCCTTTTTTAGTAAGCTGAGCTCCCTGGAAGTCTGACCAGCTACTGAAGTATTTTCCTCGGCTCTTCTCATCAGATATGGCATCACATCTCTTACAGGACCAAATGGTAAGTATTTGGATACGTTATATCCTTCTTTTGAAAGATTAAAACTGATGTGATCACTCATTCCATAGAGTTGACCAAACCAAATTCTATGATCATTCTTTGCTAAAGCGTACTGATCAATCAGATTCATCAACAGATAATTCGAATCCTCATTATGAGTACCAGCAAAGATTAAAAACGAATCGATATGCTCCATCATAAAACATAGAATCGTATTGTAATTTTCATCAGTAGCTGCTTTGGATTCGCATATAGGACTCTTGTATCTCAATTTTTGAGCGCGTTCGTTTTCCTTTTCCATATAGGCTCCACGAACCAATTTAATTCCAATTTTAAATCCTTTAGACTTAGCTCTTTCAACCAATCCTTTAAGGTATTCTAATCGATCCCATCGATAAGCTTGAATAGTGTTGATGACAATCACCTCTTCTTTATTGAATTTTTCCATCAAGTCTTCAAGAAGCTCATCGGCGGCATCTTGCATCCAACTCTCCTCTGCATCAACTAAAACGGGAATGGAGTTATGAGCAGCCTTTTCACAAATCGCTTCAATGCGATTTACGATACGATTCCAGGATTCAAGATCTTTATCGGTCGTTAATTCACCTTGAGATTTCTTTTGATAGATCTCAATTGAGCCCATAGCAGTAGGTTTAAAAACTGCAAATGGAAGCGCCTCTTTTTGAGTTAAATAACTGAATATATTGAGGATGCGATCTCTGATCTGATCAAAAGAGTACTCTTCTACTTTTCCTTCCACTGAATAGTCAAAAATAGAGTATACATTTTTTGAAAAAAGCTTATCGACCGTTTCAATAGAATCATCTTCTGAAACACCCGCGCAAAAATGATCAAAGACAGTAGCTCGTATCAGGCCTTCAACAGGTAAATGCACCTTGATTGCAAAATTTGTTACAGCAGTCCCTACTTTGACTAGAGGCTCATTTGCTATAAGTTTAAAAAGAAAATAAGCACGCTCTAATTCAGTGTCTGATTTTAAAGCAAATGCCGTTGCAGTATCCTCAAAAATTCGCTTCATTATTATCAAATTAATAATTACGCAAATATAGCTAAGGGGATTTTATTATTTATGCAAAAATAGTCTTTATTTTGTGTTGAATTTGTGTCTATATGAAATCGATTAAAACAGCAAACTCTTCCGTCCATTTTGGTACAGAATCGTATCGTAAATTAACTGAAACACTTACAGATAAAAACTATTCTTTAGTAATCGTTTTTGTCGATGAGAATACACATGAAAATTGCCTTCCCTATTTTATGGGAAATCTAGAAGGTGAATTTCC
>JAYPEX010000016.1:0-33207 GCA_038125995.1 Flavobacteriaceae bacterium
TAGGCTGCGTAGTTCAACTGGATAGAATATCAGATTTCGGCTCTGAGGGTTGAGGGTTCGAATCCTTCCGCAGTCACAAAAACTTAGATCAATGAAAAAACCAGATCAGATCGTTTACGATGATAAAAAGGGATACCTCGCCAATGTGCTCCCCTATGGAACTTCAATTGGAGCTCCTAAAATCGAAGTAGATAATATTGATCTGTGGAAATCTTCCAATGTCAAAAAAGTTAATCATCAATTTAAAACTAAGTTTGAAGAACTCAAAACAGCCTACCAGCAATTGATGTCGGAAGTAGAAGTCAATCATTTGATTTACAATGCCAAATACAGCTTTGAACCAATTGTTGGAGAAACCTATCACTTGTACCAAGAGTCAGAAGAACAACACTTTCTTTCTATAATTAACCCAGAGCAGTGGAATAAAAAACATATCGGATCTTTTGTTCTCAATGCCGATAAAATCTGGGAACCAGTTCAAAATTTATAAAACAAAAAAAAGCACCTCAAAAAGGTGCTTTTTTTTTAGTTCAGTTGTTATAATTAATCCACATTGTCATGTAGAAATGAATTATTAGATCTCAACTGCTGATCATTATTAGCATCACTGCTAAGACTCGTTCTTGACACCTTTGTTTGATCTTCAATTTCAGAAAGCTTGATCCCCTGTCTTTTATAAGCAGGTTCTTTTTCAATTTCATCGATACGATTGAGATTGTTAAACTTGTGATTGAAGTCTTTAAGTGTTCGCTTGCGTTCTTCAACTCGGTTCTTTAAAAGATCTTTGATCGGATTTTCCATCGGATCAATTTCAGTTGGTTCGCTAGTGGTTGTAGTAGAAGCTACTACTTTAGTTTCAAATACAAGCTCTTCTTCTGTAACCACTTCTTCTTTGCGAGCTTCTTGTTGCTTTTGAGTTGCAGTTGTTGCTGTAGCCTTTTCAAAACGTTGCTCCAATTCCATATAATCGTCTAAATTGTAGTGTTTTACTTCAGACGCAGCAACAGGTTCTGCTGTAACTTCATCAGCATCGATGACCTCCATTTCTTTAACAGCCCCCCAATTGATTTCTTCATCATCTAATGAAAATTGAACTGTTTGGTGGGAAGGTTCTGGATCCTTCTTGCTTTGCCCGATACTCATATCGAAGAACATTGTCATTTGCTCCTCTTCTTCATCCTCATGATCAAAAACCACTTCTTGAGCTTGAGGCTCCGCTTCAACGATTTCAAATTCATTGACATCGATTTCCATAATAGAAGGATCGTAGGCATCTACGCGCTCATAACTCACATCCATATTTCTGATCAAATCAGAAGTTGGAATCAATTCATTTTCAAAGGTTGTATTGACTTCCTCATCAAATTCTAGGGTATGACGTACTACTGTAGTGTCTTCAACATCAGATCGTACTTCTTCAACTTCACAATCGATATCTTTAACTGCTTCAAAGCTCAAATAGCTCTTATCGCTTAAATCGACAGCCGCTTTTTGATCGTCTTCGAGTGTGTGAATGATTTTCTTAGTCTCTGTATTGACAATTTCATTTTGTTGCTCAGCATTAAATCCAGTTGCGATTACCGTTACTGAAATCGCTTCTCCAAGACTATCATCTTCACCGACACCCATGATGATGTTTGCTGAATGTCCAGCTTGAGATTGAATATGGTCATTGATTTCACCAATTTCATCAATAGTGATTTCACAAGTACCAGATACAATTAATAAGAGTACATTCTGAGCACCGGTAATCTTGTTGTCATTCAATAGAGGGGAGTCTAAAGCACCATCGATGGCAATCTGAGCTCTCCCCTCTCCACTTGCCTTGGCAGACCCCATAATAGCTGTTCCACTATTAGCGAGTACGGTCTTCGCATCTCTAAGGTCAATATTTTGTGTATAATGGTGTGTAATTACTTCAGCAATACCCTTTGCAGCAGTAGCCAACACCTCATCCGCCTTTGAGAAACCAGCTTTAAAACCAAGGTTTCCATAGACTTCTCTAAGTTTGTTGTTGTTGATGATGATCAATGAATCGACGTTCGCTCTAAGCTTCTCAATACCCAATTGAGCCTGATCTGAACGCATTTTTCCTTCAAAGACAAAAGGAGTTGTAACAATACCTACTGTTAATATATCAAGATCTTTAGCGTGCTTCGCGATAATTGGAGCAGCACCCGTTCCGGTACCACCACCCATACCAGCGGTAATAAAAACCATTTTGGTATTGGTTTCTAACATCGCTTTAACTTCTTCTTGAGATTCTATAGCAGCTTTTTCACCAACTTCAGGGTTTGCTCCAGCACCTAATCCTTCAGTAAGAGAAATCCCCAACTGAATCTTATTGGGAACGGGGCTGTTTTCTAAAGCTTGGGAATCTGTATTACACACCACGAAATCAACTCCGTTGATTCCCGACTGAAACATGTGATTAATAGCGTTAGATCCACCTCCCCCGACTCCGATCACTTTGATAACATTGGATTGGTTTTTTGGTAAGTCAAATGAAATTCCTTCGAATTCTGTACTCATGGGTATTGATTTTGGTATTAGTTGGTTTGTCTTTATTCTGCGTCGTCTAAAAATCGTATAAATTTCTCAGCCCATCGCTCAAAAAAGCTACTGGGTTTTTTGGGCTTTTCTTGAACTTCAATCGGCTCATCTACTACTTCGTCTTCTGTGGCAGGTTCAGTAGAAGTTATTTCAGCGTGTATTCTTGGCTGACTATTGATCGCATTCATCAATAATCCTACCCCTGTAGCATAAAGTGGAGAAGTCACTTCTTCGTTAGAATCTCCTGCCAAATGTTCATTGGGATAACCAATACGTGTATCCATTCCAGTGATGTACTCTACTAACTGCTTTAAGTGCTTTAATTGACTTCCACCACCTGTGAGAACAATTCCAGCAATGAGTTTCTTTTTTTGATCCTCATGACCGTAATTCTTAATTTCCATATACACCTGTTCCACAATTTCCACAACACGGGCATGAATAATTCTTGAGAGGTTTTTAAGCGTGATTTCCTTAGGCTCTCTACCTCTTAAACCAGGAATCGAAACAATTTCATTGTCTTTGTTTTCACCTGGCCAAGCCGAACCAAATTTAATTTTGAGAAGCTCTGCCTGCTTTTCGATAATGGAGCAACCTTCTTTGATGTCCTCCGTTATGACATTTCCTCCAAATGGAATCACAGCCGTATGTCTGATAATCCCATCTTTGTAAATTGCTAAATCAGTCGTACCACCTCCGATATCGATCATCGCAACTCCAGCTTCTTTTTCTTCCTGAGAGAGAACAGCGTCTGCAGATGCAACGGGCTCTAATGTTATATTTGCGAGATCAATACCCGCACTCTTAACGCATCGCCCAATATTTTTAATAGAGGAGACCTGTCCGACAACAACGTGAAAATTTGCCTCCAATCGACCCCCGTACATTCCGATAGGCTCTCTAATTTCAGCCTGTCCATCCACCTTGTATTCCTGAGGTAACACGTGTATGATTTCTTCACCAGGAAGCATCACGAGTTTGTAAACTTGAGCATTGAGTTTGTCGAGGTCATCTTGATCGATCACCTCCTCTGCATTGGCTCTTGTGATATAGTCGGAGTGTTGTAGGGAACGTATGTGCTGTCCAGCAATCCCTACAACTACTTTTTCAATCTTGGCTCCAGCATCTGCTTCAGCTTCTGAAACAGCCTGTTGAATGGATTGTATGGTTTGGGTAATATTATTGACAACCCCTCGGTGTACTCCTAAACTCTTAGAACGACCTAAACCGACTACCTCAATTTTTCCATACTCATTCTTACGACCGATAATGGCAACGATCTTTGTCGTACCAATATCTAATCCAACCGAATAATTTTCCTGATTCATAGTTTACTTTTTTGTGCCGATGAGTTGATTGTCAAACGAAAGATCAATTCTTCGATATTGAGACCAAATACTATCCTTTTTTGCTTTGTTGTAAAAGGCCTTCAATTTTGCAATTTTGTTGGGAAGATTGGATACTGATCCCAAATACAACTCAAAATCTTCAGCTCTTAATCGAAGTGAATAACTTCCGTTCTCTTCGATGTGAATCCCAACTAAATCATCTTTTATAAAAGCTTCTTTATTGATGAAATTCAACAATTCAAAACAATTATCTAAATCTTCTTTAATCCTAGATCCGGTAATCAAAGGAACCCTGGCCGAATGTAATTTCGACAAAGGCATCTTCTCAGAAAGACGATCTAAATAATACACATCACCTCCAGCAACAACCCTTGCAATGGGCTGTCTTTGTGCGATATTCGCCTTAAGTTCCCCGTCTATAGTAAGATACACCTCGGCGCTTTCTACAAGAGGGATTTCAGACAAAATAGTTTCTAGTCTACTCAAAACTAATCGTTCTTTTGCCTGATTCAACGAACCATCAAATTTTTGTATTAACAATTTATTAACCGTCGCTTCGTCGATGTACAAATTCTCCTGGGAAACGAAATTAATATGTAATTCCTCTGGCTTTTTAAGCTCATTTCTATAATTAGAAAAGGCGAAAGAACCCAGAACTGCGAACAGTAGCAATACGTATTGTAAGACCAACCAAACTTTTCTCAACATAAGACATTTTTTATAGGTTCAACTTCCAATCCGATATCACCTGCTCCTAGAGTGACTAAAACTTTTAGGGATCTTTTTTTTAGGTGTTCGACCAACTGTTCTTTTTTCAACAAGACTTTGTCTTTTGTTTTAATTTTTTCGAGCAATACTTCTGAATTAACTCCTTCAATAGGCAGTTCTCTTGCTGGATAGATTGGCAGTAACACCACAGAATCAAAAAGTGAAATACTGGCAGCAAATTCCTCCATAAAATCTCGAGTTCTCGAAAAGAGATGTGGCTGAAATACCAAGGTCTTTTCCAAGGCTGGAAAGGCATCGTTTACAGCCTCATAAATTGCATTGATCGCTGTTGGATGATGGGCGTAATCATCTATGAATACAAAATCAGCTTGTTGACACTCGATAGAAAATCGTCGCGCCACTCCATTAAAACTAGCAAGTGACCGAATGATCTGATCAGGATCCACTCCACCGAGATACGCCATTGCAAATGCAGCGACAGCATTGTATACATTGTGTCTACCTGGCATGGGTAGCAGAATATTTTTATAGTGTTGTTCTTCCACTTTGAGATCAAAACAACAGTGGAGTTCTTCAAATCGCAGATTGAGAATCTCAAAATCAGCATCCCCTTCTCCATAGGTCCTTCCAAATGGAAACTCCACCTGATTACAAACCACTAATTGATCCTTTGAGGGAAGTAGTGAAGCAAAATCCAAAAAACTCTTTTGTAAATCAGCCGCGGTCCCATAAATATCCAAATGATCCGCATCTGTGGAAGTAATACAGGCGATGTCGGGATGTAATCGCAAAAAAGAACGATCGTATTCATCCGCCTCGACTACGGAATTTTCAAATCCATTTGAAAAGTAGTTCGATTTAAAATTATTGGAAATTCCTCCTAAAAATGCTGTAAATCTCAGATCGCTTTCAGAAATAATATGAGCAAGCATGGATGAAGTTGTTGTTTTTCCATGAGTTCCAGCAACTGCAAAACATTTGGTAGATTTAGTAATCATTCCCAGCACCTGAGAACGCTTGTTGAGATGAAATCCTGCTTTTTGATAAAACTGCATCCAAGCATTGGAAACTGGTACTGCCGGAGTATAAACTACCAGACATTGATTTTTGTCCTTAAAATTGGAATGAAGAACCTTTAGATCTTCTGCGTAAAATACCTGAGCTCCTCTTTTTTCGAATGATTTGGTCAAGTCAGATGGCGTGAGATCATAGCCTCCAATCTGCTTTTTTTGAGCTAAAAAATACTCGACCAATGCGGCCATTCCGATACCGCCAATACCGATAAAAAAAACTGAAGTGTAGCGATCGAGATTCATGTATTCAACAGATTTTTTAATTCTTCAACAATCGATTGAGTCGCATGAGGTTTAGCCAACTCTTTGATGTTTTTCCCCAAACTAGCTCTAAGACTTTCATCTTCGATGAGTTTGGAAATTTCACTCCCAAATGAGGATTCCAATTCTTTTTCAGAAAGCATCAATGCCGCTTTGTGATCGACAATAGATTGGGCGTTTTTGGTTTGGTGATCTTCAGCTACATTTGGAGAAGGAATAAAAAGCACCGGCTTTCCAACTAGGGCTAACTCCGATACGGTACTGGCCCCAGCTCTTGAGATGATCAAATCAGCAGCCGCATAAGCCTTGGGCATCTGTTCGATAAAATCGAGAACTCGAACTCCTTTTTGCTCAAAGGATTGATATTCTTTAACATACAAGCTTCCACACTGCCAGATCAATTGCACATTTTTAGCCCTAAAAAAATCGATATGATGAGCAATCAGTTGATTGATTCTACGAGCACCAAGAGAGCCTCCCAACACCAAAAGAGTCAGTTGATCTTCAAGGCCTAAAGCTTTTTTAGAAGTCGATGCATCAGGCAAGGAATCGATGAGATCCGCTCTCACCGGATTTCCAGTAAAGGCAATTTGATCAGCCGCAAAATAACGCTCCATATGTTCATAGGCCACACATATTCGCCTCGCTTTTTTTGCCAGTAAGACATTGGTTTTTCCTGCATAGGAATTTTGTTCTTGAATCAAATAGGGATATCCGAAGAGACCCGCCATTTTTAAGAGTGGTCCACTAGCATAGCCTCCTGTTCCAATAACGAGTGTAGGCTTATAGCGCATTAGAATAAAACTCGCCTGTACCAATGACCAAATCAGTTTGATTGGAAAACTCAACAAATGAAATCCCAAACGTCTTTGTAAACCAGCGATCCACAGTCCTTTAATTTTAAATCCAGCCTTGGGAACCTTCTGCATTTCCATCTTGTTCTTTGCTCCTACAAACAAGAACTCAGCATCTGGAAATTGCGCTTGCAATTCTTTTCCAATTGCAATGGCAGGATAGATATGCCCTCCTGTTCCTCCTCCTGATATGATAAACTTATAATTGCTCACTGAGTATTTCTAAAGGATTTTTTTCAGATTCTAAAACTTCGTTACGAACACCACCCTTAACACTTGCTGATAGGATGATCCCAATCGCCATACAATTCATCCAAATGGAGGTACCCCCACTACTGATCAGCGGAAGCGTTTGTCCTGTAACCGGAAGTAGTGAAACTGCCACCCCCATATTGATCAGTGCTTGAAACACAAATGGAATTCCAAGACCGAGCACCACTAATTTTGAAAAACTTCGTTCAGCCCTATGAGCGATTACCATCACTCGAAACAAAAACATCAGATACATCAACAGCAAAAACAATCCACCGACCATTCCATATTCTTCGATAATAATTGCATAGATAAAATCAGAGCTCGATTGCGGCAAGAAATTCTTCATCACACTCTTCCCTGCTCCAACTCCAAAGAGTCCTCCTGTGGCAATGGCGATATTCGCACGCTCAACCTGATAATTTGCCTGTGGATCCACCTCGTCTGAACCAAAGTTCTCAATACGACTCACCCAGGTATCCACCCTATTAGGAAAGGCATTTGGAAAGGCCTTGGCGGCGGTAATAAACAACAATCCAAATAAGACTCCAGCTGAAACAATGACCAATAAGTATTTGATGGGATATCCTCCTACAAAACAAAGCACCAATACGAGTGAGAACAACATGGCTGCTGTTGAAAAGTTTGCTGGAAAAATAAGACCAACCACAATGAGTACAGGAACCCACAGCGGGAGTATCGTTTGTGAAAAACGCACTTTGGTTTCTTGCTTTTTAAGAATACTCAAATATCGAGCCACATAGACCATGGTGACCACCAATGCTAAGGTCGATGTTTGAAACCCAATTCCTAAAAAGGGAATGCGAATCCATCTCGAAGCATTAGCTCCACCAATAGTGCTTCCCTGAGCCAAGGTATACATCAGCAGCAATGCCACAACAGGCATGGCAATCAATGAGAGTCCACTAAAATAATGCGTTGGAATCTTGTGAATCAAGAACATAATACCAAATCCAATCACCAGCATGACCAAGTGTTTAAGTAGATGGTATCCAACAGTCCCATTACCCACTACATATTCCAGATTGGAACTGGAACTATACACCGGTAAAAAAGAATAAATAGCCAAAAGTGCAGCAATGGCCCAAATGGTTTTATCTCCTGAGACGTATTTTAGTATGGAACTCATCTTTTATAGATTTCTTACAGCTTCTTTAAATTGATTTCCTCGATCTTCGTAGTTTTCAAAAAGATCAAAACTTGCACAAGCTGGAGATAACAACACTGTATCTCCACGTTCTGCAACCTTATAAGCAACTTTAACTGCCTCGCTAATTGCATAAGTTTCAATAAACAGCTCTCCTATTCCCTCAAAGGCTGCTTTAAGTTTTTGATGGTCTTCCCCAAGACAAATGATTGCCTTTACTTTTTCGCGAACAAGCGGCATTAAGGACGAATAATCATTTCCCTTGTCTACCCCACCTACGATCCATACAATTGGAGACTTCACACTCTCTAAGGCGTAAAAAGTCGCATTGACATTGGTTGCTTTTGAATCGTTGATATAGTTGACGTGATTAATCTTTAATACCTTTTCCATTCGGTGCGCCGCTCCTTGAAAATGCTGTACCGAATTTCGGATGCTCTCTTTACGGATCTGGAGCAGCGATGCCGCTGCCGATGCAGCCATGGTGTTCTTAACGTTGTGCAAGCCTTCTAAGGCAAGTGTATCTACTTTCATGCTGATGGTATTTTGATTGGTTTTTATATAAATTGTTTGATCCTCTAAATAGGCTCCAAATTCCAATTGCTGGGTTAGCGAAAAAGGAACTAATTGTGCTTCAATGTGATGATTATTGAGATAGTCGACAAGAACTGGATCATCGGCATCGTAAATGAGATAATCTTCCTTGGTCTGATTTTTTGTGATTCGAAACTTGGATTCGATATAGGTGTTAAAGTCGTAATGGTAACGATCCAAATGATCTGGAGTAATATTGCAGATCAAAGCAATATGGGGTTTGAACTCTTCAATTCCATCCAACTGAAAACTACTGAGTTCTAATACATAGTGATCTTTTGGATCTTCTAGTAAAAGCCCTGCAAAACTCTTCCCTATATTACCTCCCATTCCAACGCTTAATCCTCCTTCACTCAGCAAGTGATGGGTCAGCATGGTGGTGGTGGTTTTTCCGTTAGAACCGGTAATCCCAATCAGACAAGCTTCGGTATAACGACTCGCAAATTCAATCTCAGACCAAATTTTAACACCCTTGTGAATCGCCTCTTGAATCAAAGGCACCGTATCGGGTATTCCAGGACTCTTTACGATCAAATCGGCAGCTAAAATTTTCTCCCTTGTATGCTCCCCTTCTTCATAAGAAATCCCAACCTTATCTAAACTGTTCTTGTATTTAGAAGCGATGCTTGCCCTGTCGGAAACAAACACAGTAAAGCCTCTGTTGGCTGCCAACATGGCTGCTCCAACACCGCTTTCTCCCGCTCCTAATACTACAATGTTCATTATCTAAGTTTTAAAGTGACAAGAGTTACGACCGCTAGTAAGATTCCGACAATCCAAAAACGACTCACGAGTTTGCTCTCGTGATAGCCCTTTTTCTGAAAGTGATGATGTAAGGGTGCCATCGCAAAAACGCGTTTTCCAACTCCTGTTTTCTTCTTGGTGTATTTGAAATAACCTACCTGAATCATCACTGAGAGTGATTCGGCAAAGAAGATTCCACACAAAACAGGAATCAACAATTCCTTGCGTACGATAATGGCAATGACCGCGATAATTCCTCCAATGGTTAGTGATCCAGTATCCCCCATAAAAACTTGAGCGGGATAGGCATTATACCACAAGAATCCGATAAGTGCTCCTAAAAAAGCACCGATAAACACCACGAGTTCCCCAGCCTTGGGAATAAACATCACATCGAGGTAGTCTGAGAAAATAATGTTACCCGATACCCAGGCAAAGAGCGCCAGGGTAGCAGCAATAATAGCAGAGGTTCCCGCCGCCAAACCATCGATTCCATCGGTGAGATTTGCTCCGTTAGAAACTGCAGTCACAATAAAAATAACAACTGGAATAAAGATGAGCCAAGCGTAATCAGCAGCTCCATCTCCAATCCAAGCAATGAGATCACTGTAGTCCAATTCGTTGTTTTTTACAAATGGTATGGTGGTCGCTGTCGATTTGAGCTCTGGTGCCACATAAGATTCTTCAACCAACGATCGCTGTAAATCCTCACTCGATTTTAAAGTAACTCCAGGATGAAAATACAAGGTCGTTCCGACAATAAGCCCTAAAGTCACTTGACCTACCACCTTAAAGATTCCCTTGAGACCTTCTTTGTCCTTTTTAAAGGTTTTGATATAATCATCGATAAAACCGATGATTCCCATCCAAACGGTGGTTACCATTAAAAGAACAATATAGACTTCCTTGATTTTTGCAAATAAAAGAACTGGCACCAAAGTCGCTAAAATGATGATGATTCCTCCCATGGTAGGAGTCCCTGCCTTTTGAGTTTGTCCCTCTAAACCAAGTTCACGTATGGATTCTCCAATTTGTTGACCTTGTAAGTACACAATAATGCGCTTTCCAAAAACCGCAGCAATTAAAAGCGAACTGATGGTTGCCAAGGCAGCCCTAAAACTCAAATAGCCAAACAATCCTGCTCCGGGAACTTGGTAATGTTGTTCTAAATATTCAAAGAGATAATACAGCATATCCGTCTTATTTTAGGGGGTTTAAAAACTCACTTAATAATTTAAAATCGTCAAAAGGATGACGTTCTCCATTGATTTCTTGATAGGTCTCGTGACCCTTTCCGGCAACGAGAATTAAATCATTTGATTGCGCCATTTGAACAGCAGTCTTGATCGCTTGTTTTCGATCGGCAATCACCAGCACTTTTCGAGTGTGCTCAGCCGAAACACCCGCTTCCATTGCCTCTAAAATGAAGTCTGGATCTTCACTGCGTGGATTGTCATTGGTAAAAATGGCGATATCACTTTTTGCTGCCGCAAGCGCTCCCATTAAAGGGCGTTTCTCCTTGTCTCGATCTCCTCCACAACCGACCACCGTAATCAACTGTTCGTTTTTGGTTCGAATTTCTCCGATGGTATCGAGGACATTTTCTAAGGCATCGGGAGTATGCGCATAATCGACAATGGCCGTAACATTCGACTCCGATACCATATATTCAAACCTTCCGCTTACCGATTCTAATTTGCTAATCCCTTGTAAGAGTTCTAATTCGTCCATACCTAGTAGTTCACTGACGGCGTAAATAGCGAGAATATTATAAGCGTTAAAGGACCCTATGAGTTTGGTCCATACATCTTTTCCTTGAATTTTCAACAGCTGCCCCCCTAAATGGTGCTCCAATTGCTTCGCATTGTAATCTGCAAAGGATTTCAAGGCATAGGTATAGGTTTTCGCCTTGGTGTTTTGGAACATCACACTTCCATTTTTATCATCACTATTGGTCAGCGCAAACGCCTTAGAACCTAGCTGATCAAAAAATCGTTTTTTAACATCCCTGTACTGAGCAAAACTCTTGTGATAATCTAAATGATCGTGAGTTAGATTGGTAAAGACCCCTCCGTAAAAAACAAGACCATCTGTTCTGGATTGATCAATCCCGTGAGAGCTTACTTCCATAAAGCAAAACTCCACCCCTGCATCAGACATCGCTCTTAAGTATTTGTTGATGGTAATCGAGTCCGCAGTCGTATGAGTGCTCTTAAATTCCTTCATTCCCACCATTACTTTGATGGTTGAAAGCAGCCCAACTCCAAATCCGGCTCTCGTAAAAAGTTCGTACAACAGTGAAGCGATCGTGGTCTTTCCATTGGTTCCTGTAATACCAATCAATTTTAAATCTCTGGAAGGTTGATCGTAATAATTAGAAGCCATCACAGCAAGTGCTGCTGAAGAATTAGCTACCTGAATATA
This sequence comes from Flavobacteriaceae bacterium, assembly GCA_038125995.1. Classification (GTDB taxonomy): domain Bacteria; phylum Bacteroidota; class Bacteroidia; order Flavobacteriales; family Flavobacteriaceae; genus MAG-120531. The sequence goes on from JAYPEX010000016.1 coordinate 12,002, forward strand.
GGTTACACCAGCTCTTGATTGAGGTACTACTTCACAGATCACTGCAGAAGCTCCTAAATCTATCGCCTTGTCAATAAACTGATGACCGTCGACCTGAAGTCCTTTGATCGCAACAAAACAACTACCCGATTCCACAGTTCTAGAATCAAACGTCAGCGTAGTGATCTGCTGTTCCGTAGTCCCAACGACCGATACAATCGAAGTGCCAAACAAGATGTCTTTGAGATTTTTCACAGTAGTTCTATTGTTATTTTTTGACCCTTTTGAATCTTTCTACCCGCTTTAACGGATTGTCTTTTTACCTTTCCATTCCCGATGACCTCCACCTTGATTCCTGCATTTTCCAAATAGTAAATGGCATCCATTCCAGCCCAACCTTTGAGATTTGGCATGGTATCGATCACTTCTTTGGTATCGATGGTAGGTTTTGTCGCCAAGGCCTCAACCGTTAAATCCACCTCATCCTCAGATATCGTCTTGGAATAGATTTTTTGTGCAATCGCTTTAAAAACAGGACCAGAAACATCTGCTCCGTAATAACCCTTGTCTTTGTTGGGATGGTGAATCACCACAATACAAGAAAATTTTGGCGCTTCTGCAGGAAAATAACCCACAAAAGAGGACACGTATTTTAGAGCACCATCTCCTTTGTCGTAATCCTTTTGAGCCGTACCTGTTTTACCTGCCATCGAGAACTTTGGATCGTAGAGTTTCGAACCCGTTCCTCTAACGACAATATTTTTTAATAGTTCACGTACTTTAGAAAGTGTTTCATCTGAACAAATCGAAGGGTTGATGACCTCTTTATCAAATTTGGCCACCGTTCGATTCCAAGATTTCACTTCTTTGATAAGACGGGGTCTGAGCAGTTGTCCATCGTTGGCAATGGCATTGTAAAAACTAAGTGTTTGCAGTGGAGTCATCGACACTCCGTATCCGTGAGACATCCATGCTAGTGATAAACCTGACCAACCTTTTTCTCCCGGTGATCTCAAAACGGGCATTCCCTCACCTTTTATAGCTAATCCAAGGGGTTCATGCAGGTTCATATTGCGCAATCTATTTACAAAACGATTGGGGTTTTCTTTGTAATTCTCATTGATTATTTTAGCGAAGGCAGTATTGGAAGAAAGCTCCATAGCTTTGGCTACAGAGATCTTACCATAGCCTCCACGATGGGAATCAGATACAATTTTATTGTAGACTTTATACGTTCCATTACCGGTATCAATCACTGTTGCTGTATCTACAACCTTATCTTCCAAGGCTGCAATCAGTGACATCAATTTAAAAGTAGAACCGGGTTCATGGGATTCCCCAACAGCGTAGTTGAGACGCTCGTAATACTTTCCTTCACTGTTTCTTCCAAGGTTAGAGATCGCCTTGATTTCTCCAGTAGCTGTTTCCATCACTACAACTGATCCGTGATCTGCCTCGTAGTATTCCAATTGCTTTAAGAGCTCAAAATGAGCTACATCTTGAATATTGACATCAATGGTTGAAATGACATCATAACCATCCTGTGGCTCAACAATATTGTTAAGCCCTAAAGGTTTCCACTGATCATTGGCTATTTTTTGCTTTAAACGCTTCCCTTCTTTTCCAGCTAAATACTCTGAGAAAGCTCCTTCCAATCCAACTCTGGTCATATTCCCATCAGGATCTTTAAGCACATAACCGATGGAACGTTCTGCTATTTTGCCAAGTGGATGTTCCCGTACCGTCTTTTGACCTACAACGATCCCTCCTCTGTAAGGTCCTTTATTAAAGAGTGGAAAGGATTTAATTCTCAAATACTCGAAATAATCTAAATCAGATGCGATAAACGCATAGCGACTCTGATCGTATTTTGCTTTTCTGAGTTTTTGCACATAAAAAGAAGCAGGCTTTCCCAATAAATTGGAGAGCGAATCGGATAGCGCTCCTAAATTTTGTTTAAAATCTTCATTAGAAACCGATACAGCATCCCAGTGAATTTCAAATTTTGAAACCGAGGTCGCCAAAAGCGAACCATCTTCAGAATAGAGATTTCCCTGATTGGGTTCGATAACAAACATACGCTCAGTCCTTTGTTCAGCGAGTTTTTTAAACTGCTCCCCTTCGACCATTTGAATGGTAACCATGCGATAGATGACTCCTGCACTCATCAACAGCAGTCCTCCCACAACCACATAGATCCGAATGACCATATTTCGATTCGAAGTACTCATTAATCTGCTTCGCTACTAACGATTATTCTTACAGGCGGATTGATTGGTGGAACCAGTCCAATCGCTGCCACTTTTTCTTTTACAGAAGACTCTAATTGCATTTTTTGAACCTTGGTACGCATCACTACAAACTGCCCTTTTAAAGCATTGACCTTTGTGTTGAGCGATGCAATTTCATGCACTTTTGAATCGGCACTGTGTGCAGCGTAAATCATCACAACCGCCAAGGCAAACAAAAAGAGAATAAACCTCCAGTGTTTAGAGGAATTATCCGAAGTCAAAAACGACCCCCTTAAAAGTTGTAATACCTTAGTTTTCATATGCGTTACGTTCTGCTATTCTGAGTTTGGCCGAACGAGCCCTATTGTTTTCTGCTATTTCTTGCGCTGATGGAACGATTAGTTTTCCAACTTTTTGAAGCGGAACACGCACTCTTCCAAAGACATCTTTTTCAGCCTCTCCTTCAAACCTTCCATGCTGTATAAATCGCTTGACCAAACGATCCTCCAAAGAGTGGTAACTCAGAACCGATAAACGCCCCCCTTCTGTCAGCAAATCCGGCACCTGGAGCAAAAACTCCTTGATCACCTGCAATTCTCCATTAACCTCTATTCGAATCGCTTGATAGAGTTGTGCTAAAAATTTTTGATCTCTAAATCCCTTTAAAAAAGGCTTGAGGACTTTTTTTAATTCTTCAGTAGTTTCAATTGGCTGACTGGACCTTGAATTGACAATAACTCTCGCTATATGCCTTGAGTTTTTTAAATCTCCGTACTGATACAGTACCGAGGCCAAATCCTCCTCACTGTAATTATTAACTACCTCACGAGCACTGAGCTCTGATCGTTGATTCATTCTCATGTCTAAAACCCCTTCTGTTCGAGTAGAAAAACCTCTACTCGCCTCATCGAATTGATGCGATGAAACTCCGAAATCGGCCAGAATCCCATCGACCTTCGTTACTTTGTAAAATCTCAAAAAACGACTGATGTATCTAAAATTCTCTGGAATGAGGATCAATCGAGGATCATCCACCACATTCGCTAGCGCATCAGGATCCTGATCAAAGGCAAATAGTTTGCCCTTCTCTGATAATCGAGATAATAGTTCTTTGGAATGTCCGCCCCCACCATAAGTGACATCGACATAAATTCCGTCAGGTTGGATCGCCAAACCATCAACAGTCTCTTTTAACAGTACTGGGTTATGATAGCTCATCTCCATCGCCTCCCATTACTTCTTCGGCTAGACTCGCAAAGTCTGTAGTAGTATCCTCCAAAACAGCTTCGTATGAAGCCTTGTCCCAGATTTCGACAATATTGATCGCAGCAGAAAGCACTACCTGCTTATCGATCTTCGCAATTCCCATTAAATTTTTAGGAATTAACAGACGTCCAGCAGCATCCACTTCAACAATTCGAACTCCAGCTGTAAACCTCCTGATAAAGTCGTTGTTCTTTTTAACAAAGCGATTCTTTTTGTTGACCTGTTCCATGAGGAGTTTCCACTCGCTCATCGGATACAACTCCAAACACTCTTGAAACACCGCTCTTTTAATTACAAAGCCTTCAGAAAGAACAGGAGCTAATTGCTTTTTTAAAGCAACTGGCAACATCACCCTTCCCTTTGTATCTGCATTACAGTCGTATGTACCAATTAAATTTTGCACTTGGATCTAACTTTGTTTGAATTCAAAAATAGGGATTTATTCCCACTTTTTACCACTTTTTACCACATTGTTAATAAGTTTTAGATCCAAGGCAGTTAAATATCTCAAATCAATTGATTTTAAAGCGATTAAATAGTGGTAAGAAATTAAACAACTCCCTGTATTTAATTGAAAAAGCTTCCCAAATGCAGTCAAAAAAAATTATAGAAGAAAGCATTTTTTTGGCTACTTTTACCTACTCAAAACCAACTGAGAAAAATCACTGTTGAGCCTCATCGATCGCATAAAAGACCCCATCCATTTGGAAATGGACCGCTTCGAAGAAAAGTTCTACGAGTCCATGACGAGTCGAGTAGCGCTTTTAAATAGAATCACCTATTATATTGTCAATAGAAAGGGGAAACAAATGCGACCCATGTTTGTTTTTCTAACCGCCAAACTGGTCAACAATGGAGAACTCAATGAACGCACCTACAGAGGCGCCTCTGTGATTGAACTCATTCACACGGCGACTTTGGTTCACGACGATGTGGTTGACGACTCCAACAAGCGCAGAGGATTCTTTTCCATCAATGCGCTTTGGAAGAATAAAATAGCGGTTCTCGTAGGAGATTACCTACTTTCAAAAGGACTTTTACTCTGTATTGACAACGAAGATTTTGATCTGTTAAAAATTATTTCAACTGCCGTACGTGAGATGAGTGAGGGCGAGTTGCTGCAATTGGAAAAAGCAAAGAACCTCGACATTACGGAAGAAGTTTATTACGAAATTATCAGAAAAAAGACTGCGACGCTTATCGCCTCTTGTTGTAGTCTTGGAGCTGCCTCTGTTAAGCCAAAAAGCGATGATGTAGCGACCTTTAGAGATTTTGGAACCCTCATTGGATTGGCCTTTCAAATCAAAGATGATCTCTTTGATTACGGATCACGTAAAATTGGAAAACCCCTTGGAATTGATATCAAAGAACAAAAGATGACCCTTCCGCTGATCCACGCGCTTCAAGTTGCAGACAAAAACGATCAGAAATGGATGTTGGAAACGGTTAAAAACCACAGTACCGACAAGAAACGCGTTCAAAAGCTCATTCAAAAAGTGAAAGACTTAGGCGGATTGAGTTATGCAGAGGATCAAATGCACGAATTCAAAGAGGAGGCCTTAAAGCTTTTAGAAGCCTACGAAGATTCTCCCTACAAGCGATCCCTGATCGATATGGTCGACTATGTGGTCGAGCGCAAAATTTGATCTGTTTTTATTTTTACCGTATTGTCTTATCTTTAAACTCCAAAGCTAAAAAGAAACCCTTTTGATTTCAAAAAGCACCATCGATCAAGTATATGAAACCGCCCGTGTTGAGGAGGTCATCGGTGATTTTGTTCAACTCAAAAAGTCAGGTGCCAATTACAAAGGACTCAGTCCTTTTAGCGATGAACGCACTCCTAGTTTTATGGTCTCTCCCGTCAAGCAAATCTGGAAAGATTTCTCATCTGGAAAAGGCGGAAATGCTGTGGCCTTTATTATGGAGCATGAGCATTTCAGTTATCCAGAAGCCATTAAATACCTGGCCAGAAAATACAATATTGAAATTGAAGAAACTGAGCAAACCGACGAGCAAAAGAAAGCTTTAGATGAAATGGAGAGCATGTATTTACTCTCCGAATACGCTCAAAAGCAATTTTCAAAAACACTGTGGGAGCACCCTCTAGGAAAATCCATTGGACTGACTTATTTCAAAGAACGCGGATTTACAGACCAGACCATTAAGAGCTTTCATTTGGGTTACTGCCTCGACAATTGGGATGATTTTACAAACAAAGCTCTAGAAGATAAATACCAATTAGAATTCTTAGAAAAAACCGGTCTCTCTATTGTCAAAAAATCAGAAGACGGAACGAGTAAAAACTTTGATCGTTTTAAGGGAAGAGTCCTGTTTCCGATACATTCGATGAGTGGTCGCGTATTGGGATTTGGAGGAAGAATTTTAAAGAAAGACCCCAAAACAGCTAAATACCTCAACTCCCCTGAAAGTCCTATCTATCACAAAAGCAAGGTGCTCTACGGTATCTATCATGCCAAAGCCTCCATCGCCAAACAAGACAATTGTTATTTAGTAGAAGGGTATACCGATGTGATACAATTCCATCAAAGAGGGATTCACAATGTGGTTTCTTCTTCAGGCACCGCCCTCACTCCTGACCAGATTCGACTGATTAACCGACTCACCAAAAATATTACGGTACTTTTTGACGGAGATGCGGCTGGACTTAGAGCCTCCCTCAGAGGAGTAGATCTTATTCTCGCTCAGGGAATGAGTGTCAAAGTATGCTCTTTTCCAGACGGAGAAGATCCCGACAGTTTTGCCAAGAACAATTCGCTCGAGGAAGTTCAAAGTTACTTAGACGAAAACTCCAAAGACTTCATAGGATTTAAAGCCTCTTTATTTGCAGAGGAGTCCAAAGACGATCCGATTAAAAGAGCACAGACCATTCGCGAAATCGTGGAGAGTATTGCCAAAATACCCGACACCATTCAAAGAGAGGTCTACATTCAGTCCTGTGCTAAAATCATGGAAGTTTCTGAAGCGGTTCTATTTGACAGCCTAGCTCAAATCACCAAAAAAGACCATTTGAACTCTCAAAAGCTAGCCTCCAAAACTCGACAGGAAACCTTTAAGGTTGTCAAACATCAACCCGAAGAACAAAAACTCAATGTTCAGTTTGAATTAGAGCGAAAAATCATCGAATTACTGCTGCTTTACGGATCTCACAAAGACCGTTTTAAAGACGAAATTCTCGATAAAGATTCCGATGGAAATCTCGTCAATAAACCCATTGAGACTGAGTACAAAGTCTACGAAAAAATCTATTTAGACCTTCAACAAGATGAGATTGAGTTTTCACAACCACAGTTTAAAACCATCTATTACCAACTCATCCAAGGTTTTAATCAAGATGAATATTTTAAAGTCCAACAGTTCATCAATACTCAAGATCAAGAATTTTCTTCCACGCTTTCTTCCATTTTAATGGAAGATGAAAAATACCTGCTCAACAATTGGGAATCCAAGAATATCTTCCCCAAGGAAAAGGGACAGAGTATTGCGCAGCTCACCACAGAAACCATCCTCACCTTGCGTTGTAATCTAATCAATAAACGAATTGAAGAACTCAAAGAGCAAACCAAAGAGCAGGAAGCGAATATCAAAAGCATACTCGAAGAAATAATGGATTTTCAGAAACTACTCACCAATTTGAGCAAGCGACTCAACAGAGTACTAGTAGTTTAAGCTCTATTTTAATTCCAACGGAATGTGACAAACCGGAATGGGGTTCATTTTGTGTTGGTTCGCCAAATGCAGTTTTTTGTAGATTTCAAAGACTTCAGACTGCCTTTTAGAAAAGTCATCTGAACGAGCTCCCGAATCATAGACTTCCATAGCCCATTCGAGTTCTGGATACGAAGCGCCGATCTGATCTTCATCGTTGCGATCATCTCCCCATAGACCATCGGTTGGAGGTGCCATTTGAATTTCGTTTGAGACCCCAAGTTCAGCAGCAATTTCATACACCTCGGTTTTTAACAGATCTGCTATTGGACTCAGATCCACTCCTCCATCTCCGTATTTGGTGTAAAAACCCACTCCAAAATCTTCTACCTTATTCCCAGTACCAGCGACGAGTAATCCCTCGAGCGCTGCGAAGTAATACAGACTAGTCATACGCAGTCGAGCTCTGGTATTGGCAAGTGACATAAAGCGATCTTCCTCAAGTTCTACAGCCGGAAAGGAAGCGACAAGACTATCAAAAACAGGAGTGAGATTGACCCTCTGATCCGACACATTCTGATAGTTTTCTTGAAGCCAGTTGATGTGATTTCTAGCGCGGCTCACCTGATTATCTGCTTGGTGAATGGGCATTTCCAAACACAGTACCTTTAGACCGGTTTGAGCACATAAGGTCGAAGTGACTGCGGAGTCAATACCTCCTGACACTCCCACCACAAATCCTTGAGCTCCAGCTCTTTTGGCGTAATCTGATAACCAATTGACAATATGTGTGATGACTTTTTGAGTATTCATTTTAGTAGCTGTATTAATTCATTACCTTTGTACAGCTACAAAACTAATGGCTTTCAAGGAAATAATCTATGTTAAAATCAACATTATTTTTTCTAGGTGCGACTCTAGGTACTTTCCTACTGCTCTCATGTGAGCGTTCGACTAGAGAACTCCCAATGGTCGAAAGCGATCAATCCATTGCCATTGAACGATTTGAATTGGCTTTTGCCGATAGAAACAATAGTTTAGATGATTTAAAAGCTAAGTACCCTTATCTCTTTCCAGTTCAAACTCCAGACTCCATCTGGATTGCCAAGCGAAAAGACTCCCTAGAAAACTTATTGATTCAAGCAGTAGATGCTGTGTTTGGAGATTTTAACAAACCCCAAAGGGAAATCGATCAGCTCTTGAGCTATTATCACTATTATTTTCCCAATGCTACAATCCCAAAAGGAATTAGTCTAACAACCAATATCGATTATTTCTCAAGAGTCATCTATGCAGATAGCCTTCTGTTAATGGGGCTCGACAATTTCTTAGGAGAACAACACCCCTTTTACCAAAATATTCCGATGTTTTTGAGAACAACGATGACTCCTGATCACTTAACGCATTCAATAGCGGAACAATTAGCACTAGCGCAGCTCCCCCAAAACAATCAAACCACTTTTTTGTCAAAAATCATTTGGGAAGGAAAATTGATCTATTTACAAGAGCGTTTTACTCCAAAACATTCCATGGAAATGCGAATGGGATACACCAAAGAGCAACTCGATTGGGCACAGCTGAATGAGTCAGAAGTTTGGAGGTATTTTATCGATCAAAATCTGCTCTACAGCACCGATCAAGAATTAGAGTATCGCTTTATCAATCATGCTCCCTTTTCTAAATTCAAACTCGCTTTAGACCAAGAATCACCTGGAAGAATTGGACGATACATCGGTTATCAAATTGTCAAGTCCTATATGGAACACAATCCCGTAAGCCTAGAACTTCTTTTAAAAGAAGAAGCAGTCACCCTATTAAAAAAAGCAAAATTTAAACCCAATAAATCATGAGTAACTTAAACCACTCTAGCATAGAATTAAAAGTGTCCTTAGACGAAAATAGAGTTCCTGAAAAACTTTCTTGGACCGCTGAAGACGGAGGCATTCAAAATGAAGAAGCCAAAGCAATGCTCTTATCCGTTTGGGATTCTAAAAACAAAGAATCCTTAAAAATAGACCTTTGGACGAAAGACATGCCTGTGGATGAAATGAAAATCTTTTTTCACCAAACACTCATGAGTCTTTCAGATACCTTCTACAAGGCGACTCAAGATGAAAAAATGACGGCTACTATGAAGGATTTCTGTGATTATTTTGCCGAAAAGTTAGAGCTCAAGAAGTAAGTTAAAGCGATTTATTGACCGAATTAATAAATCCTAAAAGCGCATCTCTACCTTCTCTAGAAGCAGAAGAAGTCACAAAGTGCTGAGGTGCTTCTTCCCAACCATCTTCGATGAGTCGCTGAAGATATTCGCTCGCTTGACGCTCTATTGCCATGGGCTTGAGCTTATCTGCTTTGGTGAAAACAACACCAAATGGAATTCCATGTTCTCCCAACCATCGCATAAATTCCAAATCAATCGGCTGTGGCTCGTGACGAATATCGACTAGGACAAATGCACAAACCAATTGCTTGCGCTGCAGAAAGTATTCGGTAATGTATTTTTGAAAGGTGGCCTTGTCCCGTTTGGAAACACGGGCATATCCATAACCAGGTAAATCTACTAAAAACCAATTGTTATTGATCTTAAAATGGTTGATCAATTGTGTTTTTCCGGGTCTTCCAGAGGTTTTAGCAAGCGATTTACGCTCACAGAGCATATTGATCAGCGAAGATTTACCAACATTGGAACGACCGATAAAAGCATACTCAGGCAATGGCTCCTTTGGACAGGAAGCTACCTTGGCATTACTCATGACAAATTCTGCCGATTTTATATGCATCTTTGAAAATTAAATTCCTCGCTTTGTAAGCCATCCATCCATGAGTCTGTTAAACTCATCAGGGTGTTCCATCATCGGAGCGTGTCCACATTTGTCAATCCAAAACAGCTCGGAGTCTGGCAAGAGTCTATTGAACTCATCTGCGACATTTGGAGGAGTTACGGTATCATTCGCTCCCCAAATAATACATGTTGGGTTGGTCATTTTTGGCAAATCTTTTGCCATGTTATGACGAATTGCACTCTTGGCAATCGCTAGAGTTTTTACCAGCTTGACACGATCGTTTACCGTAGCAAAGACCTCATCCACAATTTCTTTGGTCGCAACAGCAGGATCGTAAAACACTTCCTGAGCTTTGGCCTTGATGTACTCGTAATCACCTCTTTTTGGATAACCGTCTCCCATAGCACTTTCATATAATCCAGAAGATCCGGTAATCACAAGAGCTTTCACCTTTTCAGGATGGAGTTTGGTGAATAAGAGTCCTATATGTCCTCCTAATGAATTACCGAGCAGTATGGCCTTATCAAAGCCGACATGCTTCATAAAATCATAGAGGTATTCTGCAAAATTTTTAACAGTAGTCTTTAAAAGTGGTTGATCGTATATCGGTAATTCAGGTATGATGACCTGGTATCCTTTTTTTGGGAAAAAATCGGCAACTCCTTGAAAATTGCTAAGCCCACCCATTAATCCATGAAGAATAATGATCGGCGTTCCACTTCCGAGTTGAACGTATTTAAATTTTCCTTCTTGTTTGATTTGTTCTTGCATTGTTTGGTTGTCTTGGGACAAATATAGGCATTCACAATTGAATTTTAAATGCTCTTTTTAGGAGTTATTAACGTATTTTTTAGCAACCCCCTAAAACGAGTCCTAATCCATCATTAAAATCACAATTTAAAAACCCCGATTTTAAAATAGTTTTAAAACAAATTAGAATTTCTCTACTTCACAATATTTATGTATTTTTGCCTTCCTTAATAGAACGAATACTAATATCAGTTTTCAATGAAAAAATTCACCAAAGAAGTGTACCTTAAGTGGTATGAGGATATGTTATTCTGGAGAAAGTTCGAGGATAAATTAGCCGCTGTTTACATCCAACAAAAAGTACGAGGGTTTTTACACCTGTATAACGGTCAAGAGGCCGTACTTGCTGGATCCCTTCACGCTATGGATCTCAAGCACGACAAAATGATTACCGCATACAGAAATCACGTTCAGCCTATCGGAATGGGAACCGATCCCAAGCGAGTAATGGCAGAGCTTTACGGTAAAGTTACGGGTACTTCAAAAGGCATGGGGGGATCCATGCACATTTTTGATGTAGAAAAAGGATTTTACGGTGGTCACGGTATTGTTGGAGGACAGATTCCTCTTGGTGCTGGATTGGCTTTTGCCGATAAGTATTTTAACAGAAAGGGAGTCACACTTTGTTATATGGGTGACGGTGCAGTTCGTCAGGGTTCACTTCACGAAACCTTTAACCTTGCGATGCTCTGGAAGCTTCCTGTAGTGTTTATTTGTGAAAACAATGGATATGCGATGGGAACTTCGGTAGCACGAACCTCACATACTCAAGAAATTTGGAAACTCGGTCTCGGATATGAAATGCCATGTGGACCTGTCGATGGGATGAATCCTGTTGAAGTTGCCAAAGAAGTTGACAAAGCGATCCAAAGAGCAAGAGCTGGAGAAGGCCCTACCTTCTTAGAAATGAAAACCTATCGCTACAGAGGTCACTCGATGAGTGATGCACAGCACTACAGAACCAAAGAAGAAGTAGAGGAATACAAGAAGATTGACCCTATTACTCAGGTTCTCGATGTTATTAAAGAAAAGAAATACGCTACTGATAAGCAGATTTCTGAAATCGATCAGCGTGTGAAAGACAAGGTTGCTGAGTGTCAAAAATTTGCTGAAGAAAGCGAATTTCCACCAGTTCAACAGATGTACGACATGGTGTACGAACAAGAAGATTACCCATTTTTACAACATAAATTATAATATTAGATGGCAATAGTAGTAAATATGCCGAGATTGTCCGATACCATGGAAGAAGGTACGGTTGCAACTTGGCTTAAAAAAGTTGGAGATCAAGTTCAAGAAGGAGATATCTTAGCTGAGATTGAGACCGATAAAGCCACTATGGAATTCGAATCGTTTAACGAGGGGGTTCTGTTGCATATTGGGGTCGAGGAAGGAGCTTCCGCTCCAGTTGATACGCTTTTAGCAATTATTGGTGATGCTGGTGAAGATATTTCAGGACTGCTTTCAGGTGGTGCTTCAACTACCACTGAGGCTCCTCAAGCTGAAGAAGCTCCTGTCGTAGTAGCATCAAAAGAAGCTGCTCCAGCTGCTGAATTACCAGCTGGTGTTGAAATCATAACCATGCCTAGATTATCGGATACCATGGAAGAAGGTACGGTAGCATCTTGGCTTAAAAAAGTTGGCGACAGTATTCAAGAGGGCGATATCCTAGCTGAGATTGAAACTGACAAGGCGACCATGGAATTTGAATCGTTTTATTCAGGTACCCTTTTACATATTGGATTAAACGAAGGAGCATCTGCTCCAGTAGATAGTGTTCTTGCTATTGTTGGTCCTGCGGGAACTGATGTTTCTGCTGTAATTGCTTCAGGTGCTTCAGCAGCTGCTCCCAAACAAGAAGCTGCTCCAGAGGCTCCAAAAGCCGAGGCAGTACCTCAGGCTGCTGCACCAGCTCCAGCTACCACAACAACTACCAATACTTCGGGAAGAATCTTTGCTTCGCCACTCGCTAAGAAATTAGCTCAGGAAAAAGGCATCGATTTGAATCAGGTTCAAGGATCAGGTGAACAGGGAAGAATTGTCAAAGCAGATATCGAAAACTTTACTCCGAAAGCAGCTGCCCCTGCAGCAAAAGCTTCGACTTCAGCACCAGCAGCTGTTGCAACAGGAGTTGAAAGCACTGAAGAAGTGAAGAATTCTCAAATGCGCAAAGTGATTGCGAAGCGTTTAGGAGAATCGAAGTTTACGGCTCCACATTACTACCTCACTATTGAAGTAGATATGGATCAGGCTATCGCTTCTAGAAAACAAATCAATAGCATCCCTGATACGAAAGTATCGTTTAACGATATGGTTCTTAAAGCTTCAGCAATGGCGCTTAAGAAACACCCACAGGTGAACACTTCTTGGAATGGAGATACTACCATTTACAACCACCACATCCATATGGGGGTTGCTGTAGCCGTAGCGGATGGATTAGTCGTACCTGTAATTCCTTTTGCAGACACACTTCAACTCACTCAAATCGGAGGATCTGTTCGAGAATTAGCCACCAAAGCAAGAGATAAGAAATTAACTCCTGCAGAGATGGAAGGGTCTACCTTTACCGTTTCCAACCTTGGAATGTTTGGTATTCAGGAATTCACATCGATCATCAATCAGCCTAACTCAGCCATCCTATCGGTTGGAGCAATCGTTGAAAAACCAGTTGTTAAAAACGGTCAAGTGGTCCCTGGAAACACTATGAAACTCACCCTTGCTTTAGACCACAGAACCGTGGATGGAGCTACTGGTGCTCAGTTCTTACAAACACTTCAAATGTATTTGGAGAATCCAGTAACGATGTTGGCATAAGACGAATCAACAGCAAACTTTTAATTGAACCTCTCATTTAGTTGGGAGGTTTTTTTATTTTAAAAACAATAATATCTCACTACCTTCGTTTTATAGCTATAGTCCCATTTATGAGAAAACAACTACTACTATTATTGGTACTATTTAGTATCATCACATATGCTCAGGAAGAGCAGCGCAGGGTAATTGTTACTGCTGTCCCTTTTTTGAATATTGCTGCTGATGCAAGAGCTGCAGCCTTAGGAGATATGGGAGTCGCTACTTCTGCAGACGTATACTCTCTGCAGTGGAATCCAGCTAAAACCGTATTTAATGAAAAAGAGCAAGAAATTGCCTTTAGTTACAATCCCTATCTTGAAAATATTGTAACCGACATTGCACTGCTCAACCTTTCCTATTTTAAGAAACTAGATGAACGATCTGCTTTTGGATTGGGAATGCGCTACTTTACCCTAGGTGAAATTGAACTCAGACAATACGCTTCGGATCCTGGTTCGGTTGCCAAGCCTAATGAAATTGCAATTGATGGGTCCTATTCCTTAAAATTAAATCCCAACTTTAGTATGGGAGTCAGTGGACGCTATATTCGATCCAATCTAAGGATTCCACAAACCACCGCAGTCGATACCCGAGCAGCATCGAGTTTTGCAGTCGATGTCTCTGGATATTATATGGGGGACCTCCAAGACATGGGAACTTATGACGGTAGATATCGTTGGGGCTTTAATATCTCCAACCTGGGGCCCAAGGTTACCTATGATCTTACAGGAGAACGCTACTTTATACCCACCAATTTACGTTTAGGAATGGGATATGATTATGTCTATACAGAAAACTCGGTTTTAGCATTGACTTTTGAAGCGTCCAAACTCCTAGTCCCCACCCCTAAAGACTTTAACAATAACGGTCAATTGGACGCTCTGGATTTTGAAACTTATCAAGATATTCCTTATTTCGAGGGGGCTTTAAATTCGTTTTTTGATGCACCTGATGGATTTTCAGAGGAACTCAAGGAAGTCACATGGGCCATTTCTGCTGAATACACTTATTCCAAACGCTTTAGCATGCGTATGGGATACTTTAGTGAAAATTTTGACAAAGGTTCCAAACGATTTATGTCTCTCGGCGCTGGGTTTGTACTCGATCAATTTACCTTAGACCTCTCCTATTTGGTATCCAATGCACCTGTTTTAAATCCGCTTCAAAATGCGATGCGATTTTCAGTGCGTTTTAACTTGATCTAAATTAGTGGAGCTATTTCAAAACTGCGGAATTAATATTAACTTAGTTCACTATATTTGTAAGAAGAAATCGAACGAAGATGAAGTTTTTTAAAACAGTTACCTATATCGCTCTTAGTGGGCTCATCACCATGAGTTGCTCCAAGATTGGTTCAAAATCTAGTGTTTCTCAAGGAACTGGATGGAAGATCAACTCTAAAGAGAGCATGTTTAACTATAACAACCAATTCAAGGGACAACAAAAAGCTCCTGGATTGGTGTTTATTGAAGGGGGAACCTTTACGATGGGTAGAATTCAAGATGATGTCATGCGTGATTGGAATAACATCCCCACTCAACAATATGTCAAGTCCTTTTATTTAGATGAAACTGAGGTAACCAATCAGATGTATCTGGAATACCTTACCTATCTCAAAACAGTTTATCCACCATCAGAGCAGCAATACAAAGGAATCTACGAGGCAGCCTTACCAGACACCTTGGTTTGGAGAAATCAACTCTCCTACAATGAAGACATGGTTAATTACTACCTCAGACATCCAGCCTATTCAGAGCATCCAGTCGTTGGAGTGAGTTGGATTCAAGCGAAAAACTACGCCAAATGGAGAACCGATCGCGTCAATGAGTGGCTGCTAGTTGAAAAGGGCTATTTATCAGAGGAGGCCTTCTACGCACCTCTAACTAAGGACAATGCAACGCCTTTTAACACTCAAACCTACATCAACAATCCCTCTGCTGCTTACAATTCAGTCATCGATGAATTGCAAGGAAAGCAACAAAAAGACACGGAGAATGTCTACGCCACTACCCATACAGGAGTATTACTCCCAGAGTACCGTCTTCCTACAGAAGCTGAGTGGGAATACGCAGCGCAGGCTCAGGCAGAAAACCGAGAATACAACAATTACAGAGGGAGAAAGAAATATCCTTGGGATGGCAACTACACCAGAACCTCCAAAAACAAAAGAGCAGGTGATCAGTTAGCCAACTTCAAAACTTCACAAGGGGATTACGGTGGAATCGCAGGATGGCACGAAGATGGTGGATCCATCACCGCTTCTGTTAGAAACAATCCTCCCAATGCCTTTGGTCTTTACGGAATGGCTGGCAACGTTGCAGAGTGGGTTGCGGATGTGTACCGTCCGATCATCGAAGATGGCCTCAGCGACTTCAACTACTTTAGAGGAAACGTCTATGAAAAAGCTGCTATTGGAAAAGACGGCAAGACTCAGGTCTACTCTCAAGCTCAATTAGACACACTGATCAATGGCAAATTAGCCCTCAAAGCATTACCAGGAGAAACTGTGACAGTTCCTTTAGACGACAAAGACACCTATTTGAGAGCAAACTTCTCTAAAAGCGACAACCGAAACTTTAGAGATGGTGATTTAGAATCATCCACGGACTTCTACCGATTCTTACAAGAAGGTGACAACTACTCGATGTACAATGCTCCTAAGCATCAAAAACGCGATAGCTTGATCGAAGCCTTTGATCGATCCAACAACCGTACCACACTGATTTCTGATAACACCAGAGTCATCAAAGGGGGTTCTTGGAAAGATCGTGCTTATTGGCTTGACCCAGCCACTAGACGCTTCTTACCCGACTATATGGCTACTGATTTTATTGGATTTAGATGTGCCATGTCACATCTGGGATCTGATTCCAGAAGCAAGGACAAGACACCGTTCTTTAAAGCTGGAAAATAAGCTCCTATGGATGCCCAGCAACTGCATCAACTCTTTTTAAAGCAAGGAGAGGTCAGCACTGACTCCAGAGCCATTACCAAAGGCTCCTTGTTCTTTGCTCTTTCGGGAGCGAACTTTAACGGTAATACCTTTGCCAAGCAAGCTCTGGAAAAAGGAGCTTCCTATGTCATTGTCGACAATCCCAACTACTACAAAGAAGCGGATTCACGCTACCTTTTGGTCAAAGACAGCCTCAAAGCGCTACAAGAATTAGCGACAACGCACAGAAACTATTGCAAAACACCGATGATTGCGCTCACGGGTTCCAATGGAAAAACAACCACCAAGGAACTGATTCACGCGGTGCTTAAAACAAGCTACAACACCCTTGCTACTGAAGGCAACTTCAACAATCACATTGGAGTTCCCCTGACCTTGCTTCGACTTACCAAAGAAACAGAGTTGGCCATTGTTGAAATGGGCGCGAATCACCGTGGAGAGATCCAACAACTCGCTTCAATTGCACAACCCAATTACGGTTATATCACAAATTTTGGAATGGCACATTTGGAGGGATTCGGATCAAAAGAAGGGGTTATTAAGGGAAAATCAGAACTTTACGACTACCTTAGAAAAGAGCAACAATGGATCTTTTACAATCCTAAGGATACCAAGCAAATCGATCTCCTTAAAGATTACACGCACAAGATCGCTACCGCATCGGATCAGTGTCAAATTCACAGTACAAAGGAATTGCTAGAACTGAGCTACAAGGGACAGCTCCTACAAAGTCAATTAGTCGGCTCCTATAACGCCAACAACATAGCAGCAGCAATTGGTATGGGAATCTATTTTAAGGTACCCTTTACCAAAATAAAGGATGCTATTGAAGGATACGCTCCCAAAAACAACCGATCAGAGCTGCTTAAAAAAGGAAGTAATCTCATCATCTTGGATGCCTATAATGCGAATCCATCAAGCATGAAGGCTGCCTTAGATAACTTTCAGCAATTAAATACTTCAAAACAGAAGGTACTCATCCTAGGAAGTATGCTAGAGCTAGGTAGTTATTCCAAAAAAGCCCATCAAGAGCTAATCGATCAGGCGAATCAAATCACCAACAAGCTATATTTGGTAGGAAAGGAATTTAAAGAGCTCTCAAGAACAAGTTTTGAAAACACCAAAGCATTACAGCAGCACCTGAAAAAACATCCACTGACCGACTCTTACCTACTCATCAAAGGATCAAGAGGAATTGCACTGGAACAGCTCCTAGAAGACATTAACTAAGTTGTTTATTTTTCTTTATAGGTATTGGTTGTTTTTACCACAATGACACCATTAGCCCCTAGAAAGCCGTATTTATTGGTTTCAGAAAGCGATCGCAATACTTTAACATATCGTATCGAAGGTAAATTGACATCTGTAGGTGGAAAACGTCGCACCATATTATCCACATCCCAAGTAACAAAAGAGTCCGTAGTATTCATGGATTGATTCCCACGAAGAATGATGTTTCCGTTGACCAATCGATGATTACCTAAATACCAGCGTATGGCACGAGCCAAGGAAGGAGCATTCACATCCACGTGATACTCGTTGTATTGGGACGATTCTTCTTTCTTTTGAAGTTCCTTTTTTAATTGACGAAGTTCTTTATTAGAGAGTTCCTTTGCCTCAATGGTATCCTGAGCAACAACCGAATAGGAACCAAAAATAACAACAGCTAGTATAAGAAGAGTTTTCATGTTTAAATAAATTAGTAGTTACACTTAATTACTGCAAAAAGCATACCGAGATATAAAAGTACATTATTTACCAATCGGCTCGTCAAAAATTAGATGAACTGAATAAATACAAGAATGCTTTTCAAAAAAATGAAATCAACAGGGTCGATTGACCAAAATTTAAAATACCATCAACAGACGTTATTATTGATTCGACCTATAAGAATTTAGTTCATTATAATAAGATTATAAAACCTTAATATATAAGAACTATATGATGAAATAATGTTAATTATTTAAATATTTATCAAATTATAAATATTTATATTAAATTTTTAAAAATTAAATTAATTACAATAAATACAATAGTAATATATACTATTATAAATAGTTCATGATTTAAACACAAAATTTAAACAAATGAATGTTTATAAACACATATATTTAATTCATTGATATTCAATTATTTAAAACTATAAATAAAAAATATAACATATTGCTATTATAATACAATAATTTAACTTTGATATTTATCAGTGAGAACTTATCTTTGAATTATGAATTGGTACGCGATTTATACAAAACCCAAAGGTGAATTAAAAGCAAAAGCTTATTTCGAAAGTTGTGGCTTTGAAAGTTTTGTACCCTTCAAAAAAACAGTTGAAAAAAAAGCGAAGAAATTAGTTTGCAAGCAGCAAGTGCTTATTTCTGGCTTGGCATTCTTTAAAATGGAAACTTTAGACTTTGATTTGGTGAATCAGAATCCATTTACCAAGTCGATCGTTCGTTCTCTTGGAATGCCTGCTTTAATTTCAGAAGAGGAAATCAATGCCATGAGAGACTACCTCTGTCCTAAAAGTTCTGATAGCAGCTCCTATGAAACAGGAGCGGTTATTACCATCGAATCGGGAATTTTTTCAGGGAGTAAGGCGCAAGTAGTCGAACACCGAGGGGATGTTATCTGGGTTATTTTAAAATCCATCGGTTTAAAAATGTGTATTGATTTGACTTCTAATAAAATTGAAGTCGCTTAAATAACTGTGATTCATTGTTTTACTAACTGTTGGTATGAACCAATAGGCGAAGCCGTGAAAAAAACCAAACTCCATTATGATTAGCTTAGTACAATCACAACTTATTGTATTTTTTATCAGCATCATTGCGTCGATTTACTTTAACAAGATCGTTCACAAGGTCTATTTAAAGAACAATATGGTGGATCAAATCAATCAACGCTCTTCTCATTCGGTCACTGCGACCCGATCTGGAGGGGTGTCCATATTTATTTCCTTAATTGTGATCCTACTGATCTATTCACTGATTTATCAGTTGGAATACAATATGTTTATATGGTTGGCACTGAGTTTATCACTCTTTTTAGGGTTTTGGGATGATCTCTATGACATCTCATACAAGCACAAATTTATCGTTCAAATATTTATTGGGTTTCTTCTCACCCAATCGGGGTATTTAATCAATAATTTTCACGGAGTATTTGGCCTCTATGAAATCCCCTATTGGGCTTCGATGGTCACCTCAATTTTTGTATACCTAGTGATCACCAATGCGGTGAACCTTATCGATGGTATTGATGGGCTTTTAAGTATGACTGGTTTGTACGTTTTAAGTATTTTCAGTTTGCTGTTTTGGGTGCGTTCTGCGGAACTTTTTTCACTTGCGGTTCCCCTGATGGGAATTATCGCAGGATTTTTATACCACAACCTCAAGCCCTATGAAAAAGTATTCCTTGGAGATGCTGGTTCTCTGACTATGGGGACCCTCTTTAGTTTCTTTGTCTTTTGGCTGATGGATGGAAACAACATTCAATTCACAGATGGGATCATCAACAGAAGCCTGCTAGCGGTGCTCATTTTCATTTACCCACTTGCCGATACACTACGGGTGTTCATCATCAGAGCCTCGAAGGGGAAATCACCTTTTTCACCGGACCGCTCTCACCTGCATCACCGACTCATTGACAAAGGGTATACCCACTTTTTTAGCAGTATTCAAATCATCGTCTTAACGGCACTCTTATTGGCCATTAACTTAATTTCATTCAACACCCTTGGACTTATTGGAGCGACTCTTTTAAGTAGCCTCTATATTGTTGTGGTGTACTACATTCGTTTTAAATAGTGAAGTATTTTATAGGATTTCTTTTTAGTGTTTTAAGCCTTTCACTGACTGCTCAAGTAAGTCTAAGCAGTGACAAGGACCACGTTTTGGTTCACGGTAGTAAAGGGAGTTACTATGTGCTCACCCAAAGTGGTTACTATAAAGGATCCGAGTTGGAATTGTCGGAGTTCAAACCTTATAAAGATTCCCTGGTGGTAGAATCACCGATTCCCCTATCACAGCTCAACATCAACTACATCGACAGCATTCCCTATTTAATTGCTCCTATTGATGGTTATGTCTACCGATTTAAAGACGAACAATTAAAACGCATTGACAAAGGCTTACGCCAGGCTAACGATTACGATCCACTTTACTTTACACTAGACAAAAAACTCTATTCTCTGGGTGGACATATTGTCTTTAACAACCGTAATAGCTTACAGGTGTTCAACGAGCAAACAAAAAATTGGGAGCTGTTAACCACCACTGGAACTATTCCAAAGGGCATCAAAAATGGATTTTATTCACTCAAAGGAAAAGAGCTTTGGGTGTATCACGCTCATGAAATTGAATATGATTTTGATGAAAGTATCCTAAAAAATGCTTTTTCACTCGATTTAGAACAATTGCAGTGGCGTGAGCGCGGGATTGTCAACCCTGTTTTTAACGAGCAGACCGCTTTTAGCGCTTTACAGTATGTGAGTGGTCCAAACACTATTGAACTATTTAACCGTAAGACCGCAATCTCCTACTCGATTGATCTGGATCAAAACACCTTAACAACAACTCCAGTAGAAACACTGATTCCAATTGCTGCCAATTCCATTTCCATGGGCAACAATCAGTGGCTTTATACCACCATTGGCACTGATGG
>JAYPEX010000017.1:0-1757 GCA_038125995.1 Flavobacteriaceae bacterium
AATTGATAGTTTAACAGTGTTTTGAGCTTTTGAGAATCCACGATTTTATAGCTACATGGAGTTGATTCGTCAAACACTGGAGTTGGAATTCCTGCTTTTTGAGTCTGTTGCATATAAAAGTCACGCCTTTTAGGATGTGAATCCGAACACACATTCAAAATTGGACTCCAAAGACTGCTCTGAATCATCTTTAAAATGACAGCAATTCCATCCTCTTGATGAATAAAGTTGATATAACCCTCAGGATGAGACACTACTTTATTTCGGATAAAATTCACAGGTAATCGCGTTGCCCCAAACAAACCTCCAAACCGAAGTATAGAAGTCTCAAAAGAATTTTGCGATAAGAACAACTGCTCTATACTAGCTAGAGGAGTATCGAGTGTTTTGGTTGCTTCGGTAACCACTCCATTACACATTGGATAGACGGAGGTAGAGCTCACAAATAGCACTTGTTTTATAGGAGAGACTACAATAGAATCGATCAAACGCTGAAAATCTTCCAAACTCTTTGAGGTGATGGCAATGATGAGTATTTCTGAACTAAAAAAAGAGGAACAATCGGGTTGATCCATCAAATGAATGTCGATCAAAAATGGACGAATTCCTAAGGACTCCAGTTCTGAAAGCTTCGAAGGAGTGGTCGTCGAACCCAACACCTGATAGCCATTTTGAACTAAGGTTTTTGCTAAGGGTAGTCCTAACCATCCACATCCTAAAATACTCACTTGTTGTTTCACTTGAATTTCTTTTAACTATTGGATTCCTTAATCGATGCTCCAACAACTACAAAAATACAAGGTGAATAATTCATATAAAACAAATCAGCTTTATATTTGTAGGCATTTGCAATTGGACAACGACCCATGAAAACGTATTCTGAATTCGTCATTACAGACCTCAAAGTAGCGGCAGAAGCCCTGTCGAATGACGCCTTGGTAGCCATTCCAACGGAGACTGTATACGGTTTAGCGGCCAATGCCTTTTCCGAAAAAGCGATAGACCAAATCTATCAAACTAAAAATCGCCCACAGACCAATCCCCTGATTGTCCACCTTCACGATTTAGAGGAATTGCCAAAAATTGTCAAATCAATCCCGAAGGAAGTCGAGCTCCTTGCGGCTCATTTTTGGCCCGGACCACTTACAGTAGTTCTTGAAAAATCCGATGCGATTTCTACAAAAGTCACTGCAGGAAAAAACACCGTTGCAGTTAGAGTCCCCAATCACGAGCTTACTTTAGCACTCCTTCGTTCCCTAGAGTTCCCATTGGTAGCTCCAAGTGCCAACAAATCCAATCACATTAGTCCTACCTGTCCACAGCACGTGTTCAATTCCTTAAAAGAGGACAGTCCTTTGATTTTAGATGGAGGGATCTGCAGCAAAGGCATTGAATCCACCATTATTGGATTTGAAAATCAGAAGCCTACAATTTATCGATTGGGATCCATTTCAAAAGAAGCCATAGAAGCGGTTTTGGGGACCTCAGTACAACTTGCTAATCATAAAGTGTCATCCATTGCGCCAGGAATGCAAAAAAAACACTATGCTCCTAAAACACCTTTTATAAGCTGTACACACCTTGAAGAAGAATTAAAAAAGCACCCCAATAAAAAAATTGGCGCTCTTTTTTTTAGTGAAAAGCCTCTTGCCAAGCAAATGAGCCACTACCGTATCCTCAGTAGCTCGGGTTGTGTTGAGGAAGCCATGGCCAATTTATACAAAATGATGCACGAACTCGATGAATTAGAATTGGAT
>JAYPEX010000017.1:1857-18737 GCA_038125995.1 Flavobacteriaceae bacterium
CAAACTGTTAAACATTCTTTAAACCTTTTGATAAAAATTTAATCCTATTAAATATTTAATTATATTGATATCTTTAATTTTTAGACTCTTAAAACCTACTAATAGTTTCAATTATGGCTCAATTCACAATTCAAGTTAATGGATCCTCACATCAAGTAGATGTTGCTCCAGACACCCCTATTTTATGGGTATTACGAGATCATTTAAATCTCGTTGGCACTAAATACGGCTGTGGTATTGCTCAATGTGGTGCCTGTACCATTCACCTAGATGGCATCGCTACAAGAGCTTGTCAAGTACAAGTATCGATGATTGGCACCAGTGAAATTATCACCATTGAAGGTCTCTCTGAAAATGGAGAACATCCCGTTCAACAAGCCTGGCTTGAAGAAGATGTTCCTCAGTGTGGCTATTGCCAAACGGGTCAAATCATGACAGCAGTATCCCTACTCAAAAACAACCCTAACCCTTCAGATGAAGAAATTGAAATGGGAATGAGTGGAAATATATGTCGATGTGGAACGTACACTCGTATCAAAAAAGCAATCAAAAGAGCGTCTAACAGTTAATTATTAAGATCATGGCTACATTTAAAACAAAAAACTCTAGAAGAGAATTTATTAAAAATGTTTCCCTGGGTACCGGTGGAATCGTTTTGAGTTTCAATTGGCTTGCCTCTTGTAATTCAACAGAAAGAGAACTCCTTGCACTTCCAGAAAATTGGTATGAATTTAATGGATATCTTAAAATTGGAGAAAATGGGTTAGCAACGATTTTATCACCGAATCCTGAAATCGGTCAAAACGTCAAAACATCCATGCCAATGCTCGTCGCCGAGGAGTTGGATATCAATTGGAAAAATGTTCTCGTAGAGCAAGCACCACTGAACGTAGGCCTTTATGGTCATTGGCAAGTTGCTGGAGGTTCTCGATCGATTGGCAACAGTTGGGTTCCACTTCGACAAGCTGGAGCAACCGCCCGTAAGATGTTACTAACAGCTGCTGCAACCTCTTGGAATGTGCCAGTTGAAGAACTCACAACTGCAGACGGAATCATTACCCACGAAGCTTCTGGAAAATCAGATCACTATGGGGTATTCGCAGAGCAAGCTTCAAAATTAGAAGTACCAGAAGATGTAGAACTCAAAGAGCAAGCAGACTACAAAATTATCGGTCACTCCAAAAAGAACGTCGATGGCGCCTCTATTGTAAGTGGAAAACCACTTTTTGGACTCGACATTTACAAAGAAGGAATGCTAACGGCGATGATCGTACATCCACCGGCCTTTGGAAAAACACTGAAGTCAATCGACAATGCAGAAACGGTTAAAAAAATGCCTGGAATTGTCGATGTTTTTGAATTAAAAACATTTAACGGCACCAAGCGATCTGCTTTTGATACGGATGCTTTTGATCATCTTGCGGTCGTAGTTGGAAATTCAACATGGGAGGTACTTCAAGCTAAAAAACAACTCAATGTATCTTGGGAAAATGCTCCAGAAAAAACATTAGAAATGGAAATGTTTGGAAGATCCTCCAATACAACCTATCCTTCTGGATTAGAAAATACAACTGAACACCTCCAGACGCTGAATGGTACCAATGGTATTCGCATACAAACAGCACGAAGAGATGGAAATCCTGAAAAGGCCTTTAAAGATGCTGCAAAGGTTTTAGAACGAACCTATACAGCCCCGTTTAGAGCGCATAATACAATGGAACCTATGAACTTTTTCGCCCATGTAACTAGTGACAAGGCATTGCTACACGGTCCTGTTCAAACTCCAGAGTGGACCGAAGCTTCCATCGCTAGAGAACTCAACATGGAAGTCGATCAAATTGAAATTGAACTCTCTCGTATGGGAGGTGGTTTTGGAAGACGACTCTATGGTAGTTTTGTCGTACAAGCAGCAAAAATTTCCCAGCACCTAGGTGCTCCGATTAAATTGGTGTACACACGTGAGGATGACATGACCTTCGGAACCTATCGCCCTGCATATTCGCTCACTTACAAAGCAGCAATCGACAAAAACAACAAGCTGACTGCAATCCATATCATCGGTGGAGGAATACCCGAGAGTCCACTTCACGAAAATCGATTCCCTGCAGGAGCCCTCGATCACTATTTAGCTGAAAAATGGGAACTGCCTTCCAATATTACAACGGGGGCCTATCGAGCACCGCGTTCCAACTTTAATGCCTCTGCCGAGCAATCCTTTTTAGATGAACTTGCTGAGGAACTCGAAAAAGATCCCTTAGAATTTCGATTAGAACTCTTAAAAAGAGCTCAAGAAAATCCTGTTGGAGAACGAAATGATTACGATGCAAAACGTTATGCAGGAGTGCTAGAACTCGTTAAAAAGAATTCCAATTGGGGAGCAGCAGCTACCAAGGATCTCAAAAGAGGTGTTGCTGCTTATTTTTGCCACCAATCCTACGTTGCCAACGTTGTTGATCTACGTATGGAAGGAAACACTCCCGTTGTGGATCAGGTATACTCAGCAGTAGATTGTGGTATTGTAGTCAATCCAGACGCGGCCACCAATCTTGCTGAAGGTGGTGCCGTTGATGGAATTGGAACAGCGATGTATGGTGAACTCAGTTTTGTCGATGGAGTTCCTCAACAAGACAACTTTGATCGATACCGTCAAATTAGACATCACGAAGCTCCGAAGAACATAGCTGTAGATTTTGTAAAAAGTGACATAGCGCCAACTGGAATGGGAGAACCACCCTATCCTCCAATTCAAGGCGCCCTTGCGAATGCTATCTACAGTGCCAGTGGAAAGCGCTTGTATCACCAACCGTTTATCAATGAGTTAAATTCCTAAAAAAATTCAATGATTGAAGTTGAGGAAGCTTTAAATTTTATTCATCAAACAGCTGTAAAAAGAACTACTATTTTTACAGCTGTTTCTTCTGATGCTTGTGGAAGCGTCTTGGCTGATGACATTTATGCCTTGATGTCACTTCCTCACTTTGCTCAATCTTCCATGGATGGCTATGCGCTAAAATTTCACAATTCATTAACCTATGACATTGTTGGAGAAGTTGCAGCGGGATCGTCTAAAAATTTTAATTTACAAGCAGGGCAAGCCGTTCGAATTTTTACAGGAGCTCAAGTTCCAGATACCGCTGATGCGGTAATCATGCAAGAAAAAGTAGTGCGAACAAACTCCCAGATTACAATTAACGAACAGCCTTCAGCTGGTCAGAATATCAGAACTGTAGGGAGTCAAATTCAAGCTGGAGCTCTCGTATTACCCAAAGGTCACAGCTTAAATCCAGCATCGCTTGGGCTGCTACAGAGTTTGGGGATTCGTTCCATTCAGGTTTATCAAAAACCCTCGGTATCCATCGTCCTTACTGGTAATGAACTACTCACCAATGGAACTCAGCTTCAACAAGGGAAAGTCTTTGAAAGCAATAGTGTGGTTTTAGAGGCTGCATTAAAACAACAGGGAATCGAGGATGTAACTATTTTATACAGCAAGGATTCTTTGACTGAAACTCAAGAAACCATTCAAGAGGCTTTCAAATCAGATTTGGTTTTAATTTCTGGAGGAATCTCAGTGGGTGATTATGATTTTGTACAGCAAGCACTTGCTAATTTAAAAGTAAAGGAAGTCTTTTACAAGGTGCGTCAAAAACCTGGAAAACCACTTTTTTTTGGAACAAAAGAATCAAAAATCATCTTTGGACTCCCAGGAAATCCAGCATCGACCCTGAATTGCTTTCACATATATGTGATGCCTATCCTCTATCAATTTTTAGGCAAAGAAACAGAAGATGCGTCCATTATCAAAACCACTTTAACTACTGAAATTGAAAATAAATTCGGTAGAGCTTTATTCTTAAAAGCAAAGGTTGAAGAAATGAAATCAACGATTATTGATGAACACAATTCTGCCACTTTATGGAGCTTTTCAAAAGCAAATGCACTTGTATATGTCCCCGCCTCTATTTCTTTTTATGAAGTTGGAACTCAAATAACAACCTGGTTAATTCCAAACTCATAATGGAGCACTTTATCTACTTTATATGGATCGTACCCATCGTATCTTTCTTGTATTCAAGTGTGGGTCACGGTGGTGCTAGTGGCTATTTGGCTCTGATGGCACTTTTTTCATTTCCAAATGAATTGATGAAACAAACAGCCCTTATTTTAAACCTATTTGTTGCGGGAATAGCTTTTTATCAATACTACAAAGGGGGTCATTTTAAATTTAAAAGCTTTATGTGGTTTGCAATAGGATCAATACCTGCAGCCTATATTGGAGGAGCATTTGAAATTGAACCCAATTTGTATAAAAAAGCGCTAGGAATATTATTAATATTTGCGGTTTTGAGAATGCTATTCAAGCCTTCCAATAATTCACCAACAAAGAAGATTGTTCCCTATCAAGCGATCGCATTTGGAATTTTAATTGGATTCTTTTCTGGATTAATAGGAATCGGAGGTGGCATTATATTAACACCTTTATTACTGCTGATGAATTGGTCTTCTATGAAAGAAGCAGCAGCAATTTCCGCCCTATTTATATGGGTGAACTCCGCTGCTGCACTATTAGGTCAATTCAGTATTGGCAGTAGTTTTTCAAGTACCATTCTGACGATGATCGTTGTTGCTTTAATCGGTGGATTCATCGGAAGCTATTACGGCTCTAAAAAATGGAACAATAAAAAGTTGGAATATTTTTTGATCCTGGTACTCGCAGCAGCATCCTTTAAACTAGTCCTATTCTAATGGAAATTACACTTAAATATTACGGAAAATTAGTCGAGTTAATCGGCAAGACTGATGAGATCCTCACTATTGACAGTATCACTGTAAAAGAACTCATTTTATGGCTTGAAAACGAATATCCAGAATTGGCTCAATTAACGATAAAAGTGGCTCAAAATAATAGCATTGGACTTTTAGAAGATCCTATAATTGCAACCGAAATTGATGTATTCCCTCCCTTTTCTGGAGGATAATTATGAAGCGCTACAGCAGACATATCACCCTATCGGAAGTTGGTCTTTTAGGTCAACTCAAAATCACTGAATCAAAAGTATTGGTGATTGGAGCAGGAGGTCTTGGATCCTCGCTATTACTGTATTTAACAGCAGCAGGAGTAGGCACTATCGGCATTGTCGACTTCGACAAGGTATCTGAATCGAATTTACAGCGACAAGTCCTCTTTAGAGAACAAGACCTTCATAGGAATAAAGCTACTAGTGCCAAGGAACTCTTAAGTACTCGTAATTCTGAAATTGAAATCAAGAGTTATCCTTATGCTTTTGACACTTCTAATGCACTCGAATTAGTACAAGACTACGATCTTGTTGTAGATTGTACAGACAACTTCAGAACCAGGTACCTCATCAATGACAGCTGTGTTCAACGAGACAAACCTTTTGTATTTGCAGCGATCTATAAGTTTGAAGGGCAACTCGCTGTTTTTAATTTTAAAGGAGGGCCCACCTATCGTTGTTTGTTTCCTAATCCTCCAAAGGCAGGAGAAGTTCCCAATTGTGAGGAAGCTGGGGTCTTGGGTGTATTGCCAGGGATCCTAGGATTATATCAGGCCAATGAAGTGCTCAAAATCATCCTGTCAATTGGAGAACTTCTCAGTGGGCAACTATTGAGCATCAACCTTTTGACCAATCATCAACGGATCATCAGTTTTCAAAAAAATGAAGTTGAAATCGAATCTGTTAAAAATAAGGAATTAGCCTTTATAGAATTAAATGACTGTAAATTAAACTCATGAAAGAAACCGTTAAAGATATATTTGTCGAAGGAGCCATAACTCCAGATAAAATTGCAAGGTCTATAGTAGCTCACCAATCTAAAACTGGAATTGGAGCTCATGATTTATTCCTAGGACAAGTTCGAGCTGATCAAATAAAAGGAAACACCGTACAGGCAATTGAATTCACCGCTCAACGTGAAATGGCCAACCAATTATGCCATCAGATTAAAGAAGCAACCTTTAAAAAATACCCCATTCACTGTATGCATATCTATCACAGTATAGGCGAGGTTCAAGCAGGTGAAATTTGTATTTTTGTATTCATGTCCGCCGCACACAGGACAACTGTATTTGAAGCCCTTCAGGAAGTAGTCAATGAAATAAAAGCAACGGTACCCATTTTTGGGAAAGAACTCTTTGAGGACGATTCCCACCAATGGAAAGAAAACAATTAAGCATGGTCGATATTACTCACAAAAAAAACAGTTTGCGAATTGCAACCGCGCAAGCCATTGTCAAAGTAGGAAGCCAAGACACTATTGATGCGATCAACAACAAACAAGTGCCTAAGGGAGATGTATTTGAAATGAGTAAAGCCGCTGGATTATTAGGTGTGAAAAAAACTCCTGAATTACTCCCGGACTGTCATCCCTTACCAATTGAATACACTGGTTTTGAATATGAAATCAAGGGGCTTGAAATTAAAATCAAATGCACGGTGAAAACCATCTACAAAACAGGCGTCGAAGTTGAAGCCATGCACGGAGCATCGGTAGTGGCACTAAATATGTACGATATGCTCAAACCTATCGACAAACAGGTCAGCATTGAACAAATTAAACTGTTGTCTAAAAAGGGAGGGAAATCCGACATCCCCTCTATTCAAACCAATATCAATGCTGCTGTCATCGTATGCTCAGACTCCATCTCTGATGGAATAGGTGAAGACAAAGCAGGAAAAGCCTTGTGTGACATCCTCAAGTCTCAAGGAGTATCCATCAACATTTATGAAGTCATATCGGATGATAAAGAGGGAATTCAAACCAAAGCAAAAGACCTTTCTGCTGCTAGAATTCAACTAATTCTCTTCTGCGGAGGAACAGGAATTTCTCCCAGAGACCAAACACCCGACGCATTGATTCCTTTGTTAGACAAACGTTTGGTAGGAGTTGAAGAAGCTATGAGATCCTATGGCCAAGAGCGCACACCAGTAGCGATGTTTTCGAGATCCATTGCAGGATTGGTCGGAACGAGTATCGTACTAGCCTTACCAGGCTCTACCAAAGGGGCTACCGAATCTCTAGCGGCTGTTTTTCCAACACTTCTTCATCTTTTTGATGTTGTAAAAGGCAAAAAACATTCATGAATACCACAACTGACCTATTAAAAGACAACTTTGGAAGGCATCACAACTATTTGCGGATTTCCCTAACCGAAAAATGCAACTTAAGATGTACCTATTGCATGCCTGCAGAGGGGGTGGCGCTCTCACCAGCCCCTTCACTGATGACGGCTGATGAAATCTATGAAATTGCGAAGGTATTTGTTTCGAATGGCGTGGATAAAATTCGATTGACAGGAGGTGAACCATTAGTTCGAAAAGATTTTTCTGAAATTCTTCAGAAGCTTTCAACCCTAGGAGTTTCAATAGCAATCACCACCAATGCTGTGAATATCGGTCGCTACATTCCAGTGCTAAAAAAATCAAAAGTGTCCATTATTAATGTGAGTTTGGACACCTTAAAGCCGGATCGTTTTCACGCCATGACGCTGAAACCTAATTTTGAAAAAGTATGGAACAATCTTTATCGACTAATTGACGAAGGTTTTCATGTGAAATTAAACGTCGTCTTACTCAAAGGAACGAACGATACTGAACTCATCGACTTTATCGAGCTAACCAAAAAGCTTCCTTTATCGATCCGCTTTATTGAATTCATGCCTTTTGACGGAAACAAATGGGATCGTTCAAAAACAGTAAGCTTGAGTGAAATCAATGAAATCGTTAGTAGTCATTATTCCTCAGATCAAATTCAAAAACTAGAAGACGCCCCAAATGACACTGCAAAAAACTATAAGATCAAAGACTACAAAGGTTCTTTTGCAATCATCAGTACGGTGACCAATCCCTTCTGTGATTCCTGTAATCGCTTGCGATTAACTGCCAATGGTAAATTGAGAAATTGCCTGTTTTCAGAAAAAGAATCCGATCTCTTAACCACATACAGAAGTGGTGCCCCTGTGGAACCCATCATCAAAAAAGCAGTTATTGATAAAGCTGCAGTCAGAGCAGGACTCGACACTTCTGAAAAGTTTGAAGATCCAGATCATCACAAAAAAAATCGATCGATGATTACAATTGGCGGGTGAGTTTTTTTAGCAGCTCATACATTTCTGGAGTATCCATATCAACTAATTTTTCACCTCCAGAGATCACACCAACCTTTTGGGGATGTGCATGAACAATTTCTTTAGCTCCAGTATCTCCTTTTAATTGACTCAAGGCTTCCAAGTAGTGTTTATCAAAAAGGGCCGGCACACCGCGCCATCCTTTATCAGATTCTGAAACGATAATTTGTTGTTGTCCTTTTTGATAAAGTGCTAAAATAGCATTGAGATATGAGGTGTCAACCAATGGCTGATCAATTGTAGTAATGAGAATGCCGTCGACCCATTGTTCTTGAGATCGGATACTTTTTACTCCAAAAGCTATGGAAGTACTCATACCCTCCTCCCATTGAGGATTTGTACAAATGCATACTTCCCTGTTTTTTACAATAGGAGCAATGGTGTCTGCAAAGGCCCCTAACACCACATAAACTTTTTGCCCGGTAGCTTTTAAAGCTTGTATTCTTGAAACAATTAAAGGTTCTTGGTTCCAAGCAAGCAAAGCTTTAGAGGTACCCATTCGTGATGAGGATCCCGCAGCTAATAACAGAATGGGGATGTTAGGCATGAATGGTTCCTGATTTATCTTTTAAAACAATAGGGTCTTGATTTCTTACAACTGAAAGGATTTCAGCGATGATCGAAATGGCAATTTCTTGTGGTGATTCCGCACCAATATTAATTCCTGCGGGGCCCCGTAGTTGTTCGATGAACTCAAGATCGATTTCTGGGTGATACTCTAAAAACTGATCGATTAAGCGCTCTCTGCGGCGCTTGGGTCCTAGAAGCCCAAAATAGGCCGGATAACAATTTTTTAAAGCAGCTAAATACTGAACGTCTTTATTAAAACTATGGGTCATTAAAACAATCGCCGTATGCTCATCTATTTTGGAGGTATCGATAGCATTGTAAAGAGGCGTCAGTAGCTGATCTGCTCCTGTAAAATACTCGAGGGTCTTTTGTTCATCGGCAGCAGCCATTACACTTACCTTCCAACCAATTTGAGCAGCAGCCTTACAGAGTTGAGCCGCATCGTGTTCGGCACCAATAATTAGCAAGTGAAATATTGGAGGCAAACACTGTTCAAACACTGGGTGACGCTCATTTAGTTGTAATGAATCATCAAAACTATAAGTCTTTTGATGGAATTCAAGACGCGATCCTATTCCCTCAAATAATCCAAATTGTTTTTGGTAATAAGATTTAATTGTCATTGGTAATCGAGCTTCCAGTGCATGATTGAATTCACTTACCAATGCATCAGATACTTGAAAAGGTTCTAAAAGCACGTAAATGATTCCCTCACACCCCAATCGAAGGGTCCCGTCGTAAGTCATCATTTTGGGCTTGTCATCTTTAAAAACAGATTGTGTTTGAAAGTGTACTTCCTTCTCCACACAGCCTCCACTTACGGCCCCAACAGCAACACCTTTTTCATTTAAAAGCATGCGAACACCGGGTCTTCGATAGGAGGAACCCTCTAAAGCAACCACTGTAGCCAAAACAGATTTTATTCCATCATTTTGCCACTTTTGAGCCTGTTCTACAATCGTTTTAAATTCGTGTGTCATCGTATGTAATTTCTATAAAATTACAATTTTATTCCATGTAGGACTAATGAATGGATTTGATATATTTAACCAATGGAAACGAATCTAAAAAAACACCTTCTTATGAATAAATGGCATCGGCATTGGTGGATCCCCTTGTTCATTGGAACGATGATTTACCTCTTATTTAGATCCGAATCCCTTTTATACAATCGACTGATTGGAACTGTGTTTCATCCGATCGCAACTCCAGAATCAGTCCTGCAACAACTAATTGTCTATTCCTTACCTGATGGACTATGGGCCCTATCCTACACCATGCTCATTTTAAAGATTAGAGGTAAAAGAGATCGAGCCAGCTTAATTTGGTCGATGATCATACCTGTGATAGGAATCTGTTCTGAAATTGCTCAGTTCTATTTCATAATCCCGGGAACTTTCGATATATTTGATTTGGTGATGTACATCAGCTTACCATTAATTGCAATTATTTTTAGTAAATGAAAAATTCTCTATCCGGACTCGCACTTCTATTTTTTATCGTCATAGCTTTTGGAAGCGTCGATGAAGCTCCAAAAATTACTACTGAAACTACAGCAAGTGTAGAAATTACCGCAGCGCAACTATACCAAGAGTATCAAGCCAATGAAATAGCTGCCGATGAGAAGTACAAAGATCAAATTATTCAAGTCAGTGGCCGCATAAGAGACATAGGAAACGACCTAATGGACAATCCCTACATCACCCTAGTAGGAGATCCATATTTCGGTGATGTTCAATGTTATTTTTCAGAGAAATCCATAGTAGCTAGTTTATCTAAAGGACAACAAATTACTGTTATGGGTATTTGTGACGGTCTCATGATGAATGTGTTGCTCAATGATTGTATCATCAAATAATGATCCGCTCCAAAAGAATTTTTAAACTTTTGATCGCTGGATTGGTAGGAATCAGCACGATACAATGTGCGACCAATCCATCAACTCCAAATACAAAAGCTGATACTTCAACTATGGTCTTCATACCCGGTGGCACCTATACCATGGGAGGACGATCGAACCAAGCTGAGGTTGATGAATTTCCAAGGCATCAAGTACGTGTCTCGTCCTTTTATATGGATGCTACGGAAGTGACTAATCGCGAATTCAAAGTATTTGTCGATGCCAGTGGATACATCACTACTGCTGAAAAGGATATCGATTGGGAAGCGATGAAGAAAACCATTCCAAAAGGAACTCCTCAACCTGATCCCTCCGTTTTAAAAGCAGGTTCCTTGGTCTTTGCTCCTACCGATCATCCTGTTGATTTAAGAGATTATTCCCAGTGGTGGGAATGGACTCATGGCGCCGATTGGAAACATCCAGAAGGACCTGATAGTTCCATCGAAGACCGAATGGACCACCCCGTTGTTCACATCTCTTGGGACGATGCCAATGCTTATGCCCAATGGGCTGGCAAACGACTTCCTACAGAGGCTGAATGGGAATGGGCCGCTTCTGGACCTAATACTGACAATAAATATCCCTGGGGCAATACTCCCATTGAAGAAGCAACTGATAAAGCTAACTTTTGGCAGGGTATTTTTCCTTATAAAAATGAACTATTGGATGGTTATAATACCACTGCTCCAGTTAAAAGTTATCCCGCAAATGGATACGGTTTATTCGATATGGCTGGAAATGTATGGGAATGGACCCAAGATCGATACGACATCGACAGTTATCAAAACTTTGCTGATCAAGGAGTGGTAAAAGACCCCGAATGTACCACAACCTATAACGATCCAAGAGAACCCTATTCTCCTAACCACGTGATTCGTGGTGGCTCATTTCTATGCAATGAAAGTTATTGTTCTGGCTATCGGGTGAGCAGAAGAATGCGTTCTAGCAGAGATTCTAGTTTTGCCCATACCGGTTTTCGATGTGTGGTTGATACTGATTAATACTTCAAGTATTTGATACTCGGCTCATATCCTATTCGATGCGTATTCACGATTAGCACCTCTCCTTTATTTAAAGATATCGGGTGTCCTGTATACACCTTCCACGGCTTGGGAACTTTCATCTCTTTTGGAGCATTGGGCTTCCCCATAATGGTATAAAAATCCCAAGATTGTATTGGATGTACAACAGAATCCAAAACAGCTGTTTTTTGAATGCGATACCCGATAGAAGCACCAGGAGTTTCGCAGCTTAGAGTTGCTTGACCCTGCTTCAAGGTAATTTTGGCTTCTGCAGTAACTGGCGCAGTATCGTTGCCATTCCACCACTGCTGAACCATTTCAATTTCAGATTGATCGGAACGATCTCCCACTTGAGTTAACCAATCAAATAAAACTGATTTCAATTCTTCTTTCTTGGTCTGATAGTTGGGATCATTGGCCAAATTATGAACTTCATCTGTGTCTTTTTGGGTGTAGTACAATTCCTCAATTGGCTTCTTGTCAGCAAACCAATCCAATAAATAAGGATTGCTTATGAGATTGTTTTCTCTTCGTTCTAGAATTTCTCTCATGGTACGAATCCCTTTGCGGTACCCTAAATCCATATACTTTGGTTTGTGAGGCTCAAAATTGTAAACATATCTAAAATTTCCATCGCTTACCGATCGTATGCGATCGTATTTCTCATCAAAACGATCACTTGACGCAAATACATACTTATTTTGAATCTTGGATGAATAGGCTCCTAAAAAGGCTTTTCCGTGCATATACTCAGGAGGGTTAATTCCAGCTATGGATACAACAGAGGGTGCCAAATCAACCGCTGAAATGAGATCGTTATTGATCGTTCCAGCATGTTGCCCCTTTGGATATTTAACAATCAAGGGGATATGGGTTCCTCGCTCTAAAACAGCACGTTTGGTCCAGGGCATCATCCCTCCGTGATCGCTAAAAAAGAAAATAAACGAATCTTCATAAACTCCATCTTCCTTTAATTGTGCAATAAGCGCTCCAACTTGAGTGTCCATTTCTTCAA
This sequence comes from Flavobacteriaceae bacterium, assembly GCA_038125995.1. Classification (GTDB taxonomy): domain Bacteria; phylum Bacteroidota; class Bacteroidia; order Flavobacteriales; family Flavobacteriaceae; genus MAG-120531. The sequence continues at coordinate 14,514 of JAYPEX010000017.1, forward strand.
CTCTCGTATAAAGCAATGCCAGATCCTTTCGGGTGATTTCAGTATCTTCAAAATACATAGGAACCTGCATTTTCCGAGGGTCATAACCAATTGAATCCTGTTGTCTCATCATCTGTGATTCATGAGTTCTTGCAAAATTAAATACTGAGAAAAAAGGTTGATCCTTTTCTCTATTGCGATAACTAGCAGCAGGACTACTCGCATCCCAAACCGTTACTGGTTCTTCGAATTGATAATCTTCTTTGTGATTATTTGAGGTATAGTAGCCTTCTTTTCTCAAAAATTCTGGAAACGCTTTTACTTCTTCAGGCAAGACAGCCCAATAATCAGGAAGCCCTTCTGGTTTGAATTTTGGATCCACACTTCTAGTTCGCATATGCTGCGTTCCGATTGTAATTTGATGCATCCCTGTAATCATCGAGGACCTACTGGGGGCACAAACTCCTGCAGTGGTATAGACTCGTGTATAGCGAACCGACTGCGAACTCAACGCATCAATATTGGGAGTTCTAATAATTGGATCTCCATAAGAACCCATATAAGGGGAGATATCTTCACAAACAATCCAAATGATGTTTGGAGGGTTGGGTGTTGATTGTGCATTAAGCAAAAAAGAAACTAATATAGTGACAACAAAAAAAAAGGATTTCATAAGTTGAAGTAGTGTTTAATCTCACTGAATTTAGGAAAAATAGAGATATATTAAAAACTATAATGTATATTTAACACATTGACATCCTCAATTATGTATTTGAAATCCATCAACGTTTCTTTTTTATTTGCAACAATCCTTTTCACTTCTCTTAGTTGCAATAAACCTAAAGTAGATACCCCTGAGAAACAACTTAACTTCATTATTATTTTTGCGGATGATTTGGGATATGGAGACTTGAGTAGTTTTGGTCATCCAAGCATTATGACTCCAAATTTAGATCGTATGGCCATGGAAGGTCAAAAATGGACTAATTTTTATGTGGGTGCCTCTGTTTGCACACCGAGCAGAGCTGCATTAATTACAGGTCGGCTACCAATCAGAAACGGAATGATGGGAAAAAAGGAACGTGTGTTTCATCCTGATTCTCAAAATGGTTTACCTAGCGATGAAATTACGATTGCAGAACAATTAAAAAAAGCTAACTACACTACTTATATGGTTGGAAAATGGCATTTAGGTCATCGCGAATCGTTTTTACCAACTCAACATGGTTTTGATTTTTATTACGGCATTCCCTATTCCAATGATATGGATCTTACACGTCAACTAAACTCCTATATGGATTACTGGGAACTATGGACTGAAAATTATGAAAGCCTAAAAAATCAAGATTTTAACGTTCCTATGATGAGTGGAACTCAAATACTCCATCGCCCTGCTGATCAACAAAATCTTGTTAAAACATATACAGATCAGGCAATAGAAATTATTGAAAATCAAAAAAATCAGGACAAGCCCTTTTTTCTATATCTAGCCCATAATCTACCCCATGTTCCACTATTTGCTTCTGATGATTTTAAAGGCACAAGTAAGCGAGGTTTATATGGAGATGCTGTTGAGGAAATTGATTTTAATATTGGTAGAATTATTCAAGTATTAAAAGATACACAGCAGGATCAAAATACAATTGTTGTATTTACCTCTGATAATGGACCTTGGTTACCAACAAAGATTTCTGGAGGATCTGCTGGGCTTTTAAAAAATGGAAAGGGTACTACCTGGGAGGGCGGAATGCGGGAACCCACTATATTTTGGGGTCCTTCCCATATAGTGCCAGGAATTGTAACAGATATGGGAACCACAATGGATCTATTTGCTACTTTTAGCTCGATTGCAGGTATAGAAATGCCAGCAGATCGTGAAATGGATGGAGTTGATTTATCTCCGGTTCTCTTCAAACATGAGAAAGGCCCAAGAAATGAAGTCTATTACTATAGAGAACGTGAATTGTATGCGATTCGAGTAGGTTCCTACAAAGCACATTTTATTACAAAAGGAGGCTACGGAGAAACTCCAAAACAATATCATAATCCACCATTACTTTATAATATTGATCAAGATCCCTCAGAACAATTTAACATTGCAAAAGAAAACCCAAAAATCATTGAATATATAAACAATGTGGTAAAAAAACATCAATCAAAATTAAAATCTGATCCCGATCTTTTGGATCAACGTGATGCAAGATTTCGAACCTCTTTAAAATAAATAACAAACCAAATGAATTCAATTAGTAAAATATCAGTTATAGGAATACTTACGGTGTCACTTTTAAGCAACTCGTGTAATACTCCAGTAAACAAAGAATCCCAATCCAACACAAAAGGGAATCCTCCTAACATCGTCTTTATTATGAGTGATGATCACGCGTATCAGGCCATTTCAGCCTACGACAACAAACTCATCGAGACTCCAAATATCGATCGCATCGCTCAAATGGGAATGCTTTTTACCAATGCGAGTGTGACCAATTCTATTTGTGCTCCGAGTCGAGCCACCATTCTCACAGGAAAACACACCCACCTCAACGGCAAGGTAGACAATCACTTTGCTTTTGACGATAGCAATATCACCTTTCCTCAAATTCTGCAAGAGAATGGATATCAAACAGCCATGTTTGGAAAACTTCATTTTGGCAATAACCCCAAAGGATTTGATCAGTTTAAAATTCTCCCAGGTCAAGGTGCTTATTGGAACCCTGATTTCATCACCAAGAATGAAGGTGAAATTCGAGTAGAGGGATATGCCACCGATATTATTACCGATTTTACACTTGATTGGTTAGAAGAAGAACGCGATCCTTCCAAACCATTCTTATTGATGTATTTACACAAGGCACCACATCGTTCCTGGTATATGGCGAACCGTCATTACGATGACTTTTTAAAAAGAACCTTTCCTGAGCCAAGCACTTTATTTGATGACTATTCTGGTATGGGGAATGCTTCTAAGGAAGCTGAAATGAGTATTCTTCACCATATGGGATGGTCTGGAGACAACAAAGTATTTCCAGAGGTGATGGACGAGATGGGACTCAGTGAAATTGGTTATGACAAATACAGGACTGAGATGATGATGAATCGTATGACTGAAACTCAAAAAGCCGAATTCAAAGCAGCTTACGCTCCAATTTTTGAAGATTTTAAGAAGAAGTACCCCTCTATGGATTCTAAGGATGTGATGCGTTGGAAATACCAACGTTATATGCAGGATTATCTGGGAACCATCAAGGCTGTTGATGAAAATGTAGGTCGTGTACTCGATTATTTAGAGGAACATAACCTTATGGAAAACACCATCATCGTGTACACTTCTGATCAAGGGTTTTATTTGGGAGAACACGGATGGTTTGACAAGCGATTTGCTTATAACGAATCCTTTAAAACACCCTTACTCGTTTCTTGGAAAGATCATATTAAAGCAGGTTCAAAATCTGATGAGATGGTTCAAAACCTCGACTTTGCACAAACATTTTTAGACGCTGCTGGCATTGAAGCTCCCAAAGAAATGCAAGGAGAGAGTCTTCGTCCCTTGTTGGAAGAAACTGGAGAGTGGGATCGCGATGCGGTCTATTACCACTATTACGAATATCCAGCAGAGCACATGGTCAATCGACATTACGCCATTGTCACCAAAGAGTACAAACTCATTCACTACTATTTCTCATTGGATGAATGGGAGCTCATCGATCGATTAAAAGATCCTGAGGAACTCACTAATGTATACGATGATCCTGCTTATGCAGAAATACGTTCCGAGCTTCACAAAAAATTAGAGGAACTTCGAGTGCAGTACAAGGATAGTGACCAGCTCAGTGATGAATACATTGATAAATTTTTAGCCGATGCTGTTGAGGGTAAGGTCTTTGGACTCACCAAAGAAAAAGCAACTGAAATTCAAGCCAAAAGAGCAGCTGATAAAGCAGCTTTAAAAAAATAATGTCCCATGAAAAAAATAATCACAATCCTTGTACTAGGAATGATTCCCGTTTTAAGTTTGGCACAAACGGGATACAAGTTTCAAGAAAACATCACCTATCGATCGGAATCGTTTTACAAAACCGAATACCAAAAAGAACGCTGTGTATTAGACACCTACATTCCTGAAGGGGTGAGTGATTTTCCAACCTTGGTGTATTTTCACGGAGGCGGATTAAAAGGCGGCAACAAAAACATTCCTGAATACCTCAAAGGAAAAGGGATTGCCGTAATTGCTGCCAACTACCGTTT
>JAYPEX010000017.1:18837-22690 GCA_038125995.1 Flavobacteriaceae bacterium
TACATGTGGCGCATGATGCAACTCGTAAAACACCCGAAAACAGAACTATACGAACTCGATGGCTATGGACATAATATGGTCTATCCAGCGATTCCAATAGTTGTGAAAACCATTGAAGAACTCACTAAAGCCATTGATGCTATAGACTAAGTTTAAGCTCAACGTATAGTGACCGGATGGATATGAACGTCATAGCTTGATAAGGTCACTGTAATTGATTGATTGATTGGATTGTAAGTTGAAAAATTGACTGGAAGTAATTTTTACTGTGTGGGGGTGAATTGAAGTCCCTTGAATATTATAGGTCTTATCACTTCCAAATCTTATTGTATCATTTGAATATCACTTCTTTCTGAAATTCCATTTTCATTAAATGCTTCGATTGAAAAATAATATGAGGTATCCCGATCCAAACATCTCATAAAATGAGTATTGGTATCATAAACCAACCATGATTGATACAATTTATCAGGAGCAATTCCCCAACGAATATTATACCCTTGAGCCCCTTCAATAGCATTCCAAGAAAAAGCAACATTCCTGCGATCTATTTGACGATTTATCTCAAAATTAGACACCTGATTTGGAACTTCTCCATAACCTAAACCAAAAACTCTGAGTTCAGACATCGCGAAATTGGCACCGGGAACTTCAATGTTATTATAGCGGACGTATTTTGCATTGACAGGGGTCTCTAATTCTATATACGCATTGGGTGTGTCTTTTTGACTCTTACTTCTATCGACCACCGTTTGCCAATTCACTCCATCGTCGGATACCTCAATACTAAAACGGTGCTTTAAGCCTTCTATACGGGTGTAAATCCCCGATTCAAAATCGTGAAAATTTAACTGAAAAGCGTAAATTTTTCCTGATTGCTTCATATCAATTTGAATCCATTGTTGGTCATCATTCGCCTGAGCAATCCAAAAAGATTTTGGGTTCTCATCTGTCAATACATTCGAAATAATAGCACCCTGTTCATTTTTTTCAAGTGGTAATTCTGTTACTTTAACCTCATCATCATTTGAGGTAAATTTATCAACTTGAGAGAGTGAAGATGAAACTAAAACCGATCCCTTATAGGAAAGCAACATCCACCCATTGTGCTGACCAGATTTTGTAGGATGGCCAGCTCCAAAACGAGGATAATCTCCATAATCTGTATTGGTATACATTAGTCCATCATCATCAAAATAAGTTGGAAACATACAAAGTCGACGTTCCCACTGAGAATTTGACGCTAAAGCCATCGTAGCAAAATGCCAATACTGTCCATTGGTTTGTTTTAAAGTAATTCCATGGCCCGCTCCATTGGTAAATCCACCAGGTTTAAAACTCATCGGATTGCTTTTCATATAGGTAAATGGTCCCAGTGGTGAGTCTCCTATATAAACCCCATCTGCGTAGACATTAAATTGTGTACCTGGAGCAGCATATTGCAAATAATACTTTCCGTTGTATTTCGTAATAGAAGCTCCCTCCATATAGCCTTCCTTTAAGGTTGGATGAAAATTATTCTCTCCAAAACGCTCCCAACCGTGTTCTTCCTCAACAAGATTAATCAAGTCTTTTCGAACTCCTGTTTCTAAAAAACGATCCTTTCTGTTGAGCATCTTAACGCGAATAGGGTGAACGTTTGAAGATCCCCAGTATAAATACGATTTCCCATCATCATCGATGAATAATTCAGAATCTTGAATGTTATTTGAAATAGATGCTGTAGGATTCCACAATCCACTTTTAGGATCATCAGTATAGAGTATGCTTCCATAACCAGCAGGGTCCCCAGCAAAATAAACCAAGGAATCATTGTAATTAAAAGCTGTTGGTGCATTACTTCCTTCGAAAAACCACTGTTGTGGCTTAATAAATTTCCAATGCACTAGATCTTTTGAATGCCAATAACCAAAAGATCGCGTAACAAACATATAGTATTCTCCTTTGAATTCAATTACTGCAGGATCGGCTCCTGAACGATACGAAATATTTCTGCTTGAATTGTAAACCATATAGCTATAATCAATATCTATAGGATTGCAATAGGTTGTTCCCTGATAATCTGTATTAGTAATAGAATCATCGGATTCTTTTGTCAAACAGGAATTACTTAGTATCCCTATAACAAACAAGACAAATAGTTTATTCTTCATCTTAACGCTCAATTAGTTTATCAGATCTTCCCCTTAATTTTTCAAAGTTTTTATAGGCACGATCTACTTTTTCTTTAGGAGTCTTCTTAAATTCATTATCAGTCACACCGTACTGAGCCTGTAATTCTTTTAGTCGAGCGTATAGTTGTAATTGAACCTCAGCATATTGTTCGTCTCCGTAACGATTGTTTGCCTCTGTCGGGTCCTTTTCTAAATCGTATAGCTCCCATTGATCATTATCGTCGTAAAAATGCATCAATTTATAGCGATCTGTTCTCACACCGTAATGACGTTTAACCATATGAAAGGCTGGAAAATCATAATAGTGATAATAAATAGCATCTCTAAATACTCCTTCAGAATTATTTTCAACTAATGATTTGAGTGATTTTCCTTGAAAATCTTCAGGAATAGGTACCCCTGCATAATCTAAAAAGGTAGGAGCAAAATCCAAGTTTTGAGTCATATCTTCAATCACTGTCCCTGCTTTAATTCCTTTTGGATATCTCATCACCATTGGCATTACAAGAGAAGGTTCATACATAAAACGCTTGTCAAACCAACCATTTTCTCCCAAATAAAAGCCCTGATCAGTTGTGTAAATAACGATCGTATTCTCGGATAAACCGGATTCGTCTAAATAATCTAATAGCACTCCTACTCCATCATCAACAGCTCTAATAGTTGCTAAATAATCTTGCATATAGCGTTGAAACTTCCACTCAGCAAGAGCTTTACCGCTGAGATTCGCCTTATGAAAAGCGTTGTTTTTTGGCAAATAAGCAGCATCCCAAATTGCTCTTTGTTCTACATTCATTCTAGTAAAATCTCTAGTCCAAGGATTGTGTGCTAGCTCTGTAGATCCGTACTCTTTGCTCATTCGAAGATCATGTCCCTCATACATGTCGTTATAGATGGTTTGCAATTGATCATCTGAAGCCTCTTGCTTTTCGAAATGTCGGTAATAACTATCTGGTATCGGAAATTGAATTGAATCAAATAAATGAAGGTAACGAAGAGGTGGCATCCAATTTCGATGTGGTGCCTTGTGATGTACCATCATCATGATTGGTTTACCAGAATCTTTATTGGCCTTCAAAAAATTTAGTGCCTTTTCAGTTATAAGATCTGTGGCATATCCTGTTTCAATAATCGTATCGTATTTCTTATCCTTAGAATCAGATTCGTGTATAAACTCAGGATTGTAATAATTTCCCTGGTCGTTTAGAATATCCCAAGAATCAAATCCTTGTGGAGCTCCACCAATATGCCACTTTCCAAAGAGAGCGGTCGTATAGTTGTGTTTCTGAAGCATTTTTGGAAAAGTTCGTTGATTGTTATCAAACTGCTCACCATTCATTCTAAATCCATTGATATGAGAATGCAAACCCGTTAATACTACTGCTCTACTTGGGCCACAAAGAGAATTCGTGCAATAATTGCGCTTAAACAAGGCTCCTTCTTTTGCAATACGATCAATATTTGGAGTTGGGGCTAATTGACTTACAGGATGACCATAGGCGCTAATGGCTTGCTCGGCGTGATCATCAGCCATGATATAGATAATATTAGGTGCTTGAGCGACTTCTTGATCTTTTTCAGAACACGAAAAGACAAAGAACATACTCAAGAACATTCCAAGAGGAAATAAGTGCTTCATTTATTCAATTTTAATAGGTGACGTAGTTGTTTTGATTAAG
>JAYPEX010000017.1:22790-30577 GCA_038125995.1 Flavobacteriaceae bacterium
GACCCTCAGGTACCACAAGTGAGTTACTTAAAAAATCAATTGACTGATCTGGAAAAAAGAAAAGGTTGGAGATTGCTTTGGGATGGACAAACTACAGAGGGATGGATCAGTGCTAAAGCTGATCATTTTCCAAAATTGGGTTGGGAACTCAAAGACGGAGAACTCACTGTTCTCGAATCTGGAGGTGGTGAAGCAGAGCACGGAGGAGATATCGTTACCGTTGACAACTTCAGAAACTTTGAACTCTCCTTAGAATTTAAAATAACTGAGGGGGCTAATTCAGGAATCAAATATTTTGTGGACCCTAGTCTAAATAAAGGCAAAGGATCTGCTATTGGACTCGAATATCAACTTCTCGACAATGAAAAGCATCCTGACGCTAAAATGGGCGTCAAAGGAAATCGAACCTTGGGATCACTCTATGATTTAATTCCGGCCCACAACCTTTCAGAAAATAGTTCCTATTTGAGATTCAAAGGAGTTAATCAGTGGAACAGAGCTAGAATTAAAGTCGTTGATGGAGCAGTTGAACACTGGTTAAACGGAGTTAAAATTGTAGAATTCAACCGTTATACTCAAATCTTTGAAAGCCTAGTTAACTATAGTAAATACAATGTTTATCCTGGTTTTGGACAGGCTAATGAAGGTAAAATACTCCTTCAAGATCACGGAAATCAAGTATCTTTTAGATCAATCAAAATAAGAGAATTTTAAGATGAGTAGAAGAACCTTTATCAAACAGACCGCCCTTGGAGCTACAGCCCTGAGCGTAGCACCATCACTGATGAGTATGAGCAAAAGCAGTTACAATCGCATCCTTGGTGCAAACGATCGAATACATATTGGCTTTATTGGACTTGGTAGGCGTTATCCCGCCTATATTCCCTCCCTTTTAAACAATAATAACAACATACACCTTTCGTATCTCTGTGATGTGATGCAATCACAAATCGATAAGCGCCAAGCGGAATTAAAAGAAAAGTTGGATTATATGCCAACCGCCACCGATGATATTCGAAGAGTTTTGGATGATCAAGAGGTCGATGCGGTATTTAACGCTACACCTGATCACTGGCATACTCCAGGGACATTGATGGCGTTAAAGGCCGGTAAACACGTTTACGTTGAAAAACCTTGTTCGAATACAATGGAAGAAAATGAACTGATCGTAGCTGCTCAAAAAAAATACGGAAAATTCGTTCAAATGGGGAACCAACAACGCTCATCGGACTACACCATCAAACTTATGCAAGACATTGTCAATGGAGCCATTGGAACACCTTATAAAGCTGTGGCTTTTTACAGAAATGCAAGAGGTCGCGTTCCCAACCAACAGGCTGCAGCTATTCCTGAAGGTTTAAACTGGGAACTCTTTCAAGGTCCGGCACCTAGAAGAGCCTATACCTCTGAAACATGGGATTACAACTGGCATTGGTACGGTTGGGATTACGGAACTGCTGAGGCTGGAAATAACGGTACTCACGAATTGGATATCGCTCGTTGGGCACTAGGAGTTAGATTCCCTAAATCTGTTTCTGTAGATGGTAGAAAAAACCATTTCTTAGACGATGGTTGGGATATGTACGACACCATGGAAGCCAAATTTAAGTTTGAAAATAACAAGACCATCGTTTGGGATGGCAAGAGTCGAAACAATTACGACACCTATGGTGGAGGAAGAGGAACAGTGATTTACGGAAGTGAAGGTTCTGCCTTTGTCAATCGATCCAGATGGGCCTTATTTGATCGCAATGGAAAACAAGTGAGTGGCGCTGATTCAGAGGCAAAAGAAACAGGGGTACAATTAGGTGGTGAGGGTGAAATGTCTACAGCACATGTCGATAATTTCTTTAATACCATAAGAGGTATAGCTCAATTAAACGCTCCAATTGACGACGCAGCTGTGTCTATGGCAATGGTTCATTACATCAATTTAGCATATCGTGTCGGTGAAGATTTCAACATCAATACAGACGGAAGCATTGACCACAAAAAAGCCATGAAGCTATGGAGTAGAGCATACGAGAATGGATGGAAACCAACCTTATAATTGAAAATGTTGAAACAAATCAATAGAAAAGAATTTTTAAAAAAGACTGGGGTTGCTGCCACAGGAGCTCTTGTACTGCCGCATCTGAGCTTTGCTAAATCCATCAACCTCAACGCTACAGTTAGTTTGGGAGTCATTGGAACAGGAATCAGAGGCCAAGAGCTCACTAAACTCATCAATACCATTGATCAGATGCAGGTCATTGCCTGCTGTGATGTTTTGGATTTTAGATTAAAACAAGGCGTTGAGTCTGTCGAAGGTAAAAAACCAAAAGCCTATGGCGATTATAGAAAACTACTCGAAAACAAGGATATAGACGCGGTGATTATTACCGCTCCACTACATATGCACTCTGAGATTGCCATTGCTGCTCTAGATGCTGGCAAACACGTCTATTGCGAAAAGACAATGGCCAAGGGAATTAAGGGAACCCAAAATCTCGTTAAGGCTGTTAGAAATTCCAATAAGACTTTTCAGGTAGGACATCAATACCACCAATCAAGAATGTATGTCGCACTTAAACAAATGATCGATGAAGGCAAAATAGGCAAATTAGTATCCCTTGAATCTCAGTGGAATAGAAATGGAAATTGGAGAAGACCAATACCCTCTCCAAAATATGAACGTCAAATCAATTGGAGAATGTATCGTGAATACTCTTACGGTCTTCTAGCTGAACTTAGTTCTCATCATATTGATTTTACCAACTGGGCTCTTGAAAACCATCCAGAAAAAGTGGTGGGTATGGGAGGTATTGACTATTGGAAAGACGGAAGAGAAACTTACGACAATATCCACCTGACTTACGGCTATAAAAGTGGTTTTAAGGCCTCCTTTACTTGTTTAACTGCAAATGCATACGAAGGGTATAGAATCATTATCAAAGGGGATCAAGGAAGCTTAATTGCCTATATGACCGAAGCCTTCTTTTATCCAGAAGGAAAAGAAGAAGAAAAAATCACTGGAACCGTGGACGGATACTCAGGAGCGACCATTGGTTGGACTAAGAATAAGGGAATTCCACTGAATCTTGATAATACGGATCCCACCATCCATTCTCTAAGAGATTTTAGAAATAATATTTGGGACCAAAAATTACCGCTCTCCAATATTCACTCTGGAGCTCAAACAGCCTATGCAGTTGAAATGGGAATTCAAGCCATGGATTCAGGAAATACGATTCACTGGGATGATATTACAATGATCTATTGATTAAAATTTCAACTGTACAATAAGTGGATAATGATCTGAGGGATAACTAACTCCATAAGTCTCAATAAGCGTTAAAAAGTTTTGAACCTGAATTCCTGCACTGACGAAAATATAATCGATTCTTTTATCAGCCTCTATGGCAAGATCAAATCCATTAAAGGTCTTGTTAAATTTTGATTGGAGTTCTTGAGCCACTAAAAGCGCATCGCTGAGTTTTAATTGTAACTTTTTAATCGCTGGATGATCGTCGTTTAAATTCAAGTCCCCTTGAACAATATAGGGCTCGTTTTGAATATTTAATTCCTTTACTTTTGAAAGAATTAAATCAATGGAATTGATACGTGCTTGCTCCCCTAGATGATCAAAATGCGTATTGAAAATCCAAAAGATTTTTCCTGATTGATCTTTTAAGCGCACATAAGAACAGACTCTATTTAAAGCAGCATCCCATCCTTTTGAAGGGATGTTTGGAGTTTCAGAAAGCCAAAACGTACCTCCTTCCAACTTTTCAAGGCGATCTCTTTTGTAAAAAACAGCTGAATATTCGCCTTTGTTAGCACCATCATCACGACCGACTCCTTCCATCTCAAAATCTGGAAAGGCTTTTTTAAAATCCACTATTTGATTAGGCATCCCCTCTTGGATTCCAAAGACAGCAACCCCTGAAGATTTAATCTGATCAAAGACCTTCGATTTTCGAACCGACCATGGATCTGAATTCTTAGCCGTATAATCCAAGCGAATATTATAGGTCATGATCTTGTGTTGTGCCTTCATTTGAATACTAAAAACACAGATAATTGATAGAAGCGTTAGCTGTTTGTAAAAATTCATTATCTAGAAATGATTTTTGAGATGTTCCCATTTTCAACCACAGTTGATTTAAAGAAATTAAATACATCGGTTAGATCTCCAAATGGAATCCCTGAGATTTCATGACGACCTTTTTCATAAGAGTAAAAAATAAAAGATGTTCCTAATTGACTTAATCGATCTACGATCTTATCGGATCCATTGAGCACTAAATAACCTGTATCTTCAGGATTGCAATAATGATGTGCTGCTTTTGAATAAGGAACTAAATTATCAGCAATTCCATGAAAGAGCACTGTTGGAACAGCTGTTTTAGAGGTGATTTCATCCAAGTTCACAAGAGCTCCTGCTAAGGAAAACACACCAGCGAATGAAATCTGATTATAGGCTCCATTTAAATAATAGTTTGGCATATATACAGCCGATAGAATGGCCTCCGCTCCTGCAGAAGATCCCCCGGCGATTAATTTAGAGGTATCGATATGCAATTCATCTCTTCTTTCTATTAAAAACGATACCGCATCCATATAATCGATAGCTGCTTGTTTAAAAGTTTCTTCCTTTTTATCAGCTGGGCAATCACAACCAAAAAGTGTCGTTGTTCCTTTTCTGAGCAAGCGATAACTAATGGACACCGCCACAAATCCCTGCTGGGCAGCAGTCTGACAAAGTTTAGTTTCACTTGGATTGTCTCTAACTCCTCCTGAGAACCCCCCTCCATGCATCCATACAAGGGTAGGCAACTTTTCAGATTGGGAGCTAAATTCAGGTAAATAAACATCTAATTGCAATTCTTGACCCTCCTTGATAGTATAGGTATAAGTCTTCTTTTGTTGTGCAAAGAGCAGGGCATTAAAGCTCATTACAAGCACCCAAACCGATATCTTTAATTTCATTTGTAAGTTGTTTTTAACTAAGGTAAACCATTTTAAGACTTTGTTCAAATGAACACCTGCATCATTACTGTGCTAATTCATCTACTATTTTACAAATACATAAGTATCATTTACCAAGTGAGGCTGCAATGAGCTCTTTGTATTTAGTAGCGCTCCACCCATGAGATCGATCTAAATAGTAAACTTCGATCCCTAAATCATCACCGGTATAGGATTGATTTCTATAGTCATCCCCTAAAAAGCGCAGATCAAAAGAACCGTTTTCAATAAGCTCATAGAGTTCTTTTTCAATGGTATAGGGAATTACACGATCAATATACTTGATGGATTCCAATAAATCTTTGCGCTCTTTAGTAGAAAAAATGGGTTTTAATTTTTCAGGACGCTCCACCGTTGGGTCTGTTTGCAGAAACACCACAAACTCTTCACAGAGTTCCTTACAAGTTCTAAACATCTGAATATAACCAGGATGCACTACATCAAAATTTCCAGCAACAAATCCTCTTTTATAAGCTTTTTTCATAAACTAAAGGTACGACTTAAAAAGATCCAATTTCTGAATCCATCCAATTCAGTCGATTGCCTAAGAAATTCTTTAATTGATCGATGCGGTCGTTATAGTCGAATGATTGGATGGGCCAACGATTGTAGTTTCGTTCGATGGCTCCATTATCAATGAGATAATTAGACGTCTGATCGACAAGGCCCAACACATTGGCATCAGAAAGCAGCGATGCTCTCAAGGTAGCCCATCTTGTTTTTAAAAGTGTTCTAAACTGAGGATCTTCCATCAAACGGTTCCACCAAAAATGAACCAACCACAAATCATTGGGCTGATAGGTATTGTAATTAATAATCCAATCATCGTCAGGAACTCGACCCCCAATATTGTATGCAATATTTAAATCCCAAATGGGACCCATTTTGAGTTTTCCTCCTTTGTCCTTATGCATATAGGTACTCAATCGATACCCATCGACATTTTTTGTCAGTTCATTGATGATAAAATAATCCACAAAACTTTCAGCGTCTATATAGTCCGTATAAGTTCGATCCGCTAAAGTAAAATCGTCATTTAACAAGGCCATTTCAAACTCGTGAATGTAATTTTGAATGTAGGCCTTTTGAGCGTCACTGATGCGATCTGACTTAGGATATTCATATAAAAAATAGGTCTCCTGAGAGGTTTTACCACCAAAAGGTTCTGAATTTAATCGTTGCCCGTAAGAATCGAAAGCGGATCGAAAAGAATTTTCTTGAGTGTATACAGCGTCATCTCCCCAGTTATTGAGATAATACTCTAGAGGTTGACCTTGTGCAACATCGCCTCCAGCTGTTTTATCAATCTTTAGAATATAACCTCCCGTGATATTCAACTCATCATTTTCATTGGGAAGCAAATCATCAACATCGATTCGATCTCCATCTTCCTTTAACTTTTCCATAAGGAGATAAACTCCCATGTAGTTTCCGTTGATTTCTAGATCGACAAAGGTACTTCGGGAGGCGTAATGTCCCATTTGAGCAAACCATTGATAGCCGAGATAATGATGTAAGAAGGTAGCATCCCAAATCCAATTATCAGTAACATTGAGGACCTGACCTGTAAAAATAAAATCTTCACCTTGAGGATAATCGAGTAATTGAATATCCGTATCTGCCCCTGAGGCATCCCATGCCTCTATTCCATAGGATTTTTTATCGGATAAACGAAACGAAGTGGAGCCTCTATATTCAATACCAATAGTGGATTCAAGTGTTTGAATCTTATTTTCAAAAAGCTTTAAAACCGCGGGGACTTTTGGCTCATTCTGAATAACTTCAGCTACTTCAATCTTAAAATAAGGCAACTGACTATCACTGATATCCACAGCAAATTCTTCTTCACCATTCTTAATTTCATCCACATCTTTGGCACAAGCAAAAAGAAGAAGTCCAATTGAAACTAATAGTATTCTTTTCAAATCTATATTGTTTAACTAATTCGGGTAAGGGTTTCTGGTCTCATATTGAGCATGGAAGCTAAATATTTTTTCGGAATGCGATCGAACAAGCTGGGTGGAGTTGTTTGCACAAAAAATTCATAGCGATCTTTAGCATTTGGGATCCGTGCTAAATACGATCGAATTTCTGAATTGGAATAGTATTCTTCGATTGTTTTTCTGTAATTAGCATTGATACTTGGGTATTTAGCAATTGCATAATTTAAATCCTCATAATTAAAACACTCAAATTCACAGTGCTCTAAACACTGAACATTTTCAAGCGCAGGTGACTTGGAAAAGAATCCTTGAACTGAAGTCACCAAAGAGTTTTCACCGCATATCCATGTCGTAATTTGCTTTTTATTATGATCAAAATAAGCGCGAACCAAACCTTGCGTTAGAAAGAAAAATTGATGACACAACTCACCTGACGGAATGACGACATCTCCTTTCGAAAAGGATTTACGTATTACTTTTGAAGCAATAAATTCTCGAGCGTCCTCACAAAGATCGCCTTGACTCTCAATTTGTTTTAGAAAGTATATTTTGTTTTTAAAGCGCTCCATAAGCTTATAAAAATACTTAAAATTAAATGATCTATAACAGGATTCCGAAAATAAATTTAGATGGTCAATTTGATGACACAGGAACGAATTCACCTAAACCCCATGACTATACATCAAAAATGAAGAATGCTACAGAGCTACTAAAACATCAAAAAAACTATCAGCAACAAAAAAGCGAGTTGTAAACTCGCTTTTATAATGTAAGATTGATTGTTAAAGACTACTTGACAATGATAAACTCAGAGCGTCTATTTTTTCTATTTTC
>JAYPEX010000018.1:0-3644 GCA_038125995.1 Flavobacteriaceae bacterium
AAAAAGAACCTGGATATAACATCTATAATTATGTTGACAAGCCTGATTTTACTATGAGAGAATTATCTTCCATTATTGAGGCTAAATTGTGCATTTCTCTGCCAAAACTAAAAATTCCTTATTGGTTGGGAATGTTAGGCGGTTATGTAGTTGATTTAATAGCTTTAACTTTTAATAAAAAACTTCAAATAAGTTCCGTTAGAGTTAAGAAGTTCTGCGCTACAACACAATTTGATGCGACAAAAGCTCATTCAACATTTTCAGCTCCTTACTCATTAGAAAAAGGCCTAAATAAAACATTGGAGTTTGAGTTTATTGATCCAAAGGAGGACGATATTCTTTTCTTCAGTGAATAAATTTAAAAGCTAAACCCCTGTCACATTTTGTCACTTTTCTTTAAAATTCCTAATTTTAGATAAATCACATAATCATGTTCGACTCAGAATCAGGTAGAAAAGGAGGACAAAAATCCAAAAGAGGTCCTGCAAAAAAAGTAGAGCCAGGCATCCAAGAAAAAATGGAGATGCTCTATGAAAAAGTCCTTGATGATTTATTAAAGAATCAGGATAAGCTTACCAAAACTGAACGTGTAAAACTATTCGTAACTCTTTCTAACTACATCTTCCCAAAAACAAAATCTGTTCGAGACAAATTCACTCTTGAAAAGATTAAAGAAAATAACGAGAAACCTATATTAGATAGAGATCCAGACCCTACTGAATAGAACTCAACTTCTGCATAAATAAATCCGCCAAAGAATCATTATTCTGATTTGTTCCAATATAAGTTAAAAACGTACTTTCCTTGGTATGCCCTGTAATATTCATGAGCAGTGGCGTCTCAATCTTCCCATAATAATTGGTAGCAAATGATCTTCGCATGATATGTGAAGTCACAAATTCATATTTAGGAGCAACGATTAATTCCTTTCTTTTTGTCTTCGGGTTATTTTTATACCCACTCACCTTCTCATTAATTCCAGCTAGTATACAGATTTCCTTTATCTCTTTGTTAAACTGAGCTTGTGAAACCTCCTTAGGAAATTCATTCACTAATATTTCAATGACTCTGGGATCCACTACTCCAACAGTTACTGACTTCTTAGTCTTTTGTTGAGTGATATCTATATACAGACCAAAACTAGCTTTTCTGATATTAGAAGGACTTAAATTTAATAAATCAGATACACGCTGTCCAATAGAAAGTCCAATCAATAGCCATTTAAAAGAATCCTGATACTTCAAAACACCCTGTTCAGTTTGTTCGGTTTTCTTAATTCTCGAAATTTCCTCTGGAGTTAACACATGAATAATTCGATCAGAGGACTTTTGTTTAAATGATTCAATATATCCTGAGAATGGATGAACTACATGTCCACACTTTTCTGCATCACGTAAGATCACTTTCAGTAGCTTGATCTGTTGACCCGCATAGTTATCACTATACTTCTTCTCAAACTTTAAGAATCTTGTAAATTGCTCTGCAATTCCTCTATCTATGGTATGTAAGTAAAGTTTCTGTTTTGAGAACTTCTGAAAATCCACAACCACCCGAAACAATGATTTATAAGTTCGAATCGTATTATAAGCGAGTCCAACTGTTCCAAAACTCATCACTCTTCGAGTAGGAGCATTGGCTATAAAATGATCTAAATAATCTAAGAATAGGATGGCATTTTCTACTTCAATTATCCTATTTTTAACACCAGAATCCAACTTGAATTCCCCTTTTTTAACTTGATTAAACATATGTTATTGTTATTATTTAACATGAAAATAACGTTTGTTTTCATAACTAAATAACAGTTTAGTCGAAAATTTAAACATTGATTCATATAACAATATACGTTTTTTAAATCAATTATAAAATTATAATCAATTTAATTTCAAGTAGTTACAATAAATTTATTTTTGAAAAAGAGACTACGGACTGTAGTCTAAATTTAATATTTTATGAATTTATTTGTTTCCAAATTTCTATTACTGGCCCTTTTACTAAAACATACCCAATAGCTAAAACTAAGCCTAAAAATGTCCAAACAACTACAATTAAGGATCTACTAGGTCCACTTTTTTCAAAAGGCACACTAACAGGCTGAATAATAGTAAAAACAGGGGTGTCTTTATTTAATTGTAACTTTGATTGTTCTACTTGAGAAGCTAGATTTTGAACTACAGATTGAAGAATGTTTGCCTCACTTATAAGTCTATCTAACTTATTTTGATATAATGAACTGTTAATATTTAAATTTTGATCTCTAAATAATGCGATTTCATCTTGAAGCTTATTAAATTCATTAAGTTTAATATCATACTGACTTTTTACAAATTTCAATGTTTCTTTTGACGATTTACTTTTATATTCTATTATGCTTTGTTGTAATATAGCTTCAGCATTTTTAGTTATCTGAGCTGGAATCAACTGATTTGTATCATTAGAAGATAAGGTAATTATTCCTTGTTTCTCATCAACATTTAGTGTAATAATTTTATCTAGGTTTTTAAATAATTTATTATCCTCTTCGGTAATTCTATAGATATTTAACTCTTCTTGCGTTTGAGTATTTAAATCGGCTTTAAAAAATTTTATAATTGTTCCAGGAAGTCCAATTGTATATTTCTTCATTGAACCAATAATGGAAATCTCATTTGTTTTTTCAAGTAGAAAATTTCTTATAGAAATTTTTCTGCCTTCAAAGTCAATTATAGATTTTAAAAGTTGTAAACGAAAAGGAATACCTTTTACAATTTCAGGATAAATTAAAGGTGAAATTTCAGATGAATTTGAACCAGAAGATAAATTTATACCTGCTAAAGAGGCAAGTCCAGATAATGAGCTACTTGTTTTAAGTTCACTACTAAGTTGCGGAATAAATTTTGTAGATGAACTAAAAGTATTAGGTGTCGATAATGCAATTAAGACACCTAAAAATGTAGAAGCAAGTGTCACCCTAACAATAATCTTTCTTTTAATATATATTGATTTAATTAATTCTATTAAATCTATTGCATCATCTTCTATTAAATTCTCTTTTTTCATAATAAAATTATAATCTATTAACCAATAAAATAGAAGTAAGGGTGCCAGATATTATACCAAATATTCTGGAAAACTCATCAACAAAACTTCGGTCTGATTTTACTTTTTCCGGCTTCTGAGTTGCAATAATTACATCTCCTGGATAAATTTTAGGATTGCTAAAAAGATTATGTTTTTTTACACTTGAACCGTTTTTTCTAAGAATAACAATACTTTCAATTCTATTTTTTAATCCTCCTGAATTATTTAAATAAAATCTTGCTCTCTTATCTCTTGTATAATTAGCAATAAAACTATTATTTAATCCACTCCCAATTAATTCAACATTATCAAGCAAAGAACCTATTTCAATTAAGTCTCCTGATTTAAATTTAATTTTTTTTAAACTTTTTTTGTTTTTATAACCTAAAACTTTTTCATCTCTTGTAATTCTAGTGGAATTTATAAATGCAATTTCGGTTAATCCTCCAGATTTTTCAATTAAGCTTTCAATATTAGTTTGAATATTATTAATAGAGTATGATCCAGGTAAATTTACTTCGCCAGTAATTGTAACAAATGGATTATAACCAGCTCTGATTGGCTTTTTTACTGAAATTATATCA
>JAYPEX010000018.1:3744-23041 GCA_038125995.1 Flavobacteriaceae bacterium
TGTAACAAATGGATTATAACCAGCTCTGATTGGCTTTTTTACTGAAATTATATCATAATTATTAAGATAAAATGGAGATTCAGGTTGCTTTTTAAATCCTAGTAAATAATCAAAATCAATACTATATTTTATTACTTCATTGAAAAAAGTATTTGTATTTAATTTTCTAATAATTTCCACTTCGCTTAAAGCATATTCTTGGAGTCCTCCTGCCAATAAAATAGCATCCTCAACAAGCATATTTTCATTTAAATCAAATTTTTGTGGTGAATTTACAGCACCTTCAACCTGAACATATTGATCTAAATTTTCAGTAACATTTCTTGAATACAATCTAACTCTGTCTTTGGGAGTTAAATAAGTATTTTTAATTCCAACTAAGTCACTTAGATTATATGATTTAGTTGAATATTTTCCAGTTTTTTTATTGAACGAATCAATATCAACTCTACTAGTTAAAACCTTGGATTGAAATTCTAATTCTTCAAATGAAGTAGATTCAAAAATAACATCAAATAATGATAAATTTTCACGCCAAAAAATAGTTTTATCGTCTGTGCCAAATCCAGAAATACTAACTTGCTTCTCTCCTTCAACTTTTTTCAATGTATAAACTAATATAGTGTCATCTTGATCTAGAGTAACCTTTGTAGTACCATCTAAAACGCTTTTTAGATTATAAGTCTTGAACGACTTAAAACCAGTTTCATCAACTTTTGAAATATCAACTTTATTCATGTAGGTATCTGGAGATATTCCTTTACCAGCTATTTCAATTAAAGTTTTTAAATCTGGGTATTTTATTACTGAATAAGTACCTGGGTTATTTACGCTACCCTCAAGATTAACAAGATTTAATTCTTTATCTAATATTTTAGAAATTGAAATCTCGTCCCCATCAATAAGAATAAATTCTTTGTTATTTTGATAATTTATCGTTGTTAAAAACTTATCATAAATTTGATCTTGTGTTCTATCTTCGAACGGTATAACTCGAGAGATATTAATATTTTGAGTAGATGCAGAAACTTGAAATCCTCCAGAAAATCTTAACAAATCATCAAAATTTTCACCCTTCTTTAATTCAAAGATTCCTGTATTTTTAACTTCACCTTCTATTGATATGGAATTACCTCTTGTTGGAACAAAAACAACGTCAGAACTCATAAGTCTGATATCATCATCCAAATTTCCATTAACTATAAAATCATATAAATCGATTTCTTTTAAAAGCTTATTATTTCGATAAATTTTGATGTTTCTGAGTGATCCATTTGTCTTTACTCCTCCAGCTGCATATAAGGCATTTAAAGCTGATGCTAATCCATTAACTAAATGAGGCCCTGGAGAAACTACTTGTCCAAGTACGTTTACTTTAACTGGTCTAATTTGAGTTAAAGAAACATCTAAAAATGCTTGTTGTGGATTTGAAACTAATCCATTATAAAATTTACCTAAAAACAATTTTAATCTTGACTTTATTGTTTTCAGGGAATTTCCAGCAGCTTGAAAAACTCCCATTTCAGGAAAAATAATATTTCCATTTAAGTCAATTTTAACTTCAGTTATATATGCATTATTTCCAAAAACAGTTAATCTTAATTCATCACCCGGAGACAATAAATAGCCTTCATCTATATTTCCAACTAAATAGTCTTTGGTAGCAAAAGGATTATTTTTAAAAATTGAATATCCAAAATAATTGTTATTCGGATCAATATCTATATCTTCTTGGATAATTATATCATTAGCATTATTAATTATAGTATCCGTAGCTATTTGAATTTCATCAATAATATCGTTTTTTAATGATTCTGATGATGCAGTATTACTTTTATTGAAGTTACTTTTTAAAAATGTATTAAGATCGATTCCTTGCATTCGAGCCATTTCTTGAGCCTGCGATAAAGAGATACCATTTTTACTTAGCTCATTAATGACTTCATTAGTTGTGTTAACATTTCTAGCTTTAGCTTCTTCAAGTATTTTTTGTTCAACAGAATTTTGAGCATTAATAGAAAATACGTTGAAAAATAATACTATAAAAAATAATTTTTGAATTGAAATATTCATGGATAACAGATTAGTAAAAACAAAAATAATGAATTAACAACAATAAAATATTATATATTAATAATATTGGATATACTATAATTTTATCATTGAATAAATTTCTGATAAATTAACTTCCTTTAAATTACAATTTTAGGCATTGTATAAATAGATCGAAGGTTTATAATTAGTTTATTATTTTTGCAAAACATTTAAAAGTTCACTTTGGAAATAATATTGCCAAAACAAAAAAGTCACCCGATTGGATGACTTTATTACTGTGGGCCCTACTGGGTTCGAACCAGTGACCCCCTGCTTGTAAGGCAGGTGCTCTGAACCAGCTGAGCTAAGAGCCCTCATTACTCCTTTGCAGAAGCGAGTGCAAATATAAAGCAGTTTTTGAATTCCCAAAAGCTTTTTTAAATTTTTTTTAAGTTCTGGTTCCTTATCTTTGAACAAAGCTTTTAACTTGAACAAAACAACACTACTTTTTTTAATGTTGACTGGAGTTCATCTCTCTTTAAGTGCTCAAGAGGAGAACCCTAAAATAACACCTTTGGTCGTCGAAACTTATGATTTTAGAGTTCGTTACGGCTTTTTAAATGCCGTTTTTGCAAAACTTAGCAGAAGCGAAGTAGTCTTTGAAGAGAAAAAAGTACAACACGTCGTAGGGTCTGGATCCACCACAGGAGTGGCACGATTGTTTCTGAAAGTCGATGATCGCTATGAGAGTTACTACACTGATGATTTTAAACCGCATTATTTCAAAAGATCCGTTCGAGAAGGAACCTATGAAAAAGACGAGGAAATTCATTTTGATTATCTAACTAATGGAGCAGTTGTCACCAATTTAACTTCTTTGGAGCAAACCGATATTCCAATTGTTGAAGGATTACAAGACTTAATGTCTTTTTACTTCTACTTAAAAGAAGTGATCAATCCGAAACAATTAAAAGTCGATACTGTAATTACCGTTCCGATCCTATTTGATGCTGATGGCATCTTTTATTTTAAAATAAAATATAAAGGAGAAGAACACATCCAAACAGTTTTCGGAGTAAAGGATTGTTATTTATTTGAGCCCACTATTGATTTTGGATCTCGAGTATTCGGTAAAAACAAGAATTTTAAGGTTTGGATTTCAAAGGATGAATTATTGCCCATCAAAGTAAAAGCTCCTCTTGTGATTGGTAGTATTGTAGTGGATTTAGAGAATTATATCTATCATTGATTTTACAACACCTCCGCCACTACAAACGTACTCCCGCCTACGTAGATCATATCCTGCTCAGTTGCATTCAATGTAGCAGCTTCCAGAGCTTCCTGTACTGATTCGTGGGCAGTAGCCTTTAATCCAGCATCCTCTAACTTTTCTTTTAGTAGTTGTTGATTTAATGCTCGATCAATTTTTGGAGCACAGACGTAATAGAAGGCATCCTTTGGAAGTGATTGTATGACTCCATCAATGTCTTTATCACTCACCATTCCAATCACTATATGAAGTTGTTCTTTGGGCTCTTCTTCTAATTGCTTCAGCGTATAGTTAAGTCCTTCTTTGTTATGGGCGGTATCGAGTATGATCTTGGGGTTTTGTTGAATGAGTTGCCA
Source organism: Flavobacteriaceae bacterium (assembly GCA_038125995.1). GTDB lineage: Bacteria > Bacteroidota > Bacteroidia > Flavobacteriales > Flavobacteriaceae > MAG-120531. The sequence continues at coordinate 7,405 of JAYPEX010000018.1, forward strand.
TCTTCCTAACAAATGGGTGTTTTTCACCACAGAAAGCAGTCCATTTACTAAATGCTCCTGAGTTATTTTAAAGCCCACTAAGCGTTTGATCACCTCCACAACTCCATTGATATTCTTAGACTGATAATTGCCCTTTAAATCGCTTTTAAAGCTTAACGGAGCTGCTAAATAGATGGGTGCTTTCAACTCATCAGCTTTTTCTTTAAAAACCTCCCAGGTCGCTTCTTGATACTCACTGATCACCACTGGTGTATGGGGTTTAATGATTCCAGCTTTCTCATATGCGATCTTTGGCAGTGTATCTCCCAAGAAGTTCATATGATCCATACCAATATTGGTAATCAGCGATACTTCTGGTTGAATGATGTTTGTGGAATCCAAACGACCTCCTAATCCCACCTCCACAATAGCTATATCCACCTTGTTTTTTGCAAACACTTCAAAAGCCATCGCCACTGTTAATTCAAAAAAAGAAAGACTGTTGTGTTCAATATAGGTTTGATGCGTTTCAATAAAGTTTACGACTTCCACCTTTTGAATCATCTGCCCATTGATCTTAATCCGTTCTCTAAAATCTTTTAAATGAGGAGACGTATACAAACCAACCTTATAACCAGCCTCTTGAAGAATGGAGGCCAGCATATGAGACGAAGAACCCTTTCCATTGGTCCCCGCTACATGTATGCTTTTAAATTGCTTTTGGGGATTGTTTAAATACTTACAAAAATGAACAATGGGTTCTAATTTATTGGAATAAGCCTCTTTCCCTTTAAGTTGATAATTGGGAAGCTGTGCATACATCCATTCAAGTGTCTGATGATAGTCCACTACTGACCTAATTTAAAATGAATTACCACAAAACCGATTTGACGATTTGGAGCATTGGAATCCGGATCAAAGCGATACGACAAAGCAGTACGCTTGGCTGGCTCCAATAAACAAGAAGCATTATTGGTTGTTCCTCGAATACCCGGATCTGCTTCAATGACTCTTCCATTGTTATCCACTAAAATTCGAACGACCACTATTCCTTCTTCATCACAGGTTTGTTTATACACCTGAAAACCACTGAGATTTCGACCAGAAAGTCCATAACCTTCGGTTCCTGTCGCATCAGCTGAACCGTAAAAACGAGCCGCATAAGGATCTCCTTGAGAATTTCCTTGTTGGGAAATTCCTGTTTGATCTCCTTGACTCGATTCAGCTTCTGGGGCACCTAAGATCGAAGAAAGTACATCTGTCGTTTTTTGATCAAGCTTGGGAGGCTCCGGAGTTGCTTCAACCTTAACCTCTTCTTTAGGTGTTCGTTCTTTTACGGGCTCCTTTACTTCCTCTTTTGGTGGTTCTTTTATAGTCTCTTTAGGAGTTGGTGTAACCTCTTCCACCTTGGGCTCTTCTTTTGGAATCACCACCTCTGAACTCTCTTCTGTCAATACTTCTTCGATCTCCTGTTTTGAAGTTTCTTCAACAGGTATTGGTGGTGGAGTAACTTCTTGTTCGGGCTGTTTTGGACTCGGAGTTGGCTCAGGTTGTTGCTCAGTCGTTGACGTAGTTATTGGAGCAGCCGCATTCGAATTTCCAAACGAAATCAGAATCCCATTTTCATCAGGTGGATCCAAATACTTTAATCCCACAAAAAACAAAAGAAGTACGAGGCCAAACAAAATTAACGTCGTTAGACCAAAAGATTGGCGTTCAAATTTAGTTTCTAAAAGTGCCATTAATTAGGGCGCACCGCTAAAATCACCTTATAGCGATGTTGCTGTGCTAAATCCATTACATACACTGCCTCCTTGACTGCAACTGATTCCTCTGTCCTAAGAATAATCGTCGGTTCTTCACGGTCTTGAAGGGCATTGACAAGAGCCGTTTCCAGCTCCATCTTAGTCAGTTGTTTTTCATCCAAATAATAGTTCAAATCCTTATCGATACTCACCGATACATTTTGAACATTAGTCGATTTTCCTTTGGCCTTTGGCAACATTAAATCCAAGGCGTTAGGCGCATTGGAAGTCAACATAAAAAACACCAATAACAAGAATACGATATCGGTCATCGAAGACATCGAAAACTCTGGTGAAACCTTATTTCTGCCTTTTAATTTCATGAATTAAACCGGTTCGTTTAATAAATCCAAAAAGTCAACCGCATTCGCTTCCATTTTGTGTACCACCTTATTGGTAATATTGACCAAATGGTTGTAGCCCATATAGGCGATAATCCCAACAATAAGACCCGCTACAGTAGTGGTCATCGCTGTATAAATACCAGAGGCTAATAATCCCATTTCTGCCTGACCTCCACTAGAGGCCATTTCGTGAAAGGCTAAGATCATCCCGATCACCGTTCCTAGGAATCCAATCATCGGAGCAGCTCCAGCTACAGTTGCCAATACCGAAACGTTTTTCTCCAGCTTATAAACTTCAAGGGTTCCTGCATTTTCAATAGCTGTATTGATATCGTCCAATGGCTTTCCGATTCGAGCAATCCCCTTCTCGGTCAAACGAGCTACAGGTGAATCGGTCATTTTACACAAACTCATCGCAGCATCAATCTTGTGATTGGTGATGTGATCCCTGATCTGATTCATAAAGTTGGAATCTATTTTAGAAGCTGCCTTAATGGCAAACAAACGCTCAAAATAGATATACAATGCAACCCCTAAGAGCACAAAGAGTACTGATATGATTAGTATCGATCCTGTACCACCACTTAAAATTAGATCCATCACAGAGAGCGTTCGCTCCTCTTGAAGCACCTCTGAGGCACTATTACTGGCTTCTTGTAGATTCATAGATTCGTTAATTAGTTTATTTTGAACAAAATTTATGCCGCATTTAAAACAAAGTCTCTAAGAAGTATAAATGCTACTGATCCTGCTGCAAAACCGATAAATGCCAACCAAGAAATCTTCTTTAAATACCAGAAGAAATCTATTTTTTCCATTCCCATCGCTACAACACCAGCTGCAGAACCAATAATCAACATCGAACCTCCTGTACCCGCTGAGTAAGCGATAAAGTGCCAAAGTGGATTGTCCAATCCCTCAGAGAACATTCCAATACTTGCCGCTACTAAAGGAACGTTATCAATAACTGCTGAACCAGCTCCTATGAGCAGAACTACCACATCGGTATTTGGAAACGTTGCATTCAAACCTTCTGCAAAATGGAATAAGATCCCCAATGATTCAAGTGCCGCAACTGCTAATAAAATTCCTAAAAAGAAAAGAATAGAAGGCATTTCGATACGCGCTAAAGCCGTATGAACAGGAGAGTGATGTGAACCACCGTCTTCGTTACCACTCATTGCTCCTCCAACACTAAATGCTCTACTAGAGAGGATTTCAGCAAAAGTCGCTACAACAGCTAATGAAAGCATCATTCCCACGTAAGGAGGAAGGTGAGTCAGAGTTTTAAAAATAGGAACAAAAACAATAGAACCTAACCCTAAATACAACATAAAAGAACCTTGTTTTGTTTTTCCTGTATCGTCATCTTCCATGTCGATATCCCCTTTGAAGTGCTTACTATTTCCCATAATCAGTACAGGAACGATCATACAAATCAGCGATGGAATCAACAAGTGTTCAATAAGCTGAACCGTTGATACTTTATTGGCAATCCAGAGCATGGTAGTGGTAACATCTCCAATTGGAGACCAAGCCCCACCTGCATTAGCCGCTATAATGATCAGACCTGCAAACCACAATCTGGTGTTGCGGTCTTTGATCACTTTTTGCAAGATGGTAATCAGTACAATTGTCGCTGTTAGGTTGTCAATAATTGCCGATAAAATAAATGCTAAAAAGGCAAAAAGCCATAGTAATTTACGCTTGCTTTTGAATTTAATAAAACTCTTAATCGTTTGAAATCCATTGAAGTGATCAATGATTTCAACAATCGTCATAGCCCCTAAAAGAAAGACCAGAATTTCCGCTGTTTTACCCAAATGATGCAAAAGAATCTCATCCAAATGGGTGGGTTCCAATTCTTTTAAGGCAGTATTCACCTCAAATACATCCATATGAGTTAAAGCGATGATCGCCCAAAGCAAGGCCATCATTGCCAATGCAGGTATTAATTTATCAATTTTGAGATTGTGTTCTAAAGTGATCGCTAGATACCCAAAAACAAAAATTGCGATAATTATAGTTTCCATGAAATAAAATAGTTAGAATAATATAGTTTGTGGTTTGTGCAAAAGATGCATAACAAATATATAAAAAGCTCTAGTCAAACAAAGTAAATTCAAAGAAAGCTTTACATTTTTAACGAACTTGATCAGAATCCTATTTTGTTAAACAGGGAATGCTTCAGTAAGACACCTCCTTATAACAGCCAATAAACGAGGATCAACCGATGGGAGTACATCTATGAAACACCAATTCTCATAGCTCGAGTTTGAAACAATCAAATTGAGAAATTCTTAAAATCTCAATCGTGAATACCACAAAAAATAAATGGCTAAATTCTCAAGTTTACATTTTTTGCAATGGAAATTTAATAAGACAATTATTTTTCGTTACAAATACTTATTTCATTGTGTAAACCCTATCTAAAGAGCTATTTTTGTGCAAAATCACGATTTATGAGGAAATTAGAACAACAGGGATTGTACTTCCCAGAATACGAACACGACAACTGTGGAGCTGGTTTTATATGTAGTTTAGAAGGAAAAAAGTCCAATGATATCATACACAAGGCTTTAGAGATTTTAGATAAACTAGAACACAGAGGAGCCGTAAGTGCAGATGGCAAGACTGGAGATGGAGCGGGGATCCTTATCGATATCCCACATGAGTTCTTTACCGAGGTATGTGAATTTGCACTTCCAGATGCTGGTGAATACGCCGTTGCAAACGTATTCTTACCTCAAAAAAACAATCAACGTGAATTCTGTGTCCAAACGTTAGAAGAAAATATCAAGGCTCAGGGACTACAGCTTCTCGGATGGAGAGCTGTTCCTGTTAACAAATCGGTTCCCGGTAGAATTGCTGCTGAAACAGAACCCTATATCGCTCAGATCTTCATCGGAAAATCAGACTCACAACAAGACATTCAAGACTTTAACCGTCATTTATTCATCGCCAGAAAAAAGACGGAACACAAAGTATACAACTCTAAATTATCAGAACAAGGATTCTTTTACATCCCAAGTTTATCGACTAAGATCATCATCTTTAAAGGGCTACTCATGCCAGAAGACATCAGTCATTACTACAGAGATCTTCAAGATCCTAGAGTCGTGACTCGTTTAGCTCTTGTACACCAACGTTTCTCTACCAACACCTTCCCTACTTGGGATTTGGCACAGCCATTTAGATATATGTGTCACAATGGTGAGATCAACACACTGAGAGGTAACGTATCGCGTATGCGCTCTAGAGAAGAACTCTTAGAGAGTGATTTATTTGGTGATGATATCAAAGAAATCCTACCCATCATTCTTCCAAACAAATCGGATTCTGCAACCCTTGATATGGTTGTCGAATTATTGTTAATGACGGGAAGATCGCTTCCAGAAGTAATGATGATTCTCGTTCCTGAAGCTTGGGAAAAGAACGATGAAATGTCAGAAGATAAAAAAGCATTTTACGAGTACCACTCATGTATGATGGAACCATGGGATGGACCTGCTTCCATTCCTTTTACCGATGGTAACTATATCGGTGCAGTTCTCGACAGAAACGGACTGAGACCTTCTCGTTACTCAGTTACTAAAGACGGTTACGTGATCATGTCTTCAGAAACTGGTGTTGTTGATATCGAACCTGCCAATGTAGAATTTCACGGTCGATTGGAGCCTGGTAAAATGTTCCTCGTAAATATGGCCGAAGGTCGTATTATTCAAGATGAAGAAGTCAAAGAAAGCATTGCTAAGAGACAGCCCTACAAGCAATGGGTCGACAAAAACTTAGTACACCTTAAAGATATTCCCTACAACGATTGTCCGTTGTTTATAGGTGAAGCTCCCTTAGATCAACGCAAGGTATCTTATGGTTATACCCGTGAAGACATCAATACCATCATTATGCCTATGGCAGAAAGTGGAAAAGAACCGATTGGTTCCATGGGAACGGATACACCAATCGCTGTATTATCAGAGCGCCCACAATTAGTATACAATTATTTTCAACAACTCTTCGCTCAGGTAACCAACCCACCATTAGATGGGATTCGCGAGGAAATGATTACCGATATCAGTTTAACACTTGGATCGGATCAAAACATTTTTGAGGAAACAGAATTGCACTGTCGCAAATTAAAAATCCAAAATCCTGTCATCTCAAAAGAAGACTTGGATAAGATTAAAAATTACGACGCTAGCCCCGACTACAAAGTAGAAAGCATTCAAATGCTTTACAATGTAGAAAAAGGACACAACGGATTAGAAGAAGGATTACAATCGGTTCTCGATCAAGCAGAGAACGCCATCGATGCTGGTGCCAATATTATTATCTTATCGGATCGCTATGTGTCGAGTACTCAGGCAGCAATTCCTGCTTTACTTGCTTGTTCTTTTGTAAACTCAGGTTTACAAAAACTTAGAAAGCGCTCGAAGGCGAGTATCATTATCGAATCAGCAGAACCTAGAGAAGTACACCACTTTGCCCTTCTTTTTGGTTATGGAGCCTCAGCGATCAACCCTTACTTAGTAAATGAGATCATAGCTGAGAAGATGAAGGAAGATGACATTACGGAGTACTCTTTTGAAAAGGCCATTGAAAACTACAACAAAGCAGTTGGAAAAGGAATCCTTAAAGTCATGAACAAAATGGGAGTTTCAACTTTAAATTCCTATAGAGGTTCACAACTTTTTGAATGCATCGGACTCAACTCAAAAGTCGTTGAGAAATACTTCCCAAGAACTACGACTAGGATTCAAGGAATTGGCCTTTACGAACTCGAAAAAGAGATCAACAAACGCCACCAAAAAGCATTTACAACCGATTCTATTGCAGGTACTTTAGACCTTGAAATTGGAGGGGATTACCGCTGGAGAAGAGATGGAGAAAAACATATGTTTAATCCACTCACAGTAGCAAAACTCCAAAAAGCAGTTCGTTCCAACGAAAAAACAACTTACAAAGAATACGCTGATCTTGTCAACGAACAATCAAAGAATTTAATGACCATTAGAGGGTTATTAGAATTTTCGAACTACGATCCAATTCCATTGGATGAAGTAGAACCATGGACAGAGATTGTGAAGCGTTTTAAAACCGGAGCCATGTCTTATGGATCTATTTCACAAGAAGCTCATGAGAACTTAGCGATCGCAATGAACCGTATTGGAGGTAAGTCCAATTCAGGAGAAGGTGGAGAAAATCCTCTAAGATTCTATAAAACAGAACAAGGTGATTGGAAAAACTCAGCAATTAAGCAGGTAGCATCAGGTCGTTTTGGAGTGAGCTCTAACTATCTTACCAATGCTGCTGAGATTCAAATCAAAATGGCTCAGGGAGCAAAACCAGGAGAAGGTGGTCAATTACCCGGTCCTAAGGTCAACCCTGAAATCGCCAAAACTAGAAATTCAACTCCATATGTAGGTCTTATTTCACCACCACCGCACCACGATATCTATTCGATTGAGGATTTATCGCAATTGATCTACGATTTAAAATCAGCTAACAGAGAAGCGAGAATCAATGTTAAACTAGTATCCGAAGTTGGTGTTGGAACCGTAGCAGCTGGGGTCTCTAAAGCAAAAGCTGATGTCATCTTGATCTCAGGTTTTGACGGAGGTACTGGTGCATCACCACTAACTTCACTCAAGCACGCAGGTCTTCCATGGGAGCTCGGTATTGCAGAAGCGCAACAGACTCTTGTGATGAACGATCTTAGAAACCGTATTCGTCTCGAGTGTGACGGTCAATTAAAAACAGGTCGTGATGTAGCCATTGCCTGTCTGTTAGGAGCTGAAGAATTTGGATTTGCAACAGCACCACTAGTAGCTTCAGGATGTGTTATGATGCGTGTATGTCACCTAAACACCTGTCCTGTTGGTATTGCAACTCAAAACCCAGAGCTTAGAAAACGCTTTAAAGGAGAGCCAGAACACGTGGTGAACTTCATGTATTTCGTGGCTCAAGAGCTCAGAGAAATTATGGCTCAGCTAGGATTTAGAACGGTAAATGAAATGGTTGGTCAAGTTCAAAAACTAGATCGCAAACAAGTCATCGAACACTACAAAGCTGCTGGAGTAGATTTAAGCCCCATTTTACACCAGGTAAAAGTACCAGCTGGAACTAAGTACTACAATACCGAGAAACAAGAACACCATATCGAAGATTCTATTGAATTTGAGATTATTGAAAAAGCTCACCCGGCACTGTATAGAAAAGAGCGCATGAGCTTAGAATTCCCGATCAAAAATACCGATCGTGCAGTAGGAGCCATCATCTCGAATGAGATTTCTAAGAAATACGGCGCACAGGGACTTCCAGAAAACACGCTAAAACTCAACTTTAGTGGATCTGCGGGTCAAAGTTTTGGAGCCTTTGCAACCAAGGGACTCACCATGACGGTTCTTGGAAACACGAATGACTATTTGGGTAAAGGACTTTCTGGAGCAAAACTGATCGTCAAGGTTCCAGATGAAGCAACGATTAAACCTGAAGATAACGTAATCACTGGGAACGTAACCCTTTTTGGAGCAACAGCCGGAGAAGCCTACATCAACGGTATTGCAGGAGAGCGTTTCTGCGTTAGAAACTCAGGAGCTACAGCCGTTGTTGAAGGAATCGGAGATCACGGTTGTGAGTATATGACCGGAGGTACTGCTGTGATCCTTGGAGGAGTTGGAAGAAACTTCGGATCAGGGATGAGTGGTGGTATCGCATACATCTACGACAAGAACAATACATTTAAATCGAAGTGTAAAGCCGAGGGACTCAACTTACTCGATGTAAGCGAGAACCAAGACCAAGAACTTTTAAAACAGCTCATTGAAAATCACTACAATGCGACTTCCAGTCCATTGGCACAGCGAATCCTAGAAGATTGGGATATGCAGCTTGGATCCTTTGTAAAAGTATTCCCAGAGGAATACCGCCAAGCATTAGAGCGAATTGCACAAGAAACTGCTGAAACTTTATAATATTATGGGAAAGATTACTGGATTTTTAGAATTTGATAGAAAAGTTGAAGCCTACTCAACAGTAGAAGAACGCATCAAGAATTACAAGGAGTTTACCGTTCCTATGGAGGAAAAAGATCTTAAAGATCAAGGAGCTCGCTGTATGAACTGCGGAATTCCATTCTGCCATTCAGGTTGTCCACTTGGAAACTTGATTCCAGACTTTAACGATGCTGTTTTCCAAGGTAAATGGGAAAAAGCAGCTCGAATATTACACTCAACTAACAACTTCCCCGAATTTACAGGAAGATTGTGCCCTGCTCCATGTGAGGAGGCCTGTGTATTGGGAATCAACGCTGATCCTGTGACCATCGAAAACATCGAAAAGAATGTAGTTGAAACTGCATTTGCACAAGGATGGGTTACTGCTTCTGTACCAGAACAAAGAACAGGTAAAAAAGTTGCTGTGGTAGGATCAGGTCCTGCTGGATTAGCAGCTGCACAACAACTCAATAGAGCAGGCCATTTAGTAACCGTATTTGAACGTGATTCAAAAGTAGGTGGTCTACTTCGTTTTGGAATTCCAGATTTCAAAATGGAAAAAGAGGTGATCGATAGAAGAATCGCCATCATGAAAGAAGAAGGTATTGAATTTAAAACCAATACGGAGATTGGAAAAGACATCAAAGCGGATCAATTAAAAGAAGATTTTGATGCGGTATTACTTTGTGGTGGTGCTACTGTAAGAAGAGGATTACCAATTCCAGGAGCAGAACTCAAAGGAGTCGTTCAAGCCATGGATTTCTTAAAACAAAACAACAAACGTGTTGGCGGTGAACAATTCGAAGGAGAAGAACTCTTAGCATCTGGAAAAGATGTGATCGTTATTGGAGGTGGTGATACCGGATCTGACTGTATAGGAACTTCGATTCGACACGGAGCAACATCCGTTTCAAACTTTGAAATCATGCCTAAGGGAACTCCAGAACGTCCTGAGCATCAGCCTTGGCCATTCTTCCCAATGAGACTCAAGACGAGTACTTCTCACAAGGAAGGCGCGGAACGTTTCTTTAGTATTTCGACCAAAGAATTTATCGGAGATAAAAATGGAAACCTCAAAGGATTAAAAACTGTTGAAGTAGAATGGGTAAAAACTCCTCAGGGAAGACCACAACTCAAAGAGGTTGTAGGATCTGAAAAAGAGTGGAAAGCAGAACTCGTGCTTCTTGCAATGGGTTTCACAGGTTCAGAAACCACAGTTGCTGAGCAATTGGGTTTAGAACTCGATGAGCGTACCAATATCAAAGCTACTGAAGACAACTACAAAACAAATGTTGAAGGAGTATTTGCTGCAGGAGACCAACGTAGAGGACAATCACTCATCGTTTGGGCCATCTCTGAAGGTAGACAGGCCGCTCACCATGTAGACGCTTATCTAATGGGAAGCTCCAATCTTCCTTTAAAAGAAGAAGGAGACTTACCTAGAGTATAGAAAACCAAAACAACTAAACAATAAGAAAGCCAGCTCTGATTAGAAAGCTGGCTTTTTTTTATCTTATTCTAAATCATATTATCCCTACTTTTGGTCTCACATCTGTTTCTAACTATTTGATAAACGAACAAAATCAACACAAATAGGATTCCTGATATAAAGGAAACAATCATAGTTCTAGTAAAGGTATCATAGATCTTCAAAATAAATCCAAGAATGGAAAAAACGATTAAACAATCTAGTACGTTATTTAATGCAAACATTATCTTCTTTTTCATGTTGATTTATTTTATGATTTAGACTAAACTAACTATTAATTAATCTCAGAAAAAACAAATTCGATGAATGACCAGTTTAAAGAGAGGAACTTCACTTATGGTACAATTTCAGAATTGAATTCCAATAGGGTACCATTTTTTATAATCAAACAGCATTTATGCACTGATTGATTGAACTTTTTGTGCATAATTACAATCTATGCACAATAAACTGCAATTAATTGTTAATACCCGTTTGCAACCACTGATAATACACATCAGCATCAGGAGTATAAGCTACAGGCTTTCCTAATTGTTTACCATTACTGTCTAGAAGCACATAAAACGGCTGTGAATTCGCTTTAAAGCGAACTGCCTGAAACTCTGCCCACTTTTGACCAATGGTTCGAAGCTGTTTTCCTTTTCGAAGTTTAGAGGGAAGTGGTTTTGGAAGCGCTCTTTTATCATCGACATAAAGTGAAATGAGCACTAGATCGTTTTTAAGAACACTTAATACTCGATCATCTACCCATACATTTTGTTCCATTTTTCGGCAATTGACACAAGCATGACCTGTAAAATCTAACATCACCGGCTTCCCTACTGACTTCGCATATGCGAGTCCTAAATCGTAATCATTAAAGGCAACAATATTGTGTGGAGCCATTAAATGAGCACCGGCAGGTACTACTTCAGAAGAAGAAATTCCACCTCCCTGAGCATTTCCAACTCCATAAGGAGACTCACTGTAATGTTGTGGCGGTGGAAAAGCTGAAATTAGCTTTAAAGGTGCGCCCCACAATCCTGGAATCATATAGATCGTAAAACTCAATGACAGTAAGGCTAACAATAAGCGTCCAACTGATATATGTTTCACCTCACTATCGTGTGGCAATTGTAATTTTCCAAAGAGATACCAACTCAATGCTCCAAATACTGCAATCCAGATCGCCAAGAAAACTTCGCGTTCAAAAAGATGTAACTGCAATACTAAATCAGCATTTGATAAGAATTTAAAAGCAAAAGCTAATTCTAAGAATCCTAGTACGACCTTCACTGTATTGAGCCAGCCTCCAGATTTTGGAAGTGAATTCATCCAACCCGGAAAAGCTGCAAATAAGGTAAAAGGCAATGCAATCGCCAATGAGAATCCCAACATTCCAAAAACTGGCCCTAGTTGATTCCCTCCAGAAGCAGCTTGTACTAAGATGGTTCCTACGATTGGTCCTGTACATGAAAAAGATACAATTGCAAGAGCAAGTGCCATAAAGAAAATCCCAACGAGACCTCCTTTGTTAGCCTTTTCATCCGCTTTATTTCCCCAAGAGGAAGGAAGGGTGATTTCAAATGCACCTAGGAAGGATATTGCAAACACCACTAGTAACACAAAGAATGCTAAATTGAACCAAACGTTGGTCGATAAGGCATTCAGAGCTCCAGCTCCAAAAATGGCTGTTACAACGGTCCCTAAAAGCACATAGATCACAACTATAGACACTCCAAAGATGATGGCATTGGTAATCCCAGCGGAACGTGTCTTCGATTGTTTGGTAAAGAAACTAACCGTAAGCGGTATCATTGGAAATACGCAAGGTGTTAACAGCGCCGTAAATCCAAATAAGAATGCCATTATCAATAGAGACCACCAATCAACTTCTCCCACAAATGATTCTTCTTCGAATGAGTCGTCTAATGAAAGAATTCCTTCTTCATTAGCAGCATTTGCGTTAGATGAAGGAGTCAATTTTGCTAAAACCCCTATATCAAATGAGAGATCCTTATCAGTTGGAGGTAAACAACGACTGTCGTCACAAACCATATAGGTAACATATCCCTCGATAGACGTTACATCCCCATTAAACTTAATACGCTGGGTAAACCTTGCATAATCTGCAAAGTACTTGATGTTCATTTCAAAAATCGGATCAAACTCTACATGACCTTCATCTTCAGTAGCAGTTCCAACAAGTTCAAAAAAACTTCCCTCCCCCTCGAGTATAAACTCAGTTGGAATGGGTCCTCCCTCTGGTAATTCTTGTGCGTATAAATGCCATCCAGGCTCAATAAAGGCCTCCATGGTGAGCTCGAATTCTGACTCATTGACCTGTTCAACTTTTGTAGTCCACTCAACTGGATCTAATAGTTGTGAAAATCCAAATGGACTGATGAAAAGGAACAGTAGAAAAAGTATTTTTTTCATCTAATATGGGATATCTAATAAAGTCATAAAGGTAATAAGATTTATCAAGGAGTCCTTTTAATTAACTTTTGTTTAAATATTTATGTATTTTTCACTTATGAACTACCTACTCATACCAGACAAATTCAAAGGTTCTGCAACTGCAGAAGAGGTGATTGAATCTCTAATTAGAGGGATTCAAAAAGTAGATCAAACTGCCCACTTTCACAAAATTATTGCCTCCGATGGTGGCGATGGATTTTTGAGTAGCATTGCTCAATTCAAACAGCTGACATCCATCAACATTTCCTCTAAAAATGCTTATTTAGAGCCAATCGATTCCTATTATTTGTGGAGTGAAGAGTCCCAAACGGCCTATATTGAATTAGCCAATACCGCTGGTATTGCTAAATTAAACAATAGAACACTTCGAATCCGAGACAGTTCAACAATTGGTGTGGGAATTCAGCTTAAAGACGCTCTTGGTAGAGGAGCGACTACGGTTTATATGGGACTCGGAGGTTCTGCAACTAACGATGCCGGAATGGGAATTCTATATGCTATTGGATATAAATTTTACGATCAAAACAACGAGGAACTCATTCCAAACTCAGGAAATTTGGATCAAATTCAAACCATCATTCCCAAAGCATATCCCAATACCAAATTCTACATCGTCAATGACGTGGACAATCCCTTATACGGACCCAAAGGTGCAGCTGCAGTTTACGCTCCTCAAAAGGGAGCTACTCCTACCCAGGTAAACGAACTCGATCAAAGCTTGGAACAGTTCTCCAAACTTATCAAAAGCAATTTTGGAATCGATCTTGCTCATACTCCAGGTGCAGGAGCGGCAGGAGGAACCGCCTATGGACTAAAAGCCTTTTTAAATGCTGAGTATATTCCAGGATTTGAATTCTTAAAAGATCGAGCCCGATTAGAGCAACTCATTTCCAATGAACGTATTGACTATATCATTTCAGGTGAAGGTCATTTTGATCAGCAATCGCTATATGGCAAACTCATTGAAGGAATTCTTAAACTTGCCAAAACGTATGAGGTGCCAAGTTTAATCGTATGTGGAATATCAAGCGTCGATCCAAAACATCTGGAGCATTATCCAATTGAATCCATCATCCAACTTAAAAATAAAGATCGCAGTTTAGAGTTCTGCATTTCCAATACCCGAACACTTATTGAAGATGAAATCTACAACTATTTAAAATCAAAATTATGAGTAGTATCCTATTAGTTATTGCCTCCATCGTATTTATTGTTTTAGCAACCATCAAAGCTAAAGTACATCCTTTTTTATCCTTGTTTACAGCAGCTTTATTGGTAGGGATTGCAGCGGGAATTTCAATCGATCAATTGATGGACTTACTTTCGAAAGGTTTTGGAGGAACCCTTTCTAAAATTGGTTTTATCATCGCTATTGGTGCGCTTATTGGAAGTTTTTTAGAAAAGACCAAAGGCACAGTAATCATTGTGGCTTATCTTTTAAAATGGTTTGGAGTTCAGCGATCCGTTCTAGCGATGAACCTTACGGGATTCATTGTATCTATTCCGGTATTTTGTGATTCCGCATTTGTGATTCTTTCCTCCATCAATAAAACACTCTCCAAGAAAACAAAAATACCTATAGGAGTATTTGCAGTAGCTTTAGCGACTGGGCTATTTGCAGCACATGTATTTGTACCACCTACTCCAGGACCCTTAGCAGCAGCAGCACTCGTTGGAGCAAACCTGGGACTCCTTATAATTTGGGGACTGATTATTGGACTCATCGCTTCACTTGCAGGCTATCTTTGGGCTAAAAAATGGAGTCGAAACGAAACCTATCATGAACCTAAAGAAACTGAGGTTATTGAAGCTAAGGATTTAAAACTTAGTCTAGGCGTGTTTATTCCCATCCTCTTACCCATTGTTCTTATTGGATTGCAATCTGTTGCAGTATATCCCACACATCCCTTTGGAGAAGCAGGCTTTTTTAAGTTCATCCATGCTTTAGGGAACCCGATCATTGCATTATTTATAGGTCTTATAGTTGCATACCTACAAAGTATCAACAAGTCAAAGGAACAATTTCAGTGGAGTATTGAAGCTCTTAAAGATGCTGGAATCATCATCCTAATTACTGGAGCTGGTGGAGCCTTTGGAACGATCCTAAAAGAACTCGATATTGCAAGTCTTCTGAACTTTCAATCGGAATCTGGTATTGGAGGTTTACTCATCGCTTTTGCTTTTGCTGCGATATTAAAATCAGCTCAAGGATCCTCAACGGTAGCGATTGTCACTACATCAGCTTTTATAGCACCACTTCTTAGTGCTTTTGGATTGGATTCAGAAATCGGAAAAGTATTTGCAGTTCTTGCCATTGGTTCAGGAGCAATGACGATTTCACACATCAATGATTCCTATTTCTGGGTGGTGAGTCAATTTTCAGACATGGATGTAAAAACAGCGCTTAGAAGCTATAGTCTTGGAACCTTATTTCAAGGAATTGTATCGCTTATCTTCGTAATACTGATCTATGTATTCATACGCTAAGAATTCACTTAACATATGAGCGTAAAAAAACCCCGCTCGTTGTCGGGTTACTTTTTATTAGACATAAAAAAACCCGCT
>JAYPEX010000019.1:0-17771 GCA_038125995.1 Flavobacteriaceae bacterium
TTTTAGCGTCAAAAATTATCAAGCGATTTGGAGAAGATTTAAATGGCTATTGCTTTGCTGTATGGGGACTTGCATTTAAACCAGGGACCGATGATATGCGTGAAGCTCCTTCAATTGAAGTTATCAAAGCCTTAATCGATAAAGGTGCCCGTATAAAAGCCTATGATCCTAAGGCGATCCATGAAGCTCAATCTCATTATTTAAATTCCTATGAAGTAGAATATACTCAAAATAAATACGATGCATTAAATAAGGTTGACGCTATGATTTTACTCACTGAATGGAAAACCTTTAGAGCTCCTGATTTAAAACTAATGAAAAATTTGATGAAGCAATCCATCGTATTTGACGGCAGAAACCAATACAATGAGATGGAAATGCAATCCTGCGGATTTGAATACTATCAAATAGGCAAGATCTAAACAATTAGCAGCTATATACTATAAATTCATAGCTCGCTTGTAGAGCTCTTCGTATTGAGGTAGTATTTTAAGAATATCAAAATCAGCAGCCTTTTCATAGGCTCTGTTTTTAAATCCTCTTAAGGTTTCAATGTCTTTTAAAATTTCTATGGAGTATTTTGCCATAGCATCTATATCGCCAACATCCGCTAAATATCCTGTTTCACCGTGAATATTTACCTCCGGAATTCCTCCAGTATTAGTTGATACAACCGCTACTTTATTTGCCATAGCTTCTAAAGCAGCTAACCCAAAACTCTCTGATTTTGAAGGAAGTAGAAACAAATCAGAAAAGCACAATACACGATCTACTTGAGATGAATTTCCTAAAAAGAGTACTTTATCAGCAATTCCTAAATCATCTACCAATCGCTCAACTGATTCGCGTTCTGGTCCCTCTCCTACTAAAACGAGTTTTGAAGGAAGTTCCTTTTGAATTTGATGAAATACTTTAACCACATGGGGAACGTGTTTTACCTTTCTAAAATTAGATATATGTGAAATCACTCGCTGGTGATCTTGAGCGATCATCGAACGATTACACTCTTTACTGGTTTTCTCGTAATTAGTGATATCGATAAAGTTTGGAACGACTTCAATCTCTTTGTGAATTTCAAATTGCTCCAAAGTACTTCTTTTGAGATCAGCACTAACTGCGGTTACAATATCTGAGTGATTGATACTAAAAGTCACTGCTGGTTTATAATTGGGATGTCTTCCCACCAGGGTAATATCAGTACCGTGCAGGGTAGTAATCATCGGTATGTTGATTCCCTTTTCTGCTAGCATTTGCTTGGCCATATAACCCGCATAAGCATGAGGAATCGCATAGTGAACGTGTAAGACTTCAATTTGATGCAACTGAACCATATCTACAAGTTTACTAGAGAGCGCTAACTCATAGGGCTGATAGTGAAAAAGTGGATAATCGGGAACGTGAACCTCATGAAAATGAATCTTTGAACTCAAAAGCTCTAATCGAACTGGTTGTTTGTAACTGATAAAATGAATTTCATGACCTCTATCGGCAAGCGCCTTACCGAGCTCCGTGGCCACAACACCACTACCACCAAAGGTGGGATAACAAACAATACCAATTTTCATAGGATTCATTTATAAATTGTTTTTGGATAATTCTAAATTAGGTAATGAAATTGGTAAACTTCCCTTAGGCTCTAGTGTTCCTGAAAGCACTTCTAACATCTTTAATTGAACGAAATCATCGTTCATATATCCTACAAGGATCGCTTTAAAATCATCGATAAAATCGATATCCTTTAATGCATAAGGAGAGGTAAACACATTGAGATATACCTCTTTGCCCATATTTGTAAGTCGTTTCAATAGCTCGAGCTCTTCTGCTGTAAATTTATAAGATTTGTATGGTGAAGCATCATTTTTATGATATCCAACAACTATTACATCAAAATCTTTGAGATTTTCTTCAGTGAGTTGATTGTTTTCAAAAAAGATTGCTCCATTTGACATGACTTCATGTCTAAATCGATATCCAGGTGTATCACCTAGGTGAACTAGCGCTGTTTTTGCACCTGCTTTTATAGGTTCGTATTTCTTTGTATTGGATACATAGGTAATTGCATTTTCCAAGATTAAATAGCGAAGTAAGGTGTTGGGATTGGAATTGTAATACCTCCTAATGGAATCAATTTGGAGCTTTTTATAGGGTTTATTCAATCCCATATCGTATTTACTAGAAAGAATTTTCTTTACCGAGTGAGCCAAACGATCTTCAGTAATTACAGAATCTTTATAGGCCTCTTTTATTTTTTGAACGCCTTTCTCAACGTCTACTGGAACTAACAATAGATCATTTCCTGCTTTAAATGCCTCTATTTCAGCATCTCCTTCATCAGCGATAAGGGTAACCCCTTTCATATTTAATGCATCGGTGATGATAAGACCTTCATAGCCTATATCTGTCTTTAGTATTCCGTTAACCACTTTTGAAGAAAGTGATGCTGGAACTCCTAGCTCTTCAGTTAATGATGGAATATCTAAATGAGCTACCATCACTGCATCTACCTGAGATAACAAACCTGATTTATAGGGATAGAGCTCTATTGAATCCAATCTTTGTCTGTTTAATGTCAGTTGAGGTAAAGTTTTATGAGAATCCATGTCCGTGTCTCCATGACCAGGAAAATGCTTGGCACAGGAAAGTACGGATGCAGCCCTTAATCCCCTAGCATATGCTGAAGCTTTATCGGTGACATTTTGCAGATGAGATCCAAAAGATCGATTTCCGATAATGGGGTTATTTGGATTGATATTGATATCTGCAACTGGAGCAAAATTCATATGAACACCAGTTCTTCTGAGTTCCTCTCCAATCATAAAACCTGCTTTTTCAACCAAGGAATTGTCTGTAAGTGCGCCCATAGCCATAGGCCATGGAAAACCTTCCTCATCTTTAAAACGCATTGCAGCCCCCCATTCTGCATCCAAAGCAATCAAAAGTGGTATGTTAGCATTTGATTGAATTTCATTGGTAATTGCCACTTGTCGTTCTGGAGTTCCAACCAAAAAGGCAAGGCCACCAACCTGGTATTTGTTAATATCATCAATCACCTTTTGAACGATACTATCGTGATCGTTTGAGGTTAATCCCAACATGAATAGTTGTCCTATCTTTTGATCGAGATTTAATTGAGTATACGTTGAATCAACCCATTGCGCTCGTTGTTTGCGATAAACTACTTCAGGATTTTCTTGGCAAGATGATAGAATAATTAAACTTAAAAAAAGTAGAGAGAACTGCTTCATTTATTTTAGAAAATTGGAATGCCAGCTTTCTGAAGCTGGTACTTCCCAATATTCGGAGTACTCAGCCTTAGTAGCGACAAGATTATTAAATACTACAGTGTTTTTAGACACTGATTTATTTTTAGCCATGATTTTAAAATCTTTTAAGGTCTTATAGGTGATAAAATCACCTTGTTTAAAACTCACATTCATTCGATCTAAAAGATCGATTTCATACTTCTTTTCCAAATCTTGAATAAAGTGAACAGAAGCATCGATAGAACATCCAGATGCCTGTGTTTGAGCATCAAGTCCGATGATAATAAAGCGCTTGTACTTGAGTTCAAAACCAGCTTTTAAATCCTTTCCATGAGCAGTCCATTGTTCCAAAAAAATTTTGAGGTCTGCTTTAATTTCTTCTTGCTCTTGATCTGTAAGTGATCTATTGGATTGATAAATCCATATTCTAGCATCATCAGCTAGGTCGTTAAAATTGACATACATGCTTATAAGTCTTTAGCGTTTGCAATTAGTTCAGCGATATCCATAACCTTAAATTTCCTCTCTTTCTCCTCGGATTTTATACCGTCAGTGAGCATTGTATTGCAAAATGGACAGGCAGATGCGATTGTAGAAGCCTTGGTATTGATTGCTTCTTGAGCACGTTCTATATTGATTTCTTTTTCTCCTGGTTCTGATTCTTTAAACATTTGAGCTCCACCAGCCCCACAACACAATCCATTTTGCTTACAGCGTTTCATTTCAACTAGTTCTGCATCTAGTGCCTCAATCAATCTTCTAGGAGCCTCATATACACCATTGGCTCTTCCCAAATAACAGGCGTCGTGATAGGTGATTTTTTGTCCATTAAATGCGCCTCCCTCAATCTGCAATCTTCCAGATTCCAACAATTCGTTTAAGAATTGGGTATGATGCACTACCTGATAGGTTCCTCCCAGTTCAGAATACTCGTTTTTCAATGTATTAAAACAATGAGGACAGGTGGTAACAATTCTTTTAATTCCATAAGAATTCAGCACTTGAATGTTTGTAGCAGCTTGCATCTGAAATAAAAATTCATTTCCAGCACGTTTGGCAGGATCTCCAGTACAGGTCTCTTCCTGTCCCAATATTGCAAATTCCACTTTAGATTCAATCAATAACTTAGCGAAAGCTTTTGTGATTTTCTTTGCTCTATCGTCAAAACTTCCGGCACAACCAACCCAAAAAAGAACTTCTATTTCCTTTCCCTGAGCGGCTAGCTCTGCTATTGTCGGTATGTTTAATGCTTCCTTACTCATTAGTCCAGTTTGCTCTATCTAATTGGTTAAATGGCCATGGGGCACCATTAGTTTCTACATTGGTCATCATGGAATTGAGCTCTGTTGGAGCTGCTGATTGTTCCATGACTAAATAGCGTCTCATATCGATAATGATCGAAAGTGGGTCAATACTGATCGGACAGGCTTCTACACAAGCGTTACAGCTAGTACAAGCCCATAATTCTTCAGGAGTGATATAGTCTCTTAAAAGTTTCTTTGTATCTGAACTCCCCTTTCTCTTTAATGTACTCTTTTCATATGCTCGATCACGAACTTTCATCATGATATGGCGTGGTGATAATTTTTTACCTGTGAGGCTTGCAGGACAAGAAGCCGTACATCTTCCGCACTCTGTACAACTATAGGCATTCATGAGCTGGATCCAATTTAATTCATCTACATCAGAAGCACCAAATGTCTCTGGTATTGTCGCATCAGCAGAAGGTGTAGCATAGGGATCAAAATTAGGATCCATCATCTGAGCTACTTCTGAAGTAACCTGAGAATCATTAGAAAGTTGCCCTTTTGGAGTAAGTTTACCGTAATACGTATTAGGGAAAACTAATAAAATGTGTAAGTGTTTGGAATAATAGAGGTAGTTTAAAAATGCGAGTATGCCTAATATATGCAACCACCAAGCAGTTCGCTCAATAAGAATTAATTGATCGACTGAAAATGAATCAAATAAAGGAAGTAACAAAGATGCTACAGGGAAACTTCCCCCTTGTTGATAGTGTTCAATACCCATTTGTTGGAGACTCAAATCCGCAGCATTCATAATTAAAAAGAGAGACATCAATACCAATTCGATGTAGAGAATCAGATTGGCGTCTAATTTTGGCCATCCTTTCATTTCAGATTTAATAAAACGATTGATGCGGAGGATATTTCTGCGAATCCAAAATATGAACACTGATATGATGACTCCAACAGCTAAGATTTCAAAACTTGCAATTAAAATATCGTAGAGTGTTCCTAGCGGTGCAAAAATCCTATGTGTTCCAAGGATTCCATCTAATATAATTTCTAATACCTCAATATTAATGATGATAAACCCAATATAGACTACAATATGCAATAAACCAGCAATAGGCTTTTTAACCATTTTTGACTGCCCAATTGCGATTTGGAACATCTGCTTTAAACGATCGCTCTTTTGATCGTTAACTTCTAAAGGTTTTGCCTGAAAAATCGATGACCTAAGACGTTTGATATTGCGAACAAAAAACCCTATTCCAAAAGCTAAGGATAGTACAAATAGAATGTTGGATAGGTAATGCATTTCTACTATTTTTGATTTGCTGGATCACTTTCTGGAAGCTCGTACTCCTTCTGTTTTTTTCCAAAAACAGAGACATTGATATATCGTTTTGGATTGAGTCTTAAATCTTGTAGCAAGAGACTGAGTTCTCTTGTAGATTTTTCTAGATTTTCATAAAGAGCTTCTTCTTGGGCTAGTTTCCCAAGATTTCCTTCACCTGACTCAACGCCAGCTAAAATAAAATTGATACTTCGAAGTGAAGAAGACAACTGATGTAACGATTGATCTAGTCCCATATTTGCGATGGTATCAGTAATATGAGACAAATTATTCATCGTTTGATTCATCGCCGTCAAACTACTGTCAATAGAAATTTTGTTATTCAACAATACATCATTGATTGTTCTACTGGTCTGTGTTAGACTTTGAACAAGATCATTAATGCCATTGATACCCTTTTGTAGGTTCTTACGGGTAGATTCATCTAAAAGTTTGTTGACCCCTACTAGTAATGAATCTGCATTGGAAATAATATTTTCAACCTTGAGCTGAAGTGGATTTAATTGCTGTTGAACTAATTCTGTAACCCCTGGTTTTACGGAAGACACCAAGGTATCACCAACCACAACTATGGGGGTATTAGGGTCTAAATCTGGAACGATTTGTATTCCTTTACCTCCGATAATACCTGTGTCAAATAATTCCGCTATTGATTTATTAGAGAATTTAAAAGTATCGTCAATAGACATGGTTACTAGCAATTTCCCAGAACGATCCAAAAAATTAATGCTTTTTACCTGTCCTACTTTATATCCATTGATCGAAACTGAATTTCCTGTTTGCAACCCACCTACATTGTCATAAACTGCAAAAATATGAATGTTATTATCAAATAAAGGACTGGATTTCAAATAGGTATAACCAAGAATAAACAAAAGAATTCCACCGATTCCAACAACTGCTGTTTTTATTTCTCTACTTAATTTCAATTATCTAGTTTTTGAGTCTTTAACAAATTTAGGAATAATTAATACAATGTCCTATTGTTGGGAAAGAGTTTCCAAGGCTTTTGAAAGTGGATAGAGTTCCTCCCCTTTAAAAGCAGAAATAAAGGCTGAAGAATAACCAGTATTTTTGGCTTTTTGCAGTAGTTCTTTTGCTGTTTTGTAGTTGGATGTTTTGCCAAAGAAATAACGATAGACAGATCCATCTTTAAGTTTGTGCAACAGTCTCAATCCTTTAAAATTGTAGGATTTTAAATCGATTACTTTTGGAGAGGCTGCTATTTGAATTCTAAAGTAAACATCTGAAGAAGTGTTGTTCGATAAGCTTTGAACTGCAGTAGATGGTGTTGGTGCTTCTTTAAAATTAGAAGTTTGAACCGAATTCAACACTCCGTCAAGTTGTGATTTATAATTCAATATAGCATCTGCGAGCGTTTTACCAAATTCACTTTGTCCTTTTTTAGAATTGAGATAGGCCCCTTCATTCTTATTGGATAAAAAACCTGTTTCAACAAGTACAGAGGGCATAAACGTTTGATGTAATACAATAAACCCAGCTTGTTTGACACCTCGATCTCTTCTTTTGAGCCTCGTTTTTATATTGTTTTGGATTAATTGTGCTAGATGAATACTTTGATCCAAGAATTCCTCTTGCATAATGGTGAGACCAATCGTAGATTCAGGTGAGTTGATATCAAATCCTTGATAATTGTTCTGATAATCATCTTCCAAATAAATCACCGAGTTTTCTTTCTTAGCGACATTAAAATTGGTTTGGTTGCGATGAAGTCCTAAAACAAAGGTATGTGCTCCATAGGTAGTACCGTCAAAAGAATCACAGTGAACTGACACAAACAAATCAGCTTTTGCTTTATTCGCAATTTTTCCTCTGACAAATAAATCGACAAATTCATCCGTTTTTCTAGTGTAAATAACTTTTACTCCCTCTTGTTTTTCAAGCTGTTCACCTATTTTTAAGACAATTGCTAAGGCGATATTTTTTTCAAAATAACCATTTTGAACATTACCAGGGTCTTTTCCTCCATGACCTGCATCGAGAACTACAACAAATGGTTTGACTGGCTCATTTGCGTATACAAAGGAAGCAGTACTAATAATGAGAGTTAATAAAATAATTTGAATATTATTGAAAACTCCAGATGTTAAAATTGTTGTTTTTAGGTGCATACAACTGCTAAGATAGGGGTTAAATATATTATAAATACAAAGATTCAAACTAAAAAAATCCGTAAGTTTGGACTCGAATCGATGTATGGATTACATACAAAAATAGGATAATAAGCATTGCTTTCAAATAAACCTTATTTACTACTAGCGCTATTACTTTTTTTGAGTCACTTCAAATTGATGGCACAACGTGAGCAAGATAGCATCCCCCCCACTCCAAAAACATTGGAATCTGTTGTTGTAGACAGTATTCCCAAGAAACAACCGATACTTCTTGATCAGATTCGCTACAACGCGATTGATACGATAAAACTCATTAAAAAAGAAAACAAAATTGTTTTATACAATAAAGCTGAACTTTACTATCAAGACACGGAACTCAAGGCCGGAATCATAGTGATGGACTATATGGCTGGTGAAGTCTACGCCGGTAGAATTAGAAATTCTGAGGGAGAACTAGAACAGCTACCTGAGTTTAAACAAGGTGAAAATATCATTCTTCCGGATTCCATTCGATTTAATTTTAACACACAAAAAGCACTCATTTGGAATTCGAGATCAGATCAGGGTGGACTTGGTGGAGAAAATATGAATCTACTGGCTGATTACACCAAAAAAGAGAACGATTCGGTATTTTTTTTAAAAGACATTCGTTTGACTTCCTCTCAAACACCTGAAGATCCCGATTATTACATACGTATTAAAAAGGCAAAATTTGTTCCTAAAAAGAAAATGATTGCAGGTTTTTCCAATTTGTATCTAATGGATATTCCAACTCCTATAGCCTTGCCATTTGCTTATTTTCCAATGACTCAAGGTAGATCTGCAGGACTCATCATGCCAAGCTTTGGATCAGATCCCAACAGAGGTTATTTCTTGCAAAATGCCGGATATTACCTCCCTATCAATCAGTATTCAGATCTGTATTTAACTGGAGACATTTACGCCAATGGTAGCTGGGGTTTTAGATCACAATCGGTATATAACAAACGTTACAAGTACAGTGGTAGTTTTAATTTTAGATATGAAAACTTGGTGACAAGTCAAAAAGGATTCGACGATTACAGCAAAAGTTCCATATACAATATTCAATTCTCTCACTCTCAGGATTCAAAGGCAAATCCTACCTCAAGATTTTCAGCATCGGTCAACCTAGGATCTAGTTCCTACTTTAGAAATTCACTCAATAGAAATAATTTACCCAATACACAGAACAACAACCTATCTTCTTCGATTAACTATTCGAAGACTTTTCCTGAATATCCTAGGGTAGATCTGAGTTTAACTGCATCACACAATCAAAACACCAATACTCAGGAGATTAATTTAACTCTCCCTACCATGCAAGCGAGCGTGGAACGCATCTATCCATTTGCTAAAAGAGATGGAATTAAAAAAGGAATCCTACAAAATTTAAACTTTCAATATTCCGCTCGTTCTGAAAATAGAATTAGAACAACCGATTCACTTTTCTTTAAACCTGAAATGTTTAATTCGGCTCAATTGGGGATGCAACACTCGTTGCCTTTTAACACCAACTTCAAACTGGCAAAATACATCAGTGTTTCTGTTGGAGGTTCTTACACAGACAACTGGGTGACTCAAACCTACGGCAGGTCAATTGTTGAAGGTGAACTAGTTAGAGACACCATCAAAGGCTTTGATCGCTTTTCAAACTACAATTTTAACATCAATATGGGGACCACCGTTTACGGAACCTTTAATTTTAAAGAAGGAAAAAAATTACAAGCCCTCAGACATACCCTAAGACCTTCGGTAAGTATTGGCTATACCCCTTCTTTTGATCAGTACTACGATCAAATCTTAGATGGAGATGGAAATTTAGTCGATTATTCGAGATTTAGTGGTTCTTATTATTCACCTCCTGGACAATTCTCTAGAAAATCTATGGGAATTTCTATTCAAAATTCCTTTGAAGCCAAGGTCAATAAAAAGGTTAAGAAACGAATTAACAACAAAGACACGTTGGTTACTGAACTCAAGAAAATTAAACTCATTCCTAATTTGAGTTTTTCAACTTCCTATAACCTCGATGCCGACTCTCTTAAAATCAATCCAATTCGTTTTTCAGGAAACACGAAGATATTTAAGGATTTGATCTCGATTAACTTTAATGGAACCCTAGATCCTTATGAAATAGACCCTATCACTAGACAACGCATCAATACCCTTGTTGTTCAAAAAGGAGGCTTAGTCAGGCTTACACAAGCAAGTGCCAATCTCAACTTTAGTTTAGATAACAATTCATTTAAGAGAAAATCTGAAGAAGATGATCAAAACAAAAAAAAGCAAGAACAACAAGAGGCTGATTATTTCATGAATACTTCGGCAGGAGGAAGATCGGATAACCTCTTTGGTCGACCAAGTGATGATCTGAGTCTGTCGAGACAAAATCAATCTCAGAGCAGAAAAGTACAATCCGTTTATCAAAATGTTATTGGCTGGAGGATGAATTTCTCCTATGCGATGAGTTATAGGAATCAATACAGAGATCCTTCGATTGGAAACAACTCATTGATGTTCTCTGGTGATATCGATCTCACTCCGAAATGGAGTTTAGGTGTTTCCTCTGGATACGATTTTAAAAACAAAGGATTTACCCTGACTCAATTTAGAATTGATCGCGAACTCAAAGATTTCAGACTTAATTTTGATTGGACTCCCTTTGGAGTCTATGAACGGTGGTATTTCTTTATAGGAATCAAGAGTGCCTTATTAAGCGATCTTAAGTGGGATAAACGAAGTAGACGTAACTAAAAATTATAAAATGGCTAAACAAATTATTTTTACAAAAGATGCTCCAGCCCCTATAGGACCCTACAATCAAGCTGTTTTAGTTGACAACACCTTGTATGTTTCTGGGCAAATACCCATTGACCCAAAAAGCGGAATGCTCATACAGGGAGATATCGTTCATCAAACAAAGCAAGTGATGAAAAATTTAGAAGCAGTTTTAAAAGAAGCACATATGAATTTTAGCAATGTGGTCAAGAGCAGCATCTTTATTAGCAATATGGATCAATTTGCTTTGATTAATGAAGTGTACGCTAACTACTTCGATGAAGCTAATGCCCCTGCAAGAGAAACAGTCCAAGTTTCTAGATTGCCGAAGGATGTCGATATTGAAATATCGATGATTGCAATTAAATAGAACTAAGGGATACGAATTGAAGATATAAAAAAAAGCCACTTTTAAAGTGGCTTTGTGAGTTCTTAAATATTCTCTTTGTGGAATTCAACTAAACCATCAATAGGTCTTTGTTTGATATTTCCTAAAATTAAATCATTTCTATTGAGAATATCTTTTAATTCGTCTTGTAAGTAATAAGCGATAGAACCTACAAAATTAACAGGCACTTTGGTTGCTAATTCAAATTGCATGATGTAATTGTTTACAAACTGCTGCAATCCTTTTTTAATAACTCCAGCACAATAGGGATGATCTTTATTTTCTACAATAAAACGCGCAAATTTTGCTAGATAAGTATTTGGATTTGGTTGCTTGTAAAGGTGTTCTTTGATAACATCTGCCTCTAAATCAAACTGTTTATTGAATTTCAAAGCCAAATCTTGTGGGATTTTGTGGAAGTAATAGTCTCTAACAAGTTTTCTACCGAAGAAGTTACCACTACCGTCATCCATAAGGATGTATCCCAGTGAAATTACCTTTTGAAATAATTGATGACCATCGTAATAGCTACAATTAGATCCAGTTCCTAAAATACAAACGATTCCAGGCTCACCTAATTTTGTAGTTGCAAATACTGCAGCATAGGTATCTTCTTTGATATCAGCCTTAGCATTTGGAAAAAAATCATTGAAAATTTCTGTGAGAAATAGTTTCATGCGATCAGTTCCACAACCTGCTCCATAAAAGTAAACATGAGTCACTTTTTCAGCGTTTTTAGAAAGCTCAAAATTGTTTGCCAAACGATCTTCAATAACATCCCTTGTTAGTACTTCTGGAGATAAACCTAAGGTCTGTGTAAAAAACAGTTGGTTTCCTTTTTCATCTAAAGCAATCCAATCTGACTTGGTTGCCCCACTGTCAGCAATTAATATCATAGTTAAGTTAGTTTAGAGTGGCACATAAAAATCCCCTAGAAATACAACTAGGGGATTTTATTTAGAATTATGATAAGCTAGAAACGTGTTTAGCTAAATCGATCAATTTGTTAGAATAACCTGCCTCGTTATCGTACCAAGACACTAATTTAAAGAAGGTAGAGTTTAACTCAATACCTGCTTCAGCATCAAAAATACTAGTTCTAGCATCTCCTATAAAGTCTTGAGATACAACTGCTTCTTCAGTGTATCCTAAAATTCCTTTTAATTCATTTTCAGAAGCTGATTTAAATGCAGCTTTGATTTCAGCCATAGAAGTTTCTTTTTCTAATTTAACAGTTAAATCAACTACAGAAACGTCAGCTGTAGGTACGCGGAATGCCATACCAGTAAGTTTTCCTACTAATGAAGGAATCACTTTAGTAACAGCTTTAGCAGCACCAGTAGAAGCTGGGATTATATTTAATAGAGCTGAACGACCACCTCTCCAATCTTTTCTTGAAGGACCGTCAACAGTCATTTGAGTTGCAGTGGTAGCATGAACTGTTGTCATTAAAGCTTCTTCAATTCCGAAGTTATCATTTAACACTTTAGCAAGTGGAGCTAAACAGTTTGTAGTACAAGAAGCATTAGAAACAATCGTGTCAGATGCCTTAGCTTCAGAATGATTCACTCCCATTACAAACATTGGAGCATCTGCAGATGGAGCTGAAATAACAACTTTCTTAGCTCCTCCTTCGATATGAGCTTGAGCCATTTCTAATGTAGTAAAGATACCAGTACATTCAGCAACGATATCAGCACCAACAGCATCCCATTGTAATACCTTAGGATCTCTTTCAGCAGTGATACGAACCACATCACCGTTTACTACTAAGTTTCCATTCTCAATTTCAACAGATCCGTCAAAGTTTCCGTGAACAGAGTCATACTTTAATAAGTAAGCTAAATGCTCTACATCTAATAAATCGTTAATCGCAACGATTTTTACGTCAGATCTTTTAGCAGCAGCTCTAAACACCATTCTTCCAATTCTACCAAATCCGTTAATTCCAATTTTCAATTCAGACATTTTATATTAATTTAAATTATATTGACATTATATTATTGACTCTAAGCAGCTCCTTGTCGATTTCAGTACTTCCCTTTATCGCTTGTTCCAATGGAGTCAAGGTTAACTTATTATCATTGATCCCTACCATCAATCCTGTTTTACCTTCTAGGAGGCTTTCTACGGCTTTAACTCCAGATCGAGAAGCTAGTACTCTATCAAAACAAGATGGAGCACCACCGCGTTGCATATGACCTAATACCGATACTCTAATATCGTAGTTTGGATGGCGTTTTTCTACGTAATCTTTGAGCTCAAAAATATTTTTACCCGTTTTATCTCCTTCAGCAACAATGATAATACTCGAATGTTTACCCGAAGAGCTTGAACGCTCTAAAGATTTCAAAAGATGTTCTTTACCGATATTTTCTTCAGGAATTAAAATTTCTTCAGCTCCTGCTCCAATACCAGCATTCAAAGCGATGTATCCAACATCTCTTCCCATTACTTCAACAAAGAACAGTCGATTGTGTGAACTTGCTGTATCTCTAATTTTATCAATAGCATCAACAACCGTATTCAAAGCAGTATCGTATCCTATGGTATTAGAAGTTCCGTAAATATCATTATCTATTGTACCTGGAATACCCATACAAGGAATACCGTATTCTTGGTGAAAGATTTCAGCGCCAGTAAATGAGCCATCACCTCCAATAACTACTAGGGCGTCGATACCGACTTTAGTAATATTTTCATAGGCTATTTTTCTGCCTTCAGGTGTTTTAAATTCCAAACAACGAGCTGATTGTAAAAATGTACCTCCTTTGTTGATGATATTATTTACAGCTCTAGGACCGAGTTCGATAAAGTCTCCTTTAATCATACCCTCATATCCTCTATAAATACCTGTACATTTTATATTGTGATAAGCACAGGTTCTAACGACAGATCGTATAGCAGCGTTCATTCCTGGAGCATCTCCTCCTGAAGTAAATACTCCAATATTTTTAATGCTTGTTTCCATGTTTTAAGTGCGTAAAATTATCAAACTTTAGTGCAATAACCTAACTATGTTATGCAATATTTTATTACTAAAACAATTTAAGTTTAGATTGTCAAAAATATAAGTTAAATAATGCTAAATATTAAATTAAATTAGTAAAAATCAATAATTTGTCAATTTTCAGTAGTCTTGATTTCTTGCCTCCGAAATTTTCTAACTAGTTCTGAAATGGAGTTAAAATCGACCCTATATGTGAGTCCAACACCCTGAGTATATCCCTGATAATCTAACAAAAGTTGGTGATATTCATTTTCTCTGTTAAAAACCTTAGCAATTAAACTACCGTCTTGATTGAGCAATAATTGAAGTTCAGCATCACCTCCAACAACATTCTCAGTAACTCCACCACCTATTGGCACTCCTAATCGACCATTAAATAACACACGATCACTGAGTTGAGTAGAAAGTGAAAAACCTATTTCATTGTCTGTTTGAAGGTTGGACTGACGATCCAAAAAGCCTTGTTCATAGGAGACACCAAAATTGACCTTGTCATTATTCCCATCGAGAATTGAATTTAAAAACCCTGAAGCTGATTGTAATAAGTTTCCAGTAACAGCTTGTTGATTTAATCCAGTAGCGTCGTTGACAAAACTTCCTTGAGCTAATAAAAAGAAGGCGTTGCGATCTTGTATCGTTGGATCTTGAAGAGAATAGAGAAGTTCTGATTTTACAACCGAATTAGTTCCTGGAAATTCTATATCAAAATCGATATTAGGATTTTCTAAGGCACCGTTCAATCGAACAATCACATCAGTCGGTATGCGTTGCGTATAACCAGGATCTTCAAGTAATGGTGCCGGATTAGCATAAAGACTGTAAGCCGCCTCTAAATCAAGCTGAGCTAGAAGTGGATCTCCTTCCCAACTAATTCTTCCTCCAGAATTCACTTTAAACTTCTTGTCAATAAATCCACCAAATTTATAAGTATAGGTTCCTGTAGCTACTACAAATTCACCAAACATATTGAATTTACCCAAGGTATTGATGTCCATGTAGATATTTCCGTTTCCAGTACCTTTTATTGAACTTCCAGTATCGGGATCAATTACAATTTCAACTTCAGCCTCAGGAGTAACCTCCAAATTAAAAGCCAAATCCAAACCTGAATAATTATCAACTAACTCTCCTTCCTCAACTGCACTGCTTGTCGATCGTTCCACAAAACTTATGAATTCATAATCCCCGACACTTTGCGCGTCTTCAATAGGTATTTTGATAGAAGTACCTGCCGCAGTTTTACCATCTATAGCAATATCCAAGCTTTTGGTAGGTCCTTTAATAGTAGCGGTACCATTAAAAAACCCTTGGCCATAATACAATCGTTGTGATTCGTATGAAGTATCTAGTATTTTAAATGAATTGTCTTCATCAGTACTGATATTTAAGTCTAAAATCCAATTTCTAAAAGATTGATGTGAAATACTTCCACTCATTATAGCATGTGTTAAATCCGAAGTATCTCTTAAATTGATGTTTTCAAATTCAAAGTTTTGATCGTGTAATAGAATAGATTGAGTCGCTCCAAAATCATAATCCATATTGAGATATGGAAACATAATACCTCCCTGACTGAGCGTTAGTTCTCCTTCCATTGATGGATTGGTCAAATTCCCTAAAATTTTAGCATTTCCAAAGAGTCCCCCTCTAATACGATGTAAAACATTTTTTCCAAGAGGACTAAATGGCTCAAGTCTAAATCCGTTAAAACTCGCCAAAAGATTAGAAATTAAATTGCCCTGACCATCTTTTTTAATGTCTCCTAACAGTCTAAGTTGTTCCTCTTCATTTGACACAATTTTGCCATTGACAATGAAATTTTCAAAATCACTGGCACCTAAAACATCTAGATCCATTTTACCTAGAATAAAATCGTTGACAGAGAAATCCTCAATCGACACCTTTGAAGTAGGGTAAAAGTTTTTTTCTAATTGCTGATAACTCAAAATCCCAGTGACCTTTCCGTCAAGTGCCAAACTATCGATACTTGGTGTAATTTTTTTAAGCGCAACCTGGTCCAACCTAAGTTGAATATTGGTCTGTGTTGAATCTCTTAAATAGCCCTCAAGCTCTATTCGTTCACCTAATTTTGAATTAAATGCGATACGATCGATTTGCAGGCTGTCGCGCCTAGTGTTATAAACGACCTTATTGCGATCGTTGTTGTTCGTATTTACAATCCAATCGTAACCTTTGAGCTTAATGGTTGAGCGTTTTAAACCGACAACTGATTCATTATTCTCGTTGAAGGTGTGATAAAAATTTAGAGCGTATAAATCCTTTCTAGCATCATCTCCACTAAATTCAGTTCTAAAAAACAAGGTATCTTTAAGATTGTTATTGATGATTTCAAAATCTTTAAAATTGTAATAATCATTTTGAACTTTTGCCACCGAGGCATAGGATTTAAAAAGTGGGTTTTTTGTATCAACTTTTAAAACAACGCTATCTAAAACGGTATTATTGTAGTGTACAGAAGGTGACTTAAAATCAATTTTAAAATCGTCTAAATCAGCTACTACTTCTCCTTTCATTAGTGTATTGGGAGCAAACTGCAGTTGAGGTAAAAACACTTCAACTAGTTTGTTGTAAACTCTAAAATTAAACTGAAACACCTGTCCTTTAGAGATATTATGTGGAATATAATTCGCATACAGAGAACCCATTGAGTTTTTGAACAGTTTTGCAGTTTCTAAGAGTTTAAAATTTCCTTCGATAAATCCCGTGACAATATCTTTGGAATCAATACTGATACGTCTTTGTTGATCGCTTAACTGCTCTGCTCGGATCGAAAAATCTTGAAAATCAAAGGTAGTTTCAGGATTGATGTATTGAGTGTTTTTAAATTTAATAGTCCCCACAACATCATCGATACTCATCCCTTTTAATGCACTGTTAATTTCTCCTTTAAAAAGCGCAACACTGTCTTTTACAAAATTTAATTTGTGAAGATCGACTTCTTTGAGGTGAGCCGTGTAATTAAACTCATTAGAATTGTTTGACAAATCTGCAAGACCGGTAAACTCCAATTTACAATAGGGATCATCTATATGAATGCTACCGTCAAACAACTCGTTTTTAAAAAGACCTGCTAATTCAATATTCGAATATTTATAACCGTTGTAAGTAGTATTGTAAATAAGTCCTTCAGCCTTTGTATTTAAAGTAGATCTCAAGAATCCCTTACCGGATATATTCGCATCCATGGTTGTATTTGAAAAAGAATGATCTGAAAACAAATAGCTACCTAAATCAAAATCTATCAGCGATATAAATCCTAAATACTCCGCATTTTCTAAGTCTGTAATTCGATCAATTTTAATATCGGAATAAATGGCCCCCAAATCGGTTTTAATGTTGTTGTTAGACACCAACTGATCTTCGGAGAATTCAGTGGTACCAATTATTTGAATTCGGCCCATGCGATTGAATGAATAAGGCAAAATACCATTTAAATAATGGGGTAAAATACGCTTTAAATCACTGGAGTTTGATTCTAAATTCTTAATGGAGGTCACTAGTTTAAAACGCTGATTTGAATCAAATAGATTCTGAAAATTAAAAACCCCTCT
>JAYPEX010000020.1:0-15960 GCA_038125995.1 Flavobacteriaceae bacterium
CAAAAGAGTATTCAAAAGCTTATCGAAAAGACACTTTCGATTATAGCCTCCAATCTATAGGAGTTTTTCCAATACGTTCTAGATAGTAATTTGCCTTTGAAAAATGTGCATTTCCAAACCAATACCCTTTATTAGCACTTAGTGGTGAAGGATGTCCGCTTTTTAATATACAGTGTTTCTTTGCATCAATCAGCTTTTCCTTCTTGTGAGCAAAACCACCCCAAAGCATAAAGACCACTCCTTCGCTACTTTTTGAAATGTGTTCAATGATGGCATCGGTAAAAAAGCTCCACTCTTTGAGATGAGAACCTGGTGATGATTTCACAACCGATAAGGCTCCATTTAAAAGAAGTACCCCCTGCTCTGCCCAAGGAGCTAATTCTCCTGAAATGGGATAAGAGGTATCTTGATCAGTTTCTAGCTCTCTAAAGATATTCACTAGTGATGGAGGATGTTTGACTCCGAGAGGAACTGAAAAGGACATCCCAGTTGCTTGATGTGCTCCGTGATATGGATCCTGACCCAAGAGTACTACTTTAAGCTGATTGAAGCTACAGTACTCAAAAGCTTTAAATATCTGATTAAAAGGAGGGTAACAAACCTTATATTCATATTCCTTTAAAATATACTCCTCAAGATTTTTAAAGGAAACAGACTCAGTTAACTCTTTTAATTCTAAGTTCCAACATTCGGGTAGGATCAGCTTCATTAAATTGATTATTTTTGTTGATCTAAATTAAGGCTTTAATGACCCTAAACAAAATACAATCTAAAACACTTCAAGATTTAGAATTTCAAACAGTCGTTTCTCAGATTAAAGAGAATGCCATTACTGATTTGGGAAAACAAGCGATCGATGACTTAGTTCCATTTAGAGAGGTCGATGCCATTAAAAATACCTTAAAAGAAACTTCGGAATACTGCTCCTCATTTGATAATGACAATCGTATTCCCTCAAATGAGTTTGAATCGATAAGTGATGAATTAAAGCTGTTGTTAATAGTAAATACGGTATTAGAACAAGAAAGTTTTAAACGGATCTACAGTCTTTGCAGCTGTGTCAATGAACACATTAAGTTTTTTAGAAAATATAAAACGTATTATCCGTTACTCTACAAACATACTGAGGAATTTTCCATTGAAAAAGAAATTCCCGAATCGATAGATAAGGTATTTGATAAATACGGAGAAATTAAGAATTCTGCTTCCAATGAGCTCTTCGACATCCGTAAAAAATTAGGGACCATTAAAGATAAAATTAATAAGAGTTTTAATTCGGCACTCGCCAGTTACAGTGCCTCTGATTATTTGGATGACATTAGAGAATCAGTAATTGAAAACAAACGTGTTCTTGCGGTAAAATCCATGTATCGCAAAAAGGTAAAAGGTTCAGTTCTGGGTAGTTCAAAAACCGGATCCATCGTTTTTATCGAGCCTGATGCGAGTATGCAGCACAATAGAACGCTCAATAATCTCATTTATGAAGAGGAACAAGAAATCAGAAAGATTCTAGCTGATTTAACAGATTCATTGAGGCCCTATAGAGACGTGTTAAAAGATTTTCAGAACTATTTGGTTCATATGGACTATACGGCAGCTAAAGCGAAGTACGCTAAAAAAATCAATGCTTTGATGCCAGTGATTATAGATCAGCCTGTACTCGATTTTAAAAAAGCCTATCATCCGCTACTTTTGGTTTCCAACAATAAAACTGGAGCAGAGACCTTTCCTCAAGATATCAGTCTCAATGAATCCAACAGAATTGTTGTGATATCTGGGCCTAATGCGGGTGGAAAGTCCATAACCTTAAAAACCATAGGTCTTTTACAACTCATGCTGCAATCGGGTATTTTAATACCCGTACACGAGCGATCTAAAGCCTGTATATTTGATCGTATTTTAACTGATATTGGTGATAATCAATCCATAGAAAATCATTTAAGTACCTATAGTTATCGCCTTAAGAACATGAATCAGTTTTTAAAAAAGTGTAATCATAATACTTTGTTTTTGATCGATGAGTTTGGATCGGGTTCTGATCCAGAGCTTGGTGGAGCTTTAGCAGAAACATTTTTAGAAGTATTTTATGAAAAGGGCGCTTATGGTGTTATTACCACACACTATTCGAATTTAAAGATGCTCGCTAATGAATTAGAGGCCGCTTCGAATGCCAATATGCTTTTTGATCCTAATTCATTGGAACCTACATTTCAATTAATGCTTGGTGAGGCAGGTAGTTCTTTTACTTTTGAAGTTGCTCAAAAAAATGGAATTCCCTATCGCTTTGTCAACCAAGCAAAAAAAAAAATTGAACGGGGTAAAGTTCGTTTTGATGCCACGATCGCAAAACTTCAAAAAGAACGTTCCGAAATACGCAAGACAGGATCTAAGCTTAAGGATGAAGAACAAAAAGTGCGTCTCGAGTCCGACAAACTCGAAAAAATTAATAAAAAACTTCAAGATAAGTTAGTTAATTATCAACAGCTTTATGACTATAATACCAAGATGATTCAACTTGGAACCAAACTCGATGAATTGTCCGAACAGTACTTTGTAGATAATAACAAACGAAAATTAGTCTCTAAATTATTAGAGGTCGTACAGTTAGAAAATAGTAAACGCAAAAAAGTTCAGGCCAAGCAGCGCAAGATTCAAATTGAGGAAAAGAAGAAAGTAGCTCAAGAGCTGGAAAAGAAAATAGAGGTTGTACGAAAAGAGAAAAAGAAAAAAGCTGATTTAGAGCAAAAAATAGCTCAGAAACCTAAGCCAAGACCGACTTTCAAAGTAGGAGATCGCGTTCGTTTAATAGATGGTAAGGCAGTCGGTTCCATTGATTCTATAGAAAAGGATAAGGCAGTTGTTAACTACGGAATGTTTACCACTCATGTGGCGTTAGATAACTTAGAACTGGTTCAAGCTGCAAAATGAGAATAGAAACCCCCTATATTTTATTGTATGACGGAGACTGTGGTCTTTGTCATCGTTCCGTGCGCTTTTTGTACAAGAGAGATCGCAAGCATCGATTTACATTTGTTCCACTCAACTCCTCTTTGGGAATTAAACTCACAAGTCTATCTGGAATTGATACCAAACGAATCGACAGTATTATCTTAATCGAGCAAAAGGTGGCTTATTTTATCAAGTCAAGAGCAGTTCTCAAGAGTTTATTTGCCCTTGGAGGATTGTGGAAACTTGTCTATCCACTGTTGATGTTACCAACTTGTTTAGGGGATTGGACCTACGACTTTATTGCAAAACGGCGCTTCAAGTGGTTTAAAAAATCGCAGTGTTCTATTCCAACAAATGTTGATATGCGTTATTTTAGAGAGGTCTAATTACTTTTTGTAATGATCGTCCCAATCTTTAACTTTAGGCTCGCTTATTTTTCCAACGGATTTACCAATTACCATTGAAACAGAAGCATCACCAGTTACATTGACTACGGTTCTACACATATCGAGTGGTCTGTCAACGGCAAAAATTAGTGCAAGACCTGCTTCAGGAATACCTGCTTGAGC
The DNA here is from genome assembly GCA_038125995.1 of Flavobacteriaceae bacterium. Taxonomy (GTDB): domain Bacteria; phylum Bacteroidota; class Bacteroidia; order Flavobacteriales; family Flavobacteriaceae; genus MAG-120531. Next base: position 3,519 of record JAYPEX010000020.1, read on the forward strand.
TAAGACGATTACAAGCATTACCATACCAGCTCCTGGAACAGCAGCTGATCCTATTGAAGCCAGCGTAGCTGTAGCGATGATTCCCAATTGAGTCCCAAAGCTCAAATCCATACCAAAGGTTTGTGCGATAAATACTGCAGCAACAGCCTGATAAAGACTAGTACCGTCCATATTAATAGTTGCTCCAATAGGAAGTACAAAACTGCTCACCTCTTCATCTACTCCTAAGTGTTCTTCTACACGTTCCATTGTTACAGGAAGTGTTGCAGCACTTGAACTGGTTGAAAAAGCTAATAATTGTGCTGGAGCTAAACCTTTGAATAAGAACTTAGGGTTTTTTCCAGTTACAAAATACACGATCAATATATAAACCACAAGCATTAATGAAAGCCCTAAAACAACAGTTACGGCATACCATGCTAATGCTTTAAATAAATCCAAACTAGGAGACTCAGCTACAAGTGCAGCTAAGAGTGCAAAAACTCCATAAGGAGCCCCGAGCATAATTAAATCGATAAGTTTAAGGATGACTTCATTAAAGGAGTCAAAGAATTTTTTAGCAGGGTCTGCTTTGGCTTCTGGAAGTAATATTAGTCCGATCCCAAAGAATACTGCAAAGAAGATGACTTGAAGCATGTTCCCATTGTCGGAAGCTGCATTAAAAATATTGGAAGGAACCAAATCCTCTAATGCTTGTAATGGTCCTGCTTCACGCTGTTTTTCAGCAGCTAGAATCTTAGAATCCGCATCTCCCTTGTAATTTTCGATGAGTTCATTTCTAGTAGTTTCTCCAACAGAATTACCAGGTTTGATAATGTTGACTACTGCTAAGCCAATGGTTACAGCGATCACCGTTGTTAGTAGATACATTCCAATGGTTCTCCCTCCCATTTTAGAAAGCTTGGAAATATCTTTTAAGTCAGATACTCCTTTGATAAGCGAAGCCAGAATTAATGGTACTGCAATCAGCTTTAATGAATTGATAAAAATGGTTCCGAAGGGTTTTACCCAATCCGATACAATTTTAGGTCCCCATTCAAATTGAACCATAAGAAGGGCAAATGCCACTCCTAATACCATTCCTAAAATGATTTGCCAATGCAGTGCAAGTTTTTTCATCCTTGTTAAATTTTTCAATTAATTAAGACGAAAGATAGGAATTTATAACTGATTTTTATGGATTTGATTTAATAACATATAATCAGCCATGACCATTGCAGCCATTGCTTCTACTATAGGCACTGCTCTTGGAACGACACAGGGATCGTGTCTTCCTTTTCCTTTAGTTTCGACAGTATTTCCATCTTTGTCTATAGTGGTGTAGGGTTGTATTAAAGTAGCTACTGGTTTAAAGGCAACTTTGAAGTAGATATCCATTCCATTGCTTATTCCACCTTGGATTCCTCCACTGTGATTGGTCACAGTAGTACCATCTGAATTAAAGGCATCATTGTGTTCGCTACCTTTCATTCGAACTCCATCAAAACCAGATCCGTATTCAAATCCCTTAACCGCATTGATCGAGAGCATCGCTTTACCAAGTTCAGCGTGTAATTTATCAAACACAGGTTCCCCGAGTCCAACAGGAACATTTTGAATTACACAACTAACCACTCCACCAATTGTGTCCCCTTCTTTTCTTACTTTCATGATTAAATCTTCCATAGCAGTAGCCATAGTTGCATCAGGACAACGCACATCATTTGCTTCGATGGCATTAAAATCCAATTCACTATAAGGTGTGTGAAGTGTTAAATCTCCTACTTGAGATACATAAGCATGAATACTCATTGGAGCTACTAACTGTTTAGCAATAGCACCAGCTACAACTCTTGCGGCAGTCTCTCTGGCAGAACTTCTGCCACCTCCTCTGTAATCTCGATGACCGTATTTTTGATCATAGACATAATCTGCATGAGAAGGTCTGTAAGAATCTTTGATATGACCGTAGTCTTGGGATTTCTGATTGGTATTGTAAATGGCAAAACCAATAGGAGTTCCAGTTGTTTTTCCTTCGAAAATACCGGAATGAAATTGAACTTCATCTGGTTCTTTGCGCTGAGTTACAATCTTAGATTGACCTGGTTTTCTGCGATCTAAATCCTTTTGAATCGCATCAAAATCTAATTCTAAACCAGATGGACAACCATCTATAACACCACCGATTGCATCTCCATGTGATTCTCCAAAACTAGAGAGTCTAAATAAGTTTCCAAAAATATTTCCTGCCATATCCTCGTTTTAGAAGCTCAAAGATACGCTATCTAATTGTCGACTGCAACTATAAAAAATGCTTTTAGTCACAATAATCAATGGTTTAAACTAATGCATTTTTTAATATGGTTACAGGATGTAATGCATCTCTTGAAGTTCCATCTTTAATTTGGTGCCTACAGGATGTTCCAGTAGCTGCAATAATCACATTAGAATCTGTTTTATCAATGGCAGGGAACAATCGTAGACTTCCTATTTTCATTGAGGTCTCATAGTGCTCCTTTTCATAACCAAAAGAACCAGCCATACCACAGCATCCTGAATTAATTAAGGTAACTTTATAGTTTTCAGGAAAGTTTAAAACATCAAAACTACCCTTAGATGTTTCTATGGACTTTTCATGACAGTGAGCGTGTAATTTAATTTCTGCAGCATCACTTATAAATTGGCTCTTAGAAATAGATCCAGTACTCATTTCATCAGCTAAAAATTTACTGATGGTTGAAGCATTTTTTTCCAAATTATCTCTATCGTCACATGGAGCCAGTAGACGTTTGTATTCGTCTTTAAAACTTAATACTGCAGAAGGTTCTATACCAATTATAGGAAGATTTTTATCTAAGAAATCCTCAAGATTATCGATATTGATCTCTGCTAGTTTTTGAGCCTGTTTGAGGAATCCTTTTGATAGAAAGGTTCTTCCACTATCTCCGTAGAACAATTGTATTTGATAGCCTAGGCGCGTCAAGAGCTCTATGGCATCTTTTCCAATTGCTACATCCATGTAGCGAATAAATTCATCGACAAAAAGCACCACTTCTTTTCCATTTGGATTGTAAAGACTTTTTAGCTTCATTAAATGCTTGTCAAAATTACAATAGTATACTTTTGGAATGGAACGCTCTTTGGCTATTCCGATACTAGCTTTTACAATTCCTCCAGTTAATTTATTGCTGTTCACTGTATTAAAAAACCAACTCGCCTTACTCATTATTTTATTTAATGCAGTACTGTAGGCAAAGAATTTTGATCTAGTAGAGAATCCATTTTCCTTTTGGTATTGGTATAGGAATTCAGCTTTTAAAGCCGTGATATCAACATTTGATGGACATTCACTAGCACAGGCCTTACAACTCACACAGAGATCGAGCACCTCTTTGAGTTCTTTTGAATCAAATTTATTAACTGATGTTCCATTCGTTAAGAACTCTCTAAATGCATTTGCTCTAGCGCGAGTGGTGTCTTTTTCGTCTTTAGTCGCTTGATAAGAAGGACACATTCCTCCTGCTGATTTCTCTGTCTTTCTACAATCTCCAGAACCGTTACAAGCCTCAGCAACTCTTAGAATCCCCATCTTATCTGAAAAATCCATCAGGGTTTCAATCTTTGGTTCTAATCGATCGACCTCATATCGTAGTGATTCATCCATTGGAAAAGCTTCTACAATTTTCCCAGGATTAAAGATATCAGTAGGATCAAATATGGATTTGAGTTTGATTAGAAGCTGGTAATTTTCAGCTCCAATTAACATCGGTATAAACTCTGCTCTGACGATACCATCCCCGTGTTCACCGCTAAATGAACCCTTATAGGTTTTAGTAAGTATAGCTACATCGGTTGTGATGGATCTAAAGAGTTTAACATCATCTCCTTTCTTTAAGTTGAGAATCGGTCTCAGGTGTAATTCTCCTGCTCCAGCATGTGCGTAATAAACTGCCTCTTGCTTGTAAGAAGCCATGATTTTGCTAAAATCTGTAATATAATCTTTGAGATCTTCCAAGGCTACAGCTGTATCTTCAATACAAGCTACTGCTTTGCGATCTCCTATCATATTACCTAACAGACCTAAACCTGCCTTTCTGAGTTCGTTAGCCTTATTGATGTTCGAGTCTTTTAGCGTTGCAGAAAAATAACTAAGCCCGGTGTTTTCTAACCTTTTTTCAAGGGATTGGATCTTTTTTTGTAGTTCAGACTCATTGTCAGCTCTTACTTCTAGCATCAGTACCGCAGCAGGATCTCCTTCGATAAAAAAGCGATTGGCTAATTGCTCTCTATTGTTCTTAGTACAGTCGAGAATGATTTTATCCATCATCTCGCAGGTATACAAACCTTCCTCCATCACTGGAGCTACATCGGCCAAACAATCTTCAAGAGTTTTGTAGTGAGGAATTAACATTGCTGCATAAGAAGGAGGTAAATCGTCTAATTGAAGTGTGATTTCAGTTGAAAAGGCAAGAGTTCCTTCGCTTCCAGAGAGTAAATGTCCCATATTAAACTGCTCTTTTCCTCCAAAAACATCGCTTTTTAAAAGCTCATCAACTGCATAACCCACATTTCTTCTGTGAATGCTTTCCTTTGGAAACTCAGCTTTGATGTTATCTTGTACTTTCTTGTCTTTAAGTAAGTTATAGATGCTTTTGTAAATTAAGCCTTCAAATGTGTTTTCCTCCTTTTTAGCATCGAATTCCTCCTTGCTAATCGATGAAAACTCAACTTCAGAGCCATCAAATAATACGGTTTTAAGACTTACGAGTTTTTCACGAGTCACTCCGTATTTAATGGAAGTAGTGCCCGATGAGTTATTACCTACCATACCACCGATCATACATCTGTTAGAAGTAGAAGTATTCGGACCAAAAAACAATCCATGAGGTTTCAGGTATTGATTGAGTTCATCTCTAATCACTCCAGGTTGAACTCTCACTTGTTTCTTTTCAACATCTAGTTCGAGAATCTCTGTAAAGTGTTTCGAAACATCGACTACAATTCCAGTACCAACACATTGACCTGCAAGTGAAGTTCCTGCAGTTCTGGGTATTAAACCGATTTGATGCTTTCTAGCAAAATCGATTATGGTCTTTATATCCTCTACGTTTTTAGGATAGGCAACTGCTGTTGGTATTTTTCTATATACAGAAGCATCGGTAGCATAAATTGCTTTACTGAGTGCATCCCAATTTAGTGTTCCTTGGATACTTTTTTGAAGCTGTTCTAGATGATCTTGACTCAAGCCTAAATTTTTTTTTCAAAAATAAATGATTATTAAAGGAATCCCATTAAAATTAAATGAAAAGAGTTAAAAATTATCAGCTTAACATTAAAGCCTTGTTAAATATGAGTTATTCTTTTTCTATTCTGTATTTAAATAATACTTTTGAAAGACTAAAATTCATCAAATGATTAAAAAACTTTCAAAGCTTGTCCTTGTTGTCAGTGCGATAATAGCCAATTCGTGTAACACAACTCCTCAATATATCTTAGAAGGAGAATTAGTAGGATTAGAAGACAATGATATCATTTACATCATCGATGTAAAACCCAATAGAACTCAAGCGACTCTGGATTCAGTGACTCCAATTAATGGCGCCTTTAGTATTAGTGGGGAAATTCCACCGCTTCGTATGTACTATGTGAATGTCAATCACTCAAATGTCAATATTCCAGTGTTTTTGGAGGACGGTAAGATTACGGTAAAAGGAGATATAAAAGACCCCAAGACCTATAAGGTTGGAGGAACTTCACAAAACGAATACTATCAAGACTACATCGACAATACGATGACCTTTAGGAATCAAATTCAATCGATTGCTAATGATTTAAGAAGTGCTCAATCTCAAAGAAAAGAAGCTCAAGTAGCTTCCTTACGTCAGGAATACAACGATTTAGTCGATGAGATTAAAGTGTATGAAAAAAGCTATATCTCTGATTACACAGATTCATTCCTATCGTATTTATTGCTCAATAGAATGTACCAGATGAGCGAGTTAGAGATTGAAGATGTAGAGATGCATTTTAACGCCTTTAGCGATAAGATCAAACAAACTGAAGAGGCACAGAAATTAGCTGAGATGATCGAAAAATCAAAGTCGATTGCCATCGGTGCTACAGTTGAAGATTTTGAAGCGCCTACTCCAGATGGAGGAACTCTAAAACTTAGTGAAAGTTTGGGTTCAAAAGCAACGCTTATCGATTTTTGGGCTGCTTGGTGTAAGCCTTGTAGAGCTGCAAATCCTCACTTAAAAGATCTTTACGCAAAGTATAAAGATCAAGGATTAGAAGTCATTGGAGTTTCCTTGGATAAGTCTAAAGAAGAGTGGTTAGAAGCGATTGAAGAAGACGATTTACCATGGCTTCAAGTGTCTCATCTTCAGTACTTCGATGGACCTATTGCGACACGTTTTAATATTAGGTCCATTCCATCTGCGATCATCGTAGACAGTGAAGGAAAAATATTAGAACGTTACATCTATGGATCTAAAGTAGATGAAGCTTTAATAAAAATCTTCGGAAACTAAATCCTTTTACGTTCCATTAGCACAAACAATATCAAGGGTATTAAGAGTGCTATAACCGCAATAGGATCCTTAAAAACACTGATTGGAACTAGTATTATAGCGATTGCTAAACCTGCTATGGCCCCTGCAAAATGAGCTGTATGACCAATATTGTCATTAGCTCGTTTGATTCCGTATAAGGTGTAGAGCATATACCCTAATCCTACTAAATAAGAAGGAAGTGGAATGGGAATAAACATGATTCCAAGCCTCATTTCAGGATAGAGTACAATTGCAGCATAAAGGGTTCCTGTAATCGCTCCACTAGCTCCTACTGCACTGTAAAAAGAATTTTTTCTGTAGTAGGTAAAACTAAAGAGATTTCCAGCCAATAGACTAATAAAGTAAACTGCTAAAAAACCTAATACTCCTAGACGATAGATGACAATATCTCCAAAAAAGTAAAAGGTAAACATATTAAAGAGTAGATGGGAATAATCAACATGAAGAAAACCAGCTGTAAAAATACGTTCCCACTGCCCTTTCTCAACAGCAGCTACATTGAATTTATAACGCAAAAAAAAACGACCATCCTTAAATCCTTTGTAGCTCATAAGGACATTGGATATGATTATTAACAGACTTAATGGATGTATTGAATTCATAGCTTAAAACTCAAATATACTTATATTTGCTATATAATTTTATACCTTTATTCACCTATGTATCAGCTCCTCTATTTTTTAATAAAACTCGTTGTTCATCTTCCAAAGTGGCTCAAGTATTTATTAGAGTTAAAGCTTTTCATAGTTGTATATTACCTACTTGGATATCGCAAACAGCTCGTACTTGACAATCTTCAAATAGCTTTTCCCAATCGATCGACGCGATCCCTTAAAAAACTTCGAAAACAATTCTATAAACACCTGATTGATGTGTTTGTGGAAACCATTCAGCCCTTGGCTTGGAGCAAGCAACAAATGCAAGACCACTATAAATTACTCAATGTCGAACTTGTTGAAAAGGCTGCAGAAAAAGGATCAGTATTACTTATAGGTGGACACTATGCTAACTGGGATTGGGTTTGTTCAATTGCGAGTTGGGTATACATACCCTCCTATGTCGTCTATCAACCTATCAGCAGTGGTTATTTTGACAAACTCGTACTTCAAATTAGATCTAGATTTGGATCGATCATGGTTCCCAATGGAAAAGTAGCTAAAACAGTCCTTCAAAACCAGCGAAAAGGCCTTAAAGCAATCTATACGATGGTATCTGATCAATCACCTATGTTGTCAATGGCAAAGTTATGGCTTCCTTTTATGGGTTTTGAAGTTCCAGTTCATACTGGAGCAGCTTCATTAGCAGTTAAATCAAAGATGTGTGTGTTCTATATCAAAACTCATAGAGTTTCTAAAAACTACTATGAAGTTGAGTTTGTAGAGCTTATAATGGATGCTTCTAAAACAGATGAAATAGAACTTACTAAAGCCTATTTTAAGGCCTTAGAAGCGCAAATTAACCAGGAACCTGCCTATTACTTTTGGACGCATAATCGCTGGAAGCATGCAGGAAAAAAACCTTAAACCAGACTCTTAATCTCATCCATCATTCCATTGGCAACAGTTTCAGCTTCAGCAATTGACTTCGCTTCAGTATAAACTCGAATAATGGGTTCTGTATTGGATTTTCTGAGGTGTACCCAGTGATTTTCAAAGTCGATCTTCACTCCGTCTTGTGTATTGATACGCTCGTATTGATAACGTTTTTCAACAGCTGCAAGAAGACTGTCAACATCAATACTTGCATCGAGTTCAATCTTGTCCTTTCTCATGAAATAGGTTGGATAGGAAGCTCGGAGTTCTGAAACCTTGATATTTTTTTCACTAAGTAACATTAAAAAGAGCGCTGTTCCAACAAGAGCATCTCTACCGTAGTGACTTTCTGGGTAGATAATTCCACCGTTACCTTCACCTCCAATAATGGCATTGGTGTCTTTCATACACTGTACTACATTGACCTCACCAACCGATGCAGCTGTATAGCTTCCATTGTGTAAATTAGTGATATCACTAAGCGCTCTCGAAGAAGAAAGATTGGAAACAGTGCTGCCAGGAGTTTTACTCAATACGTAATCAGCACAAGCTACCAAGGTGTATTCCTCTCCAAACATCGAACCGTCTTCTGATATAAATGCCAAACGATCCACATCTGGATCTACAACGATACCAAAATCGGCTTTATGAGTTACAACAGCCTCCATAACTACTCCTAAATGCTTTTCTAAGGGTTCGGGATTGTGTGGAAAATGTCCTGTAGGATCACAATACAATTTCACCACTTCAACTCCTAATTGTTCTAACAGAGCAGGTATAAAAACACCTCCTGTTGAATTGACTCCATCAACGACAACTTTGAATCCCTTTTTAGCGATTTGATCTTTCTCAACTAATGTTAAGTTTAATACTGCATCGATATGCTTTTGAAGATAGCTGTCGTCTTTAGTTACATTTCCTAAATCATCTACTTCAGCATAATTGAAATCCTCTTTTGCAGTGCTTTCTAAGATCATTTCACCTGCCTGCGCATCGATAAACTCACCTTTGCTATTGAGCAACTTTAGGGCATTCCATTGCTTTGGATTGTGACTAGCGGTAAGAATGATTCCTCCGTCAGCTCCTTCCATAGGAACAGCAAGTTCCACTGTTGGAGTGGTTGAAAGTCCTAAGTTAATGACATCAATTCCAAGAGCTATTAACGAATTAACAACAATCGCTTCCACCATCGCTCCTGACAAACGAGCATCTCTTCCTATGACTATTTTCACTCGATCATTGGTTGAATGTTGTTTGATCCATGAACCATAGGCAGATGCAAATTTCACTAAATCTAGGGGCGTAAGGTTGTGATCCACTTCTCCTCCAATGGTTCCGCGAATTCCTGAAATTGATTTAATAAGTGTCATAGCGTTAATTTTTCAACAAATATAAGTAAACCTTGTGCTTTCTGAAGGCTAATTGCTATTTTAGAAGCAAATAAATACTGTGAATATATTAGCGCATTCTTATTTGTCCTTCGGAAATTCAGATCTGATCATTGGGAACTTTATAGCGGATCAAGTCAAGGGTTCCAATCTTTCCAAGTTTCCTGTGGGGATTCAAAAAGGAATTCGCCTCCACAGAGCTATTGATGATTTTACAGATTCACATCCCCTTTACAAACAGTCTTGTAGAAGAATTTTTTCTAATCAAGGCCATTACGCTAGAGTGGTTATCGATATCATATACGATCATTTTTTGGCGAAAAATTGGAAACAGTATTCCAATAGTGAATTAGAGACTTATTCTCAGTGTTTTTACGACATATTGGAATCCAAAAAAAAACTACTGCCTAAGACTTCTCGATACGCATTACACCATATGGTAAAATCGAATTGGCTCGTCATGTATCAATCCCTATCAGGTATTGATCGTATCTTTAAAGGAATGCATTCACGTGCTAACTATGGTTCTTCAATGGATACTGCCGCTGAATTAATTGACTTATACACCGATGAATTTCAAAATGAATTCATTCAATTTTTTAAAGAAATTACTATCTTTTCAACATCAAAAATCAACGAATTATGAAAAAATCCCTCTTCTTATTCTTAGGAGTTGTCGCCCTGAGTTGTTCCTCTTCAAATGAGGATCAAACCTTAGGATTAATCACCAAAAATGCTATGGTGGTATCTGCCAGAGTAGAAGCTTCTGCAATTGGATCTGCTGTGATGCAACAAGGTGGAAATGCATTTGATGCCATGGTATCTACAGAACTAGCACTTGCGGTGGCTTATCCCTTTGCTGGAAACATTGGCGGTGGTGGATTTATGGTCTATAGAACCAAGGAGGGAACCTATGGAGGAATTGATTACAGAGAAAAGGCACCAATGTCTGCTCATAGAGATATGTATTTAGACGCAGAGGGAAATGTTATTGAGGGCATGAGTACTAAGGGTTCTACAGCTATTGGAGTTCCTGGAACCCTAGCTGGACTTTTTGAAGTCCATGAAAAGTTTGGAAGTCTTCCCATGGAACAATTGATACAACCAGTCATTGAACTTGCTGAACGGGGTGTAGTTGTGACACAGCGTCAAGCGGATAGACTTAAGTATTACAGAGATTTATTAGTTGAAGAAAATGGTGAAAACTCACTTTACACTTTAAATTACAAAGTTGGGGATACGATTAAAAACATTGCTTTTGCAAACACCCTTAAACGCGTTATTATAAATGGTAGAGATGAATTCTATAAGGGAGAAACAGCGAAAATTCTCTCAAAATTTATCGTTGACAAGGGTGGATATATAACAGAGGATGATTTGGCAGCTTATGAGGCTGTTTGGAGGCAACCTGTGATTTTTAATTACAAAGATTTGAAAATTATATCTATGAGCCCTCCTTCTAGTGGTGGAGTGACTATGAATCAAATCTTTAAAATGATAGAGCCTCATCATATTGGACAGTACGAGCACAATTCTTTAGAAGCCATTCAACTCTTTACGGAAGCTTCTAGAAGAGCTTATGCAGATCGCAACTATTATTTAGGAGATCCTGATTTTGAAGATATACCTTTGGATGTTCTACTCAGTGACACTTATTTAAAAGAGCGTTTTGACACTTTTAGTTTTGATGCTGCAACCCCGTCCTCTGAAGTAGCAAGAGGTGCTGTAGAGGTAGTGGAAAGCGATGAGACCACCCACTACTCTATCGTAGACCCATTTGGAAATGGTGTTTCTGTGACCACTACTCTTAACGGAGCTTTTGGATCAAAACTATTTTGTGAAGAATTAGGAATCTTTTTAAACAATGAAATGGATGATTTCTCCTCTAAGGTAGGGGTTCCCAATATGTTTGGTCTTATTGGCGCTGAGGCTAATGCTATTGAACCTCAAAAACGTATGCTATCATCCATGACTCCAAGTATCGTAGAAAAAGACAAGGAGCTCTATGCGGTCGTTGGAACTCCAGGTGGATCTACCATCATCACTGCAGTGGCTCAAACCATTTTAAACTTATATGAATTCAATATGGGAATGCAAGAAGCAGTCAATGCCAAGCGTTTTCACCATCAGTGGTTACCCGATGAAATCGTGTTAGAAGCTACTGGGTATTCTGATGAGCTAAAAACAGCATTAAAAGCAAAAGGATATTCGATTCGACAGGGAAGAACCAGGATTATTGGAAAAGTAGATGCTATCAAACGTTTGAAAGATGGACGATTGGAAGCAGGTGCAGATCCTAGAGGAGACGATGCAGCAGTTGGATTCTAATTAATTTAGTGTCGCCTCTTCTAATTGTTTTTTAAGTGAATTCATTGATTCTTTTAATTGAAGTAGCAATTTACTCTCTTGAGGCTCTTCAATCCCGAAACTGATTCGACTACTAACCTCCCATACCTCTTGGATTTGAAGTGCTGATATTTTATAAGGGTTGTAATCTGGATTTATAGAGACTAATTCATAGAGTCCGTTTTCAAGCACATTGATCTTTTTGACCATAATAGAGTCGAAAAGTACCACCACATAAATTTTGTTTGAATTGATGTGAGAGAGTTTTTCAACAGCTCTAGCGAGTACCCAATCATTTGCTCTAAGATTAGGAAGCATACTGTCTCCTTCGATTTGAAAACCTCTATAGGTCGAGTTTTTAAACTGTGGAATCGGAAACTCAAAAGCAGGTAATTGTTTATACCAACTCGTATCGGCTACATTCTGAGGATAGCCTGCTGCAGCCTTTGCGTTGACAAGGATGATATTCTCAGATTCTTCATTGGCAAGACTGATCACTTTTGGAGCACAATCTTTTGAACTGTAATCTAAATATTGAGGTTGATTCTGTTCGTATAGCCACAGTGGATTTACACCAAATTCTTTGATAATACGAATTAATCCATTAGCGCTGAGTTCACTTTTC
>JAYPEX010000021.1:0-8624 GCA_038125995.1 Flavobacteriaceae bacterium
TTTGATTTTCAAGGGTTTTTTGTTTTTAGATAACTTTATAAAAACAAACAACATACCGATCAATATGGACCTCTTTTACACTTTAAATTGATAGAGATAAGGTGCTTTATTTGGAGCACCTGTGTACTTCTTTTCAAGACGTTCTAAAACATTTAAGCTTAAAATTTTCTTTTGAAAATTATTCATTGGAAAATCTATTTCATAGACCGCCTCATAAAGAAGTTTAAGATCTTTCATGGTAAAAGTTTGAGGCAGTAGATTAAAAGCATTTAATTTAGAATCAAAGTTCTGCCTCAATGACTCAACAGCATCATTGACAATCTGATGGTGATCGTGCATTAAATCTGGTAAATTATGGATCGATCTCCATTCAAGAGAGGAATCTAGCGCTCCTGTCATTGGTTTAACTTTAGAAATGTCTACCAAAGCATAAAAACCAATACTTATAAAACGATCTGTAATCCAGTCTATAACGGATTGAGGATAGTGATCCTTCAACGAATTTACAATTGTATTTTTATGAGGACTGCTACTAATTCTTTTTGAATCACCAAACACCTTAAATTGAAACAAATGCAGTTTTTTTAATTGTGTTCTCTCAAAAACTAAGCGCTCTGCTGCAGATTCAATCGATTCATTTTTACGAATATGACCTCCTGGCAAATTGTATAAATGTTCCCCAAAAATTGATTTACCTAATAACACCTTTAATTGATGATCACGATACCCAAAAATAACACAGTCAATAGAAATATTTGAAATGTAGTGATTTAGATCTGCGGTATTCATTCAACTCTTTTTGTTTCTCAAACAAATGTATCAAAAATTACTAGTTTAAAAAATCTATTATCTATTTATTAGATAATATAGAAAATAACCTATATTAGTAGAAATCAAAAGAATCAAATCCATGAAAAACTATTTCAACTTAGTGATTTTGGCAATGGCATCAACATTAGCAAGTGCTCAAACTACTAATGACACCATTGCTATCAAGGAATTATTAATCAAGGAAGGGGCCACCTGGCGAATTGGAAACATCGAAGAACACGCTTCCTGTTGGATGGTAAAACCTTATAACACGGTTTTATTTTCAAACGCTGAAGGTCAAGTTTCAGACCTAGACCCTGATATTATTATCAATCCTTCAAAAGAATTTATAGGACAAGGTGGGTTTTCAATGCATTCCAATTTTACTTTCAGCATTTATGATCAAAATGCATGGGTGAAACACGATGAAATTTCTATTGACACCAATGGAAAAAGAACGTATACCAAGGAAATTCGTTTTCTTGAAAAAGATGCAACAAATCATTGGAAATTAGTAGGTCAGACAGGTATGAATTACATGCCTACTGATGTAAAAGAATCAGATACGATATCTCATATTCAATCCGTAGATGTATACAGTAAAAAAGTCAGCTCAATAATTGATCTAAAAGGGCATTATGAAGCTCCAAATTGGCATCGAGACAATTATCTTATCCTCAACAGCAAGGGTCGGTTAAAAAAACTAGATTTAGCAACCAAAAACATCAGTGAAATCAATACAGGATCCATAACTTCTTTGAATAACGATCACGGTTTGTCACCCGATCAAAAGACTCTCGTATTGAGTAATTTTGACAAGATGGGGTCCTCGCTCTCAGAGATGATTTCATCACTATATCTGGTTCCTGTTGAGGGAGGAACTCCTAAGAAAGTATCCACAGATGCGATATGCTTTTGGCATGGTTGGAGCCCCGACGGAAAAACCTTGGCCTACGTGGGAATGAAAGGTGATAATTTGGACATCTATACCATTCCTGTGAACGGAGGAAAAGCAAAACGATTAACAAGAACGGAAGGACTTGACGATGGACCAGAGTATTCTCCGGATGGTAAATATATCTACATCAACTCCTATAGATCCGGTCACATGCAACTTTGGCGCATGAGAGCCGATGGATCCAATCCGGAACAATTAACCTTTGACTCCTACTCCAACTGGTTTCCACATATTTCTCCAGATAATAAATGGATCGCATACATTTCCTACGTCACCGATCAAAAACAAGATCATCTTTTTGGAAAGAAAGTCAAATTGCGCCTCATGAATATTGAAACAAGAGAAATCACTGATTTAACTCCTGTATTTTATGGAGGTCAGGGAACCATCAATGTTCCATCTTGGAGCGCTGACAGTCGAAAAGTAGCTTTTGTTAGTTATTCTGTCAAATAGATATCAATTATAAACAAACAAGCGATGGATCAAAATACATTAAATAACAGAAGAAAATTTCTTAAGAGCATCGGAGTTACTGGTATAGTTGCAGCTTCGGCTCCATTTAGTTCTTATGCTAATGCACAAAAGACAGAGGAACGCATCCTGCGATACGAACGAAAAATAACCTCAAATGACACCATTAGAATTGGGGTTATTGGTTATGGTGTACAAGGACATTTTGATTTGAATACCGCTCTTAAAGTTCCTGGTGTTGAATTGGCAGGGATCTGCGATCTCTACAATGGAAGATTAGTAAATGCCAAAGAACACTACGGAAAAGAGCTCTATACCACAACAAATTACAAGGATTTATTAGATCGACCAGATATCGATGCCGTACTCATCTGCACTCATGACGTTTGGCATGCCCGAATTACTTTAGATGCTCTAGCGAAAGGAAAACACGTGTATTGTGAAAAGCCGATGGTCTATAAGATCGAGGAAGGATACCCCGTTATAGAAGCAGCAAAAAAATCAGGCAAAGTACTTCAAGTCGGGAGTCAACGCGTCAGTAGTATTGGTTATTTAAAAGCAAAGGAGTTGTTGGCTTCAGGTGAAATTGGGGAACTCAATATGGTGAATGCCGTTTACGATCGACAAAATTCCATCGGTGCTTGGGAATATACGATTCCTAAAGATGCCAATGCCCTTACGACAAATTGGGATCAATTTATCGAAGCGACTGAAAAAATGCAGTTTAATGCTAAAAAGTTCTTTTGGTGGAGAGCCTTCAAGGAAGTAGGGACTGGTGTTGCTGGAGATTTATTTATTCATCTCTTAAGCGGAACTCATTTAATCACAAATTCTATTGGCCCTGAAAGCATATACAGTACAGGACAATTTAGCTATTGGAAGGATGGCAGAAATATGCCTGATGTGATGTCTGGAGTATTGCAATACCCCAAAACAGAAGCGCACGCCTCATTTTTAATGACACTTCAAGTAAACTTTATCAGCGGAACAGGAGGTCAAGAAATCATTCGTTTAATTGGTTCCGAGGGGGTTATTGAAGTCAATGGTAGTAATCTATCCTTAACGCACAGCATACTTCCTGAGGCTCCAAGTTTTGGAGGTTATGATTCCTTATTTACCTTTTCAAAAAGCATGCAAGAAGAAATGGAGAAAGAATACCATGCGAAATGGACCCCAGAACAACAACAGAGAACAATTAAAAAGGACATCACTTTTAAGGCTCCAGAAGGCTATAGTGATCACTTAGATCATTTTACGAATTTCTTTGATTCCATACGAACAGGAAAACCAGTGGTGGAAGATGCGGTATTTGGGTTTAGAGCAGCTGCACCAGCTCTAGCTTGCAACGAAAGTTATTTCAACAAAAAAATAATTGAATGGGATCCTAAAAACATGATCAAAAAATAAGTATCTTAAGTACCATTAACCATACACATCTCTATTATGAAGCGTTTTTTATTGTTTTTAATTGCATCTCTAGCAGCAACCATCATCATGTTTGCACAAGAAAATTATACTTTAATTGTTGAAGGATTTGACTGGGGACCTGCAGTGAGCAAGGTGGTACTTCATTTGGATCAGGAAATTACTAAAACTCCCGATGCAGCTGCATTTCAAGTTTTAGCAACACGAACTACAGATAAGACAGATAGCACCCTAATGCCTAGCTCAGGAAAAAGAGACGTATTAGCAGCCTATATATCCGACGCATCTGGCAACAAAACAACGAGCAGCAACTATCTAACCCTCATTTTAGAAGTAGGTCCAACCTTGCGTATATCCTCTCCATTTCATTATCAGCGTGGTAATTTTTGGATTGATTACCGATTACTAATTACGGACACCCATAATTTGATTACATGGAATCACGAAGCGAATCGAATCATTCCCTTGGTAGACCAATTTGATTTAGAGGGCGCACACTATGGTGAAAATTCAAAAAAAGAAATTCACTACGCATCCTATGTTCCAAAATCAAAACTTGCCAAAAAGCCTTTAATCATATGGCTACATGGAGGTGGTGAAGGTGGAATTGATCCTACAATTCCACTTTTAGGAAACCGAGCAGCTAACTACGCGTCTGATGAAATTCAAAATTATTTTGGGGGAGCTTATGTATTGGTACCCCAAAGTCCTACACGATGGATGGACAGTGGAAATGGCTCCACAAGTGGACAAGTCGACGATATTTATTTCAAAGATGTAAAAGGACTTATTGATGACTTCACTCGACAACATCCGGATATTAATAAAGATCGAATTTATGTAGGTGGTTGTAGCAATGGTGGCTATATGAGCTTTAAACTTTTATTGGAATACCCCAACTACTTTGCAGGAGCTTACATCAGCGCCTTAGCCTACCGAGATGTCAATGTAACCGATTCTCAAATCAATTCCATTCAACACCTCCCTATTTGGTTTATACATTCCAAGGATGATGCCACTACGGTTCCTGAACAAACAATAGTACCAATTTACAACAGACTCATTACTAGTGGTGCTAAAAACGTACACTTTTCTTATTACGACCACGTTACAGACATCACCAATGCCTATGGAGGTAACAACTATCACTATCCAGGGCATTGGTCTTGGATCTATTCCCATGCCAACGAAAGCTATAAGGATTTTAATGGAAATCCAGTTATGGTAGACGGTTTGCCCGTTACCATAATGCAATGGCTAGCCCTGCAAAAAAAATAGGCGCCTTAGGAATCACTTAGATTTCAATTTTCTAATTGAAAAGAAATTATCGTTGTTCGAATTACTTTTGCAAGCTCTGTATTTATTTGATTTGAAATAGTAAATTTATTTTAAATTGTGTTATATTGACACTTTAGAAAATATGATGTGAATTGATAAAAACTCAATCCGTTTATTCCGATCAGTTCTCATCATTGAGAATTTCTTATAAAATCAAGTTTGATTTAAAAACAACTTAATGAAAAACAAATTTAATCATGTCCATTTTCTCTGGGATGATACAAAAGCTAAAGAGTTAGAAGGAGATGAAGTTGGTTTATTTCTGTATCGCTCCAATATATTAGGAGCAGATTTGAGAATTACCAACTACGGTGGTGGAAATACATCTTGCAAAACATTTGAAAAAGATCCATTGACTAATGAGGAAGTTGAAGTCATGTGGGTTAAAGGTTCAGGAGGTGATATTGGAACACTCACTAGAGCTGGTATCGCAGGACTATACACTGAGAGACTTCGCGATTTAAAAACTGTTTATGGTGGACTGGAAGATGAAGATCGTATGGTAGGTCTTTTTAATCATTGTATTTATGATTTAGATTCCAAAGCGCCTTCAATCGATACTCCACTTCACGGATTATTACCTTTTGCACATATTGATCACTTACATCCTGATGCGCTAATTGCTGTAGCTGCAGCTGAAGATAGCGAAAAGATCACCAAAGAGATTTGGGGAGATACCATGGGATGGGTGCCATGGCAACGCCCAGGATTTGACTTAGGTCTGCAGTTAGAAAAATGCTTAAATGACAATCCTGGCATACGCGGTATTGTACTCGGTTCTCATGGGTTGTTTACCTGGGGAGATACTTCATATGAATGCTATAAGAACTCTTTAGAAGTAATTGAAACAGCTTCAGAGTACATTCAAAATAAAATTTCAGAGAAAGGATCTGTTTTTGGAGGTCAAAAAGTACAATCTCTTCCTGCTGGAGTGCGTCAAGAAAAGGCAGCACAACTCATGCCCCTACTTAGAGGGCTCTGTTCCTCTGAAAATCGTATGATTGGACACTTTAGTGATACCGATGTAGTTATGGAGTACATCAACTCCAATGATTTAGAGCGTTTAGCACCACTTGGAACCTCCTGTCCTGATCACTTTTTAAGAACAAAAATTCAGCCCTTAATACTAGATTTATCAACTGCTGAAGATTTATCGAATCCAAAGCAAGTTTTAGAAAAATTAGTTCCTGCATTCGAGCAGTATCGAAAAGAATACGCAGATTACTACAATACTTGTAAGCGTGATAACTCACCCGCAATGCGCGATCCAAATCCAGTAATTATCATCTATCCTGGTATAGGTATGTTTAGTTTTGCTAAAAACAAACAAACGACGCGAGTAGCCAGTGAATTCTATATCAATGCCATCAATGTAATGCGTGGTGCTGAAGCAATTAGCTCGTATACATCACTTCCAAGACAGGAGGCTTTTGATATTGAGTATTGGCTTTTAGAAGAAGCTAAATTACAACGCATGCCCAAGGAACAACCACTATCCAGAAAAGTAGCTTTAGTAACTGGTGCAGGTGGTGGAATTGGCAAGGCTATTGCTGATAAATTAGCAGCAGAAGGAGCCAATGTTGTACTTACCGATATTGCCGAAGATCGCCTCATTGAAGCCGTTCAGACTTACAAAGCAGATGTAGCTTCCCATGTGGTTTGTGATGTAACCAACCAAACATCTATCAAGAATGCATTCAAAAAAGCATGTATAGATTTTGGTGGGGTTGATATTGTTGTTCACTCTGCAGGATTAGCAATTTCTAAACCTATAGAAGAAACTACAGAAGCGGATTGGAACATACTTCAAAACGTATTAGTCAAAGGACAATTCGAGCTTGCTAAGGAAGCTGTTGCAGTGATGAGAGCTCAAAACCTAGGAGGAGATTTTATTTCAATTGCCTCCAAGAATGGATTGGTGTCTGGACCGAACAATGTAGCCTATGGAACTTCGAAAGCTGCTCAGCAACATATGGCACGATTATTAGCTGCTGAACTCGCAAAAGACAAGATTCGAGTGAACACCGTAAATCCTGATGGCGTGATCGTTGGTTCTAAAATTTGGGAAGGTGAATGGGCCGAAGGAAGAGCGAAGGCTTATGGTATTTCTGTCGAAGAATTACCCATGCATTATGCCAAAAGAAATTTATTACATGAAATTATCTACCCTGCTGATATCGCTAACGGAGTATTTGCATGTGTAAGTATTTTAAATAAGACAACTGGTAATATTATCAACGTTGACGGAGGCATGGCCAATGCCTTTGTCAGATAATAGTTGAGTTGAGTAGCTAACCCGATCTTTAGTGATGGAGTTTTAAATAACAAACAAATGATCAATCAAGAACAAATACAAGATTTAAATGAGAAGTCCATGACTTCTCATTTAAATCAATTTGACTTTTTAGCAAATCAGTTAGTTTCTAAAAGTATAGATGCTGAAACAATAGTAAATAAATTAGCTGATTTTCAAGTGGCGATTCCTTCTTGGGCCCTTGGTGCAGGAGGTACGCGTTTTGGAAGATTTCCTTTTGGTGGTGAGCCTTCATCTTTAGAGCAAAAATTAGATGATATTGGACTAATTCACTCACTAACTCAAACTGCAGGAGCAGTATCCTTACATATTCCATGGGATATTCCAAAAGATTATGTCGCCATTAAAGAACGAGCTGCTTCTCATGGGATTGTTTTTGATGCCATGAATTCGAATACTTTCCAAGATCAAAAAGGAGCTAAACACTCATATAAATACGGTTCTTTGTGTAGTGTCAACAAAGATTCTAGACAACAAGCCATTGAGCACAATATCGAAGTGATTCGAATTGGAGAAAAATTAGGCTCCAAAAGTTTAACTGTGTGGCTGGCTGATGGTTCCTCTTTTCCAGGACAATCGAATTTTAAAACAGTTCTTTCAAACACAGAAGATTCCTTAAAATCAATTTATAAAGAACTTGCCGATGATTGGAAAATGCTCATTGAATACAAACCTTATGAGCCTAACTTCTATTCAACAGTGATTCAAGATTGGGGAACCTCATTTATGTTAGCGAACGAATGTGGTGACAAAGCCTATACTTTAGTAGATTTAGGACATCACTTACCCAATACGAATATTGAACAGATTGTTTCAACTTTGATGTTAAAGGGTAAGTTAGGTGGATTTCACTTTAACGACAGTAAATACGGAGATGATGATTTAACCGTTGGCTCCATCAAGCCCTATGCACTTTTCTTAATCTTCAATTCACTGGTTTATGGAATGGAAAACAATCCACAAAACCCATACCCAGCCTGGATGATTGATGCTTCTCACAATATAAAAGACCCATTAGAAGATTTGATGCAATCTCTAGAAGCGATACAAGAAGCATATGCCAAAGCACTTCTAATAGATCAAGAACAACTTAAAGCAGCCCAATTAGCTTGCGATGTAACTCTTTGTCAAGAAATCTTACAAGAAGCCTATCGTACGGATGTAAGACCACTTTTAAGACAGGCGAGGCTTCAATCTGGTGGGGCACTTGATCCAATCGGTGCTTACAGAGCCTTTGAAATTAGAAAGAAATTAATTGATTCACGTGGTATGGAAAGTACCGCAACTGGATTGTAAAGATGAGTAAAC
>JAYPEX010000021.1:8724-15797 GCA_038125995.1 Flavobacteriaceae bacterium
TACAATTACACTAAGAAATTACCAAAATCCGTTATTAATTCATTTTATGAAACCTATGGTCCTGAATTGGAAATAGCTGCAGCAACAGGTTCTCCTAAAGCTGGAATGTTGAATTCCGGTATTCAATTATATTGGCTAAAGCACTATCAACCTGAAGTTTTTAAAAAAATTAAATACAGTCTTCACCTACCTCAATACCTAAGTTACTTATTTACGGGAGTTCCTCTTTCGGAATACACGAGTATTGGATGCCATACAACTCTTTGGAATTATCAAGCGAAGGATTATCACAGTTGGGTATACGAAGAGGAATTCGATAAAATTCTTCCAAAAATTGTAGCAACAGGAACAAGTATGAATACCAACTA
This sequence comes from Flavobacteriaceae bacterium, assembly GCA_038125995.1. Taxonomy (GTDB): domain Bacteria; phylum Bacteroidota; class Bacteroidia; order Flavobacteriales; family Flavobacteriaceae; genus MAG-120531. The sequence goes on from JAYPEX010000021.1 coordinate 9,093, forward strand.
CAATGGAAAGCACTTAAAAATAGGCGTTGGAATACACGATAGTTCAGCGGCACTGATTCCCTACATTCGGTCTGTACAAAACAAATTTATTTTGGTATCAACAGGGACATGGAGTATTACCTTGAATCCATTCTTCGATGGTTTTTTGTCGTGTAACGATATCAAAAAAAACTGCCTGAACTATATGCGCATCAATGGAAACCCAGTAAAAGCTGCTCGACTCTTCCTAGGCAATGAATATGGCATTCAGTTAGAACACCTTAAAAATCAATATGAATTGGATGACAATTTTCATAAAAATATAAAGTTCGATAATACTATATATTGGAGTCTAGCTTCTTCTTACAAGCATTACTTTCATTGGGAAAGTATCGAATCAGATCAAATGCCTCATCTAACTGATTTAAAATTTGAATCCGCAGAAGTTGCTTATCATCAATTAATGATGGAACTTGTAGAAATTCAAGTTTCAAACATTGAATTAGTCATGGGGAATCAAGATATTAAACACATCTATATCGATGGAGGATTTAGCGATAACGATGTGTTCATTAAACTACTCTCCATTGCTTTTCCAAAGAAAAAACTCAGAAGTACTACTGCATCTCTAGGTTCTGCTTTAGGTGCTGCAATTGCTATTTCTGATACAGAGCTTGATTCTGAGTTCTTGACTAAAAATTACGCGCTCACAAAACACTTACCTGTAATATTCAAATAAGATGGACCAGAAATTATTGAGTAAATATCCTTCAGTTGATGATTTGAGAAACAAAGCAAAAAAAAGAATGCCTTCTTTTGCTTTTGATTATTTAGATGGAGGTTGTAATAGTGATGTATCTCTGAACAGAAATACATCAGATTTTCAAAAGGTACAATTAGAACCTAGATACCTCAGAAACCAAGGGGAAGCAAATATAAAAACCACCTTGTTTGGAAAAGAATACGATGCCCCATTTGGAATTGCTCCTGTAGGTCTTCAAGGACTTATGTGGCCAAACTCACCAGAGATTTTAGCAAAGGCTGCACATCAACACAACATTCCTTTTGTGCTTTCCACAGTAACCACCATGGATATTGAACGTGCAGCGGAACTCACCGATGGAAATGCTTGGTTTCAGCTCTATAATCCTGTTGAAGATCACATCAGAAATGGTTTAATCGACAGAGCTCAGGTTGCCGGAGCACCTGTTTTAGTTTTACTTTCGGATGTTCCTACTTTTGGATACCGTCCAAGAGATTATAAAAATCACTTAGCCCTACCACCTAAAATGACTCTCAAGAACATCCTACAAGTTTTGGGGAAACCAAGCTGGGCGATGCAAACACTTAAACATGGTATTCCAAGCTTTAATTCTTTAAAAGAATATACTCCAGAAGGAATCGACTTAAAGCAATTGGGATACTTTATGGATCAAACCTTTTCTGGAAAACTCAACGCTGAAAAAATAAAGCCGATACGCGATCGTTGGAGAGGAAAACTTGTATTAAAAGGAGTGGCCTCAGAAAGAGATGTGCAAGATGCCATTAAAATGGGATTTGATGGCATCATTATTTCCAACCATGGAGGAAGGCAATTAGATGCTTCAGAATCTACGATTTCTGTATTACAACGCATTCAAGAAAAGTACTCAGATCAAATAGAAATCATGATTGATTCAGGAATGCGATCTGGAGTTGATGTCGCAAGAGCTTTGGCAAGTGGAGCTAAATTCACCTTCATGGGAAGACCATTTATGTATGGAGCAGCAGCGCTAGGAAACAAAGGAGGTGATCACACCATTGATATTTTAAAAACCCAATTTAAACAAGTGATGGATCAACTTTGTTGCACTAAAGTCGAAGACCTAGCTGAACACTTGATTCTCAAATAGAAATCTACAAACCAAACAATAACAAACTAAATATGAGCCAAACTGATATTATCGTTGAAGAACATCTCGCTCAAGGAGGTGAGTACGAAAGAGAACAAGTCCCTCAAAGTAAATTAAAAGGCTGGTTAAGCTTTTTAGGTATGTACGCCGGGGAACATGCTGCAGGAACTGAATTCGTCATTGGCCCCTTGTTTTTAACTACAGGGGTGAGTGCCTTTGACCTAATCATTGGACTCTTATTAGGAAATCTAATGGCAGTACTTTCTTGGCGTTTCTTAACAGCTGAAATTGCTGTTAAGCACCGACTAACACTTTACTATCATTTAGAAAAAATCACCGGTAAGAAGCTAGTGACCTTATACAACCTCGCCAATGGAGTCTTATTTTGCTTTTTAGCAGGCTCCATGATTACCGTATCAGCCACAGCAGTAGGAATACCGTTTGATATGGAAATGCCTAAATTAACTGATACCATGCCTAATGGAACCACCTGGGTCATCATTGTACTCGTTATTGGATTCGTGATATCTCTTATTGCTGCAAAGGGTTTTAATACCGTTTCTAAAGCTGCCAATTGGATGTCTCCACTTATCGTACTCGGATTCATCGTTGCAGGTATCGTCGCTCTTAATCAATTAGGAGTTGGTAGTTTTTCTGACTTTTGGAACATCTGGGGTGAAGGTTCAGATCCTTACCCAGGTCAAGTAAAATACACCTTTTGGCATGTGTTCTTCTGGTCGTGGTTTGCCAATGCTGCTATGCATATTGGAATGAGTGATTTATCGGTATTTCGTTTTGCAAAAAAACCTGCTTCCGGATGGACTACTGCAGCCGGAATGTATGTTGGACATTATATGGCATGGATCGCTGCAGCCCTACTCTATGCAGTTTACATTCAATCTCCAGAAGCACAGGCATTACTTAGTGCTGGAGAAGCACCAGCTGTTGCACCAGGACCTTTAGCGTACAATGCCATCGGAGTTTTTGGAATTATCGTTGTCATACTAGCAGGTTGGACTACTGCTAATCCTACAATTTATAGAGCTGGTTTAGCATTTCAAGCTGTTTTACCAAAGGCATCTACTTTTTGGGTTACAATTATTGCAGGGAGTATTGCAACCATCGCTGGTTTATTTCCAGCCTTTGCGATGAAGTTGTTAGATTTTGTGGCGCTTTACGGATTTGTTCTTGCCCCAATTGGAGCCATCATCGTATTTGAACATTTCTTTGCCGACAAAGTAGGAATCGTTAGTAATTATGCAGAAAAAGCAAAACTTAATTTTAACTTTTCAGTATTGATTGCATGGGCTTTAAGTTTTGGAATCTTTTATTACATCTCCTTAAGCAAAGGGGTCTTTCTATCCTTTATGACCTTACCTGCTTGGATTTCCTGTGGAATACTCTATTTGATTCTCAGTAAGTTCATGCAGCAAAAAAAATAGTACGATCAAAATCCAATACAGTTATAAGAAAAGTTTCAATCTACATCCTATTAAAATCTAGGAAATTTTCACACTGGTCATGCTCAGACTACCAGCAACAAGCTTGTCGTTGAACAATTCAAGGGATTCACCTTTTTGACGCAAGGCTACAACATAAATCAATGGCAAATAATGATCTGGGGTTGGAACTGCAAGATTGATGGCTTTAGAAATTTGATGATAGTTGATCAGTGATTTAAAATCTCCGTTTAACAATAAATTATTTAACATTTCTCTGGCTTCAATAGCCCAATCATGACCGTGATTTTCTTTTTCAAAATTTTTCCAGTCGACAAGAGACAAATTATGGATGATGTTTCCACTACCAATAATCAATATCCCCCTTTCTCTTAAAGAATTTAATTTTTGAGCCAATTCAAAATGGTATTCAGCAGGTTTGGTGTAGTCAATACTCAATTGCACTACAGGAATATCGGCATTGGGAAACAAATGCTTGATCACACTCCAGGCTCCGTGATCTAGGCCCCATTTTTCATCTAATTCAACAAGTGTAGGTTGAAGTAATATTTTGGTATCTTGTGCCAGCTCAGGACTTCCGCTAGCAGGGTATTCCACCTCAAAAAGCTCCTTTGGAAAACCACCAAAATCATGAATTGTTCTAGGCATTTCCATGGAGGTTACTTTGGTCCCATTGGTATACCAATGAGCAGAGATACAAAGTATGGCATTGGGTCTTGGCAAAGTTTTAGCAACAGCTCTAAAACCATTGACAAACTGATTCTCTTCAATGGCATTCATAGGGTTTCCATGCCCCAAAAACAACACTGGCATTTTTTCTGTTACTGAAAAACGTTGAGAACTAGTATATAAATCGTTTACATTCATTAATTTGCTTCAAATCATCGATTCAAAACACATCATTTATTTAGAGTTATAATTTTAAGACAATTATTTAACCGAATATAGACCATCTGTTTAAAAAGAATTGTAATTTAAGTCAAATATATAGTACTATGAAAAAATTTATACTCATTGCATTCTCAATCATATCTTCTTTTAGTTTTGGACAAAATGCGAACTGGATCTACGTGCCTAACACGCATGAAACAGATGCGGGTTTGTATTTATTTCGAAAAACCATTCAACTCAACAGCATTCCAAAAACCTATGTTATCCACATCTCTGCTGACAATCGATACCAACTATTTGTCAACGAACAATTCGTTTCTACAGGACCTGCGCTTGGTGATTTAGAAAACTATAATTACAATACCGTTGATATTGCAAGCTTTCTAAAAGAGGGTTCTAATAGCATCGCAGCAAAAGTTTGGAATGAAGGCTCCTTTAAACCCGTCAACCAATTTAGCAAACGAACTGCTTTTTATATCAAAGGTCTTGAAGAAGCCTCGATTCTCAATACTGACAATTCATGGAAATGCATTCAAGACAACAGCTTCACTCCTATCGGCCAAACTGTTTTGGGATACTATGCAGCCGGCGCCAACGAAAAAATAGACATGAACCTAACGGTTCATCATTGGAAAAAAGCTTCCTTTAATGATGCTTCATGGGAAGATGCTGCCATCTTTAATCAACGAAGTTTTAATGGCTTTGGAATGTCGTTTAACAATGGCTGGAACCTGCAAGAGTCCATCATTCCAGAAATGGAATTAAAACCCATTCGATTTGCTGAGGTCCGAAAAGTAGTGGGCACTACGATACCTAAAAAGTTTCCATTAAATGTACAATCCTTTAAAGTTAAAGCGAATTCTAAAGTTACTATTTTATTAGATCAAAATGAATTAACCAATGCCTTTACCACTCTTAAATTTAGTGGAGGTAATCGAGCATCACTAGTTCTTTCATATGCAGAAGCTTTATACGATAAGAATCAAAACAAAAACAATCGAAATGAAATAGAAGAAAAAGAACTGATTGGAAGAAGAGATACTATCATTTCGAGTGGAGCTAATCATCAGGAGTTTACTACTTTAAGCTACAGAACTTATCGCTATGTAGAACTCGCCATTCAAACAGCTGATCAACCGATAACTATCGATGATGTATACGGCACCTTTACAGCCTATCCCTTTAAAATGAATGCAAAACTAAATTCCAATAATTCAGAAATGGAAGACATTTTAACTGTAGGATGGAGAACCGCACGTTTGTGTTCTGTTGACACCTATATGGATTGTCCTTATTACGAACGCTTACAGTACATCGGCGATGCCAGAATTCAAATGATGATTTCTTATTACAACAGCGGGGACGATCGATTGGCAAAAAATGCTTTAAATCTATGGGATCAATCCATTCAAAAGGGTGGATTAACTTTAAGTCGTTATCCAGACACCCAAAGTCAAGTAATTCCAACCTACGCTCTTTGGCATATTAGTGCGCTTTATGATTATATGTACTATGGAAAGGATCGAAATTTTGTCAAAACCAAACTATTTGGTACACGTCAAATCTTAAATCATTATATTTCACATATTGATAAAGAAGGATTTGTAAGAGATGTACCTGGTTGGAATTTTACCGATTGGGTTCCAGATTGGAGTGCAGGTGTTGGGCCTATGGACGAAATGGGACGATCTGCAATGATTGATCTTCAATTACTATTGGCTTTACAATCGGCAATCGATCTCGAAACAAAAGAAGGCTCTATGGCTTACTCCAAGATGTACACTTCAATCGCTAAAGAATTAACCAATCACATACATGAAGCTTATTGGGATGCTTCCAAAGGACTTTATGCTGATACTCCAAAAGGGACTATGTATTCACAACACACCAACAGCATGGCGATTCTCGCTGGGCTTACCGATACTAAAACATCTAAATCCATTGCTCTAAAAATGATGGAAGATAAAAGCTTGTCGAGAGCTTCGATTTATTTTAGTTATTATCTGCATAGGGCGTATACCAAAGCAGGTTTTGGGAACCAATACTTAGATTGGTTAGATGTATGGAGAAGAAATTTAGAGCTCGGTATGACTACCTGGGGAGAAGATACTGAAGTAGAAAACACCAGATCCGATTGTCATGCCTGGGGTTCAAGTCCCAATGTAGAGTTTTATAGAACAATTTTGGGAATTCAAAGTGAGGCTCCCTATTTCGAGCAAGTACAAATCGAACCTCATATCGCCAATTTTAAAAAAATTGGAGGTTCAATACCGCATCCAAAAGGAGCAATTGAAGTTTCCTATAAAAACACAAAGGAGGGTTTGAAAGCGACCATTGTACTCCCTGATTCGATCATTGGAACCTTTAAATGGAATCACAAAGAATACAATTTACACCATGGAATCAATGAACTTTTTTGCAATTAAAAACTTATGAAAACAATTTTCGAAAGACTTCACAGCGGGGAAACAGTTCCAATGAAT